>NZ_JAHUTT010000020.1 GCF_019209865.1 Shewanella sp. NIFS-20-20 | reverse complement strand
ATTGATATGAGTACGCGCCAAAGCTTCTGAAAGTTGCATAAAAAAATCCGATGACAAGGGGTCATCGGATTTTGATCCTTTCAGTGAGATCGTCAAGCGATCTGTCTTAACTGATCGGCATTAGCCATAGCGGCCCCTTTTATCAGCTAAAAACGGTACATTATAAGCGCCTATGTTGGCGGCATACTACCGAGCGCCTATTGTCTATCACTGTGGCGACTGCAGCACTGACACTTGTTTGGGTAATAAGTGTTTAGTGGCTGATAATTCGCCAAGTAATGGGCCTTTATGTAAGGTTTTTGGCCAGTTAAACAACATGATAGCTAACACATTCCTATGTTCTCCCATGGCTAAATCCGGATTGCCTCGCGGCGAAGGTATGACCTGATATTCAGCATTATATTGGGCGCTGATGGCGGCTTTGGTTTTATCGACGACGGGGTTATTTTCTTGGCCAGCCAGTAAGAAACTAATACCCACCTCGGTGATAATATCTGCCGTGGCATCGGTTAGAATACGGTCAATATTGGCTTCAAAGTAAGATAGGATCCACGCGAATTTCTCGGCATCAACTGAGCGTTGATAATATTGACTGTCAGCAAAAATAAAGTGCGTCATGCCATAGAGTTTATTTCGAAACTGTGCCTTGCTCAGCTGTTTATCTTGGTTGGCTGGGTACACGGCATTGAATGCTTGCTTGTATTGTTCAATGTAATCGCCCACCCCGATTTGTTTGGCCCAATAAGCATAATTAATCAGTTGCGCCGCCCAGGCTTTGATCATGGCGGGATCCGTTAATCCCTGCTTCAAATCAGAGGCTTTTAAGCCGGCGAGCAATTGGTCATGACACGGACCTTCAAGGCCAAATTCGTCAATACGGCTACTGGTTCTCAGTAAAATATCGGTATAAAACAGAAACTCAGGGAAGGGGGCCAGTGCTTTCTTTCTGGCTTTGGCGCGTGGACCTTTACCGAGTTTATCGATAGCTTGCTGAGCTTGCGCCGTGACAAATTGTTTATCATTGAGTTGGCAGGCATAAAACGCTTGAGTCGAACTGACCACATACAAATCGGTTAGCGCGGCATTGGCATACTTTTCATCGCCAGTCATGCGATACATGCGAATGCCATAGTGACCTAAGACACGCGGTGGCAGTTGGTATAAATGACGTTCCAGATGGGTTTGAATACTGCTGGATATCTGCTGATAATCGAACGCGGGTACCGGTGCATTGACCATGTCACGGGCGTAACTGCCGTAACTTAGTGCACATAAGATGAGACTCGCGAGTGAGCGCTTGAGGGGGAACATCATTGTCATAGTAAAAACTTCCTATGGGTAAAGTGCGTAAACTGTGTGGCGCTAACAGTGGTGTCAGCCGTTCCTGTAAACTATGATGTGAAGGATTAACTAATAGCAAATGTGTCATTTGCTTATCGGCTAACTCACGGCAGGCGGGAGTGAGCTGATATAGATAATTTGCCATGGCTTGCGCCCACAGCCGAGTCATCACACTGGCGCCCGAGGTTAGTTCTGATATACCGTAAAATGCGTTGTCAGCGAGTGGCCAAGGCGCGCCAAATAATTGGTTAAAATGTGTTGGTAAATCAAGTTCATCACCATAAAAATCAATAATGGCAGCGGCTTGAAACAGTTGCCAATTTTCCCGGTAATGTTTAAGGGTTTGCTCACGCTCGCCGATGCGAAACCAAGGATGGTAGGCTGGAGTCAATACTTTGATTAGCCAGTACTTTGCGAGAAAATCGTGTTCACCGGTTAATTCATTATGATTATTGAGACTGAACTGGCTACTGGCACTGACAGTGACGATGGCTTGGGCAAAAACGGCTAGCACCTCGTTGACTTGTTGCCAGCTATTGATATTGATGGGGTAATCTAAAACTACCTGAGCTATTTGTGCTGGTCTGGCAGCAAGGGACTGAATGTGCAATAGGGTTTTACTTTGATCCTTGCCATTAAACATCACGCTACCCAGTGCACGGTCTTGATAACTCATTTGCCAGTGATGAGGGGGGCCGACAATCTGATAGCCTAATGAGGTGAGCTTGTGGCGCCACGCCTCAAGAATGATGGCGGTCGACATCGCGCTTTGAGCCGATTTTTGTTGTTTGGTTAATGTTTGATACAGGCTCCAAGGCGCCATTGCGCTGGGATGATGGCTGGCTTGTTTGATAAAGTCTCGCCGCTGTTCCTCGCTCGCCATCGGGGTATTGAGCAATTGTAAATTGTTGTAGTTAGCCAATCCTTGCTCATTGGCTTGAGTCTGCCTTAAGGCGGCGAGGGCGTTAAGCGCTTGGCTATTGCGCGATTGAGCTCGTTGTTGGTAGGCCGTCCAACTACTTTGGCGGCACTGGCTACTGGGCTCTCGCAGTAAGTATTCTGCCAGTTGGCCCGTGACATTATCGCCACGAATATCTAAAGCTAAACATTGGGGATTATCGAGGCGTAAACTAAAGTCAGAATTGGCTAAATGGTAATGAATACTGGCTTCTAGGGTGGATAAAAACCCTTTTTGTTGGGGCGCTAGACGCTGCTGATTGAGGATATCGATACGCTGGGCAAATTGGCGGACATCCGCATCACTAGATAATAAGCCATGGGGTAACCAGGCTTGAATCGGCGCGCTCAATAAAATGGTTTGTAGTCGATCGCCGAGCACAATTTGGCAACGAGTGAGAGCTTGTTTAAACCCTACGCCACTGGGAAGTTCACTTAAGTGAAATAGGTCAAAATACAAACGACTCAGTGGGCTAAGTAACTCATCGATTTGCTTGGCGGCTATCTCAGGCTGGTTATTTAAGACGAACGATGGTTGGGGCTGAAGCAGCTCCTGACATGTTTGCAACACCGATAAGGGGTCATTTGCTGCGCTGGCCATCGATGACCAACAACAGCTCATGATTAAGCCAAACATGCCAGAGGCAAAACGGCTCATTAATTCGCACTTCCAAAGTGAGCTTTGGCATACTCAACTCGCTGCGCGACGGATAACGGCTGGTCGCGCAATCGTTCGACATGCTGGAGTCTGGGCAAAATGCCGAGGCCATTGGCAATTTGAATTGCCAACCCCGGGCGTGCATTAAGCTCCAGCATCAAGGGGCCTTTTTCTTTATCCAGTACCATGTCGGTACCTAAATAGCCAAGCTCACTCATTTCATAGGCGCTAGAGGCCGTATGTAATAAGGTGTCCCAATGAGGCACTTGTATTTTAACTAACTCCAAACCGGTATCTGGATGATGGATAATCGGTTGATTAAATTGCACTGCGCGGATCCCTTTGCCGGTAGCAATATCTAGCCCAACACCGACAGCGCCTTGGTGCAGGTTAGCTTTGCCATCGGAGGCACTGGTCGATAAGCGCAACATGCCCATCACGGGGTAGCCTTTGAATACGATTAGGCGTATGTCTGGGACACCTTCATAACTAAAGCCATCAAAAATGGGATCAAATTGGATAAGCCCTTCAACGATGGCAACATCGGACTTTCCGCCTAATGAAAATAAGCCACTGAGAATATTGGAGGCGTGACGATCGATTTCACTCGGGGTAACTTCTTGGCCACTGGGCTTATAAAAGCGGCCATTTTCCACTTGAGTGATCACTAAAATGCCTTTACCTCCTGAGCCTTTAGAGGGCTTGATAACAAACCCCTGATGGCCAGCAAGCATGGTAGGAATATTGGCAATTTGATGTTGTTCCGCAATGACGCCGATTAAATCCGGCACCGCAATATTGTTGGCCAATGCCAATTGCTTGGTGATTAGCTTATCGTCTACACGTTTATAAAATTTGCGGGGGTTATATCGCGCAATATAATCAATATTGCGTTTATTCATGCTTAAGACACCCGCTTGCTTAAGCTTCCATGGCGAGGCGAACATCATAGTCATTCTCCAGCCAAGGGCTTAAAGCGTTTTAACTCAAGTACTTTATAACCAGTATATTGGCCCATCAATAACACTAATGCCAAGATCACTAAGTGAATACCGAGGAAATTAAACACCCAATGCTGCACCCAAGTGGCACTCATTGCGAGGTAGGCTAAGGTCGCGACTAATAAGCTGCCTCCGCCTTGGATCACGACTTCTTTAGCGCCTTCCTCTTCCCACAAAATCGACATCCGCTCAATGGTCCATGCCAAAATGATCATCGGGAAGAAAGTAATGGTTAATCCTTCACTTAAGCCAAACTTGTAAGACAGAATTGTAAACAAACCTATGATACCAATAACCACAATAATGACCGCCGATATCCGTGAGATCAGTAACAGGTTAAGTTTTGATAAATAGGAGCGGATCATCAGGCCAAACGCCACGATCAATAAGAATCCGATCAAGCCAGTGAGTAAGGTTGTTTGAATAAAGGCGAGGGCAATCAGGACCGGCATAAAGGTGCCCGAAGTGCGAAAACCGATAATCACTCGCAAAAATACCACCACCAGCACGCCGACGGGGATGAGTAAGATCCCTTTAAACAGATTCTGTTCTTCTAACGGCAGTGCGTATAACGAGAAATCTAAATCATTGGCGTTGCGCATCATGTCAATCGATGTGGCTAACGCGCTGCGGGTATCTTTGAGCATGGAAAAACTCACTTGTGAGTTTGTACCACCGACCACATCTAATACCGATTGGCCGTGACGCTCCCATAACAGCACGTCATCTGCACGCCCTTGAGTGCCCGTCACTACATCAAACAAGTACCATTGGCCATCTTGATACATTTCAGCCATAGGGCGCAGCGTTTGGCGGCGGCGTTGATCTTCAAGCTTTAAGGCACTCACTTCGTGTGCGGCGATGCCTTTATCTTGTAATAGACGAACGAATAATTGGGTAGGGGTATTATTGGATAATAATAACTCCATATTTTGACTACGTTCGGTGGCACTAATCGCTTGCATCACTTGCTGAGCATAGGTGAGATTACTGGCACTTTTTTGCCAAGCGCTATCGGCCACTTGTTGCGCTGCGGTCATTTCGGTGGCTGGCCATGGGTAAGACTCAGGCACGGGAGGCGTCACGTCCGTTAAGATCTGGGTTTGACCTGTGGGGACTAACGTCAATTTGTAGTATAAATTTTGGCCGCCAACGGCTTCGCGGCTGGACCAAATGACCCGACGTTGGCCGTGAATATCGCCGATGGTCATGCCATAGCCCGGGGAGCTGGCATTTTCAGCTAACACTTCAAATGCCGGATCTTGTGGTAAGGTAAACGAAACCTCTGCCGGTTCATTAATCCCTTGAAAACTGATCTTAGCATCAACCGCCCAGCTTTGAACTTGTTTACCAGGCAAAAAGGGAACATTGTGCTCAATGCCACGAAAGACGCTTGAACCTATGCCAGTGACTAACAGTAGCGCCACCAAAATATAAAAGGGAGTACGAGATTGCATCCGACGGCCTTAGTTTGAATTATTGCTCATGGAGGGGAGTGTCTTGCCGTGCAAATACGCTTGGCTGACATCGACGACGGCTATGTCTTTCATAAACTTACGGCCGAGAAGTAGCGGGTACTCGAGGCCACTGCGGTCATTAAGGTTTAAGCTGGTTTCGGCTTTATAGTCACCAATTTGCAAGTGAGCCGAGATCACCGGACGGCGGTCACCACTGCTATGACTTTCATCGCCCTTGATGCGGACAAAGCGTTCGACTTTTGACTCAAATGTTTTTAACGGCGTATCTTTACCGTCGGCATTGACATCAAAACGCACCCATTGCTGACCATCGCGTTCAAATAAAATAATATTGCGTGCATCTAATGACGAGGATTCAGCCCCGGTATCGATACGAGTATCAAATCCGGCTTGCAGCTCATCAATAAATACAAACTCAACTTCGCCTAAGATGACTTTTTCTCCAAGACTATCTTCAGGACACGCTACGGGGGTTGGGGCCACCATCGGCACGGTTTGCCGATCAACGGCATCGACTTTTTCTTGCAGTATTTTTATTTCTTGCTGGAGATTATCCAACGCGGGTTGCTGCTGAGTGCAGATGCTACTGAGGGCATTAACTAGTTCGGTTTGCTGCTGTTGCAGCCCCTTGACTAATTGGTCATTAGTCAAGGGGCTTGGTGTCGGTTGCTTGGTATTCATCGCACAGCCCGCGAGAAATAACATGCTTACAGTGATCGCAATTTTAGATTTCATCATAGTGTTTGTTCCATTGACTATGGTATGAATTTTTTACAGCAACTAAGACCGCGTTCAGACTGACTCGGCATTGCTGGCTAATTTACGTGCAATAATTGTGGCACGTTTTGGTGCTGGATAACCCTCTACCGTGCGAGTAATGTCATCATTGGCGAGGTAATCGACCAAAGATTCATTAGGCATCCATTCAGTACTACGTTGTTCGGCTAACGAGGTTACATCAAGGTTGACACAACGAACATCGGTAAAATCACACTTTTCTAACCATAAGGTTAATGCGGCTACCGAAGGTAAAAACCACACATTGTTCATTTTCCCATAACGATCTGTGGGGACCAACACCGTATTTTCGTCGCCATCGACCACTAATGTTTCTAGCACCAATTCACCGTCATTGCGCAATTGATCGCGCAATTGGAGTAAATGATCGATGGGTGAACGTCTATGGTAAAGCACGCCCATTGAGAACACAGTGTCAAAGGCATCTAATGGCGGTAATTCCTCGATGCCTAATGGCAGGAGATGGATTGGCTTATCCGTGCCTTCTAAGCGTTTAACGGCTTCAAACTGACACAAAAATAATGGTGATGGGTCGATGCCAACCACACGTTTAGCTCCGCCACCTAACATGCGCCACATGTGATAGCCACTACCGCACCCGACATCTAATACGGTGCGATTTTTTAATGGTGACAAATGCGGGGAGACGCGATCCCATTTCCAATCTGATCGCCATTCTGTGTCAATATGAATGCCATGAATATAAAAAGGACCTTTGCGCCATGGGGCAAACATTTTGAGTAAGTTATGTAATTTCTGTATGTCCCCTGCAGCTAATTGCTCCGGGGTTCCAATGGTCACACTGTCAGTTAAATCGATATGCTCAGGTGCTGGAAAATTTAGTTTATTAAGAACTTTTTCCCATTTTGGCAGGTTGCCATGCTTATGTTGACGCTGCCATTCACCGAGAATAGCTGGCAAGGTCTCTAGCCAATGTTGCAAATTAGAATCGGCTATTTGTTTATAAAAGCTGCTAAAGCTGATCACTTAATGGCCACCATAGATGTGAAATTAAAACACTGAAACCAGGGGCTAAAATGCTTAAAGCCAGTGGCTGCTAACCGCGCTTGATGTTTTTCCATGGTGTCGGGTTTCATCACATTTTCTAACGCGCTGCGTTTTTGACTGATCTCAAGTTCACTATAACCATTAGCCCGCTTAAAATCTAAATGACGTTCATCCAGTAGTTGCTGGATCACCTCATCATCAAAGCATAACTTCTCAGAAATGACGAGAATGCCACCGGGTTGCATGCCAGCGTAGATAGCCGCGATCAACGCATCTCTATCTTCAGGGGGTAAAAATTGCAGAGTGAAATTGAGGATCACCATTGAGGCATTGTTAAATTGAATATCACGGATATCCGCGCAGACTAAGTCAACTTGAATATCGCTACGATAGGCATGTAGATTTTCACGACAGCGAGCCAACATCGACTCACTATTATCAACAGCGATAATGGTAGCCTTGCGACCTTCAATATGACGGCGAATGCTTAAGGTCGCGGAACCTAAAGAACAGCCCAAATCATACACATGGCTGTTTGGGGTGACAAATCGCTCCGCAAGATCACCTAAGGTATTGATGATTTGCGCATAGCCAGGCACGGAGCGACGGATCATGTCATTAAACACACCGGCAACTTTGCTATCGAAGGCAAAATCGGCGATGACATCGGTTGCCTGTGCGTAAATAGTGTCTTGAGAAGAATGCATCTCATACTCAATGGTTATGGATAAGCACTTATTTTAACGAATGCTCAGCTTGAGCGGCAAGTACAGTGCTGGTAATTTGGTACATTTTTAGGTCTAATATCGCCTGGTAACTTATTGGTAGCATTTTACTAACACTAAGGATGGCGTTTTGCTATGCGTTTTACGTCGCTGATTCTCATTTTTTACACATCATTAACCGCGATGGTCGTTGATCATAGTTACGCAGACCCAGTCACCCCCAATAGCGTGGCGGTTGAGGTGCCAGAGCATTTGCTGGATGAACAGCATGAGTTTAGTGGCTATCCTTATCAATTTAAAGACATTAATGGAAATAATGTTGGCGCGTTACCCCATTTGTGGCAGACATTTATTGGCCACCATCCGCAGTTAGAAATGGAAGGAATGCCGGTGATATTAGGCATTCCGATGACCCCTTATCATCAGCAGCGGCGACAACTATCCTCCGCGATGTTGTCATTGCCCGTGTATTTATATCGGCATCACTCTCTGGCCAATAAACCGCTATCGTCCATAGCGGATGAACAAATTGCCGCAGTGAAGGGCAGTTGGGGCGAATGGTTAATTGGCCAAGCCTACCCCGATCTTAGCTTGCGGATTTATGAGAATAACCACGCCTTATATCAAGCAATTATCGCGAGTGAAGTCAGCGCGTTTGTGGCTAATGAGAGCTTGCTCTATCAATGGCCAGCTCGGCTAGATGTCTTGATGAATTACCCTAAACATACGCGCTCGTATCTTGGTGATGGGGCGTTTGCCGCTGGACTTGCCCGTAATGCGAACATCTCCCAAAGACAAGGGTTCGAGACGTTTTCTAGCTGGTTAGCCACCCCCAAAGGGTTGGCATTATTAGATCATCATTCGCCAGCGCCTTGGCCTAACAGCACATTGACCATTGCTAGCCAAACAGATGTTGCTCCCTTTGTTTCCTTTGGTGATAACGGACAATTACAAGGTTTCTACATTGATATTTGGCGCCAGTTTGCTCAACGCAATAACCAAGATATTCAATTTGTTGCTGGGACTATGGCCGAGTCAATTGAGGCGGTGGTTAACCAGCAGGCACAAGTACATATTGCCATGCCCAAAGGTCGCCATACTGCTCGTGAATTAATGCCAGCAGTGTTGTTATATCAAGTTAACAGTACTCTGTTTATGTCACCTGGTCGCGATAGCGCAGATCTGCATACAGTAGGGGTATTTGCTTCTGCACCCTATCTAGAGCAACTACAGCAGCAATTACCACAGGTGGTGTTAAAGCCGTATCATAGTCTTTCTTCTCTCTTGGCTGCAGTCGAGTCAAACGATATTCAAGGTTTTGTGGGCGCCAAGCCGTGGATTGAACAACAGTTGTTACTGCAAGATAAATGGGGCTTGGTTGAAGCACATGACGCTATTCACTTTGGCAGCGATATCTATGTCATGGTGCAACCAGAAGACTATGCATTGCAACATCAATTGATTGAACAGTTTGCCGAACTATCGGCCGCGTCAGTGATGGACATTGAAAAGCGGTGGCTAATTAATCATGATGAACATTGGCTGACCAATCAGCATCAATCGATTCAACTGTCGGCCGCTGAGCGAGCAATTGTAAAGCGCCATCCCAACATTACTATGGGCTATATCCCCAACTGGTTTCCATTTGAATATACCGATGCCAATGGTGAATTTTCCGGCATTAATCGCGGGGTTGCCGATCACCTCTCATCAGGACTTGGCATCGGGATTGAGTTTAAACAATACCCACATTGGCAAGCCCTTGAAACCGCTTTACTGCAAGGTGAGGTGGACATGGTGGCCAGTATTATTGAAGATGATAAACGCGAGCAAACCGTGGTGTTTACTCAAGGGTATTGGCCGAATCCATGGGCGATGTTAAGCCGTGAGCAAGCGGGATTATTTCCCCGTCTCGACCAGTTGCCTCAATATAAAGTTGCCATGGTTGAAGTTTATCAAATTATACATTCAATCATGCGCTTAGCCCCACAATTATTGCCGGTTCTGGTGAAAAGTACCGCTGAAGGTGTGGCAGCGGTCGAACAAGGCAAGGTGGACATATTTTTTGGTAAAGCGGCCGCCATTAAAGTGTATGCCGACGATGATTGGGCTGAGTTGAAACTCTTATCTGGCTTACCTCAAAGCTTTAGTCAAATTGGCCTACATCACGCGATTGCCCCGTTGTTGCCGATGTTTGATAAAGCCTTATATGGCTTAGGATTGAATGAAAAGAAAGCCATTCTAGCGGCGCAACCCCTTAAATCCGCAGATAAAGCGCTATTGTCATCTTGGCAGGGGTGGGCGGCTAAACTCGGCTGGGTAGTCGCCGCACTACTGACTATTTTGCTGCTCATTATGAAAGGTCGACGTAGGCGTCATGGCCTTGATGGCACCGATGTGAAGACTCAGGAGTTACCCTGCCTCGAGATGGATGAGGCGAATAGAGCCCGCCAACTGTGGGATAATCGTTTAGCGTATACAATCGATTGTTATCGGCGATATGGCGGGAATTTTGCGGTAGTCATGATTGATATTCCCGAGTTTCATTTACTTAGCCTAGAGCAACAACGCGTATTTATCGATGCCAGTCAGCGCTGTGTGCGCGCGTCAGATCCGATTGACCCGTGGCAAACCAATTCCTTTGTCGCATTAATTCAACAAGTAGATGATAGACAGCAATTGTGCCTGTTAATCGAAGAGCTACATCAGCGCCTATCGAGCTTATTGGCTAGTGCCAAACCGAATGTTGCCGTGGTCATGGGCGCGGCTATGTATCCTACTGATGCCCAAGACGGCATCAGCTTAATGCGTAGCGCCGATCTTATGTGCGCTCAGGCAATGGCAGCTAAGCAACCGTATTTTTTGCATCTTGGCGGACGAGAACAGCGTAAATAGCCATCAAAAGTCAATTTTCACCAATAATCTGTGCGATCCTTGGCCGACTGGCTGAGAAGGACTTTGGTAATCGAGATAATTTCTCTATAATGCCTGTTTAATTTTGTAATCAGTTTTTCCACTTGCCGGTCACCGGATAAAGGATAGAGTTAGATGCGCACTCATTATTGTGGAGACGTCAATAAGTCTCATCTTGGACAAGAAGTTACCTTGGTCGGTTGGGTTAACCGCAGCCGTGATTTGGGTGGCGTGATCTTTTTAGACCTGCGTGACCGCGAAGGCCTGATCCAAGTTGTTTATGATCCCGATTTAGCCGAAGTTTTCGAGCTGGCTAGTAGTTTACGCAGCGAGTTTTGTGTTCAAGTTAAGGGTCTGGTTCGTGCCCGTCCTGACTCACAAATAAAAGCTGATATGAAGACCGGCGAAATTGAAGTTTTAGGCCAAGACCTGACAATTATCAATGCTGCAGCGCCCTTACCGCTGAGCATGGACAACTTCCAAAATAACTCCGAAGAACAACGTCTGAAATACCGTTATTTGGATTTACGTCGCCCAGAAATGGCCGAGCGCTTAATTTTCCGCGCTAAAGTGACAAGTGCGGTCCGCCGCTTCTTGGATGGCAATGGTTTCTTAGATATTGAAACGCCCATTTTAACTAAGGCGACTCCTGAAGGGGCGCGTGATTACTTAGTACCAAGCCGTACCTACAAAGGTCAGTTTTTTGCGTTACCACAATCACCACAATTATTTAAGCAATTACTGATGATGTCGGGATTTGATCGCTATTATCAAATTGTAAAATGTTTCCGTGATGAAGACTTACGTGCTGACCGTCAACCAGAATTCACCCAAATCGATATCGAAACTTCGTTTATGTCATCCGACCAAGTGATGGCCAAAACAGAAGAAATGATCCGAGGCTTGTTCTTAGAGCTGATGAATGTGGATCTCGGTGAATTCCCGCGCATGACCTGGGATGAGGCGATGCGTCGTTTTGGGTCTGATAAGCCTGACTTACGTAATCCATTAGAATTAGTCGATGTTGCCGATTTATTACAAGGCATTGAGTTTGCTGTGTTTAAAGGCCCAGCAGAAGATCCGAAAGGGCGCGTCGCTGCGATTCGTGTACCTAATGGTGCCAGCTTAAGTCGTAAGCAAATTGATGACTACACTAAGTATGTTGGCATCTACGGCGCTAAAGGTTTAGCGTGGATGAAGGTCAACGACAAGAGCCAAGGAATGGAAGGCATTCAATCACCAGTGCTTAAGTTCTTAAGCGAAGAGATGGTTGAAGGTATTTTAGCGCGTACCCAAGCCAATGATGGCGATATCATTTTATTTGGTGCTGATAAAGCCAATGTTGTTGCCGAAGCCATGGGTGCTTTACGCTTGAAGCTGGGTGAAGACTTAGACTTACTGCAAGGTGAATGGCGGCCATTATGGGTGGTTGACTTCCCGATGTTTGAAGAAGCCGATGGACGTTTATATGCTGTCCACCATCCATTCACTGCGCCACGTGGTGTGAGCGCTGAGCAATTGGCTGCCGATCCTGCGAATGCGGTATCCGATGCCTATGACATGGTGCTCAATGGCTGTGAATTAGGGGGGGGGTCGGTTCGTATTCATCATCAAGATATGCAAAGCACGGTATTCCGTATTCTGGGTATCGACGATGAAGAAGCCAAAGAAAAATTTGGTTTCTTACTCGAAGCCTTACGTTATGGCACGCCGCCACATGCAGGTCTTGCATTCGGTTTAGACCGCTTGATCATGCTGATGACCGGCGCTCAGTCTATTCGTGATGTGATGGCATTCCCGAAAACCACCACGGCAGCGTGTCCATTGACCAATGCGCCAGGACATGCCAATCCTCAGCAATTGCTTGAGCTCGGCATCGGCGTCTTACCAAAGGCAGATGCCAAAGAGGCTTAATCCCCACCACACCGAGGCTTATGCCTCGGTTTGTTTTTCAGGGTATCTAGGAGATAGGTATGGCAGGTCACAGTAAATGGGACAACATAAAACATCGCAAAGCGGCGCAAGATGCCAAGCGTGGCAAGTTATTTACCAAGTTCATACGAGAATTGACCGTATCCGCTCGCGAAGGAGGTTCCGATCCCGATGCGAACCCAAGGCTCCGGGCAGCGATTGATAAAGCCTTATCCAATAATATGACCCGTGATACGGTTGAACGTGCGATTAAACGTGGCGCCGGTGAAATGGACGGTGTTGATCTTGAAACTATTATCTATGAAGGTTATGGACCTGGTGGCACCGCCGTGATGGTCGAGTGCATGACAGACAATCGTAACCGTACCGTGTCTGGGGTGCGTAATGCATTTTCTAAATCGGGCGGTAATCTTGGCACCGATGGCAGTGTTGCTTATTTATTTAGTAAGCTTGGGGTGATTTCTTACGCGGCCGGTGTGGATGAAGATAGCCTAATGGACGCGGCATTAGAAGCCGGTGCCGATGATGTCATCATGCATGATGATGGCGCGATTGATGTGTTCACTAGCACAGATACTTTCGGTACTATCAAAGATGCCCTCGATAATGCTGGCTTTGAGGCGACTAATGCCGAAGTCACCATGATACCAGCGACTAAAGCCGATCTTGATGCCACGACGGCGCCTAAGTTCTTACGTTTAATCGATACCTTAGAAGATCATGATGATGTTCAAGAAGTCTATCATAATGCCGACATCAGCGATGACATCATGGCAATGCTTGAATAAGGGATGATATGAGCATTATTTTGGGGGTTGACCCTGGCTCTAGGATCACTGGCTATGGCGTGATTAAATGTGTCGGCCGGCAACAAATCTACCTAGGCAGTGGTTGTATTCGGACCTCATCGGATGAATTATCGTTACGTCTCAAGCAAATTTTTGATGGGCTAAGTCAAATCATTAGCCAATACCAACCCGATCAATTTGCCATTGAACGCGTATTTATGGCAAAAAATGCGGATTCTGCGCTCAAGCTAGGTCAGGCGCGTGGGGCGGCCATCGTCGCGGCGATGAATGCTGACTTGCCCGTGGCCGAATACAGCGCCACCCAAATAAAAAACTCGGTGGTGGGGACTGGGCGCGCCGAAAAAGCACAAGTACAGCATATGGTGAGTGCATTATTAAAGTTACCAGCACCGCCTCAAGCCGATGCGGCAGATGCATTGGCCGTTGCCATGTGTCATTATCATACCTGTCAAAGCCTAGTGGCATTAGGCGGCCGGGCAAATTCTCGAAGCTATGGAAGATATAGATGATTGGTCGATTACAAGGGATCTTACTGGAAAAACAAGCGCCAGATGTCTTGATTGATGTTAATGGCGTGGGTTACGAAGTACAAATGCCTCTGAGTTGTTTTTACGAACTTCCTGAACTGCAGCAGTCGGTCTCGATTTACACGCATTTTGTGGTGCGAGAAGATGCGCAATTACTCTATGGTTTTATCCATAAACAAGAGCGATCTTTATTTAGATTGTTGATCAAAACCAATGGGGTTGGTCCTAAGCTGGCGTTAACCATACTCTCAGGCATGACCGCAAATGAGTTTGTCCAGAGTGTTGAGCGTGACGATGTGGCGACCTTGGTTAAATTGCCTGGGGTTGGCAAGAAAACCGCCGAGCGATTGTTAGTTGAAATGCGCGACAAATTAAAATCGCTGATGTCTACTGCCAGCGGTAATGAAAAAGAATTCGTTTTACAGTCCAACTTTAAGTCAGTACCGCAAGCAAACAGCGCCGAAGAAGATGCCATTGCGGCACTCTTGGCGCTGGGTTACAAGCCTGCACAAGCCAGTCGCGTGGTTAGCCAAGTGATGACGGTAGATATGGACAGTGAAACTCTGATTAAAGCCGCCCTTAAGGCCATGTTATAAGGTTTGATATGATAGAAGCCGATCGTCTAATTCATCCTGCGGCGCAAGGACAGCAAGAAGAAGTCATTGACCGGGCAATGCGTCCTAAATTGCTGGAAGAATATACTGGTCAGAATGAAGCCCGTGGTCAATTAGCGGTGTTTATCCAAGCGGCCAAAAACCGTGGTGAGGCACTTGATCATATGCTGATCTACGGTCCGCCAGGGTTAGGTAAAACCACCATGGCGATGATCGTGGCCAATGAAATGGGGGTAAATATTAAATCGACCTCAGGACCTGTGCTTGAAAAAGCGGGAGATCTCGCTGCATTACTGACGAATTTAGAAGAGGGTGATGTGCTTTTTATCGATGAAATTCATCGATTAAGCCCTGTTGTAGAAGAGATATTGTATCCCGCGATGGAAGACTATCAACTGGATATTATGATAGGTGAAGGGCCAGCTGCTCGTTCTATCAAACTCGATTTACCGCCGTTTACATTGATTGGTGCCACTACTCGCGCAGGCTCGCTGACATCGCCATTACGGGCAAGATTTGGCATTCCGTTGCGACTTGAATTTTACAATGTGGAAGATTTAGCCACCATCGTCAGTCGTAGTGCTCGCGTCATGGGGGTGGAAATGGATGCAGAAGGTGCCAAAGAGCTGGCGCGGCGTGCCCGCGGAACCCCAAGAATTGCCAATCGGTTATTACGCCGTGTTCGCGATTATGCTGAAGTGCAGCACGATGGCATCATCAATGGCCATGTGGCTGAGCAAGCGCTGAACTTGCTGGATGTTGACGCCGAAGGCTTCGATTTTATGGATAGAAAATTGTTACTCGCCATTATTGATAAGTTTGGTGGCGGACCGGTAGGCTTAGATAATTTAGCCGCGGCCATTGGCGAAGAGAGAGAAACCATTGAGGATGTGCTTGAACCTTTCTTGATCCAACAAGGGTTTGTGCAACGCACGCCGCGAGGCCGTATCGCCAGTGATCGCGCCTATCACCATTTTGGTCTATCTCGACCGCAAACGAGCTAACGCACTTAAGCTGTCACTCATTAACGTTTTCGATTTAGTAATGAGTGACAGTGTCTAATGAATTTTCTTCAATAATTCACCATTATGAAAATATTTGTAGGTTTACTAGCTGAGTTTATTAATGAATTCGGTTAGCATTGGTACTCGCTCAATTATCATTATATCAGGAACGTACCCATGATTTTTACTGAGGTTAGCTTAGCTCCCGCCGATCCTATATTAGGACTTACCGACACATTTAAAGCCGATCCCCGTCCAGGCAAGGTGAATCTCGGTGTGGGTATCTATAAGGATGAAGCTGGCAACACCCCCGTGCTAGCCAGCGTCAAGCGTGCCGAAGAGCGTTTATTAAGCCAAGAAAGCAGTAAAAATTATTTAGGTATTGAAGGGGTACACGCCTATAACGCTGGGGTATTAGGTTTATTATTTGGTAAAACTAACCCAATTATCAGCAGTGGCCGAGCATGTGCTGCCCAAGCTCCAGGCGGGACCGGTGCATTAAGGGTTGCTGCCGAGTTCCTGTTAAAAAACACCCCAAGTCGGTCGATTTGGGTGTCGAATCCGACCTGGGCAAACCATCAAAATATATTTGAAACCGCGGGGCTTGAGGTCAAGGAATATGGCTATTACCGCGCCGACACTCATGATATGGATTTTGATGCGATGCTAGCGTCATTACAACTAGCACAAGCGGGCGATTTAGTATTGCTGCATGGCTGTTGCCATAATCCAACGGGTATCGATCCGACCTTACAGCAATGGCAACAAATTGGCGAGTTATGTCGTGACCGCCAACTCGTGCCGCTATTTGACTTTGCCTATCAAGGCTTTGGCGTTGGTATTGAGGAAGATGCTGCCGGTTTACGCGCCGTTGCGGCGCTGGTACCTGAATTAATGGTTGCCAGTTCATTTTCGAAAAACTTTGGTTTGTATAATGAACGCGTCGGAGCAGTGACCGTGGTTGCGGTGGATGCGGAGACAGCGCAGCGTTCCTTCAGCCAAGTAAAACGCACCATTCGTGCTTTATACTCAAATCCGCCGGCCCATGGTGGTTTGATTGTCAGCACCATCTTAGGCGATGAAGAATTAACGGCGCAATGGCAACAAGAATTGACTGAAATGCGTGAGCGTATTGCCAGCATGCGCAGTCTGTTTGTTGATAGCCTCGAAGCCTTAGGCGTCCAGCAAGATTTTGGTTTTATTCGCAGCCAAGCGGGTATGTTTAGTTTCTCTGGTTTAACCCCTGCGCAAGTGGCACGTTTGCGTGATGAATTTGGGGTATATATCGTAGGTTCGGGGCGTATTAGTGTCGCCGGTATGACCAAAACTAACATGCCAGTGATCTGTGCAGCTCTTGCTCAGGTGTTATAACACTCGATGTGAATGACGCCTCAAAGTTAATAAAGCGAGCTTGTGGCTCGCTTTTATTTTTTATGGGCGTTATGCCGCTTCAGTGGGGGGTTGTTGATAATGCTTAGTCAGAATACGCTCGAGGTATTGCTGCAACACTTGGCGTTCATGACGACCCGGTTGATTACGGCTGTCCAAAGGGGCTTGGATTAAACGTCCCGTTTGCATCTTCTCGCCATGTTTCAAATAGTAGTTAATCCGTCCATGACCAATGAAACGTTCGCAATATTTAATTTTGTCTTCAAAACTTAATTGACTCGCGCTGGACTGTTCATCGGCAATATTATCGATAAATACGATATCGGCTTGGGTACTGGCAATCGCTTTGGCAATGCTTGGCAGTAACAAAGGCGGCATAATACTCGTAAAAAAGCTGCCTGGACCGAGTATCACTAAATCGGCTTGGGCGATGGCCATCACTGCCTCACAGGTGGCATTGACCTGAGGTTCGAGCATTAAGTTCGCCGGCGGGGTATTCATGCCATCAATATTAAGCTCGCCAAATACTTGCCGCTGTTGATGATCTAATGCCAGTAAATGGGTGGGTTGCTCAGACATTGGGATAAGTTTAGATTTAATATTAAGCATGTTGCGGATGAGGTTAACCGCTTCTAATGGCCGAATACACAGTTGATCTAACGCGTGTAGCATCAGATTGCCAAGATTGTGACCACTGATCTCATCATCGCCTTTGAAACGGTACTCAAATAATAACGAGCCTACAGACGGTTGACTGGCTAATTGCGATAAGCAATTGCGTAAGTCCCCCCAAGCAATACAGTGATGATTTTGACGTAATCGACCCGTAGAGCCGCCATTATCCGTGGTGGCAACAATTCCGGTAAGGGCATCTTCGAGATGGGACATGCTAGCTAACACCCGTCCTAGGCCATGTCCACCACCGATGGCGACGACTTGTGGTGGGGTGGGGATGACATCAACTGACATCAGGTTTTCCTCCATGAGTTCCCATAATTCGTTAAATTAACCTTAGTATTTTAACTCAAATTGTAGCGATGCGAGTGCTTAAATTGGTGAATTAAAATAAATACTTTATAATGCAGCGAATTTTTGACTGTCTATTAGACCATGACGACCAACTAAGGGTATGTGATTGAAAACGGGTATGTTGACTAAAACACTATTGGCGCTAGCAGCGGCCATCGTGATTATCTATGGGTTAAGGGTATGGTTAATTCCCGATTTAGAGATAAAACAAGCTAAAGTCGCCACGGTGGTAAAAACTGAGGTTGCAGCGGAAAAAATTCCAGACTTTAACAGCATTACCGATGTAAAGGAGAAGAAGATAGCCTTCTTTGATTTTTTAACCCCATCGATTGAAAGAGAAAATGCCATTATCGCCAAAGAAAGATCGATGATTATCGAATTTCAGCAGCAATTACAAGCTGGTAACACCTTAGATGACGATACCGTTGATTACCTCACTGCACTCGCCTCAAAATACAAGTTAACTCCTCAAGCAATCAATGCCGAGAGATTGCAAAGATTACTTAAGCGTGTCGATGTTATTCCGCAAAATATGGTGCTGATCCAAGCGGCCAATGAATCGGGATGGGGTACCAGCCGCTTTGCGCGTATGGGCTTCAATTTTTTTGGTCAGTGGTGCTTTAAGAAGGGCTGCGGCTTAGTGCCATTATCGCGCACCGAAGGCATGAACCATGAGGTGGCTAAATTTGACTCAGTCAACGCCTCGGTCTCTTCTTATATGCGTAACCTCAATACCAACGCCGCTTATCAGACGCTTAGAACCATACGCTTGGATATGCGCCGCGACGGTCAAGAACCTAACGCTACGGCGCTCATTCATGGCTTGATTAATTATTCTGAGCGTCAAGGCGAATATATTGATGAGCTGTTACAAATGCTTCAACACAACCAAGATTTCTTAGTCTCTGAAGGATAATCATGAATTACGTTAAAGGATTAGCACGAGTCGTCGGTTGGCTAACTGTAGTGAGTTGTACTGCGGGCGCAACGGAAGTGTCGCTGAGCTATGAGGACTTTTTTTCGCGTATTAAGCAAGCCGATAAGGCTGAGCTGCAATTAGTGGAATTAACCTTTAGTGTGCCGAAAAACGCTCAATGTGTGTTAGATAAGGCCAGTATCGTCACTGAAAAAGAAACTTTTCCTGTCACTTTTACCAAAGAGCAGCGTCTATTTTTGCCCTATGATCAAAGGTTAAAGCAAGATCGCGCCATGGTGAAACTCGACATTGAAGGGGATGCAAGTCAGTGCGGGATAGCGGTGCAAATTCGCGCGAAAGCATTGAGTACCAATTATGATAGCCAGCGTTTGAAGCAACTGTATCACGAGATGGACAGTTTACAGGCGATGCTCAAAGGGTTCCCAATGCGCTTGTTCCATGAACCGCTTAAAGGCCTGCAATTTACCTTTACTAACAGCAGTGAAGCTATCTTAAATGGCCGCAGTTTAGGGGAAGCGAAACAATGGACATTTTCTGCCGCTCAAATCGCTGAAGCCACGACATTAGGCTTTAGTCATGCCCCGCAAATTATTAGCCCTTGGGTGAAGTAATGTCACAAAAAAGGTCAGCAATTTGCTGACCTTTTTTATGCGCGCAGCGCAATTAAGGTGTAAATACACTAACCACGTCGATACGTTGCTCGTTGTCACGGCGTGAGGCCGCATCGAGATCAATGTGACCGGAATTCGACACATCCATAAAATCGAAGGCGGGTAAGTCAGCCTCAGCCACTTCACCAGAGGGCTTAGCGTTTGGATTGCGTGTTAGGCTGAGAAAATCGAATTGCTCTCTGTCTACGCCTTGTGACGGGGCCGTATTTTGCATCGCGGTAAAAATGGTTTCAATGCGACCTGGGAACTGCTTATCCCATGACTTGAGCATGTCTTTGACTGCTTGACGTTTGAGGTTTTCTTGCGATCCACATAAGTTACATGGAATGATCGGGAACTGTTTAAGCTCGGCATATTCCGCAATATCTTTTTCACGAGAATAGGCTAATGGTCGGATCACCATGTTGGCGCCATCATCAGATAACAGTTTAGGCGGCATGGCTTTCATCTTGCCACCGAAAAACATATTGAGAAATAGGGTTTCGATGATGTCATCTCGGTGATGACCCAGGGCAATTTTAGTGGCGCCAATGCGCTGAGCAAAACCATAGAGGGTGCCACGGCGCAGGCGAGAACATAAGGCGCAGGTGGTCTTGCCTTCAGGCACTTTATCTTTAACGATAGAGTAAGTGTCTTTTTCCAAAATATGGTAAGTCACACCAAGCGTATCAAGATAGGCAGGTAAGATGTCTTCTGGGAAACCTGGTTGCTTTTGATCTAAGTTGACAGCGACGACCTCAAACTTAATCGGTGCTCGCGCTTGCAGGTTTAATAAAATATCCAGCATCGCATAACTGTCTTTGCCGCCAGAAAGGCAACACATCACACGATCGCCTTCTTCAATCATGTTGTAATCGGCGATAGCAGAACCGACTTCACGACGAAGACGTTTCTGTAATTTGTTTAAACGAGTGATTTGCTTCTTGATTAATTCTTCTGACATAAAAAAAGCGCCCGACAGCTAAGTTACAGGGCGCGTATTATGCATTTGTTTGGCAATAGGGTAAAGCGCTTAGTCACGGTCGCTTAATTTGACTGCAGTGGCGAGCGAAATCCCTGGGGTTTTACTGCCAATAAGTCACAATCTAACGAATCAATCACATGTTCAGCGGTATTCCCTATGAGGGCTGCCGATAAGCTGGTTCTGCCTACGGTGCCCAAGATGACCAATTGCACATCTAATGATTGTGCCATTTGCGGAATGACATCTTCAGGCAAGCCTTCTTCCACATGGCAGTAGGATGTCGCAATACCATAGTGATGCGCTAAGTGTTCAATCCGTTGTTGGTGTTGATTTTTAATTGAATCATTAAAGCTTTTGGCATCAAAGTCAGGCAGTTCGATGGCTAAATTAACCGGTGTACCAGGATAACCATTCACAAGGTGAACTTCGGCATCAAATTGACGAGCCAGCAAGATGCCTTGCTTAACAATAATATGATTTAAGCTATCTTTATCGGTTTCATCACTGTTGATATTGACGGCACATAAGATTTTGCCTTTGGTGCCCCATGCATGATCTTTGACCATCAGTACTGGCATCGGGGCTTTGCGCATGAGGTGCCAATCGGTTGGGGTAAAGATCACTGATTTCAATTTATCATGGGCATGGGTGGCTTTGATAATTAAATCAAACTGATGCTCCATCGCAAAATTGATGATGCTTTCAAAGGGACGGTTATGCCAAACCACTTCGGAATTAATCTGAGCGCCTTGATTGCGGTAAGGTTGCAATAAGTCATCAAGCCAAGCGCTGCGCTGGTTAATCACCCCTTGACGCATGGCTTCACGTTCTACACTGGATAGAATGGATGTCATTTCATAAGAAAGGTCAAAAATAGACAGGAATACGGTAATCGCGGCTTGATGATGTTTAGCCAGTTCAACGGCTCTATCTAAAGCCGCTTGCGCATCGGTCGTGGGATCGATGACCACTAGCAACTTATGATAATCCCTCATAATGTCTCCTTATAGGTTAAGTTAACCTAATGATTACGGCCCGCCCCAGTGCCTATCACTTAGCAAGTTAGCGAACCATTCTAGCGTTACCAGCCAATTGTGCCAGCTGATTAAAGTCGAGGATAGTAATATATTTTCCTTTAACTTCAATTAATCCGGCTTTTTGAAAACGGCCTAATAATCGGCTAATAGTTTCCACCGTGAGGCCAAGATAATTACCAATATCACCACGAGTCATGGTTAATCTAAACTCTTTTGGCGAAAAACCTCGGCTAGCAAAACGACGCGCCAAATTACTGATAAAGGCTGCTAATCTTTCTTCGGCGTTCTTTTTACTCAGCAATAAAATCATGTCTTGATCACTAATGATTTCATGACTCATCAACCGCATGATCTGCTGACGTAATTTCGGCATGGTGCCTGACAACTCATCTAAAGTCGCATAAGGGATCTCACACACCATTGAGGTTTCGAGTGCCTGAGCAAAACTTTGATGTAGCTGGCTGTTAATGCCATCAAAGCCGATGACATCACCGGCTAAGTGAAAGCCAGTGATTTGTTCATCACCTTGTTCGGTAATCGTAAAGCTTTTGACTGTTCCTGAGCGAATAGCAAATAAAGACTTTAGCGCATCACCAGACTTAAAAATTTGTTCGCCTTTTTGAACTGGTTTTTTACGCTCTATGATATTGTCCAGTTGATCAAGTTCATTGTTATTCAGCGTAAAAGGAATACATAGGGTACCCATGCTGCAATCATGACAATGAATTGCACAGTTAGGGTTAGCCATACGACGATGTTTGTTCGGTTCTACACTCATACTTACTCTCAATCTTGGCGGACGCCATTATGGTAAACCATTAAGTCTAGCTGAGCTAGTCGCGTACATTTCATAAGGACAATTGTTGATAGGCCACGTACCAGGTTTGCACGCCAAAGCCGATTAATAACAGACCTGAGATCGTTTTTACAGATTGGTTTTGTAACCAACGAGCGAGGCGTTGGGTGGCTACACCAGTAAAAAATAGGGCCGGTAGGGTGCCCAGACCAAAAGCTAACATGGTCAGTGCACCTTGAGCGACATCGCCAGAGGCAATCGCCCAAGTCAACATACTATAAACTAAACCACAAGGTAACCAGCCCCATACCATGCCTGCCATGGTGGCCTTTGGCAAGGTGTCTAAGGGTAAAATCCGCTGTCCTATCGGTTGTATATATCGCCATAGTCGCTTGCCACCAGCTTCAATAACTAATAATCCGGAAAACCAGCGCGCAATATACAAACCCGTTAAGATCATCATCATTCCAGCCAGGAGTCGTAAATAGACTAAGTAATCATCCACTGCAATGAGTTGACCTAAGCCTTGACCGAGCCCAGCGGCGATGGCTCCTGCAGCAGCGTACGAAATAAGCCGACCACCATTATAAGCCAATTGGAATTTGAGTTGAGTCACCAGCAATGGCTCAGCACGGCGCGAAGGGATATGACTGGAAAACGCCCCCACTAAACCGCCACACATGCCAAAACAATGACCCGCGCCCATTAAACCGACAAGGATGGCGGCAGTAAGACTTAAATCCATTAAGGTTGAGTGTCCTTTATCTTAGGGGCGTCGGGCTCTGGTGCTGCTTGCTTGGGCTCATCATCAAACAATATCGACATGCTTTGGCGCTCAAGGTCATCAAACTGATCACTTTTTACCGCCCAAAAAAACACCGCAACCGCGATGGCAACGAAAATCATGGCGATGGGAATTAACACGTAAATAATGCTCATGGACGCATCCTTAGTAAACGCAAGCTATTAGACACCACAATTAATGAACTCAGAGACATACCTAATGCTGCAATATAGGGGTATACCTGACCTGTGACTGCCAAAGGAATAATGAGTAGATTGTATCCTAATGCCCAGTATAAATTCTGATAAATAATCCGAGATGTGGCCTTGGACAAAGAAAGTGCCGCGACAAAACGCGAAAGGTGATCACCAAGTAAAATCATATCGGCACTGTTTTTGGCAATGGCACTGCCACTGCCCATGGCTACCGATAAATTGGCGGCAGCCAATACCGGGGCGTCATTAATGCCATCGCCGAACATGGCAACACATTCACCTTGTGCTTGCAGCGAGTGGATAAGCTTGAGTTTATCTTCAGGCAATAACGCACTATGCACAGTATCAATGCCGAGTTGATGCGCTAATGCTTCGACTTGCTCGGAATGATCACCACTGGCAATGCTGACCTTGATACCCTTAGCGAATAATTGACTGACCGTGGTGTGCGCATCTTGTCTTAGCTCATCAGTGAACACCAAGCATGCTAACGGTTGCTGATCACAGCTTAACCAGACCTGCTGTTCAAGCGGATTGGCAGGCGGCTCGATATACCAGTCAGGCAATTGCGCTTGATCACAAGCAAATGAATAGTGACCTACACGATAACTGTGTCCTTGATAATCGGCAGTAAGCCCTTTACCGACATGCTGGCGCACGGCGTGTAAGTCTAATTTTTGCCGCAAATAACTGCGACAGGCATTGGCTATGGGATGGAGCGAACCTTGTTCAATATTGGCAATTAAATTCAATAACGATGGCTCATCGGACGTGGGAGCGAGCTGGCATTGGCGTAGGCTAAGGTTACCGCAAGTTAGGGTGCCTGTTTTATCAAATACCACATGGGTTAAGCGTGGCATGGCTTCAAACACGCTGGCCCGTCGGACTATGATCCCCATTTTAGTCAGTTGACCTGTGGTGCAAGTGACAGCGGTAGGGGTAGCTAATGCCAAAGCGCAAGGGCAGGTGGCCACCAAGACCGATAAGGTCACCCAGAAGGCATCGCTCGGGTCTAACCACATCCACGCGATATAGGTTAAAGTCGCAATTAGGATGATAATGGTAGAGAAAATACCCGAGAGACGATTGGCTAATTCCGCGATTTTGGGCTTAGTGTGAGACGCCGCTTCTTGCAGTAAAATAATTTTCGACACCAATTGATCCGCGCCTAACGCGGTGACTCTGACTTCAAGCGTTTGATCAAGATTGATACTACCCGCAAAAACAGGATCACCCACTTGCTTGAGCATCGGCGTCTGTTCGCCCGTTAACATCGACTCATTACAGCTAGATTGGCCTTTTATGATATCACCGTCGGCGGCAATACTATCACCAGGTAACACTTGGATTACATCGCCAATGGCCAGTTGTTTGGCGGCAATGTCGCGATAGCCATCGACTAATACTAGGCGTGCGGTGAGGGGAATGACCTTTTGTAAATTGCTGGCACTGATGGAGGCCGTCTGTAAGGCTTTTTGCTCGAAATATCTGCCTAATAACAGGAAGAAAGTGAACATGGTGACCGATTCGAAATAGACTTCACCGTTGCCATTAATCGTGGCGATGACACTGGCGATGTAAGCCCCACCAATGGCGATGGACACCGAAACGTCCATATTGACCCGACCGCTAAGCAAGGAGCGAAGTGCACTGAAATAAAAAGGGGCGGCTGAATAAAACACCACTGGCGCCGAAAATATTAAGCTAACCCAACGAAAATAATTTCGAAATTCCAGTTCCAGATCGCTAAAAAAGCCTGAATACAAGGCCAATGCAAACATCATGACTTGCATGGTCGCAAAGCCAGCTAAGCCAAGCCTAAGTAGGAATTGTTTGCCTTGGCGTTGGCTTTTTAACTCTTGCACTTCGAGCGTGAAAGGCGCCGCTTGATAGCCGATGCGACTAATTTCATTGAGGATGGCACTGATAGTGATGCTATCGGGCTCGTAAAATATCAGCGCTCTTTGGGTGGTGCTATTAACTGAAATTCGTCGGATGCCGGCTAACGAACTGACCTTGTGCTCAATGAGCCAAGCACAAGCGGCACAGGTGATGCCATCGAGCGATAAGGATATTCGGCTAAGATCTTGCTCTTGAGTGACAAAATCTTGTTGAACTTCCGATAAATCGTAGGCGCTAAATTGATTGAGTTGCTCAGGCACTAACCCTTGCTGACTGCTACCAGGCTCAGTGCGATATTGGTAATAGTTAGTCAATCCAGCCTGGATAATGGCTTCTGCCACCGCGGCGCAGCCGGGACAACACATGGCCTGAGGTTGGCCTTGGATAATAACAGTGAAAAGACTGCCTTGAACAACCGGTTCATGGCAGTGAAAACAAGGAGTTGTTGACATATATTAGTTCAACCAATACTCACCATTATTGCGTAAATCGAGGCGTTTTTGGATACGCCATTTGGCGTCAAAGCCTTCGAGTCGCACTTCCCACGCACCGGAAGGATTAGTATCCATGGTGAATCGATAGGCACCATTAGCATCACTGGTTGCCATTAACTGCATATCACGGTCTTCAAGTGTGGGATGATAAAAACGCACATTCAGCGCCGCCTGATATTCAGGACCACCTTGCTGAGTGATGATTAATTCGTTGTCATTAACATTGAGGGTGAATTGCATGCCAATTTGTTTAGCATATTTGATTTTGCCTAAATCCATATTAATGGCTTTGCCGGCTTTATAGTAATCCTCAGCTACCAGTGAATCTGCATTATCGAGGGCAATTTTCATGGTGATAAAGCTGGCAACGACGACTGTGCCAGGCAATAAGATGAGAAACCAGGGCCAGAACTGCTTATACCAGGCGAGTTGTGTACTCATGACTATACCTATTTATTGTTTTTGCTATTTTACCATTAAATCGTGAGTTATCACTGAAAAAAAAGGGCCCCGATGTCAATCGGAGCCCATTGATTTAACGGTTATTTACTGATTGGACAAGCTGTAAACATAAGCGGCAATTACATGCACCTTATCTTCACCTAAAATGTCTTTCCACGCTGGCATCACACCATGACGACCTAAGACGATACTTTCGTCAATCGCGCCACGACTGCCACCGTATAACCATATTTCATCGGTCAGGTTAGGGGCTCCGACAAACTTGTTACCGGTACCATCCATACCATGACAGGCAAAACAACCTTTCATCCAACTGGCTTGGCCTTGAGCGGCTAATTCAGCTTTATGAGGTCGGCCTGACAACGACACGACGTACTCCACCAAACCAGAGACTTCGCTGTCATCAATCGGTAAGCCGCCTTTAGGTGGCATCATACCGTTACGACCATTGAGCAAGGTCGTCTTGATCGTGGCCAAATCACCGCCGTACAGCCAAGCATTATCAGTTAAGTTAGGGAAGCCTTTGCTCCCACGAGCATCTGAACCATGACACTGAGCACAGTTTTGTAAGTACAGACGACCGCCGACTTTTAATGCCTCTTCATTTTTCACTAACTCTTCCAATGGCGTGTTAGCGAACGCACTGAAGATAGGGCCAAATTTGGCATCGGCACTGGCGACCTCACGGTCGTATTGCACCAACATACCATTAGCTTTTGCGGCTTCAACGGCTTGCAAAGACTCGGCTTTAATCCCTTGTTCAGTACCAATACCTTGGTTCGAACTAGTCCAGCCAAGTAAACCTTTATAGTTACCTAAACCGGGGTAAAGCGCTAAATACACTAAGCCAAACACGATAGTGATATAGAACATGTAACTCCACCACTTTGGCAGAGGATTGTTGATTTCTTCAATCCCGTCAAAGCTGTGGCCCATTGACTCTCCTTCATCTACCCCAGTGGTATTTTTAGAGCATGCACGCAATAAAAATACACAGCCAGCGATGACGATAAGGGTGAGCACGGTAATCCATACGCTCCAGAAGCTACTCATTATTTTTGCTCTCCTGAGTCCTTCATTTTCTGGATCTCATCATCAGTGAAAACCAGATTAGCTGCGTCATCGAAATTCTTCTTTTGACGCGAGCTATAAGCCCAAGCAAATATACCGACGAAGGTCAGCATTACAACTATGGTGATAACGCCCTGTAATGTGCCGTAATCCATATAGTTGCCTCCTTATTTGAGTGCGTGTCCCAGTGATTGCAAGTAAGCAATCATGGCTTGCATTTCAGTTTTACCCTCAACGGCAGCTTGAGCTCCGGCAATATCTTCATCAGTGTATGGCACACCAAAACCACGGAAGATTTCCATTTTAGCTGCTGTTTTTTCACCGGTGAGTACGTTATCCATCAGCCAAGGGAAGCCTGGCATATTAGATTGAGGTACCACGATGCGAGGATCGATCAGGTGCACTTCGTGCCACTTATCGCTGTAACGACCGCCAACACGAGCGAGATCGGGACCTGTACGCTTAGAACCCCACTGGAACGGGTGATCCCAGACGGATTCACCAGCCACAGAATAGTGGCCATAACGTTCAGTTTCAGCACGTAAAGGACGGATCATCTGGCTGTGACAATTGTAACAACCTTCGCGGATGTAAATATCACGGCCTTCGAGTTCTAGGGCCGAATAAGGACGTAAACCAGCCACCGGCTCTGTGGTGTCTTTTTGGAACAGTAGGGGAGTGATTTGTACCAAACCACCAATACTGATCACTAACACCGTGAGAATACCCAGTAAGCCGATATTCTTTTCAATCATTTCATGATTAAACTTCATCGTTCCGGCTCCTTAAACAGCTTTAGCTTCAGACAACTCAGGCAGAGAGTCTTTTTCAGCTTTAACGGTACGGAATACGTTATATGCCATGATCAGCATACCAGTGACGAAGAAACAGCCACCTAAGAAACGTACGAAGTAGAATGGATATGAGGCCTCTAAGCTTTCAACGAAGCTGTAGGTCAGGGTGCCATCAGAGTTAACTGCACGCCACATCAGACCTTGCATCACACCAGAAATCCACATAGAGACGATATACAAGACAGTACCTACCGTCGCTAACCAGAAATGGACATTAACCAACGAGGTAGAATACATACGGCCATGGCCATAAAGTACTGGGATAAGGTGATACAGAGAACCAATAGACACCATGGCAACCCAACCCAGCGCACCTGAATGCACGTGACCTACGGTCCAGTCGGTGTAATGGGATAAGGCGTTAACTGTCTTAATGGCCATCATTGGGCCTTCGAAAGTCGACATGCCATAGAACGATAAGGAGACCACTAAGAAACGCAATACAGGATCGGTTCTTAACTTATGCCATGCGCCTGATAACGTCATGATACCGTTGATCATACCACCCCAAGACGGTGCGAATAAGATCAAAGACATCACCATACCTAAAGACTGAGTCCAGTCGGGCAAGGCGGTATAATGTAAGTGGTGCGGACCAGCCCAAATATACAGTGCAATCAATGCCCAGAAATGGACGATAGATAAGCGGTATGAATAGACAGGGCGACCGGCTTGCTTAGGCACAAAGTAGTACATCATACCAAGGAAGCCTGCCGTCAGTAAGAAACCAACGGCGTTATGGCCATACCACCACTGTACCATGGCATCAACCGCACCACCGTAAAGTGAGTAAGATTTCCATAAGCTGACAGGTACCGCCATTGAGTTAACAATGTGCAGGACAGCAACGGTAATGATAAACGCACCGAAGAACCAGTTCGCCACGTAAATGTGGGAGGTTCTGCGTTTTACTATCGTACCAAAGAAGACCACCGCATAAGCGACCCACACGATAGTTATGGCAATATCGATTGGCCATTCTAATTCCGCGTATTCTTTACCGCTAGTAATGCCTAACGGCAAGGTAAAGACCGCTGATAAAATGATGGCTTGCCAACCCCAAAATGAGAATGCCGCTAATTTAGGTGCAAACAGTTTGGTTTGACAAGTACGTTGTACTACGTAGTAGGACGTGGCGAAAAGGGCTGAAGTACCGAACGCAAAGATCACTGCATTGGTGTGTAATGGTCGCAAGCGACTATACGTTAACCAAGCGGTATCAAAGTTCAGCTGAGGCCAGATCAACTGTGCCGCAATCAACACACCGACTGCCATACCAATAATGCCCCACATCACTGTGGTTAATGCAAATTGGCGGACAACGGTGTAATTGTAATCAGCGCCTGTTAACGGCTGGGAATGATTCATTATTATGCTTCCACTGCTTATTACTTTTTACATGGTTCTAAAGTGAGGTTAAAACTCACCTGTTAAAATAGCGATAAAATCCAGAAATCGAATCGAAAGCTGCATTTTTGTCACTAAACTTGCCGGATTACTAGCGCATAAGATCACGGCAAGTAAATAATACTTGAGCTACATCAAAAAAGATACTCAAGAAGGCCCTAAAACTTTGATCTTGGTCAAATTAAGCCATAGAATGTTACAAATTTGCAGTCAAAGGTTAAAACTTGAACTTATGTTAATTAATCGTAGATTTATCAGCGTTTCACTTGCTTTGATAAGTCTGATGGCATGTAGTCCAGACTCGGTTATTGATGCGAGTGTTATTGATACGGGTGAGATGTTGTGCGATTTTAACAAGGGAGCTTGTGAACGTACGTTTGATGGCCAGCACATGAGTTTAACTCTGAGCCCACCACATGCGCCCAGTGATCAAAGCTTAACAGCAATTCTTAAGTCATCGGTATCACTGGAAGGTTTACAGGCCTCTCTGGCTGGAAGAGATATGTTTATGGGAACTATCCCGGTGTTTTTCACTGAGGTAGGTGAAAATACCTACAAAGCCACGTTTACCTATGGCAGTTGTAGTAGCGGTTATATGGTTTGGCGATTATCGCTTAATGGGGAACCGCTTATCCCCGATTATCATTTCGATTTTAAAGCGGATAATCGCCCCTAGAACTGACTCGTTTCTGTGTTGACTTTGGTGAACAGTTCAATGTTTTCAATGAATGCACTCACCAGTAATGGGTCGAAGTGCTTGCCACTGTTTTTGCGGATATGCTTGATAATATCTTCAAACTGCCATGCCTTTTTATAGCAACTATCATGACGCAATGAATCAAATACATCCGCGAGGGCGAGAATTCTGGCAAATATGTGAATATTATTGCCGGAGATTCCTTGAGGGTAACCACTACCATCATATTTTTCATGATGTTGTTGCGCTAAGAGCGCGGCGATCTTCAACATGGGTTTGTCCGAGTGGGATAACAACTCATAGCCAATTTGCGCATGTTGCTGCATGGTTTGCCATTGTGCTTCATCCAACTTATCTGCTTTCAATAAAATCGCCTCAGGAATAAGCAGTTTACCAATATCATGCAGCGGGGCGGCTTGCCTCAATAATATAGCCTCTGATTCTGGCAGGCCGACAATTTTTGCCAATAAATAACTCGATTGCGCGACTCGATTAACATGGCCAGAGGCCTGAGGATCACGGCGCTCAATTAAATCCCCGAGATGTAGTATAAGTTCGGTTTGAGTATGCTCTAACTCTTTATTCACTAGTAAATTATCAAAAGCAATGCCGACGTTTAAGGCAAACAAATCGATTAAGCGCTTGTCATCATCCGTGATTGAACTCATCGAGTCGAGGTAAAATAAGTTAACCGGACCTGTTTGGGTTGGGAAATAGCCCACAAAATAATCTTCCCCATAAATACAACGTTTTTCGGTTAAGGCTTGCTGCAAATATTGTTCGATGTCTTTAGGAATAGTTAATTGACTGACATCACGAAAGCGACCAGTACCCGCCAGAGGTGTGAGTTGATGATCCTCACTACAAACGGCATCTAAGGCGTTGCTACTGAGCAATATCGTTTCACTGTCTAGCTCTAACAAGGTGGCTAATTGGTGGAGTAATCCATCGGTAAATTTTTGGATGGATTTGAGCTCGTACAGGCCTGAAGTCGAACTAATAACCCGTTCTAATCCTTGGCGGTGGGCTTGCTGTTGTCTTCTTGCACAGTCGATTTCAAGTATGTCGCGGTAGGAGCGCAGTGCCGAGAAAACACAGGTCGTTAATTTTCGAGAGTCGAGCTCGGCTTTAGCCTTGTAATCATTAATATCATAATTAACAATGACTTCTTCTTCAGGCGCTTGCCCAGGCTGCCCGGTTCTTAAAATTAAGCGGATTTGTTTGTTACCCAGACTTTCTCGGATCCAACGAATAAGCTCTAGTCCGGCATGATCGCTCTCCATCACGACATCAATAAACGCTATCGCAATATCTTTATGAATACTCAATATTTCTTTTGCCTGTTCACTGGTGTAGGCATTGATAAAATCAATGCCTTTTTCGTCAAGCTTAAAGCGCGACAAGGCTAATTTGGTGACCGTATGGACATCTGGCTCGTCATCGACCACTAAGATTTTCCACTTTACAGGGGCATCTTCTAACTGGTTAATTCGGCGTCGTAAAAAGAGAGGAGTTTTTTGGGCTAACTGAAATGGCATAGCTACAAGTCCTTTTACAATGAATCATCCTTTGCATAGTGTAGTTCATTCGTGAGTGGTGGGGGCGCAATATCCACTCATTTCAGTTGTTATTGCAAATGATATTTATTATCATTTGGTGGTCGAGATGTTTTCGTTAAGGAAGTACAGATGAAAGCCATGTTAATCACTAGGGAACGCGAAATAGGATTGTCAGGACTTAATGTCAATTTATCAATCAACACGCTTAAGCGACTATTGTCGGAAGGGCACTTATGTGTCGCTGAACTCAATGCATTAGATAGTCATACCAAACAGCAACTGTGGCACTTGTGTCTTGAAACCTGCCGTCATGCGCTAGTATGCGATGCACTAAAGCCTGTGTCATCCACGGTAACAGATGAGGAAAAGTCATCTCAATGATACAAATACGTCGTTACCAATGAAGGATGAGGTATAATAGTAATTTTGGGGCTTTCAATGACTTATCCTCCAGTAATGCCATTATTTGAAACGGCACAATTCTTTATGGTGGGTAATTGCCATGTCAATGCTCACCTGACTCGTCTCAGTTTAACCGCCATCGATGATGCCCTGTTAGTGTATGAACACGCTCATGATTGGTTGAGTGAACAACTCAATCATGAAAATAACTTTAAGGCCTACCGGAGTGAATTGACCTGCTTTTTGCATTGGTGTTTCGATGTTCACCAAGCCTCTCCTTTAGACTTTAGCCGGCGTGATATCGGCCTTTATGTCAGTTATTGCCAATCACCACCTGCTGCCGTGATTGGGGCGGTGACCCTCGCTCAATTTAAGCAAGATAAAGCCAGCGGGGAGCGTTTTCCTAACCCGTTATGGCGACCATTTGTGGCCAAATTAATTCAAGGCATCCAACAAACTTATCAATTGAGTGACAACGCACTCAAAACCAAAATCGCTATTTTATCATCATTTTATACCTATCTATTGGGCGAAGAGGCGAGCGAGCGCAATCCAGCTCAAATTTGGTTGAATCACAGTCGCTTTGCTCGTAAACCGACAATGAAGTGGCAAGAAGATGAGCAATTACAGGCATTTACTGAATTACAATGGTCGTATGTTATGACGGCAGCCAATGCCGCGGCCACACAAGATCCCGCGACGGGAGAGCGGACTTTGTTTATGGTGGTGTTACTCTACAGCTGTTATTTGCGGGTCTCAGAAATATCAGCTAGGGCAGGCTTTGCGCCAGTGATGAGTCAATTCCAACGTCAGCGTCAAACCGGTATTTGGCGTTTTCATGTGCCACTGAGTAAGGGGGGCAAAAAGCGAACCATTGCTGTTTCAAAAGCGTTATTGCAGGCATTGACCCGTTATCGGCGTTATTTAGGGTTAAGTGATCTACCAACATCACAAGATCAACACCCTTTATTTGTGCGTCATCGGGCCGCGCTAAGGGGGAGGGACGCGGGATTACTGAATGCCAATCTTGGTATTCGCCAAGTACGGGAAGAGATTGCCTCAATTATCACACAAGCTGCGCGGTTGGCGTTTGATGATGGTTTAGAGCAAGACGCGCTCGAAATAGGGCAGATGTCAGCCCATAGTATTCGCCATACTGGTATTACCCATGACATCAACTTAAACCAACGGCCATTATCTCATGTCCAGGCTGATGCCGGCCATGAAAGCATAGACACGACCAGCCAATATCTGCACACCAGCTCAGTTGAACGTCATCAGAGTGCCGCAAATAAACCCGTAGATCATTTGGCATTCATTGATGCTAGCCACACACATTAATCGCCATTATTGAGTTGGCCGGCCAATGAACTCCTGAGTTCCAATGCCGATAATGCTATTTATCGGCATTGGAGCTCACCTGATGATATCAAGGTAAACTCCCACAGATTAGCCATCGCGCGGATCTGATTGTTACCTAGGCAAGGTTAAGCGAGCAAGCTTCAGCGACAGTGGCTGTTACCTATAGCTATCACGACACGATGGATTCGCTAGCCTTTACCTAAAATATTGATACTTAGTGTTTAAAATCTTGTGGCATATCACTCAATGGCAATGCTAGTGCCACTGGATTGAGCCATAAGCCCATACAAGCTATCCATGTGGGCGTAACAAACGTAATGACCCACGAATCATTCCCAGTGAAGCAAGATTGGGCGCAAGTCATCATAACTTCAATGCGCCTAAACTGTTAAACGCCATCCATGGTTAACCTGTGTCAATCGCCGGATTATGGTGATCATTCAATTTATGCAATCAAGCGATGAACTTAGCTATGACTTAGCTATGAAATTAGCCACGATTAGCTAACCATTGAATAAGAGCGGTTGGCGATGCGCAATTATATGAGCTGTGCAATCAGATTTGCTAATTAAGCGCAGTCTATTAAGTGCTGCCTATTGAACGAAATGAACCATGACACCCCGAAGCCCAGCGGCATCAAGGATAGTTGGAACAACGAAAAGAATATCAACTAAAACAATACTGACTATAACAGCATCAAGCAAAGCCGTATCAACCAAGGTTGGTTAGATAAAGCTGCCAACCTTGTGTTAGATAAAGCTGTTGGCACTGTTAACATATCAACGCTAGTCACTATGCGTTTGAACTGTGTTTACGACAAGCCACTAAGGTTAAAGCCTAAACGTCGAGAAAAGCTTACTATGAGCGATCGTAATCTTGGCTTCTCGTCGCTATAACTATACGTACATATAATTGCGCACAATGTATATTATGTTAAATAGGGTGTGTGAGAACTCTACCCACTAAAACTGAAGATTGTAATTAGCACTTTAACTCTGGATCGATCCCGCGTTGTGTGTCAAAAAATTCAAATCACTATCATCGCAGACGTTCAAGGCAAAAATCGATGAGTTGGATATCACTTCTTCCTACAGTCGCCCCAGAGTCAGCGATGATAAATCGTATGAAGAATCACTATTGCGCACAGTGAAATACATGCCGAATTGGCCAACTCAGAGCTCTGAAACTCTAGAGTCATCGTATCGCTCTGCGTAGCGCGCTCGTTTTGAGGCTTCACAGAATAAGTGCGAACTATCGCAGCATCTACCTCAGTCGCTCCATTGTTTATTGTTTGGTTCGTTGGTTGTTGCTGGGATTGTTGCCGCTTTACCCAGCGAATTCGGTAAACGATTAGCGTAGCCACGACCATATCCCAACAAATACTAAGCAGCGACATGTTTAGAGCTTTTTTGAATTAAACTGACAAAATATCAACGATGGTTGATTGACTATAAATTAACGAGTAAGTAACATGTCGTAACATTTGTAAGGCGGCGTTACAGTTGTTCGCCCTGCTCTTTCAAGAATGGAATCGTCTTGACCTGATGGATTAGTGCATATTAACCATTAGGTAACTTGAGTCGTCACACGGCTACTAGTGGTTGATTTTTTGTATGGCAGCATTTAGCTAGCTATGCCAACTTATTAAACTGCTCGGGAAACTGCAAGATGAAAAAAGTATGGTTAGGTACCCTCGTATCTGCTCTTCTACTCACGCCTTCTGCTTACGCTTTTGATACCCAAACGTGTCTAGGGGATATGTATGGCGTGAATAACAAGGGTGCGCCAAAATTATTTAAGCTGAATCAATCATTAACAAGTGTTGATAGTCAAGCCGATACGGTAGGAACCTCTGCCGCATTAGCCTACAATCCATTACAAAACAGGCTCTATTATGTAACGCGTCCTGTCTATGGCAACAGCCAATTAGTGTATGTTGACCTCTCAGATGATAGTCACCATGTTGTTGGTAATACGCAACACAGTTACAGGTTAACCTTCTCACCTGATGGCCAGACCCTGTACGGCTCTAGTGGTAAAAAGTTGTTTACTTATGATTTAAATACTGCTGAAGCGACCTTCGTGGGTACTCTTTCTGGTTTCCCTTTCAATGTTGACAGCAAAATGGGCGACATTGCCTTCGTGGGTGACGACATGTACTTCGTCAGCAAAAAAAGGATCTTTAAAGTTGATTTAACTACATTAACAGTCACCAATATTGGTAAGCATAAGATTACCCACGTTAACGGTGCTGAATTTGGTGGTGATGGTAAACTTATCCTATCAAAAGCCATGGGCCAAAAATCTAAATTGTTTGAATATGATTTAGCCACGAATACGAAACGTTTTCTTGGAAAGGTTAACGCGCGTTTAAATGATTTAGCTCTTGATACCAGTGCCTGCGATATGCCGACGGAGGTTACTGTAGACACAATTACAGCGGACAAAAACCAAGTCGATGAAGGCGATGTGGTCGATTATACCGTGACATTCACCGGCCCAACCCCGTCAGTTCAACCTTTAAATCTGGGATTTGTTGCGAATGGCACCAAGGTTAAAGTGGACTTTAGTAGCCTATTAGCTGTCAGTTATGACGGTGGCATCACTTGGCCTAGAGTGTATGACACGAATCCTTCCGGTGTGATTCAAGTGCCTCAGGGCGTCAATGCCGTTACCTTTAGAGTGTTGACCTTGGTGGATGGTCGAGACCCTGGTGAAAGTATTGAGTTCCAAGCTTGGATGACGACCGATCAAACTGACCTTGGCTCCATCGTCACGCCCATTGTTGATCGAGACAATGATCCGACGTTAGATGGCCAATACATCGCAGACATGATGACCTTAATCCCATCGATGAACGAAGGTGATTTCACTGAAACCAAGATAGAATTGATCCGCACAACCGACAGAAATACCCCAATGCATATTCAATTCATCAATGAATCTGCCAAAAAAGCTCAGGATATCAATCAAGAAGTTTTTGTTTCTTATGCAAATGATCATCAAGATTATTATTTCGAACTCGATTTACTCGACTTCAAAGTATTGAATCTGCCTGAAGGTATCAGTGAGTTGACGGTACGGTATCAAGCGTTACAAGACGATATTGTCGATTGTAATGAAACCTTCTCTTTTGCTTCTTGGATTGTCGGCCAAGGCACAGACTACTTTAGAGATCAAATTAGCATTATCGATACTTCACCTCAATGTTCGCCCGACCCCATTCATGTTGGTTTCTCTTTAGCACCGGTAGTTGATACTGTTACCGAAGGGGAAACTGCGGTATTTGAAGTCACGCTTGATGAAGAGTTAGCCGTTGATGCGAGTGTCACTGTGACGGCGATTGCTGGTACGGCAGATACAGAGGATTATCAACTGGCAACGTATGAACTGGTGGTCCCTGCGGGTTACTTAACTGCTGATATTGAGATCCCAACCTTTGATGATTCTGACTATGAACAAACTGAATCATTTACACTCAATGTGGCTGCAGCAATAAACACCTCAGGCTCTCATAGCTTACCTGTGACCATTGAGGATAATGACCCTGTACCTACTTCAGCTTTTACTGTGGAGGTGATTCGTGCGAATGTAACAGAAGGTCAAACGGCACAGTTTGTGATTCATCTTGATCAAGCGTTAGATGTGGACGCAACCGTCAATGTCAGTGCGGTTGCTGGCAGTGCCACCAGCGCAGATTTTACATTTACCGATCAAGAATTGACCATTGCGGCTGGAGACACGGTTCAGCACGTCGATATTCCAACGGTCAATGATACTAGCTACGAGGGTACGGAGACTTTCACGTTCAGAGTTGATGCCGGTGCTAACACTAATGGTTCAATCTCTAATGTGGTAACGATTACTGATAATGATCCCGCGCCTCAGCAGTGCATGACGGTTTCCGGGAATGGCTTGTCATTTGCCCCAGGATTGAATGTTAGAGTTGACCACATTCGCCATGCGTTAGATGGTCAACGGTTTATATTCAAGAAAAATGGTGCCAATCAAACAGGTTATATTTATCCCACTGAAAATCAGTGGAATTACTTAGGGAATGTCAGTGGTGGCAATACTTATACGGTTTTTTATCAATTTGATAAAAGTAATCGCAATATTTGGCAAGCTAATGAGTGTCGTGCTCGTATCATAGCCGCAGGTCATGGTGAAATTCAGTGTGACGATATATTTTTACCGAGTTGGGACGATACGATTGTCAAATTTACCTATAGCTCAAATGGTAGTTGTCAATAATATTGCTAAGCAATGACTCTTTACGGCCTGCTTTGCAGGCCGTTTTTTTGAGATAAAGCCGCTAGGTATTCATCGGTAATGGAAAGGCATAAGGTATTGAGCATCAGGTTTGGGTTGGCTCGCTATCACATTAGATAAATTCGCTGTGAGGTCGGTTTCTTATCGTAGCGGCGGGATCAGTTTGGTAAAATTTCCCTAGCGACTGAAGCAGGATCAATAAGCTGTAAGTATGCTAACGAAGTTTCATGCGTTAACCACCGCTGGCAATACTCCTCAGCCATGGCTTGTGTACTCGCAAATGCCCCATCTGCATAGAGGCCATTAGCACCTCGCACCAGAAAATGACAGAACAGTTCAGATTGTTGACAAAGAAACACTGATTCAACACGCTTGGATAAGGCGATTAGCTCTGCATCGTTTTCCTAGTTTGAGCCTGAAGGTTGCAAATTCCATCCCACCTATAGAGTTAATGTTGCCTCGATTTATCATATGATTATCTCACTAGTTAGTAGAGTGAGCATCATAGAGCAGGTCAACGACGCCCTTATGTTAGTATGGTTTGTATTCGTGCCGACATCACAACTTGCGTAATTCAGACTAAGTATTATCGTGTAGCGTACTTAGGCGTCTGTAAGAGGACCTCAACGCGTGTGCTAATGGTGAGGAGCTGATTTTCGTTGCTGCTTTTGTTGGTACATCAGTGCATCGCCAGCACGTAATAATTCGTCGATGGATTGGGGCTGCTGACCATCTAAGCGGACCAGCCCACAGGAAAAATACAGTTGATATGGCCGCTTTGTCTCTTGACAGACTTGATGAAGGTTATGCTGCAACCGATTCATAATGAAATGCGCTTCTTCGAGTGTGGTATTGGTAAATAAGATGACAAACTCATCACCACTAAGACGAGCGACAATGTCACTGGAACGACAGGTGGCTTGTAGTTCTTGGGCAAAAAGGGTGAGAACATTATCCCCTTCTGCATGTCCATAGGTGTCATTAATCGCTTTGAATTTGTCGAGATCAATGAATGCTAGGCATGCTGAAATCTGTTGTCGCGAGCAAACGTTTATACTTTGCTGGGCTATTGCACTAAAGCCCCGACGATTAGGAATTTGGGTTAATTCATCGATCGTTGCTAAATGCATTGCTTGCAGCTCAAGTTCAACTAATACGGCAAGATCGATCATGGCTTGGCGATCATCGTCATCAAACAACCTTGGCTGAGTATCGATAATACACAGGGTCCCTAAAATTGTGCCATCCGCTAATTTCAGTGGGCAGCCGGCATAAAATCGAATGTGGGGTGCGCCAATGACTAGAGGGTTATCACAAAAACGCGGGTCGACGCGGGCGTCATGAACCACAAACAGTTCTTTACCTAAAATGGCATGACCACAGAATGAAATATCACGGTCGGTTTCTTTGACTTGCAAGCCAATGGACGACTTAAACCACTGCCTTTGCTCGTCAATCAAGCTAACTAAGGCAATCGGCACAGTAAACAGACGTTTAGCCATACGTGTCACGCGATCGAATCGTTCATCATTGGCCGTATCCAAGATATTGAGCGATCTGAGCGTGTGAAGTCTTGAGGCTTCATCTTCTGGTATATGAGGTGATTGCAAAGTGAACTCCATTGATATGTGCTGAGGCCGCCAAATGTCAACGCGTTAAATTATTGTTAGCTAACTCAGTTGATTATGCGCTCTGGGAACAAAACTGGACATCAAATCAATTAGAAATCGTTAACCGCTTAACAAGTTTGTGTATGTTAACACTAAAGTAAGATGCCGTGATTAGGCGTTTGGGTCAAACTTTGTCAGCGACAGGCTCAATCTCTGTCGGGTGAGATTCGCAGATAAAAACATACTGCTCTATAGTTGTCAGTATGCTATTAAACCTTAATGGCTTGCATGTCAAAGCACAAGGATGAATGTCATGTATCCACCTTTGCAGGTGGATACTTTGTGAGCGAGGACGAGCTTTGAGCCTAATGACTAAGATTGTGGGTTGGGGATTTGTTGCCACTGTCGCTGCCGTCGCGGTAATACTATTGGGCGTTCATGGTTTATTTAGCCTTCAAGCCCAACAAAGTCCAACAATGAGTCTTTGTCAGCAGGTCTTGGCCCATCGGGGGGCTCATGATGTTCATCAAGAAAATAGTATGGCTGCTTTTACTAGCGCTTTTGAACGCGGCGTCGCTGGCATTGAACTTGATGTTTACTTTGATCCAGAACATAGTCAATTTATCGTCAGCCATGATGAACCGACTGCGTCAACTTTGGCATCACATTTATTACTCGCGAATGTGCTGCAACAATTCGGAACACAACTTTATTATTGGGTAGACTTCAAAAATTTGGGTGAACTCTCCAACCCACAACGGTTGCAAGCGTTGAAGCGTCTGCAACAGCTTTCATACCAATTTGTACCAAAATCCCAATTTGTTATCGAATCTATCGCGGTGGAAGCATTAGTCCCATTCACTAAAGCAGATTTTATCACCAGCTATTGGTTAACGTTAACCAATGATATGTCGATGCTGACCTTTGCCAATTTCGCGTTCAGAATTAAAGCAAAATACCTACTGGGTCAGTTTTCGGTCATTTCTACCGATGTCAGTAATTATTCTGACCGCTTTCAATGGCATTTTCCGAACATTACTACCCTACTTTTTACCGTGAATGATCCGAATCAAATTCGATACTTGTTTGAACAAGCGAATGTTCGGGTAATTTTATCCGATCTTCCAAGCGCGGCAGATTTTGAGGTATGCAATGGAGTGTGATATTTGAAATCAAGAGCATATATAAGTCAATTTGTTTTATTTTTGGTGTGTTTGGTCATGAGTCTAGTGATTAACCATGACAAACTGGCGTTGTCTTTGACGCGAGGTTTTATTCATTCGGTTGGATTAGCAATACTATGTTATGCGTTGTTACGGCTCAGTCGCCGTTGGTGGCCACTACGCTTGATGTTGGCCGTGTTAATTGGCAGCGAATTTTTTTTTACAACTCAGTTATCAATCTTCATTATCTGTCAGTATTTTGATGAGCATGATGAATGCCCCATGGCAAGAAATGGGCAGTTTTATCAGCCAATACATGGGAATTTTGGGCTTAAGCATGGCCTTGACGGCTTTCCTGGGACTGATGCCAATTAGCGCCGACCGTCGTATGACCTTTGTTAGCGTATTTATTGGCTTTGGGTATTTATTCATCCCTTCTTTGCTGCAACTCCCCTCTGTGTACCGTAATGAGTTGTATATCGACTACCTTAATAAAGGCACATCAAGAGGACACTCCACGCTGTTCAGTCAAGTGGAATATACCTTGCACAAGTTATCACTGCGATTACCAATGCTAACCAGTGTCATTGCACTGTCTGACAGTGTGACCTTTTTAACGATGCAGGTAAATACGCAATCAACCTGGCAACAAGTGGAGCGATTGCCTCATGCGCCAACCCTGTTAGTCATCGGTATCGGTGAATCATTACGTGCCGCCAATATGAGTCTATATGGTTACTCTAGAGACACTACGCCGAAATTAATGGCGATGCGAGATCAACTGCATATTATTCGCCACGCCTATGCAGCAGGAACGAATACTTGGAACGCTATTCCGGCAATGTTAACTCATGGGCAAGGTTTGCCTGATCTGTCTCAGTCGATTATACATCTGGCTAAAGATGCAGGTTATCAAACCTTTTGGTTATCTAATCAAGCCGCATTAGGTCAATGGGATTTTTCAATCACTAGTTTGGCTAAACAAGCCGACCACGCGTATTTTACGTCGGATGAATTGGGTGGGAGTCAATATGATGGCGTGCTCTTACCACAATTATCAGCCGCGATTACTGCGACCGATCAGCCTAAGCTCATTATTTTGCACTTTTACGGTTCACACATGAATTTTACTGACCGTTATCCTCAAGCCTTCGCTCAGTTTAGCTCAGCAAGTCAACTGGTCGATCAATACGATAACAGTGTGCTATATACCGATACGTTGCAGCATCAGCTAATAGAGCTTGTGTTACAACACGAAGGAAAATATATGTTTTTTGCTGATCATGGTTTGGGAGACCCTCACAGTAGCATTCCCCTTAAACATGACGTTCGTCGACCTCCCGCATTAGATTCACTGCATGTACCACTGTTTATGACGCCAGATCCCTTGTTGTCGATTGCGGAAGATGCCCCACTATCTCTGTACAATTTTGAGTGTCTATTCGCGCAGTGGGCTGGAATTTCGGCATTGCAGTTATCACAAGATGACTTTTGCCAACAGTCATTGGCTAGCAATATTTTATTGTACTTCGATGCTAATATGGAGTTACACACGGACCAATTACCGACATCTCAAACCAGGTTAAATCAGTTGCCGCCATCAATGGTCGACGTAGACGAAATTGACTTAGGGCAATAATACCATTGGCACGATTGCCCTGATTTGTCGTTAATGTGGGATAAACGCAAGGCCGAAAGGATTAGCGCCAACAGAGATTTCTGTGAGGTATTCAGGTAAACCTCTCTGAGTGTGAGTCGTGAATACCGACACAGTATTTTGGGTCGATCCTGAATGGGTTATATAGATTTTTTGGCCATCGTCGGTAACCGAAATATTATGGGGAACTGGTTGTGGTGTATCGTCACTATCGATGAGTCGAAAGCGCCGGGCATCTAACGTATTCAATGCGGAGCTACCACCATCGGCAATGTTGGTCACATATAATCGCGAGCCCACGCCATAAATGCCATGCGCATTGGCAATTGATTTAGTACGTATTGCCCGAAAATGACTGAGGTTAACTCGAGTTAATGAACTGGCATCTTGGGATGCAACCCAAAGTTCATGTCTGCGTACTGGCGACAGAAATAAATGCGGATCGCCACCAACCTCTAATCGACCAGTGAGTGAGGGATAATTATTATTATTCTGATATTGAAGCACATAATCATTGCCAGGCACACCATCAACCAGACTTACATACCATTGTTCGCCATCATCACTGACCACAATATCGTGAGGTTTAAAACCGGCATCAACCAAGTCATCTGGTATCGAAACCGTCATGGTTGGGACTAATTGATTGGTATCTATGATGGTAAATGTGTTATCTATATCATTATTAACTAACAACTTTTGCGAGTTAGCTGCAGCCCACATATGAAACACTCCGCGGCCAGTGCTGATGGATGCTAATTGGTTAAAACCAAAGCTATCAAAAACCACCACACGATGATTAGCACGATCACCGACATATAATCTATTGTCTTTGTAAACCACATACATAGGTTCAGCAGTGAGTTCGCCTCCCGTTAACTCCAAGGTGCGGATCACTTGATCTTGGCTGACATCAATAATTGAAACCGTTCCAGCCTGACGATTGGCTACGGCAATATGGCCAGCTAACGCTGGAACTTCTGCCGCAATGACAGTTGAAATAAACAATGGCGCTATTAGCAAAAGCGATGTTAATTTTCGCATCGATGAGTTCCTTATTAAATGGGCAAATTAAATGACGATCTAAGGCTCAATCATAGGCAAACTTAGTGCGGTCATAGTTAACAAAAGTATCACAATACTGGCATTCGGCAGTACAGACCCCAATCGTGTATGCCACTGTACGAAAATAAGTGAAAAGATTTGGTCCAAATAGCCCACTGACACGTATAGGTAAATCAGTAGCATTTTAGTTAGTCAACATGTCCCTTGCGCTAATGGATTAGCGCCTTTTTTTTATCAAACGTTATAAAATAATATACTGAGTTACTAAGGTTAAGTGACACAGAAAAGTGGCTGGGTATAATAATACCTTCAACCATTTTCAGAATATTTTCATGGCTCTATTTTCTCAACGACCTTGGCAGTTTTGGTTATTCGTTGCATTAGCGTTTAGCTGTTTATTACCAGTGATGACCTCACCGTTAGCGCTTATTTTAGGTTTTGCCTTGGCGAATTTAGGTTGGGTGCCAACCAGTATTGATGTTGGCCGCTTAACCAAACGTTTATTATCTTTGTCTATTATCGGTCTCGGTTTTGGGATTAACCTGCAGCAAGCCATTGAGGTCAGTAGTCAAGGATTGCCGTTAATTGTCGGCTCTATTGTGACCACCTTATTGCTAACGCTTGCCTTAACCAAATTACTCAACATTGATGCTAAGACTGGCTATTTAATTGGCGCTGGCACGGCGATTTGTGGGGGTTCAGCCATCGCAGCGGTTGCGCCGGCTATCAATGCAAAGAATGATCAAATGGCGGTTGCATTAGCCTGTGTATTTATTCTTAATGCCTTGGCACTATTTGTTTTCCCCGTGCTGGGTCATGCCTTAGAGATGAGTCAGTATGATTTTGGTTTGTGGGCGGCTATTGCCATTCATGACACTTCATCTGTGGTGGGCGCTGCCTCTTCTTTTGGCGAGGAGGCCTTAGTCACGGCGACCACGGTTAAACTCGCGCGAGCCTTGTGGATCATTCCCTTAGCATTAGTGAGTACCTGGTTGTTTAAAGGTAAAAACCAACAATTTTCAGTTCCCTATTTCATTATTTGGTATTTAGTTGCCATGGTATTTTGTTACTTGCTGCCACAAGGCGCCTCGGTATACCAACTGATTTTTGAGGTTGCGAAACGTACCTTAGTAGTGTGCTTATTTTTAATAGGTGCAGGTATCACTGTCGCTAAAATGAAGCAAACGGGTTATCGGCCAATGTTGTTAGCCGTATTACTCTGGTTGGCTATCGCCTCGGGTTCTTTGTGGGCAATTTACTAAGGTAAGCTTGCTACGTTTGGGGCGAAAATGGATCACCAGTAAGCTGATAAAACCAAGCAAGGTGATCAGGGCACTGAGCAATCCAGACGTAGCTAAACTGCCTACAAGAGTGGCTAGGGCTACCAGAATGATAACGAGTTTCATAGGGGCCTCGGCTGACAAGAGTTAGCCGATTATCGGGGGTTTAGTTAAGGCTCACAAATAACTTATCTTGCTATTTTAGAACGATTGGTCACAACCACTTGCCCAGCTGACACCAAGTTAACGCAGCAGCGTGCCTTAGTGTAAAGCGGCTAAGTTAGTGCTTTGGTTAGAAAGTCCACGTGATTGCCGAATAGGCCGCTGTCATGGCGTTTAGCCGTTTTGAGATCAACAGCTAATAATGACGCGAACGTAGAGAGTTGAGCAACTCTGATGCCGATAGCCTGAATGGCTGATAGTAGTTGATAGTAGTAAAGAATAGATGCAAAAAAGGCCGCTGATATCAGCGGCCTTTCTCGACGAATTTGGCGGAGGAGCAGGGATTTGAACCCTGGATAGGCTATAAACCTATGCCGGTTTTCAAGACCGGTGCATTCAACCACTCTGCCACCCCTCCGTTGATGCGCATATTACTGAGATCATTTAGGCCTGTAAAGGCCTAAATGATAAAAACAAATCAAATGGCTAAAGTCTGTCCAGCCTGATTATTTGTCATCCAAAACACACTCAAGATTGCTAGTTTCGGCCGCTGGTTCAATAGCAGACACTGGCACGACATTGCTCTTTTGTAAAAAGTAGCCCAATAACACACCGACTGAACAAATTAAAATACCCCAACCAATCGCCATGGCACCATGACTAGCCCATAGCGCCACAATGCTTGACGCGCCAAAGGAAAGGCTTAACTGCAAAAAGTTCTGTACACCCGCAGCCTTAGTTGCATCTTGAGTGAATTGTTGTAAAGCGTTGTTCACCACGATTGGGTAAATACCGCCACTCGATGAAGCCAAAATTGAAAAAGCAATCAGTAATGGGAAAATACTGTCAAACTTAAATACGACCGTGCTTAATACAATGGCAGTGACACATGAACCAAAGACCAGCAACAACACGTTCAGCGCTGAGTCGCTCCCCAATTTACGGACCAAAATTTTACTGGCGTAGCCACCGACGATAAACATGATGGTTTGTGGAATAAAGCTTAAGCCAATTTCAGCGGCGGCATAACCATGCTGTTCCATCACGATTGGCCATACCGTTAAGTATGAGAAAAACGCACCACTACAGGCACCAAAAATAACTACGCTGCCAAGGAACTTACGGTTTTTCAGAATATCGATAAAACGGGTCGAACTACTGATATCCTGACGTTTAGTGCTCGCTTCTGCGGGGACTAACAGGTAGGTCATCAGTATGAGCATGGCGGCGATGATAGTCAGCACCACAAAGATTGCACGCCAGCCCATATGTGCTTGTACGAAAGCACCAATAATCGGAGCCAGTGCGGGTGACAAAGCAACTAACGGCATGATATTGCTGAAAATACCTTGAGCTTGTTCAGCGTCGTATTGCTCGACCACTAACGCTTGCCAAATCACAGCGGCACTACAAGCGCCTAGCGCTTGGCAGAAACGGGCGATATTAACAGCCATCATACTGTCGCTATTAGCAATAGCGACAGAGGCAATGCCAAACACGGCTAAGCCTAAGAAGAGTGAATTTCGTTTACCAATGCGAGCCACCAAAGGTCCATAAGCCAATTGACCACAGGCTAAACCCGCTAAAAAAGTGGTTAATGACATTGCCACTTGAGTTGGCGTGGTATTAAAGGTAGTTTCAATAGCATTGAATGCAGGTAAGTACATGTCGGTAGCAATAAATCCCAGCATACTCAGCAGGGAAAGATAGAAGAGAAACATGTAAAATTGGATACCGTTAGTTTTTTTCATACGAGATTAACATCATAAAAATAGAGACGATGCATTCTATAGGCTTGCTTACTTGGGTTGAAGCATTTATTTTTGAAGCATGCCATCAAAAAATTTCACAGCACAAGGATGACTAAGATGCTTTCTGAACAAGCCTTCGAACTAATCGATATCGTGGCGCAACATGGGAGTTTTACCGCCGCCGCCTATCGCCTGCATAAAGTCCCTTCGGCAGTCAGTTATGCGGTAAAGCAAATTGAAGACGAATTAGGTGTCAGTTTATTTGTCCGTCATCATCGCAGTGTGAGTTTGACCCCCGCAGGTGAACATTTTGTCAAGCAAGCTCGGCGAATGTTGAACGATATTAATCAGTTAAAACGCGAGACTCAAAGTGTCGCCAATGGTTGGCAACCGACCTTGGCAATTGCCTTAGATAATATTGTTAGGGCGGACAGAATTAGTGTATTAATTGCTGATTTTTATCGTGAATTTACTAATGTTGAGTTGATTATTCGTATTGAAGTTTTCAATGGGGTTTGGGAGGCATTGGCCACAGGTCGAGCCGATATTGCCATTGGCGCCACTACCGCAATTCCGGTCGGCGGCACGTTTAAATATAAAGATATGGGTGAAATCGACTGGGCATTTTTAGTGGGTAAACAGCATCCGCTTGCCGCCATTGATAGGCCACTTGAAGATGATGAGTTACGCCCCTACCCCTCGGTGTGTTTGGAAGACACCTCGAGAGAAATTCCTAAGCGTGATACTTGGCTACTGAACAATCAACGCCGACTGGTGGTACCCGATTGGATCCGCGCACTCAACTGCTTTAGTGGTGGTTTAGGTATTGGCTATATGCCACGCCATTTAGCCAGCATCTTTATCGAAAAAGGCATGGTACTTGAAAAACAATTGGTTCATCCCCGTGGGATCAGTCAATGTTGCCTCGCCTGGAATGCCAGCGCCATCTCGCCCGCTAAAGAGTGGGTGTTGAATTATCTTGGTGATGGCGAAAAGCTGCATAAAGAGTGGCTGACTTAATGAATTGGTTAGTGCATTAACATAAATTTATTAATGATTGCCAAAGACTAGCATTGACCTAGCCGGTGGCTAGGTTATTATTTTACTATTCGATAATACACATTTAGTCCTGAATTACCTCGCTGATGGAGAGCACCATGAATCAACAAAATGTCTACAGTGGCAGTTTATCAACCTTAGAGGTTAATAAACTCCTGAAGAATACCTACATGCTGTTAGCCATGACATTAGCTTTTTCAGCACTCTGTGCTGGTTTTGCCATGGCCATGGGCATCAGTCCATTAATGTCGATTGGCTTATCAATCGGTGGCTTAGTCCTGCTGTTTGTGACGCTTCGTAAAGCCGATACCGCCAGTGGTTTATTGTGGGTGTTCGCCTTTACCGGTATGGAAGGTGCGTCGCTTGGTTACATCCTAAACCATTATGTCGGTATGGCTAATGGCCCGCAGTTGATCATGCAAGCGCTCGGCTTGACCTCTGCTATATTCTTCGCCCTTTCAGCTTATGCGATTGCTACCAAGAAAGATTTTTCGTTCATGCGTGGTTTTTTAATGGCTGGCTTAATCGTCGTCATAGTCGCGATGGTGATTAATATCTTTTTGGGTAATAGCATGGTCTTTATGGCTATGAATGCTGCCATCGCATTATTGATGACCGGATTTATTCTTTATGATACAAGCCGGATTGTGAATGGTGGTGAAACTAATTATATTCGTGCCACCGTCGCTTTGTACTTAGATTTCTTAAACTTGTTCTTAGCCATTTTACACTTACTGGGTATGAGCAACGACGATTAATGCGCAACATCAGTTTCTAGGATAAAATGGCCCGTTCGCGGGCCATTTTTTATTGGGTTATGAGTAAATTAATTATACAAGTGAATGGCAAAGTTTACGGCAATGTGGCCGGCTATCACGCTTATCGCTTCACTGAAGCCGCCATCGAGCAAGGTCATGAGATAGTTTGTGTGTTTTTTTATCAAGATGGTGTGAGTCATTCGAACAATTTATTAGCGCCGGCAACAGATGAATTCAATCTTCATCAAGCCTGGATCGGCTTGGCGGATAAGCATCAGATTGCACTGATCAATTGTGTCTCTGCCGGTTTGCGCCGGGGGGTTCTCAGTCAAACTGAAGCTAACGAACTAGGTTACCAGCACTTTAATTGCGCCGATCCCTTCGTGATGGGCGGCCTTGGAGAATTGGTGACTGGGATTGAACGCGCTGATCGATGGGTAAATTTTTAATAATGAAAAAACTATGCGTAGTATTTAGACGAGCGCCATTCGATGGTGCTCACGGCAGAGAAGGCATAGATTTTGCCTTACTCAGTGCCAGTTTCGATCAAGAGGTTAGCATTATCTTCTGTGGGGAAGGTGTCTTAAGCTTACTTCCTGATCAACAACCGACATTGATTGGTGAGCGGGATTATTTAGCCACCTTACGAGCGTTCCCTTTATACGACATCGAGCAGGTATTAGTATGTCAGGCATCATTGGCAGAATATGGCTTGATTAGAACGTCGTTAGCCATCCCCTGCGATCTGGTTACGGTAGATGTTATTTCTCAGGCGCTAGCCGATGCGGATGAAGTGGTGGTTTACTAATGATTTTACATCATATCCAAACATCGCCTGCTGCCGATGGCGCACTCAAAACCTGTTTACGCTATCTGCGCCGTGGCGATAGTGTACTTTTGACTGCCAATGCAGTGAATGCTTTATTGGTCAGACAATATGCGATGGCCTTATCCCCCTTTAAAATTTATGTGTTAAAGGATGACTTAGTCGCTCGTGGCTTGGCCTCATCGCTAGCGAAATATCAGCAAATAGATCATGCTGACATGGTCGATTTAGTGATAACCCATCAAAAGGTAATTACATGGTAAATTCTATGGAATTTAATGGTGTAACCATTGAATTAGATCATCAAGGTTACTTGAAGAAAGTATCCGATTGGAGCGAAGCATTAGCCCCGTTGATTGCGGCAGAGGAAAATATCGAATTAACTCCAGCTCATTGGGAGGTAGTTAATTTTGTGAGGAATTTTTACCTAGAATACAATACCAGCCCCGCCATTAGGGTGCTTGTTAAAGCCATAGGTCAAACGCTTGGTCCAGATAAAGGCAATTCTAAATACCTCTATACCTTGTTCCCTTTGGGGCCTGCAAAGCAAGCCACAAAAATAGCAGGCTTACCAAAGCCTGCTAAATGTATATAGATTATTTAACCAAGCCCTAATGATTAGGGCTTGGTTGCTGATGCAAAGGAGTTATGCAAAAGCGAGTTGCAGCTGAGGTACGACTTGCTTCTTACGGCTTAATACACCCTCTAACCACACGCGGCCATTTTCAGAAGCTTTACCATAAGCCTTATGGGATAAATGCTGGTCATCAGAAATAATCAACATTTCCGAACCTTCTTTCATAATATCCGTCAGTAATAAGATCACACTGTGACGTTGGCCTTCTTGCTTAAGCAACGCAATGTCCGCTTCTAATTCGGCTTTGATTTCATCGAACACGGCAAGATCAATCACTTCAAGTTGGCCAATACCGATGAGGTTACCATTCATGTTGAAGTCTTTAAAATCACGCATCACTAGATCACGAGCCGGCGTGCCTTCCACTGCTGATTTTACTTTGAACATATCCATGCCCAAGGCTTTAAAATCTTCGACACCGGCGATTTCGGCTAACGCTTCAACACAACGAATATCGGCAGTCGTACAGGTTGGAGATTTAAAGATCACTGTATCACTTAAGATAGCGCATAGCATGATGCCCGCGATATCTTTAGGAATGGCTACACCATAAAAGTCATACATCATTTTAATGACAGTGTTGCTGCAACCCACTGGACGGATCCAACACTCTAGTGGCGTCGATGTGGTCAGATCACCTAATTTATGATGATCAACAATCCCCACAATCGTCGCTTCGGCAATGTCATCGGGAGCTTGGGTTAATTCAGAATGATCGACAATATATACCTGCTCACCCGCATAATGCTGTTTGTATTCAGGTGCATCAAAACCAAATCGTTCAAGAATGAACGCGGTTTCTGGAGAAATATCACCTAAACGAGTGGCTACTGCTGGCTCGCCAATTTGATTTTTCAAATACGCTAACGCAATGGCACCACAGATGGAATCAGAATCAGGGATCTTATGTCCCACTACATAGATAGTCATGGCTTATTTCTCTCAAAAAAATTTTGAGCATTTTAGCAAAAAATCTCATTAAATACATCTAGCCCTACCATTCTACTGACCATCAATTGCGCTTTAATGCCGATGCTATTTTTGGATAAAACGCCCACATTAAATGGTTAACCTTATAATTTCAAACCAATACTTAGCGGGTCTATTACTTGATAATTTAGCCAAAACATTGAAATTTAGCGCTCTCAACCATGTGTTGTGCCAAGTCATTTCCCCGGACAGCCAGATTAATCTGGCGGGGCTTGAGCAGTGCTTATTGAATTCGGATTAGTTAATATTGCCGTCAGCCTAAGCCTAGTTTGTTCGAGTTAGTAAATATGGCGTTTACCCTGAGACAGGATTTATTAGCGTATTCAGGGGTCTGAAGCCCAATGGAACGAAAACGTACGCTAAGCTTCTTACTCCGCTAAACGCTCACTTACCAACTTCTTAGCAACCCGTATTACTGTACGATCTGAGACATTGGTAAGTTTGGCTGTGTCACTGATACTCAGCTTGTTGACAACTCGTAGCTGATAGATTTTTTCGTGTAGAACGGAATCGGCTTGTCGCCCTCTGTATTTGGGGGTTTGCGCCCATTTCAGCGAAAAGTCCAACGTGAGCCTACAGCCCTTTATTTATAAGGGCTGGCAGGGATCGCTTACTCTCTAATATCCTTCTTAGGCCACCAGTTCGACCATGCTCTCTTCTCTCCAAGGAAGGCTCTAAGTTCTCAAGCAGTTTTATTGTCTTTTTGAATAGTAATATGCCAGTAGCTCTAATCTAAGCGCACCCACTTGGAGAAGAAATAGGTGCATTTATTTCGAGAGATTTTCCTTGGAACCACTTTCGCCATCCTGTAGTTTGTCTTGATACATGCCCAAGTTGTTCAGTCAAAGCAACCAGAGCGCCATGAGGCAAGAATTTTAATTCCCAAGCTAACATTAATAAACTTTGTACGGTTTCTAAAAGTGCACTAAGTTCTAGTAATAAATCTAGGGCTCGCAATATTCCTTCGAGAGATTTTCCGTACAAATTAGCTTGAACAGAGTAACGAATACACTTCGTGAGTTCGTTGAGGATTTGTTCTCCTGTTGTAAAGCGAAATGCTTTGGGTAAGTGTTGATGTTGGTTCCAATACAATTTGTACAACTTTTGTAAATCATAGTAGAGACGATTATGACGAAACTCTTTATTCAAAATTCAAACCTTAAATATCACCATCAACTCGCAGCAGAGTTGCTGCAATGTGTAAAAGCTTCGGGAAGCAGTCAACAAAAATCTGCTAACGCTTTAAAGTTCCCGAAACTATGCCATGAGCTGTCAACCGAAATATTAACTAATACATATCAACCTTATCCTTATCATCATTTTGCAATCACAGAACCTAAGCTTAGAGAAATATACGCCCCAGCATTTAGAGATCGTATAGCTCAAATGTGGATTGCACTACAATTGGCACCTATTATGGAAAATCAATTCATTGATGACACCTATGCCAATAGAAAAGGTAAAGGAACTCTTGCTGCTATTGCAAAAGTTCAAAAACTAATGCGCCAACCACGACATACTTGGGGGCTACAGCTCGACATTTACAGTTATTTCAATAGCATTAATAAAAGAGAGCTTCTAACGCAACTACACAATCTCATTTACAATTCAAAATTAAGCCCATTGCGCCAATATTGCCTAGCAAACCTAATAGAAAAGATCATAGAGCAGGATGCCACGAAGCTACAAAACGAGCGAACTGGAAACCAATACTTACTTAACCAAATCCCGCACCATAAGAAGCTACAGTTTAACAATACGGAACAGGTTGGGTTGCCCATAGGTAGCGTTACTAGTCAACTCTTCGGTAATTTTTACCTCAACAACCTTGACCACGAAATAAAACACACACTGAAGGTTAAGGGGTACGTTCGGTATATGGATGATTTATTTATCTTATCTAATTCGCCTGAAAAATTGCAAGAATGGAAAGAACATATTGAATGGTATCTCACTTCTCGCCTGCAATTAAAATTACATCCTACAAAGGTGCATTTATCACCTATTGAGGAGGGGTTTGATTACTTGGGATTTCGTGTATTTCCCCATTATAAACATGTTCGCAAAACCACCATTTCATCATTGAAAGAGCGTTTGCGCTACTTTAATGCGATTCTAGACACTGGTGCGATTAGTGTCTTTTTAAGATCTAGACCAAGTCGAGGGAGATGGAGTAAGCATGCTATCCATTACGCACCACTTTACACTCAGCTAAAAGCTATGCAATCAACGATAAATAGCTATTATGGACTGCTTAGCCAAGCCAATCATTGTCAATTGAGAAAACAAATATATCATAAAAATTTTGGCGAACTTAAACGTTATTTATTACCCAATAACTGTTATTACAATCACTTCACCATAAAGAAGGGTCTTCACTTTAATAAGATGGCTCCGGATACTTTATGTTGGCCTGAGACGCAGGATGCGTAGTTCGTGTTGCTCGGATTGTTGCTGTTGACGTTGCCATTGTTGAGGTTCACGTTGTAATAGTTAGAACCATCAGGAGTCGCCGACCAATAGTTGTTGTTGGTCGGCCAACCGCGCGCGTTTGCATTTATTGTTTAACTCGAAGTGTTGCCTTTCGACTCGCTTCCCTTGAATACCCATAAGGTCATAAATGCCGATAACATACCAGGGCCCACATGTTAACACCTTAACGTTAACATTCTCTGAGCACGACATTGTCGCTATGTTCCCTGTTGATTTTCCGAGAACCATCTTATTAAAACGTTATATCGCTTGCTTGACAGCAATCAACAACCAATCTGATGAAGAGCTTGAAGCTTTCGTCATCATCACTTTATTGACGATTGCTTCGGGTAAAAATAATCGAACATATCGACGATTTAACAGATCGTCATCACAAGGGTTACAAGGTAATTTCTCTTCAATATCGTCCATTTGAGCACGCTGCTCTTGCCTCCAAGACTCCCACTCAGAAAAATCGATGATTATTTCTAACTCAATAACAGCCTCTGTACCTATGTCAATTCCAGCTTGCTTTAATGATTCTATAGGAAGCCCACCATACAACACCTCTCTTCCATTCAATTTCTTAACCTTTTTCCTTAACACCTTCAATGTCGGTAATTGGTCCTGTTTAGATACCCACTGCTGCCAACCAAAGAGTGATTGCTCATAGAAACGTACAAACATCCCCTCTTTTATGCCAACAATACGTTGACTGCTTTCAACCAATGCTAATTTATTTTCAATATTCACCTATCTTCCCCCTTTTAAAAAGTGCCAGATGCAACTCTGGCACTTCAAAAATTAAAAATTAAAACGTTAAACTCTAAACGCTCAACTTTAAGGATTTGAGACGCAGGATGCGTAGTTCGTGAGGCTCGGATTGGTGCTGCCGACGTCGCCAAGGTTGAGGAGCACGACGTAATAGCTAGAACCAACAGGAGTCGCCGACCAATAGTAGTTGAAGGTCGGCCAACCGCGCGCGGTAAACATATTACCAAATATGTCGTATAGCTCCCCTTTTAACTCGTCTCTTGTCGCTACACGCCAGTTTGTCCGTCCGCCGAGACTACGGGTGTTGTAGGTAGTACATAGTGCATTTGCGTTAGTCCAGTTGAATAGGTAGAAATTACCACTTGGGCCGTAAGTTCCATTTTCATTAAAAATACCGTCTGTAGCACTACCGCCAATGCTGTCTAAGTAGGCCTTTGATGGTGAATTGGTAAATAACTTACCTGTACCTGTATCAAAGATATCAATACACGCCCCCGATAAGTCAGCACACACATTCACATCCACCGTATTACTGGTCACGCCATCCTTCGTGGCCGTGAGGGTCGTATTACCCACCTCAACCGCAGACAATAAACCGGCTGATGACACGGTAGCCGTCGCCGTATCGATAGGAGTCCACGTCACTGAGCTAGAGATGTCAGAGGACGTCATATCACTGAATGTCGCTGTTGCAGTTAACTGCTGAGTCTGACCTTTTGCTAAGTTGACCGGTGAAG
>NZ_JAHUTT010000002.1 GCF_019209865.1 Shewanella sp. NIFS-20-20 | reverse complement strand
CTACTTTTGCACTTTGCCGCTCGTCACGGATGATGCTGAAATGCTCTTTGATGGTATCTATATTCATGGCAACTCCTCAAAAGAGGAGCATAAGATCACAGCTAGCTCATTAGGTCAATTTTGATTTGCCATTGGGCAAAAAACGTTCATGATCTGCCCCTGGTAGGGCTAGGCATGATTAGCACTGTGAAGAAATTTTCAGTTTTACATACTGAGTATCAAATGAAACAACATTGGGTGGCAGTGCCTCATAATTTATCACATCAACTTAGTCAATTATCATTTGCTTTCAGCCATTGCTCCTCGTCAGTTCGCAACCGAGCCGCCAAGGGCTCCATTGACGCCATCGCGCGCGTTATCGACGGGAGTTATTCAGATCCGCACTTTTCTGTGCTGCAGCTAGCAACGACCCTGGGGATGAGTATCCGTCAGTTACAACGAATTTTTCGGCAGCAAATGGCATTAACCCCCAATCAATTTATCCGCGATTATCGCCTGCATAAAGCCATCGGGTTACTCCGTTCCGGTTACCCTGTGACCACCGTACTCTATTCCGTTGGTTTTACATCACCGTCTTATTTTACTGAATGCTTTAAATCGCGTTATCAGATGACACCCTCCGAATACTGCCGCCTTCGTCATTTTAAATAGTAGATGAAGTAAGTCTTTATTTTTTAATTTCACAAACCTGTTAAATCTACTTATTGCGATAATTTTTTCACCTTTGGGGGCTAATATTTATCGCTATCTATGTTTGTCTGTATAAATATATTGTGGTGTCGCATATCTGTTATAAATGGCGCATTTGTTATATTGCGAACAAGTGGGTGTTTAGTTAAATTTAATTTGTCGGCGGAGATTGCTATTTAACAACATTAAGCATGACTTCCGGTAAATTAATTTATTACATTGAAAATAGATAAAGGACTGACATTATGAATAATGAAACTTTGCAATTTAACACCATCGAATTTAGCGCTGAAGAACTCGAATCACGTTTTGAAATGGAAGTGTTACCAGGTACCGACCCTGGTGACGAACCTGATTGGAAGTGCACTTGTACAATTGAAAATTAATTAGCCCTGTAGTGTGAATCGGAGAATGTCATGAATAATCAAGAAAATTATGAAATCATTGCGTTTAGTGCTGAAGAATTAGAATCCAGATTTGAAATGGAAGTGTTACCAGGTACCGACCCTGGTGATGAACCTGATTGGAAATGCACTTGTACGATTGAAAATTAATGGTCTTGAAATGTGAGGAATAGTTATTCCTCACATCTTTATTTTGGTTGCTATTATGAACATCATACAGCTCAAAAATAACATACATATTGAACCTTATTCGCGTCACTCATCGCGAGAGTCCAATGAATACTTGGTCCGGGTTGGCCCTGGGCATTTTGTGGTGTCCCAGCCTCTTAAGTACCTGATTGAAGCGCTACAACAATCGCCAGCCACTCTTGAGCAGTTGTCAGACGCTTTTTATATATTGTCTGGAGTCAAACAACAAGGATTGGCATTACACGCTATTGCCAAACAACATATCCCCAAAGCGTTATGGTTAGGGGAAGCTGATCCACAAGAAAAGCACCCGTTGATGTTTAATTTAGGCCTATTATCACCCCGCCAAGTGCTACGACTCACCAATAAGTTATTGTGGCTATTTAGTCCCATGATTGTGGTTGGCGCATTACTCGCATTTTGCTTGTTGCACAGTGTGGTCTTGTGGCAATTGCTAACCGATGGCGTGGGAGCATGGCAACAGACTCAACCTGTAGCGCTAATCGCAATTATTCTGCTTTGTTTTTTATGGCATGAATTGGGGCATGCGAGCGCTAATCGTAAATTTGGTGGCACCCCTGGGCGAATTGGTGTCGGTTTGTATGTGATTTTTCCAGCATTTTATGCCGATGTCACCACCAGTTGGCAATTAACCCGGATGCAGCGGGTTGTGGTGGATGTTTCAGGCTTGTACTTTCAAGCCATTGCTCTGATTTTTATCGATCTATATCAGCTTTATTCTCACTCTGCGACGGCGTTAAATATTGCCTGGCTCATCACCTTCGCCATGCTGTATACCTTGAATCCATTTTTCAAATTTGATGGTTACTGGTTATTGTCAGACTTGTCAGGGATCACCAATTTGCACCAGAAAATGCGCCAAACAGTGCGTGATTTAATTCATCCGTTGTTGCACGGGCGTAGGCCGATCTTGCCTGCAAATGATCAATACCTGTTATTGGCTTATAGCCTGTTGTCTCTAGCCTTCTTTAGCTTTTTTGTGGTGTTTCTCAGTCAGCAGCTGAGTCATATCGTTGCGACACTCCCGGCAGAATGCCGGCTGTGGTATCACTCTGTGACGACTTTTCAAGGGGCCGGAGACTACCTCTATGCCGCTTGGCAGTTAGTGACAATTGTGTTTTGGCCAGCCGTGTTACTGCTTGGGTTAAGTTTTTATTTGATGAAATTCATAGGCTTTATTTATCACGGGCTATTTAGTTCGCCCAAGGAGCTTGCTGATGATAACCACTAAATACCTTGGCCGAGTGAATCTATGGCAACGCTTATTTAATCGGCATTGTGCCGCAATAGAAGTGGCGATCGAACAGTGGCTCGAGTGGGGTAAATTGGACGCCAGTACAGACCAGCAACGATGTCGGGTCATCCGCGAGATGCGCAGCAGCCTTGCGGCGCTCTTAGCCCCGCCATCGGCGCCTGCGCACAGGGCTTTGCCTGTGCCTCTGGCGCACTTAACTCAACCATCACGGGTATTAATCGTGCAACCTTTCAGCCGTGATTTTATTGCCACGCTTAGTCAATGGTTAACCCATACTGACCATCAGTTATGGATGGTTCGGCCGTCTGAAAATTCTGCGCAATTGATTGAATTATTGGCGCAAACTAGATTGAAATTAGCAACAAAAGAGCAACTACCAAGGGAAATTGCGAACTCGGGTCAACCGTTGGTGGTGTTTTCGTGTCCTGAGTTTCATGAGCCCAAATTGAGTCAATGTTTGACCTTAACCTTGGCACAGCATAGTTACAGTTTCTCATTGTTTGAAGCCATGCTGGCCACACAACTCGGTTTGAGTGTTTACACGCCATCGCGCCAACATCAGCATCGCTGTTTAGACGCCAAACTCATTAATGACATCGGAGCGGCCGCTTATTTTCAACGGGCGCAGCAGGCCGTTTTACAGCAAATGCAAGAATGGATTAATCATGGCAGTCATCAGTTTTGGGATCACGCTGGGATAAATCAGCTCAGGAAAGACCAATTTATTAAACGTAGTCTCGGACGGGTGTTACGTCTTGAAGGCATCATTCATCAGCTCGATGATCGCCGCGATGGTAAAAAATTGTGGCAATTGAAACAGTCCCTTGCGGAACTTAAAGCCCGCTTACAACAGCCATCGGAGGTAAGATGAACATTCGCTATTGGTTGCTCGTCTGTCGCGCTCATGGCCTCGCGTTTTTTTATACTTTAACGGCTAAAAATAAAGCCAATATTGTGGCTGCGGCAGGTATCATAACATATCAGCAATCGCTGACATTGTTGTGCTATCGCCATCATTTTTCTATGACGATGTTTCGCTTACTCAATGATTATATTGATCGGCTGTCCCCCTCGGAAGTGATTGATTTTATACAGCGGCGAGTGGCATTTAGCGATGGGGCGCGTTGGCAAGCACTCCTTGACCGTCCGCAGGCCTTGTTGTTAGTCACCCCACATTATGGTCCGTTTGCTATCGGCTGTTTAAAGATTATTGCCGAACACTTGGGCGATCGTCATATTCACGCATTTTATGATCCGCCTGAAAAAAATCCGACGACGGCAATTTATCAATCATTATTAAGTAAGCTTGGAGGATTTACGCCAATATTTAATGACAGTCGAGGAGTGATTAAGGCATTAAGAGCATTAAAGCAGCAACACATAGTGAGCATGATGCCTGATGTTTATGACACGGACACCAATTCAATTTCAATTCCATTTTTTAACTATTTGACCTTAGCCAAAATTGGCACCGCCTTTTTAGCTCACCGAGCCAATGCTTTGATTGCCTGCACATATACCGAGGTTGGCTTCAATGGTGAAATAACCCTCACTCTGGCCTCGACGTTTTACCCCGCTAAGGCCGCAACAGAAGCCCAAGCCATTCGATTAACCACCATTAATATCTTTGATGATATGCAACGGCAAATCGCCAAGTCTCCTGCACATTGGATCTACCTGAGTCATTTAGGTGGCCGGCTGAGTTTTTCACTGGACTGTTTAGACCATGCCGCCGCTACTCACGCCGCCTGTCTTCCTTTACTCAATCAACTTGGGCTCGATAACCAGCTGATTGCCGATTTATTAACTCAAGGGGAATAACATGAATATCAAGACCATATCTATATTACTGCTGCTAGCTACTGGGCTAGGTTGTAGTAATTTAGAGATCAATGAAACGAATTTTATTCGTAATCGCAGTGACACCATTCTGTATACCTTAATCACTCAATCGCCACTGACGACTGCTCAATTGGCTGAAATTACTCAGTATTCTGAGGCCGCCATTGTGCGCTCGATAGCCGAACTCGAAGCAGACCAGCAAGTGGAACAGCATCAGTGTGCTCAACAAGCGTGTTGGCAGTTAGGCCATGAGTATTACAAACAAAACCAAGAGTATGCCGATAAAGTTCGCGGCTTTTCATTAGCAAAAATTGATGCTGACCTTCGCTCGCATCAGGTGTTGCAACACCGATTATCCGCAGGGACCATCTCTGTGGTGGAATTACGTGCCAAGCAGCCGCAAACCACCTTAGTCTTTTTTGGTGGCAATGGGTTTCGGATCAACCCCGAGCTCCTAGAAACCATTGCAAAATTATTGACGCCGACAACCAGTTTATTTGTAGCGGATTATCGCGGTATCGGCGCTAGCCATGGCACCCCTCAAGTTCAAGCAATACTCAATGATGTCAATGAGTTAATTACTTACGTGGATCAACGTCCTGATTTGGCCGCGACTAAAACAGTGTATTATGGCTTCTCATTAGGTAGCTTTGCCGCGGCCTATGCCGCCAATCATATCGTCCCCGATGGCTTAATTTTAGAATCAACGGCCACCAATATTGTTGATTGGATCAATGGTAATATTCCTTGGTACGGTCGACTGGTATACCAAGTGCGTGTTGGCGACGAATTAAAGGCGCTGGATAATATTGAACAAATTAAGAAGATTACCGCACCGATTTTATTTCTTAGTGGCGAACAAGACAGGGTTACCCCGATTGAAATGACACGAGAACTTTATGAGCATGCCTTATTATCACGGTTTCGAGAGTTACAAAGTTTTAGCCAAGCTGAACATGGCACCATTAATCAAATGCCTAATTATCAAGATGTGATCCAAGGGTTTTTGGCCAGATTGTAAAGCCAAGCTTGTGCTTAACTTGGCGTAGGACTTCGGGGCGATGCGATTTATTACATGGTTTTGCTCGTTAAGCAAGGTGGGGTTTGCTATGGTAGGGCTGTTTATCGTGTGATGATAGTAAACCGCTTACTGCACTAGGAGAAAACCATTGGCGATGGTACATGCTCAAATCGTTTCCACATTAAATCAATTACAGTGTCGTAGTAATTTTAACCTTCATCATGTCAGCGAATTTATGCTGCCTCATTCAAAAGAACCACTTTATTTACATCACCAAGGTCAGTTATCGACCTTGGTGATCCGTCCGGCCTTTGAAGTATTTGCTAGTGAATTAACCGGTATTGATGGCGTACATGGTCAATATGAATATTATCATAATGCCCAGATGACACGGTTTCCTACTCGTCAGCATAAAGGTATAAGTGAAACCCATTATGGTTTGGCTTTCACCTTTGATAACGAACATGCTTTAAGTGAATTTTTAACTCGGTTGATCAAGATTGTGCAAGGTTAACGGCTATTCATTAGCGAGACGCTATCCCTGAATGCTGCCAATGCCACTTGTACCCTCAGGCCATAGGCGTTAGGTGGGTGTTTTCACTTGACGATGGGGTCTACACCGATGAGGAGAGACAATGCCGCCGCTAAAATGGACAATAAAACGCAATAAAGAGGTGGTGTATCACGGCACCTTAAAGGCCATGACGCTGTTTACCGGTCAGGCGGTACTTATCGAAAAAAATGGTACCCTCTACGGTGAAGGCGAGTGCATTGATGGCATCAAAGTGGGGCCTTGGCGCCATTATCATGGCAATGGCCAAGTCATGTTGCAGGTAAACTTTGATGAGCAAGGGCGGGAACATGGTGAGAAATGCGGTTATTACCCCGATGGAACGCTCCACTATCACATGCACTTCGACCATGGGAGAACCGTGGCGCAAGCGCAATACTACTATGAAGATGGCGCGTTAATGAGTGAGACACATTACAACGAGGCCGGCCTGACCTTGTGGGTAAAAGAATACTATCCCGATGGCATTTTGCGCCGTTGGCAACAAATGAACGCCGGCAAACTGCACCAAGAACGCTTTTATCATCCCGATGGGCGGCTGTGGGCTGAAAAAGGCTAAGGTAACCCGACCGTCTATGGCGAGCCATGGCAATGATGGGCGTACCTAACCCAATGAGGTAGACAAATGGAAAACTGCGCTTGGATATTTGTTGGCAGTGGCCCCGAAGGCCAGGCACTTAAGATAAAAGGCATTAATGTGTGGCAGCATCAATGGCAACGAGCACCCCAGTCCAGTGCCGTGGTCAGCGACCCCAGTTATGGCCAGCAATATCAATTTGCTGTTTATCAGATAGTCGATGATGGCCACACCATTGAATTTGCCGCCGGTGAGTTTTCAAATAACGTCTGGGTTTTTTACGTGCCAGCGCCCTAATGGCGCAGCAAGCCGCGCCATTAGGGGGATTTATCGTTACCAGCCATCTGCGCGCCAGGCGAGATACTGCCCCGATGTGACGGTTTCCCGTGTTTACTCCAGCAACTGGCTGGCGCTCGGCCAGTGCTGATTGACCTCTTTTTGTAAGAATTGCTGCTTTTGGTCATTGAGTTGCTGGATGTTGAGACCAATAAAGGCTTGGGCATCCGCCTTTGAACCTAACGCGGGATACATGACCTCAGTGGCACCTATGCTGGCCAATTGCTTGGCTAGCTTGGCGCGCGCCATCTGCACTTGTCCCTGAGCTACCTGCAGCAATTGCATGGCTTCTTGGCTGTTGTGCGCATGGGCACCATGTGATGACACCACATAATCCCAGCGCCACTGAGCATGCCGAATGTCCAGCAGCGCGCTTTCTAACGCTGGCCATTGCAAGCCACCATCCCACGCGGCACCCGCCTCGATATGGGCTTTGACCAGCAGTTTTTCGACCGTGGTGCGCAGGTTATCCAGCGCCAGTTTATTGGTGTCGATTTGCTGATGTATTGCCGCGGCGCTGTCATGGCAGCCAGAGCACTTAGCCTCAAAGTTAGTAAAGCTACTGCTAATCTTGTGCTGGGTTGTAGTGGTGCCATCTTGCGCTGTGTGCTCGGCCATGTGGCAGTCAACACAACCAATATCATGTTGTGCGTGAACGCTGCGATTCCAATGTTCAAATTCAGGGTGGCGCGCTTTAATGAGGGGCACCCCAGAGATCGGATGGACAAAGTCAGAGAAGCGGCGAGTATCATAATATTTTTCTATGCTGTCAGCATCGTTACCGAAAATCCAAGGGATATTCACGGCATTGTTTTTTTCAGGCTGAAAGTAATAAGTGACATGGCACTGACCACACACTTGGGATGATTTAACCGCAGGACTTTGGGTGTCGAAAGGCAGACGGATTTTATTCATGGCATTGTGAGCATGCACTCTTGGCAGTGCCAATTCGGCGCTGCCGGGTTGGTGGCAATCTTGACAACCAACACTGACATCCATCGCGTGGGCTGTATCGGCAAAGCTCTTGCTAGCAAAGCCTTGTTCGCCTAACTCCTGGGTGAGTTCAACGGCTCCCGGCGCTTTACAGGACCAACAGCTAGCACCAGGATCGCCAAGGGCTTTAGTGCCGCTGCGCAATACGTGAGTGACATCGCTAATGGCAAACTGATGACCACGGGGGCTATTGTATTCTTTGGCGTAAGGCGAGCCGGCGTACAGCAGCACGAGATCGGGGCGTTGTGCCAGTAAATCGACTCTTTGATTTGACTGCGCGGTTGCTTGCCAACCCGCGTGGGCGAGTTCAACTCGACTATCGGCATTCGCCACGGCCGAAGAGGCGACCAGCCAAAGAAGACAAAGATAGGTGAAGTTCATAGAGACTGCTCGAAGGTTATTTTTATATACAATAACTTACGTTAACACCTCTTATTGATACCCCTTATGGCGTAACTCCCGATTAATGTGAGGCTTAACACTTTATCTGCTTATTTTGATTGTCTAGGTGTGACATAACGCTGAGTTGTGCGCAGCAAACTCAGCAGAGGAGATCACCCATCGCGCTGTAACAGCATCGACTAAGAGGCAAGTGCAAGCCTCGCGTGTATATTGAGTTTGCAGCAACGCTAGCGCTAGATTTTTAGGCGGCAATGGTTAAGATAAACATTGCCACATGATTGACGGTGGGTCAGATGACCCCTAGGGAGCGACACTTGTTTCAAACCCACTTGCAAGAAATGATTGAACTGCTTGAAAAAGGTGCTCACCATCACTGGGCACAGTGGTTTCGGCTGGCGCAGAAGTTATATCTAGACGGACAGTTAGACAAGTCATATAGCAAGGTGTTGAGAGCCTATGGTGGCATGGGTAGCTTTAATGATGTCTACTGGAATTTGAATGAGAACGACTTTGATAGGCTTGAGTATTTGCGGGGGCAAGTGTGGACGTACTCCAAAGCCAACCTGAACTAATCATGGCGCTCATGCTTATGCTAGTGCATGAGAGTTGCGGCGGCGCGCCAGCAAGTGTACTTACCTTAGTGGTGACTTCCAAGGGGAGCCATGTGTAACTGTAAAGCGCAAGCCGCGATCCTCGATATCAGCCACTTTCATTCAGAGTTTACAGCTAAACTAACCCTACTGGCGCGGGGCGATTGGCTGCTGTTAATGCGATGTCCCGAGTACCAGCAACTGTACACCCTTGATGAGTGGGACAAGTATCTATAATTAACTTATCAATATCAGTTCTATCCGGTAGCAAGTAACGAGCACACTCATCGAAACTATGATTATGATAATAGCCAGAATAGTAACTGTGCTCACCCACAATGATATTTGGGTTTGTGACTTGCTCTTTCAACGATTTACCCACAAAAGGGCTTTCAAAATAGTTGTTCAACTGACTTCCTCTTGAAAGCTTATAACGCCTGCAGCAACGGCAGACTTGGAGTGGAACGATTTGTGCGATAGTGGCGAAGCCACGCACAAATTGAGCCACGGAAAGGCTGTCCAGGGCACGTAGTGCCCGAGGTTGCCTGCACTTGTTAGGCCCAGTCTTCGTCGTGTGGCTCAAATTCACTTGGGCTTTTGATATAGCCATTCTCTAAGTCACTATTCATTTGTGTTTCAAGTTCAATCTCTCGCCAGAATTCAAATTTGGAGCTTAGTTCTTTTGAAGATATCTTTTTCGGTTTGTCAGTTTCAGTATCCAAAATAAAGAACGGTGTGCCACTATTTGACGCGTACAAGTTATAAATTGCGACAAGCTCCATTCTTTCAGTTTGCCATTCACTACCAAATATTTCGAATCGTCGAATTGGTTTTCCTTTTGACGAAGCCGCTTTGATTTCAGAAAATCCAAGCGAAGAAATACTCCTTAGAATCTTTAAATCAGAAGCACTGATATTTTTCTTTGGTATGACTTCGATCATATCTTTAGTGGCCTAACGAATGATATGGACTCCCCTTACCAATTGGCCACTTTGTGCCATATTGAAAGTGCAAACATTCAATCAAGGAGAGTCCATATGTCCTTAATTAAAGCAATTGGCATTGATTTAGCCAAATTAGTTTTTAGTCTTCATGGTGTAGATGAATACGGTAAAACCAAATTAAAGCAAACCGTTAAAAGAAACAAGCTGTTAGAGAAAATCGCTAACATTCCACCTTGTATTATCGGCATGGAAGCTTGCTCAGGTGCACACTATTGGGCAAGGGAATTCACTAAATACGGTCACGATGTGCGCATCATGGCATCTAAATTTGTTATCCCATACCGTCAAAGTGAAAAGAACGATGCTAATGACGCTGAAGCAATATGTGAAGCAGTAACAAGACCTAAAACACGCTTTGTCAGTATTAAAAGCGAAGAACAACAAGCTGTTCTATGCCTGCACCGTATCAGACAAGGTCAAATAAAAGACCGGACAGCAATGATTAATCGCCTTCGAGGCCTATTATCTGAGTTCGGTATCATCATGCCTAAAGGTCGCTACCCAGCTCAAAAACACATTGTTGGAATTCTTGAAGATACTAACAACGCTTTGCCAGCCCTAGCACGCGAATTACTCGATGACCTACGGCAAAGTATCAAATTACAAAACCAAGACATATTAAAGTCTGATAGAAAGCTTTATGCCCTTGCTAATCAAATGAAAGATGCCAAACGATTAATGACTATACCTGGCATTGGTGAAGTCACTGCGACAGCCGTTGTAGCCACTGTCAGCGATGCAAAACACTTTTCGACTAGCCGCCAATTTGCAGCGTGGATAGGCTTGGTACCTAAGCAGTATTCAACAGGCGGTAAGCCTACATTAGGCAGAATTAGTAAACGTGGTGAGAAGCATATCCGCACTTCATTAATACATGGTGCTCGCGCTGTCATCGCAAACTGTACTAACAAAATGGATAGAACCAGTTTATGGATTAAAGCGCTTATCGAACGACGAGGATTTAAACGGGCTGTCATCGCCCTAGCAGCTAAAAATGCACGCATAATTTGGTCTTTACTTCAATCGGGTAATGAATACCAAGTTAACTATGTAAAAACGTAAAAAGGTTTAACCAAAACGGTTAACCCCACCGAGTCGACGCATTAGCAATTGACGATAACACGGTCAGACCGAGAGCGATTGAATCTGGTTAGTTGGGAAGTACATCATTCTTGAAAGAGAAAGTAATACTGTTTAACGAATGAGATCTTTGCTCAAGCGCAAATCATCAGGGCGATAGCCAAAAGCTGTTTAGGCAGCAAGCTAATCAAACGCCGAATGTAGAGCTGCTGTCAGATCCACTGTTGTTGTCGGATTACTATTGCTTGACAAAGGGGAGTCCATGTAGCCCCGCTAAGGGGAAATTTATAGTTTGCTAAAATGTTGAGCGGAGCGAAAACAGCAAACTGTAAATTTTCCCTCTTGAGCGACTTGTTATGTTTACTTTTCTTGAGCCAAAACTTGCTCTAAATACGGTTTAATATGAGTGCTTTCCCTATTACCTACAATGAAATTTAGTATAAAAATGGAAAAAGCCATCCAAGCAATTATTAAATTAAAATCAAAAAGCACATAAATTAATATTGGTGGAACCACACAATACAGGAGAATTGAAAATACTCTATTACCTAAATTAATAGGGTGTTCTTTTCTATAAAGCTTAACCGCTTTATTTACAACTTTAACTTTCTCAGAATGTTTTAAGTTTCTAACTATATTCTCATCATAAAGCTTAAAATGTATCACTCAACCTCCTTGTAAACATAACGCCGCGTTAAGTGGTTAGCAACGCTACCACTGAACCTAACCATACCACCGTAAACACGAAACCCAACGATGACATGAAAAATGCCATGCGTTGGGAATCTGTCTTAAACGCTTTGTTATGTGATTTATGACTCAGAGCTAAATACTACGTAATCTGGGTCATTTTTGTCATCGATGATCTCTTTCTTCGTACGGAAATTTATGTTGTCCAATCGGATTAAGTTCTCAATATTTGGTGCTAGCTGACCACTCTTATCCATTTCTACGTTAGTGATAAAGAAAGTACCAAAACGCTCATAGAAGTACTTAAATAAAGACATACTTCTGTCATCACTTGGGTTCATTTCGTGATGGCGGCTAATCGTAACCATCAGTGACTCGTCAGGAACCATGCCTAACTGTTCCATCTTGTTGATAACAACTTTCCAATTAGAGCCAAAATGTACTTTGTAATCTTGAGGTGCGGCCTCAGATATCTGCTCGACAATACTAAGTCGTATCTCACCAGATTTGTCGTAAGCTCCAAACTGTTTTTTCAAACGTCGGAAAATTTCTGCACCAGCCTTATTGTTATCATAAACGAAACCAAGAATAGGTGGGTTTCTAAAGTCCATATCAGCAACCACAGACATTGCCTTCCATTGAGCTTTGTTCCACAAGTCAATATCTACGACTGAACTAATGAACATACTCTTACGCTCTTTCGCTTCTAGCGCTGGCGCTTCAATTGTCTCAGTAGGAGCTTCGCCTAAAGCAGGACGTTTAGATTGATTAAGCCCAAGCAGTCTATTCCTAAGCTTCACTTTTTGCGCCTCTTCTGAGACACAATAGTGAGTATATGGCTGCAGAGGTAATGGAATAGAATCTAGCGAGCTTCTATTGAAAACAATAGGGATGAATTTATCGTTCTGAGTGTTCAAATTGTAAAGCTGCTGAAGGATTAGATTAGTTTCCCACTTTACGCCTCCGCCCTCCGATTTACCTGAGAAGTCATTAGCACGCTCGTAGAAAAGTGGAGAGCATACGACCAAAACATAATCAGCTTCTTGTACTTGACGCATCATCCATTTTGGCCAGCCTTCAACTGGGGCTTCTTCATATTGGTCGATCTCAGCATCAATACCTTGGCTACGGAGGTAATTCGAGAATTCAAGCACTGAGTCTGATAGTTGTTCAGATTCATGCGCATAGCTGATAAATACTTTTTTAGTCATATAGTAACCACAACAAGGTAAAGGAGAATTGTATCACCTTAATAAAAACTCACCAGTTATTCTTGATTTGATTCAATCACATAACGCCCTGTTAAGGTGTGAGCAACGCAATGCGATGTTTCCGCAAACCACAAATGCCACGCGTTGCGAATCCGTCTTAAAGCGTTTGTTATGTGCCTTTTTTGAAGCCCAGACTATCCCTTTAAGTTCTATGTATCTTAACGTTTGCTCATTTGGTGGGCGAAGTCTGCTAAGATTTCCTCGTCAAAACCTTCATCGTAGAGGGACTCCATACTTTCTCTTATTTCAGGGTCAAGTGCTTGGGTCATGCCGGTGAGAACAGAATCTTCTTCTCCCATAACTGCATCCTTCAACCACTTATCGAAATAAGTCTCTATGACTTCTTGCCTCACTCTCTCCCACCATTTATCTCCGGAAACAGGGTGAATCCCTTTAAAGATATATCCTACGCGCTTACCGTTATCATAAGTCATCAAATATATATTCCCTACTGTAGGATTTGGATAGTTTCTATCCATAAGAGATTTCCATGACGCTAAATCTCCTTTTATTCCTAGAGGTGCTGGAATCCAAACAACCTTACTCATATATAGCTCCCAGTATGTAGCTTAATTTTTATATAAACACCTGCGTCTTCCGCGCGAAGCATATAACGCTTCAATAACCGGCGCAGCTTTGCTGCGTCCGGCGCCGAAGGCGCGTAGTTAATTGACTTGTTATGTGCATTACTCTGGCTTACCAAAGATGAATAAACATACAAAGAAAACAACAACGGAAACGATTGCCGAGATATAGCTTAAAACAAAAGGTAGTCGTAAACTTTCAGCAAATGCTTTTGCTGCTTCGTTATCTATTTCTTTGTATTGCCTTTGCATCAAATATTTATTAAGAGGCCATGCATTTATCAAGTCTCCATTACCCATTAGAGTTGGCTCACCTGAGTGTTCCCAAAGTTCAGGGTGCTTTTTCTTGCTGCCCCAAATAAACATCCAAGAAGTGATGCTCTCTAAAGTAAGACAAATTGCAAAAACTCCGAATGTAGACCAGAAGATCATTCAAACTCCATTAGCACATAACGCCCGCAGCATGGGCAAAATTGGAGCGCAGTGGAAATTTTGTCCCAATGCCTGCGCTTGTTAGGCATTTAAGCCACCACCTTAGTTAAAGTTCTTGGCTCAGAGACTATTTTATTTTCAGTTTTACCATGAAATGTAGCCATACCAAGCATGGTAGAACCATCATTTTGCACCATAAAAACATATGTCCCTGTATCGAATCCGACACCTTTTGCATCTTCAAAAGTTAAGGTGATTTGCTTACCGCAAGTAAAACCATGATATTTAAAGTGCCTCTCGGATTTTTTACCGTCACGCGTCTTAGTTCGGGTGCTTGAACCAGTTATGACACGGCCTTTTTGCTTTAGATGAATTTTACCCGCTTTTACAGTTTTACCATTTCGGACTTCTGAGATTTCCCAAGCTCCAGCGACACGGATGCCCTTATATAAACATTTGTCTTGAAAGCTAGGCCATAACCACTTTGTAACTGCCGCAATAATTATTGCAGTCACAATGCCTGCCAGTATGGAAATGTAGAATTCGATCATGCTTTTCTATTCCTTGGACTGGCGCTTAAAAAATGCTGCTAATTGCATAACCACACGCCTTCAACTCTTTGGCAACTTCAGTTTTCCAAGCACCATATTCATCTAGAGAAACATACACAACACCGCTAATGTCGTTTGGTGTTTCGATGTCACCTTTGACTAAGGAGCATACATTTTCTCGACCCAATTTAGCCATTAAGTACCCATGCTCAAATACTACATTTTGACGAGCCCTATTTTTTGGCGGTATTTTTGACTCATGAACGCCCCGACCATGATCGCAGGCTGTATATAGAACGAGTGCAAAATCTGCATCATTCGAATAGTGCTCGATTTTTTCAATGATGGTCATTCCTGAACTAGCCTGCTCATGCAATATGATGGCTTCTAAACCTAACTTTTCGACAAAGCGGCTAACTTCTTGTTTAGCTTCATTGTCACGCCCATGGACTATAAACACTTTTCGTTTATTTCTAGCCACCTTAGGTAGTACGGGTGTAACGCTTTGAGTAGGAACTTGCGGGCTAGGTTGCTGAATTGGCTGACCGAACTCAAGAGCATCTAAAAGAGGAGTAAATTGTTCAGATAGGAATGTTCGCCTTTCTGCGTATGTCTTAAATTTTGGCTGAATGAAACCCCAAAAAGAATCAAGATTGCGATGTTGGCGCAGCCAGCTGGGCAACATAGAAGATAAATTTGACTTACTTAATAATTCGTGACGAAGAACCTCAAATTCATGATCATCAGCCGCCAGCCCAGTTGCTCTAGCTGTGAGTAAGTTTACGAGGTAGCTTACTTTATCAAAATCACTTTCTAAAAACTCGATGCTCAACTTATGCGTCCTTAATTGTGCTCGATTCTGGATTTGAGCCTAACAGTGTATTACCCGGACTTCTCGTTAAACCCAAACCAGAAACAGCATCAGCATTTGAATGCTAAGGGTAAATAATTCAAATATTTCAACAAGGTAGCACTATTTCAAAACAGTTTTCAAGAGATTCTTCTCAAGAGAAAGCGAGACGTCGACATACCGAGCATACGAATGGCACGACATATCAATGCACCGTTAAATTAAAGCTATACTTTTCAGCTGATTACATATTTTATGGCGAAAAAAGCGAGACTTTGATGCGCGATGTTTAGCTTGTTTGCTGGATTTTTCAGCGCCTCATCATTATGACGGTGTGTAAACACAGCCCTGGTGACGAGTATGGCAACATCTCCCTTTATTGAATCAATCCGAGCGGAATTAAGGGATCGGCGGTATAGCCTGCAAACTGAGAAGGTTTATCTTTATTGGACACGACAGTTCATCTACTTCCACAACAAAAAACATCCAATTGATATGGGTAACTAAGAAATCGAACAATTTCTTTCTAGCCTTGCCAACATCCGCAACGTCAGCAGTGCAACTCAAAACCAAGCTTTGTGCGCTAATCTTTATATACAAACATATTATTAAGAGGGAAATTAATGGTTTAGCTTATTCCTTCACCAAAAAGCCTCAGCGGATGCCAACGGTGCTGAGTCAAGCAGAAGTGCAGCAGATTGTAGCCAACTTATCAGGTAAATATTGGCTTATCACAGCCTTACTTTATGGCTGCGTCTTAAGAATAAATGAGGCATTACAGTTGCGGATAAAAGACATTAATTTTGATCATCACACCTTGTTTGTTTTCAGAGGTATGGTGGTAAAGACCGGTATTCCATATTACCGCATTGCCAGTCTCGCTTATCCGAAAATATGGGAGTGCAGCTACAGATTTATCGTGGCAACATATTTCCCCATCATCAGTTCGCTGCTAGCACCCCAAAGATGGCTATGTTTGCCGGCACCACCTTCACCAAACCGCTTAGCGCAAGCAATTACGCCAAGCGGTATTGATGAGTGGTATAGCAAAACGTGTGACCTCACTACATTTCGTCATTCCTTTGCGACTCAGATTTTACGAAGCGGCGCCGATATTCGAACTGTTCAAGACTTGCTCGGACATGCTGATGTGAAAACAACAGAAATTTACACTCATGGAGTAGGTACAAGATTTGTTAACACACAAAGTCCAGTAGACCAGCTTATATGTGAAACTTTAAAACACCGTCACTTCCCACCATCTGATCTGTGGGCCGCAGATAGAGAAACTAAGGTTAACCTCTATGCTTTTTATGACACTGCGCGCTGAGCTAATACTTTAGGGCAACAAGGGGGCGTTATCTCAATGGAATGGCACGCTTGCTGGACGTTTTTACAAAACCAAGTGCGACCTATGTGCGACAGGGTCCAAAGTTCATAAAGCGGTGAGCGGCATCTATCAGGGTATAGATACAAAAAAACCCATGTTAACATGGGCTTTTTTGTGAAATTAGATGGTGGCCCCTCACAGACTTGAACTGTGGACCTAACGATTATGAGTCGTGTGCTCTAACCAACTGAGCTAAGGGGCCGGCTCGCGGTAATCGTCACTACCTTAAGCGCTTTGGAGTATACGAAGTTTCAAAAGCCTTGTCACCACCAAAACCTGAATAAATCCCGTATGTTGGTGTGATTGATTATCTGTTAAACAGTTACAGTCCCTTTTGAGTCTGGTGTTGTTAGATTCGTGGCATTAGGAAAATAAAAAGCCCCGCAATGCGGGGCTAGAGATTGGTATCGAAAACTGACTATTCGTCGAGGAACGATTTCAGAATTTCTGAGCGTGAAGGATGGCGTAATTTGCGCAAGGCTTTCGCTTCAATCTGACGAATACGCTCACGGGTTACGTCAAACTGCTTACCGACCTCTTCCAGAGTGTGGTCGGTATTCATGTCGATACCAAAACGCATCCGCAGTACTTTGGCTTCGCGAGCGGTTAAGCCTGCAAGCACTTCGTGGGTGGCGTTTTTCAAGCTTTCGCTAGTGGCTGAGTCCAGAGGTAATTCGAGGGTGGTATCCTCGATAAAATCACCTAAATGTGAATCTTCATCGTCACCGATTGGGGTTTCCATGGAGATAGGTTCTTTAGCGATTTTAAGTACCTTACGAATTTTATCCTCAGGCATTAACATGCGCTCGGCAAGTTCTTCAGGAGACGGTTCACGGCCCATTTCCTGCAGCATTTGACGTGAGATACGGTTCAGCTTGTTAATGGTCTCAATCATATGCACTGGGATACGGATGGTACGGGCTTGGTCAGCGATTGAACGCGTGATTGCCTGACGGATCCACCAAGTGGCATAGGTAGAAAACTTATAACCACGACGGTATTCAAACTTGTCTACCGCTTTCATCAAGCCAATATTACCTTCTTGGATTAAATCCAAGAACTGTAAACCACGGTTGGTGTATTTCTTGGCGATAGAAATTACCAGACGTAAGTTAGCCTCAACCATTTCTTTCTTGGCACGACGAGCTTTAGCTTCACCGATGCTCATGCGGCGGTTGATGTCTTTAATTGACTCAATCGACAGGCCGGTTTCTTGCTCAATCGTTTGCAGTTTGCTGGCGCAGCGCACTACGTCTTCTTCAACCATACGCAAGCCTTCTGCATATGGCTTATTAGCGGCTAATTCGGTGTTAAACCATTCGATGCTGCTTTCGTTGCCAGTGAAGGCTTTAACGAAGTTTTTCTTAGGCATCTTAGCTTGTTCAACACACAGCTTCAGAATGAGACGCTCTTGTACGCGAACGCGATCCATCATGGTGCGCATGCTTTTGACCAAACGGTCAAACTGCTTGGGCATCAAACGGAATTCTTTGAAAATTTCACCGATTTCGAATAACGCACGTACCGACTCCGGGTGATTACGACCTTTGGCGTCGATAATTTTCAGACCTGCTTCAAAAGCACTACGCAGCTGAGCAAAACGCTCGCGGGCTTCTTCAGGATCCGGGCCTTTGTTGGCCTCATCGTCATCTGAGCTGTCGTCATCATCGTCATCATCATCATCTTCATCATCTAAATCTTCATCAGATAATTCAGAACCAATGTGAGTGGCGGTCGGGGCAACGTCTTCTTCATCAGGATTCACAAATCCAGAGATGATGTCAGATAAGCGGATTTCTTCGGCTTCGTATTGGTCGTATTGCTCAAGGATCATGGCGATCGCTTGTGGGTATTCAGACACAGAGCTTTGTACTGTGTTGATACCGTCTTCAATACGCTTGGCGATAACGATTTCGCCTTCACGAGTCAGCAGTTCAACCGTTCCCATTTCACGCATGTACATGCGCACAGGATCGGTGGTGCGGCCTAATTCGCTTTCCACGGTTGCCAGTGCAGCCGCAGCTTCTTCAGCGGCATCTTCATCTGTGCTGTCTTCCGACATCATGATGTCATCGGCATCCGGCGCTTCTTCATAAACGCGAATACCCATGTCATTGATCATCTGGATAATATCTTCAATCTGGTCAGAATCGACCATGTCTGCAGGTAAGTGATCGTTCACTTCTGCATAGGTTAAATAACCTTGCTCTTTACCTTTGGCGAGCAACAGTTTGAGTTGCGACTGCGGAGTTTGATCCATAGATATCATCCAAGTTGGGTAACTGTTACAACGATGTACAGCACAGACAAGTCTGTGCTGCGCAAATCGTCAATTATAGCTATATAGTGCTGTCTAAGCTAGTGCTAGATGGGCGAGCTGATAGCTAAGTCAGGTTTTTGCCTTCATGATGGCAATCAGCTTTTGTAGCTGTATTCGTTCATCCTTAGTGTGAGTCTGTTTGAGACTCAGTTCTTGGTATCTTTGGTCAATGTATTGATTATTGAGCCAAACCAAGGATTTTTTAAACTCGCGTTCAACGTTTTCATCCGCAACCTGATGCTCCCACTGAGCCAGTTTCTTCAAGGCAGTCACTTGACTGTGTTCCCTAAAGTGTTCAAGCAATTGGGCGGTGGTGAAAACTTGCTGGCGAGTCAGGGCTAGCAATTCATTGAGCAGGGCTATGCCTGGCAGTGTTAATTGGGTTAATGCCGGCTGGGCGATCAATTGGTAGCCTACCTGAGGATATTGCACTAACAGTGCTATCGCCAGTCGCAACGGGGTGCCTCGACCTTTTAACCCTTTAGCATTGGCTTGCTGCACCTTGGTGCTGCTAGTAAAGCCAAGTTTTTTCTTTAAATCATCAGCATTGTTCATACCTAAGGTATGAGACAAGCTTTCTAACAATAAGTTTTGTAACACGCTATCTTGTATTTTTTCAATAAGATTAATAGCTTGTTGGGCATAACTGCCTTTGTCGTTGGGGTGGTTTTCCGCCAACCGGGCAAATAAAAACTGCTCTAAACTGCTGGCTTCACCGATACGTTGTTCAAACGCCTCGCGACCGATTTGCCTGACCATTGAGTCCGGATCTTCCCCTTGGGGTAAAAACATAAAGCGCACATTATCGCCGGGTTTGAGTAAGGGCAGGGCAGTTTCTAAGGCTCGCCATGCGGCCTCTGTGCCAGCTTTGTCGCCGTCATAACAACACACCACGCGTTTGGCATTTCGTAATAACAGCTGAAATTGTTCAGCGGTGGTGGAGGTACCTAACGAGGCGACCGCATAATCAATGCCAAATTGTGCTAATGCCACCACGTCCATATAGCCTTCGACCACCATGACGGTGTCGACATCTCGATGGGCTTGTTTTAGCTCATAAAGGCCGTAGAGTTCGTTGCCTTTATGAAATATGGGTGTTTCTGGCGAATTCAAGTACTTTGGTGTGCCTTCGCCTAAAACTCGACCACCAAATCCGACCACCCGGCCACGTCGGTCACGGATGGGGAACATTAATCTGTCTCTAAAGCGGTCGTAGCGCCCACCACCCTCTTTGGCGATCAGCATACCGGCAGTGAGTAACTTTTCTTGATTGTCGGGGTGTTGTTTGTAACGGCTTAACAAGCCATCCCAACCCGGTGGCGCGAAGCCAATGCCAAAGCGAGTGACAACCTCTTCACTCAGCCCACGCTGCTGTAGATATTCCCAGACTTGGGTTTTGTCACCATGATGACGCAGACTGTGTTGGAAAAAGTGATTCGCTTCTTCCATCAATTGATATAGATCCCGACTTAAACCATCGTCACGGCGTTTGTTAGGGCCGTTTTCTCTCGGTACATCTAATCCCAATTGTCCGGCGAGATCTTCAATGGCATCGATAAAATCGAGACGGTCATATTCCATCACGAAGTCGATAATATTGCCATGGGCACCGCAACCAAAACAGTGATAAAACTGCTTATCACGGCTGACGGTAAATGAGGGTGACTTTTCACTGTGGAACGGGCAACAGGCGCTGTAATTTTTGCCAGCTTTTTTTAGCGGCACTCTATGATTGATTAAATCGACAATGTCGATGCGAGCAACCAAATCATTGATAAAATCACGGGGTATTGCCATAGATGTGTGTCACGTCTCCAAAAAACAGCAGGTTGTCTGTTCGAACGAACAGGTTCAATGGCTTGAGTATAAACAAACAAGCCGCGCATACGCACGGCTTGTTCATACACAGAAGCTAAGACTTATTGCAATTTAGATCGAATAATCGCGCCAATGGCAGCCATATCCGCTCGACCTTGCACTTTAGACTTCAGTGCTCCCATTACTTTGCCCATATCCGCCATGGTCGCTGCACCGGTGGCGCTGATGGTGGCATCTATGATGTCACTGACTTCAGCATCGGTTAACGGTTTAGGCAGAAAAGATTCAATGACCAGAATCTCGGCTGCTTCCGTTGCGGCTAACTCGGTGCGACCTGCGGCCTCATATTGAGACTGAGAGTCACGACGTTGTTTGACCATTTTGGTTAACACAGCTAAGGCTTGTTCATCAGTCAAAGATTCGCGGGTATCCACTTCAATTTGCTTGATGGCCGCCAGAGCCATGCGTATGGTTCCTAGACGCAATTTATCTTTTGCGACTAGGGCCACTTTCATCTCGGCTTTTAGCTGATCGATTAGGCTCATAATGAGATTAATATAAACGTACGCGACGAGCGTTTTCGCGAGAAAGCTTCTTAGCAAGACGCTTTACTGCAGCAGCTTTAGCGCGCTTACGTGCAGTAGTTGGTTTCTCGTAGAATTCACGAGCACGAACGTCAGCCAGAATACCAGCTTTTTCACAAGAGCGCTTAAAACGACGCAGAGCTACGTCGAATGGTTCATTTTCACGTACTTTAATAATTGGCATACGCCATCACCCCTTAGGTGTAAATTTGTATTGGCTGGTTATCGCAAGCACCGCTGCTTACGCTCCTTGGCCAAGGGATTTAAAAATGGTGCGAAATTTTATACTGAATCATCAACAAAAGTAAACCCCTGCTTTTCTAAATAATCCATGCAAGTTAGCGTTGGGTTAGGCTGGAGTAAAAGGCCGAGGCAAGCTAGAATTGCCGCATTAAATTGTTAGCCAGTGAGAGACGATGCGGGTTTTAGGTATAGAAACATCTTGTGATGAAACGGGTATCGCCATTTATGACGATGAACAGGGGCTAATGGCGCACACCTTGTATAGCCAGGTAAAATTGCATGCCGATTACGGCGGTGTGGTGCCTGAACTTGCCTCGAGAGATCATGTCCGCAAGATCATTCCTTTGATCCGCGAAGCCATGGCCGCCGCCAATATCAGCCCAGACTCCATTGATGGGGTTGCTTATACTAAGGGGCCGGGTCTGATTGGCGCCTTATTGGTTGGTGCTTGTGTTGGCCGCTCATTGGCATACGCTTGGCAGGTGCCTGCCGTTGGGGTTCATCATATGGAAGGCCATCTTCTTGCGCCCATGCTAGAAGATAACGCCCCTGAGTTTCCTTTTATTGCCTTACTGGTGTCGGGCGGTCATTCGATGTTGGTCGATGTTAAAGGCATTGGTCAATATCAGGTGATGGGTGAGTCCATTGATGATGCCGCCGGTGAAGCCTTTGATAAAACGGCCAAGTTAATGGGGCTCGATTACCCCGGTGGTCCAAGGTTGGCTAAGTTAGCGGCCAAAGGTGAGAGCGGACATTATAAGTTTCCAAGGCCCATGACCGATAGACCCGGACTGGATATGAGCTTTTCGGGCTTGAAAACCTTTACGGCCAACACCATTGCCAAAGAACCTGATGATGAGCAGACCCGGGCCAATATTGCCTTAGCCTTTGAAGAAGCTGTCGTTGATACTCTAGCGATTAAATGTCGTCGCGCCTTGGTGCAAACGGGGTATAAGCGGTTAGTGATCGCCGGCGGTGTGAGCGCTAACTTACGCTTGCAACAGTCGCTAGCTGACATGATGTCATCCATTGGTGGCCAAGTGTTTTATCCTCGCGGCGAGTTTTGTACCGATAATGGGGCCATGATCGCTTATGCTGGTATTCAGCGTTTACGCGCGGGTGAAACCGAATCGCTTGCAGTGAAAGGCCAACCGCGCTGGCCATTAGATACGCTGGCTGCGGTTTAATCGCACTTGGATGTTATCAATCGGCTGTAAATTGATGTTTTTGCAGCCGATTGAACCTTAAAAATACTTTTCAAAGCCACATTCCGCTGGCTTTGGGGTATGCTGCCGACCTTTGTTATTTTGTCGGTTATGTCATGCTCTATCACGCCTCCGTTGAATTGCGCTATCCCAAGGGGCCTTTCGCGCTCACCTTAGTTGGATTATTAAGCGGCGCCTCGATCTTCGCGTCCATCATCTTTTCGCTCTTGTTGTTTTTGTCTATCGATGACAACCCTATGATGCAGTGGTTGTTTGGATCGTTAGCAGTGATATTTGAACTCGGTAAGTTTTATGCTTGGTACGAGTTCGGCGAGCGGCGCGCCCATCGAAATTACCCCGGAGCCCTGATCTCGTTAGTGTTCTACGGCGTGTTGGCGTTGATTTCTATTGGCGGCAGCATTGGCGGCATTAATGCGGCGACCAACCAAGCGGCGGCGCATGTGCATCAAGCCTCGAGTAAAATCGACAGTTATAACGCGCAAATTGCGGCGATTGATGCGCAAATAGCGTTAAACAATGAGGCGGCGCAAAAATACATTGAGATGGAGCGAATTGCCACTGGTGTTCGTCAAATCCAGAAGCAAAACAGCGAATTACGACGCCAACAACAAGCCTTGGCGCTCGAGCGTGATTCCTTACCTGTGGCGTCGCAAGGATCTATCATTGGCTTAATCGAATCGCTGGCGGCCGCGCTTGGGATCAGTAGCGGTAATGCGCAACTGGGCTTGGTGGTCTTTTTGTCGGTGTTATTGGACTTATTTGCGGCCTTCTTTGTTAGCGTGATTGGCGAGGAGTTACGTTTTCGCCATTATTATCAGCACTATCGACCCATGATATCCCCAAGCTCAAACCGGGACATTGAATTGCCTTTGCGACTGAATTTAGAGGAAACGGTGCTCGAGGAGGCCGAGCCGTTAAGTGTGTTTGAGCAGGTGTGTCAGCTGTTAGATCAAGGTGAGCTTAATTGTTCAAAAAAGGCGGTGGCTAAACGCTTTAATCTTAAGGTTGAGGCAGTGGATGAGCTGTTTAAAGAGATGTTGGCGCAAGGGGTGATCCACCAAAAACCCAACCATCATTATCAATGGCTAGGCGTCGCGGCGGTTTAATTGCTGCGGTTTTTTTTGGACTTGAGCTTAGCTTTAAGATTAAACCTAGGCTCTTGCCCTTGGCACAAGCGCTGAATATTAGCGCGGTGGCGGATCACAATTAAGGTGCTCAGCATGGCCACCGGCAGGGTGAATCTGTCGTCGAGATAATAGGTGTATACCGGCGCGAGTAAGGCGGTCAAAATGGCGGCCAGAGATGAGTAGCGCGTAATAATTACTAGCGCAAGCCAGCTGCCCATCAAGGCTAATGCCAAATCATCGCCAATGGGGGCCATGGCACCAAATGCGGTCGCAACGCCCTTACCGCCTTGGAAATGGAAGAAAATAGGGTAGATGTGGCCTAGGCAGGCTGCAATAGCAATCGCCCCTAACCACACGCCACTGATCCCCAATAAGTAGGCAATGTACGCGGGCGCAGCCCCTTTTAGCATATCGAAAAACAGCACCATGGCTGCGGCACTCCCGCCGCCAATTCTCAATACATTGGTGGCGCCAGGGTTACCTGAGCCTTGCGTGCGAGGGTCTGGCAAGCCACGTAATCGACACACTAAGACCGCACTCGACACCGAACCGGCCAAGTATGCGGAGATAATCATTAATATAATGAGAAGCGTGTCGTTCACATTGGTTTCCTTTGCGCGCTTGGGGTATGATCTGCCACCTTACCCAAGTTCCTAAGACCAGCAAACATAACGGGTAAATCCGTTTGCTATCCTACTTGGTAAATTGGCTAATCGAAAGTCATTATTTGACAAGATTTATTAGCATTTGTGACTGAGTTTGCAGGCTAATGCTCGAGTCTATCGGCCAGTGCCATTATCATGTCGCTTATCATAGCCTGTTTAGCTGCAAATACTTATCAGACCTCAACCCAGCGGAGGGTGCGATGGACAAGGTGTTAATTCGTGAGCTCAAAATCGATACGATTATCGGTGTTTATGAGTGGGAAAAAAAGCTGCATCAAAGCTTATATCTGGATTTGGACATGGCTTGGGACAACCGCGCCGCGGCCCATAACGATGACTATCAACAGGCCTTGTGTTATGAGACCGTTAGTAAGCGATTGATTGAACTGATTACCGCAGAGCCGATCGAGCTAATCGAAACCGTGGCTGAGCGCGTTGCGACCTGTGTGATGCAAGAATTTGGCGTGTTGTGGGTAAAAGTAACAGTAATGAAGCCTGGGGCCGTGCCTCATGCGCGAGCCGTTGGCGTAGAAATTATACGCGGGCATGATTAATCTTGGAGCAATTGCGGTAATCACATGGCGAGTATTTTTATTAGTTTGGGCAGCAATATCCAGCCTGAGCATTATTTGTGGCAAGGCCTAAATGAGCTTGCTCAAGCGTTTGGCGCACTGACATTATCCTCAGTGTATGAAAGTGAAGCTGTGGGGTTTGATGGTGGCAACTTCCTTAATATGGTGGTCGGCGCTGAAACGTCACTGCCAATTGCTGAGGTGGTGAGTTTATTTAAAACGATTGAACGCGCCCATGGTCGCTTAGCGACTTCCCAGAAATTCAGCTCTCGTACGTTAGACATAGATTTACTACTCTATGATGATTTGGTTTGCCAAGATCCGGTGGAGTTACCTCGGGCTGAGATAACCGAAAATGCCTTTGTGCTGCAACCGTTGGCAGAGATAGCACCGACTCGAATTCATCCAATCTTAGGGACGGATTATCAGTCGCTATGGCATGCCTATAATAAACCACAACGGCTGTGGACCGTTGAACTCGATTGGCCGCCGCATACAGCGCATTAAGGATTTTTTGTGGATACAGTACAAGTTATTATTTTGGCCTTAATTCAAGGCTTAACTGAGTTTTTACCTATTTCCAGTAGTGCGCATTTAATTCTGCCTGCGCAATTATTTGGCTGGCAAGATCAAGGCTTATCGTTTGATGTGGCAGTGCATATTGGCTCCTTATTGGCGGTGGTGCTGTATTTTCGCGCGGAAATTGGCCAGATGTTTGTGGCTTGGGTCGCCAGCATAGTCAAAGGTCAACATAGCGATGACAGTAAGTTGGCGTGGTGGATTATTTTAGCGACTCTGCCGGCAGTGGTGATTGGCTTTATGGCCAAAGATTGGGTTGAAGCGTATTTACGTGGCCCTGGCGTGATTGCGATTACAACCGTGATATTTGGCTTACTGTTGTGGCTGGGTGATAAGCTGGCTCGCAATGAATTAACCGAGTATCAAACCGGCTGGCGCAAGGCGCTGCTCATAGGTTTTGCTCAAGCGTTAGCGTTGATCCCCGGCACCTCGCGCAGTGGTATCACCATGACAGCAGCCTTATTGCTGGGGTTAAATCGTGAAGCGGCAGCACGTTTTTCATTTTTAATGTCAATCCCAGTGATCTTGGGCGCCGCGATGCTGATGGGCAAGGATATTGTCACTGAAGGCCACGCCATAGATTGGCAAGCTTTATCCTTGGGGGTGCTGGTGTCATTTTTTGCCGCCTACGCCTGTATACATTATTTCTTGAAGATTATTAGCAAGATGGGTATGACTCCTTTCGTGATTTATCGATTGGCGTTAGGTATTTTCCTCTGCGGCTTTATTTTCCTCTAAGCTCAATTGAGTCGGCTTACTTATTCTCACCCAGGCTTAGCCTGGGTGATGTTTTTCAGGACACCATTATGACATCAGTTTTTCAATGCCCTATCTGTCAGCAACCGCTCAAGCCCTATTTAACCACCCGCGACTTACATTGTGGCCAGCACCACAAGTTTGCCTATAACGAGGCCGGCTATTGGGTGTTTGCTAAGTCAAAAAAAGAGAAAGGCACCAGCTTAAGCCGAGCACAGATGCGCTCGAGGATGTTCTTACTCGCCAGTGGGATGTTGACCCCGATAGTGACGCAGATAAAGCCATTGGTGACGGCCCATTTCAGCAAAGATCATACCTATCAGTGGCTCGATTATGAGTGCGGTGATGGTTTTTATTTGGGAGCCATCGTCGATAGCCTCAAAGATAGCGGCTTAACCCTGCAGCCACATGGGTTTAGTGAGGCCGAAAATGCGCTGTTTGTTGCGGCTAAAAACCTAAGTGACATCAGCCTATGTCAAAGCTCTACCAAGCGCTTACCTTATGCCGATGAGGCGTTTGATTTACTGACCTTAATAGACAAGCCGCTAAAAGGTAAAGAGTTCTTGCGGGTGTTAAAGCAAGATGGTATCGCATTAATGGTGGTGGTGGGTCCACGGCATCTATGGCAAATTCGGGAGCAGTTATACCCCAACTTAGTCGCCAAAGAGTTCAGCTTAGATTTGCCGGCATCACTGACAGTATTGGCCTCTGAGGCTATTCAATGGCAAGCCGATGTGAGTGGTGAGCAAGCGCTAACCTTGTTGGATATGACCCCTTACGCATGGCGCGCCAATGACAAGCAACGTCAAGCCATAGCCCATCAGGCAATTAGTGGGTTAGAGTTTGATTATCGGTTAGTGATAGCGAAAAAAGTGAGCGCCTAAAAGGCGTGATGGCGGGGCGGAATAAACAATAAAATCATTTCGGCAACACTCAGTGTTGCCGAAATGAATAACATTACTTCTTGTATTGAGAAGCCATGTTATCGATACGGTCGTTAGCACGCTTAGCTTCAGCTTGAGCGTCCATCGCAGCGTTTTTAGCAGCGCGAGCGTCAGCAGCAACTTTACCTTGCTCAGCTTTCATTGAGCTAACTTCTGAAGACAGTTGGTCAACTTTGTTACCTAAGTTGGCAACACTTTCTTCCAGAGCAGTAGTGTTAGCACAGCCACCCAGCATAGCAGTCATAGCAACACCGGCAATCATCATTAATTTCTTGTTCATGGATCATCCCTTTATATCTAGGTTAAAAAAATTACGCAGTCGCTAACAGTACAGCAACGGCATAATTATGTCATAGCTATTTTATTTTGCTACGAAAATTCTGTGTCGAGCCGATTTGCTAAATCAAACTTAATCCAAATGTAACCAATCGTGCCTGTATTTTAGTCATTCGCTCGAGTTTTGTACATTCACGGGCGAGGATTTTTTAGCTTGGCGATGCTCGCTTGACGTAACTCGGTCAGTTTAGTTTTAATTTCTGCACCTTTATAGCCTTGGGCTAAAATCTTTTGCACCTCGATGGCACTCGCGGCTTGGTAACAATCTCGTAAATATTGCCCTTGTGGGTAAGGGGCGGATTCGAACCCGTGGCGCCCTTGACTGTCGGCCATGCCGATAACAATAAGGGCTTCCAAGCGTTCAGGCTTACGCCACATATCGTTTTTATCAAATATCTTCAATAGGGTTTCCGGCCGCAATTGCATGACGGTATGCAGCAATTGGTGGTACTCGGTCGCCATCAGGGCCAGTTCTTTGTATTGATTAGGTAAACGCAGGCGCTCGCACAGTTGTTTAACCGGCGTGAGCCCTAATTTGTCATGACCATGGTGCTTAGGCCATTGTTGTGCTGGAGTCAGTGCTTTGCCGAGATCGTGCACCAAGGCGGCAAAGCGCAGCGCGGGATCTTGGGTGAGTAAAGCGGCTTGTTCAAGCACGAGCAGGCTGTGCAGACCGGTATCAATTTCCGGGTGATGTTGTGGGGGTTGTGGCACCCCAAATAACGCGTCGAGTTCGGGTATTAATACCTTTAACGCGCCGCAGCGATGAAGCACCTCAAAGAAGATTTGCGGCGCTTGGGTCTGGAGGGCTTTTTCGATTTCAACGGCCACCCGTTCGGCGCTGAGGCTGTTGAGTTCACCACTGGCGGCTATTTCGCTCATTAATGCCAGGGTTGAGCTGGCGATACTAAACCCTTGCGGGGCAAACCTTGCTGCAAATCGAGCAACCCGCAATACTCTTAACGGATCTTCTGTAAATGCAGCAGACACATGCCGTAAGGTTTTGGATTGAATGTCATCAAGGCCATGATATGGGTCGTGTAACTGACCGTGGCAGTCTTCAGCAATCGCGTTAATGGTTAAGTCGCGGCGTAATAAATCTTGCTCGAGGGTGACATGGGCACTGGCATCGCATTCAAAGCCTGAATAACCCACGCCGACTTTGCGTTCAATACGAGCGAGGGCGTATTCATCTTGGGTGGTGGGATGTAAGAACACTGGAAAATCTTTTCCCACTTGACGATAGTCCAAGGCGAGCATTTGCGCGGGCGTCGCGCCCACGACCAGATAGTCTCTGTCTTTGACTGCTAGCCCTAACAATCGGTCACGTACCGCACCACCTACCAGATATATGTCCACTTGCTTCACCATCAATATTTTTAGAAAGGATAACATGCCGTTAAGTTGGGCTAAAGCGCAACTGGCGGGTGTTTGACTTTTGACAAGCGACGCGTCTCGCTATACCTTGGGCTCAGTTTAACTCTGATCATCTTGGTTATCGACAGTATATGTATAAAGCGTTTTTTGGGCTTACGGATACCCCTTTTTCAATTGCGCCAAATCCGGCCTACTTATTTTTAAGTGAGCGCCACAGTGAGGCCTTGGTGCATTTGACTTATGGATTAGGGGACAGTGGCGGTTTTGTGTTGCTCACAGGTGAAGTGGGTACCGGTAAAACCACGGTATCTCGCTGCCTGCTTGGACAATTGCCAGACAACACTGATACGGCCTTTATCCTGAATCCGGCGCTGACTGAGTTGGAATTATTGGCCACCATTTGTGACGAACTGCATATCGGCTATCAAGCGCAACCCAGCCTAAAACAACTGACGGATTTAATTAGTCAGTTTTTGCTAAACAATCATAAACAAGGCCGAAACACGGTATTAATCATCGATGAGGCGCAGCATTTACGTGCCAGTGTTTTAGAGCAGCTGCGGCTACTGACCAATTTAGAAACCGATACCAAAAAATTACTGCAAGTTGTCTTGATAGGCCAACCTGAATTGCAGCAACTGCTGAAGCGACAAGAATTACGTCAGCTTGCCCAGCGGATCACCGCGCGTTATCACTTGATGCCATTGGATCAACAGGAAGTGGCCCGTTACGTCCAGCACCGTTTGGAGGTTGCCGGTCGCTTTCAACCCTTATTTACGCCCAAGGCACTGGCTAAGTTACATCAGCTCAGTGGCGGTATTCCCCGGCTGATTAATTTAATTTGCGATCGCGCCATGATGGCGGCGTATGCTGCTGGCCGGGCACAAATCGACCAAGATCTCGTGGCCAAGGCGGCGCTAGAAGTCAGTGGTGACGCACCAGAGGTTACCGCCACTCGGCCATGGCTTGGCTGGTCTTTAGTGACCTTAGTCTCGGCATTCTTAGTGTTTTTGGCGCTCACCAAATTTATGCCTGCTGCGACAGTCTCTCCAGCCAACGACACGGAAATAGCCCATGAGCTCATGGCGCAGGAAGATCCGGTGTTGCGAGCCGACCCTCAGGTTAATCAGGCGGTCATCGGGCAACAGCAATGGCAACAAGCATTGGTACAAGCCACCGAGGCGCATGCTTTTGCGGCGTTGTTAGGCCAATGGGGTAAGCATCCGATGATTGGGATGAGTCCATGCCAAGCGGCACTTGAGCAAGGGTTACAATGCAAACAGTTACAAGGCAACTTTCATACCTTAGCGCAATTTGATTACCCTGCCGTGGTACATATGCTCGATGATAATAACCAACTATTTTATGCCACATTAATCGCTGTCGAACAAAACCAACTGCTATTACAACTCGGTGAACAACAGTTTTGGGTGAGTCGCGATTGGTTTGATAGCCACTTTGGTGGCAGTTTTGAATTACTGGTCAATCAACCGAGTGTCAGTTTGGATGCCATTGGGCCTGGCGTCGCTGGGGCGCGGGTACAGTGGCTAGAAAATGCCTTGGCACGGGTGCAGGGCCGAGCATTGCGTTCAGTGATCCAGTTTGATGACCCCTTAACGCGAGATCTGACCCGTTTTCAACAACAGCAAGGGTTACAAGCTGACGGGATTGCTGGACGAGATACCTTAGGACGAATTGATATGCTGCTAAATGCCACGGGGCCAAGATTGCACATGGGGGCGCAGTAATGTCAATTTTACTGGATGCGGTGATCCGCCAAAAAAGCCAGACGAGTCAAGATCCTCTGACGGCGCACTTACGAACTCAGCCGACAATGGCCCCTTCTAATGCACTATCGCTGATCTTACCTATGGTGCTCGGCGGGGCGCTTGGTGCCGGCGCATTTGCCCTCTGGCACTCTTGGCCGCAACCGGTTGCGAAGGTGCGTGAGCTCGTCTCGTCTTCGGCGCCAATCATACCAGCCGTGACCCCGGTGGCCGATATTCGCTTGTATGAGCGCGTGAGCTTGCCTAAAGCCCAAGCCGTCGATGTCGGCGCGCAACTGAGGGGGGAACCCGCTAGGTTATTGGCCGGACATAGCTCAATCAATGCTAAGGCTACTGCACCGCTAAAGAGTGGCCGCAACGCTGACAATACCCTTGAGGCTGATGATACTGCAACGCCGCTTATCCTTGGGAATACCCAGTTGACAGCGGCCCAGCAACGGACGATTGAGGCCGCGCTGGCAACTCCCGATGCCGCCACTGCGACGGCGGATCAGTCTGGCGATTTATTAGCGGCTTTTGAAGCGGCCTTAAAACAGGTGGAATATGAACAATCCGTGACCCACGAGGTCAGCCAAGGTTCGCTCAACCCGATACCGACTGACAGCACGACTGATATTCCTAAATTTGGCCAGTTGCCCTATGCCTTGCAGGTTCAAGTACCAGAGTTTTCCATCGTGGCGCATGTGTATGCTAGCTCCCCTGAAAAACGCTGGTTAAACGTCGATGGTGTCGAATTGCAAGAAGGCGACAGTATTCAAGGTAAGCTTAAGATCATTGAGATCCGCCCAAGGGATGTGGTGCTCGAGCTCGAAGGTACCCCCTTTAGAGTGCCGGCGATTTAATCCACTATCCGCGCGAGTGGATTAGCCATATAACCAATCGGCCATCAATAAGGTCAAGCCGTAACCTAAGCTGTAGCAAAGTAGCAGTGACGGCAGGTATTTTAAGTAGCTAGTAAAGGTCAACTCTTTTACCCGGCTCATGGCAATGATCCCTGCCGCCGATCCGACCACCAATAATGAGCCCCCGACTCCGACGGCATAGGTTAGGCCCAACCAATCCGGCGTAGATAATAGCGGTTGGGCTTTTAGAAGGGCTGCCGTCATCGGCACATTATCTAAAAATGCAGACACTATTCCGGTGAAGTAGTTGGATAAATGGGGGCTATATTGGCTATAGATTTGCGCCAAAACATCCAAGCTTCCAATCTGTTTTAACATGCCGACAAGTAAGAGAATACCTAGAAAAAACAGCAGGGTATCGAACTCAATCTGACGCACATATTCTAAAATTTTGATTTCTTCGCTATCACTATGGTTCAGTTGGCCCAACAAAAACATCACAGATAAACCGCATAAAAACGTCAGCACTGGCGGGATGGCAAACCACACATTCAGCACCATGGTCATGGCGATGGTGAGGGCAAAAATGGCTGCAATCAGGAGATCGACGCCGCTGTACTGGCGGTTAACTGCCGTGGTATGCACCATGCCACTGGCATTGCGCGAAAACAGCAGGGCTAATAAAGCGACACTGGTGATTGCCGGAACAAATAGCACGGTTAACTGTGACATGCTGAGGTGACCGTCGAGAAAGATCATTAAGGTGGTGACATCGCCGGTGATCAGCGCCACTCCGCCAGAGTTGACCGCAAAAATAATCAATACACTAATGCGTCGGCGCATGCGCCAATGCAACTTAAAGCTGGTGAGCAAGCCAATGGAAACCAAGGTGGCGGTGACGTTATCACAGATGGCCGATAAGACGAGGGCGAAGATGGCGATCATTAGCATCAATTTGCGCACGCTTAATTGCGCGGGAAATATCTTGGCAATCAATACTTGGATCAGGCCCTTAGCGTTGAGATAAGCCACAAAGGTCATGGTGGACATTAAAAATAGCCATAGCGTGGCAATTTCTAATAGGTTTTCATCGAGCTCGTGACTGATCTGTTGGCTGTGGCCTTGCAGCGAGGCGTCGATAAATAAACTGATCCACGCAATACAGCCCAAAAATAAAGTGGTTTTGGCTTTATTAATGTGGGTGATTTCTTCGGTGATAATGCTGATAAGCGCCAGCACGGCGAGGCTGATTAAGAATAGGTTAAACATTGTGGCCATTCCAACTGCGAGTATTTTAAGGTATTTTTAAGTAATTGGGCGGGATTTGACCACAGTTAGTCTTGCAAGGCAATATCGCCAGTAACAATTTGTTAAAGCTTGACGCTGTTGAGTAACAAAAAAGGCGCTCGCGGCGCCTTTTTATTGCTCATGGGTGTTTAGGCTTTGGCCATTTCAGCAAACACTTCATCGGCGATCTCAAGGGTACGCTCAATTTCAGCATCACCATGCGCCATCGATAAGAAGCCAGCTTCATAGGCACTCGGGGCTAAATAGACACCGCGATCGAGCATGCCGTGGTAGAAGGCGCGGAATTGCTCCATATTGCAACGAGTGACTTGCTCAAAGCGAGTAATGTGCGGTTCATCGGTAAAGAAGAAACCAAACATGCCGCCAACATAGTTAATCGCCATGGGAATGCCGTGCTTATCGGCTGCTGCTTTCAAGCCTTCAGCCACGCGCTTGGTCTTTTCGGCCAGTGCCGGGTAAATGCCTGGCTCACATAATGCTTCCATTTGCGCTAAGCCTGCCGACATGGCAATGGGGTTACCTGATAGGGTACCGGCTTGGTAAACTGGGCCTGTTGGCGCGATAAACTGCATCACATCACGACGTCCGCCAAAAGCACCTACCGGCATACCGCCACCGATCACTTTACCTAAGGTGGTTAAATCAGGGGTCACGCCATAGTGGCCTTGAGCACCACTTTGTGACACGCGAAAACCCGTCATCACTTCATCGATGATCAACAGGGCACCATATTGGTCACACACTTGACGCAGTGCTTGTAAAAAGCCTGGGACAGGTGGAATACAGTTCATGTTACCGGCGACGGGCTCAATGATGATACAGGCGATGCTATCTGGGTGTTCAGCAAACAGGCTCTTGACGGAATCGATGTCATTATACACAGCGGTCAAGGTATGTTTGGCGAAGTCTTCTGGGATGCCAGGTGAGCTTGGTTGACCTAAGGTCAAGGCCCCTGAACCGGCTTTCACCAGTAAGCAGTCGGCATGGCCGTGGTAACAGCCTTCAAACTTCAGAATTTTATCGCGGTTAGTGAAACCACGCGCTAAACGAATGGCGCTCATGGTGGCTTCGGTGCCTGAGCTGACCATCCGCACTTGTTCCATGGACGGTACCATGGCAATGACTTTTTCAGCCATTTGCACTTCTAATTCAGTGGGCGCACCAAAAGATAAACCATTGTCCACAGCCTTTAATACGGCTTCGCGGATCTTAGGGTGGTTGTGACCTAAGATCATCGGTCCCCATGAACCGACATAATCGATATAGGCGTTGCCATCGGCATCATAAATATAGGCTCCATCGGCTTTCTCAATAAAGCGTGGGGCACCGCCAACGCCATTAAACGCACGCACGGGTGAGTTTACGCCACCGGGAATGGATTGCTTAGCCTGTTCAAATAAGCTGTCGGAACGGGTCATTGTCTGTCCTTACTGTCGTATAAAATGCCGGAGTTAACCGCGGCTGAACGAGAAGAGTCGTCACGGTGGCCTTGAGCCATCACCATGACCGATAAATCAGGTAGTGAATGTACGCTTGATAAAGAATTGCATCAAGTCGAATCCTAAAATGTTATCAAATGATTGCTAGTTTAGCGGTGCGAATCACACCATCTCAGCTAAAGGCTCGAAATTTTGGCATGTTGGCGGCTTCCGCGAGCAAATAGGGCCGAGCTGGCATGATGCCAGCCTATGCTTGCCCTGCGCGAATGTGTTGCTGCAATTGTTGCCAGCTGATCACGCCGACAATATTGTCAGGACTTGATTGCCAAATATAGAGTTCCCCACGGCGTTTAAGCGCAAGACTCTCATAGGCTTCTTTGAGGGTGGCGTTATCTTCAAGTCCCTGCATCACTTCTTTTATTAGCGGTGATTCATTGCTAACGGAGGGCATGGAAAGGTGCAGCATATTAATCTGCCCTTGGGGATCTTTAATCATCACCGGCCGCCCTTCGGCCCGTTTAAGCACTTCTAATAACAGGGCTTGATCTTGATTGACTATAACGAAGCGGCGGTTCATTAGCGCCCTGACCCCCACTTTTTCTAAGGCCTCATGCAGTGGTGGCTTTTTATAGCCAAGCCCCATCAGTTCGATTTGCTTGAGGAAAATCGAGTCAGTCTTTAAGCCTTGGTAAGCCACCAAATAGGCTAATACAGTGACAAACATGGCCGGCATAATAATGGTGGCGTCATTGGTTAATTCTAATAATGCGGTCAATCCCGCCAAGGGTGCGCCGAGGCAGACTCCCATCATGGCGGTCATCCCAATCACGGTATATAAGCCAATAAAGGGGGTTAACTCCGGAAATATCCACGCACTGATGAGGGCAAATATGGTACCAATTAAGGCGCCAATGCCATACAAGGGGCCAATGAGGCCGCCTGGGATCCCAAGGCCAATCGCCGCGATGGTGGCAATGCATTTAGCCGCGAGTAGAGCCAGCAAAAACAGCATCCCAGGGTGTTCACTGATCACCACCTCAATGGCCAAATCGCCGGTGCCAAGTGCTTGGGGAAGCAACAGACCAATGGCGGAGGTAATGATGCCTGCCAGTAATAAGCGGGCGCTTAAGCCCCAAGGTTGGCTAAGGGCTGTGACCTTGACTAAGGTGCGATTAAATAACGCGGCAAATATTCCGAGGGCGATAGCGACAATGGCTAACAATGGGTAATGTGTCACCGGAATATGAATGACATTGATGCTGTCATATTCATGAATGTTGCCAAACACTAATTGGCTGCTAACGGCTCCGACTAAGGCAGATAGCATGATGGGGAAGAAATAGTGGAGTTTGTACTCACGAACGATGACTTCAAACACAAAGATGACCGCCGCGAGCGGGGCATTAAAGGTGGCGGCTATCCCAGCAGCAATCCCACTGGCACACATAATGCGGACGCTGTTATTAGGCAGGCGCATTTTAGCCGCGATCACGCTGGCAGTCACTGCGCCTAGGTGGATTGCTGGGCCTTCGCGGCCCACGGAGAAATTGCTGGCGAGAGCAAAGAAGGCTTGAAAGAATTGGGCGGCGGCGGATTGCAGTGGCAGCTTGCCGTAATGCAGCTTATAACGATGGATGACGTAAGCGATGCCAAGCCGCTTATAACGTCTAGATCCCAGTTTTGCCACGAGGCGAATTAAAATTGCACCAAAAAGTGGTAACAAGACTCGCCAGTCAGTTGCAATCCCCGTAAAATCCATGATTTGCGCATGGGTGACTGTGTCGGTCCACTCTAATAATAATCGCAGTAAAATGATGACTATTGAGGCGAGCATGGCGGATATGAGCGCCAAAATGCACAATTGCCAACTGGTTTTAGCCACAGATAAATGATCTCTCAGTGGCTGTTTGAGATAGTCATTTAACTGTTCCGCGAGGCGGCGCAAGTTATTTTGCACTGACGTTCCTTGCTGTTAAATGGATAAAAGGTTGAAAGTATGTCAAATACATCGGCGTGGCGCCGGCGCCTAAAAGGTAAAGGTGCGATCCAACGTTCGTCCCATGTCTACATGATGTTACTGGTTTTAGTGGCCTTTTGTCTTGGGGTGATGGCGAGTATTTTTTGGCAAGAGGTGCCGGTTAACGTCAATGTCGCCGAAAAAAAGGAAATCGTCCGTTTACGCGCCGAGTTAGATCAGCGCTCGCAACAGTTAGCCAGTAACAATATGGCGCTGACGGTCGCCTCGCAGGCCAACCAAGATATGCAGCAATTGTTTAATGAGCAAGTGCAGCAATTGTCGCAAGTAAAGCGTGAGCTGGCATTTTATCGCAGCATTATGGCACCAGAACAAGTCGCTGAAGGTATTGCCATCAATACCTTAGAAATTTTGCCCGGCATTGAGCCTGGGCAATTACAATTGCAGTTGGTGTTAACCCAGCTGGAAAAACGTAAACGCTTACTGAAAGGGAAGGCTGAGATCCGCTTTATTGGTCTGCAAGATGGCAAGAGTCAAGAGTTAACACTGGTGTCGTTGACCGGCAACAGTTTGGATTTTAATTTTCGCTATTTTCAAATCTTAGACAGCACATTTAGTTTGCCTGAGGGATTTGAGCTTAAGCAAATCGATGCCAAAATCGTAGTGCCTGCCACCCGTTGGAATAAAGGTGCTCAGGCACAACAAAGCTTTAATGCCGTGGATGTGTTGCAAGGGGCGCAGAGCCCTCAGACAATACTTGAACAAAACACTCAGGTAATAGATAATTCCGAGCAGCAAACAGAGTTAAGAGGTAGTAATGACTGATCAAGCTGAAACAGCGATGCCCATCCGCTTTACCGATGCGGCCGCTGAGAAAGTAAAAAGTCTGCTGGTTGAAGAACAAAATGACGCGCTTAAGTTACGAGTGTATGTGACTGGCGGCGGTTGTTCAGGATTCCAGTATGGCTTTACCTTCGATGAAAAAGTCAACGAAGGTGACTTTACCGTGGAAAAGCAAGGGGTGCAGTTGGTTGTTGACCCAATGAGCTTACAATATCTAGTGGGCGGTGAAGTGGATTACACCTCAGGCCTTGAAGGTTCTCGCTTTTTTGTCAAGAACCCAAATGCCACCACCACCTGTGGTTGTGGTGCTAGCTTCTCGGTTTAATCGCCATAAGCTAATAAAAAAGCCGTTGATTCAACGGCTTTTTTTGTATCTGCGCTTAGGACTGAATGATATTGAAGTTCATCTTTGGTTTAAACCATTGTCGAACTGTTGGCATCAGTGCCACCCATAGCTGTATTCCCGCCAATAACAACAAGCCAGAAATTAACAGCATTTGCTGGAGCATGCTCCAAGCTTGAAGGCGGGTCAGCCAAGCTGGCGCAGTGTCATCAGGGGACATATTGAGTAACAGCGCTAAACCGACCCCGGCCAACGACATCACAGCTGCAATTAACAACATCAGCAACCAAGCTGATTTTTGGCGGCCAATCGTGGCCAGTACCATTAACAGCAGAAGGATTGAAGCGACGACAGCTTGCTGGTAGAGCAAGCCCGAGATAGCCAACAAGGCATAAACGCTCGTTAGCAATAGTAATGGCACTGGCATCTTGCCCCCGGTCATTGACTTAGTGCGCCTGACGTTTAACTAAACGTTCTTCAAGCTCATGGGGCAGGACCACAACGCCCAGATCATCGACTACCGGGCAAATTGCGACGGCCAAATCATCATCTTGCATCCCAGGTACCCAACGCTCTAACCATTCGTTCAATGGGATCGCCAGTGGTTGGCAGTGTTGCCAATCATCGACTGCCCATGAGTTGGCGGCTTCTTCGGTTGGCCACATAGGGATGCAGTCTTCATCATCCGTAGTTAACATCACACAACCATCGTTATCTTGTAGAGTCCAGATAACTTGCTCTTGTTTCACTAGGCTTACCATCAGATCATAGCGACCTTCAGGGGTCATCGACGCGAATTCAGCCGCAGTTTTGCTCTTGCTCATGATTTATCTCTTACCAATAAAGTTGCTTAAGAATATCACAAGCTAGAGCAATCCCAATAATGCTTTGGCTATCTCAGTATTGTCGAGGTGGCCATTAAATAATGCCGAGCCTTGACCATAACTAAAAATTTGCACATCGACGGCATCATGGCCGGTGGTGGTCCAGCCGGTATGGCTTGCTTCATCGATACGGCGTTTGAGGGCTTGCTCTAGTTGCTCTTTATCATCGATAACCGCCCGCAGTTGTTGTTGCTGTTGCGGGTTGAGCGTTAAGCCCATTTGCTCAGCTAGTATGCTGGTCATCGCTTTGGGGCGAGCTTGGAGACTCGCGGCAATATCAGCAGGCATATCGGTGACGGCTTTGACTTGCTTAGCGCCCCATTGATACACCCCTTGGCGCCCTAAACTTAGGCCACCGGTTGAGTGATCGGCCGTGGCCACCATTAAGGTGTTGGGATGTTGATCGATATAGGCTTTAACGAGCTCAAGTGTGGCGGCAAAGTCAGTCATTTCCGCCATGGCGCAACTGATGTCATTGCTGTGACCACACCAATCAATCTGACTGGCTTCAACTACTAGCACAAATCTCTCGGGCGACTGAGACAATAAACGTAAGGCATGCTCCGTCATCTGGCTTAGGCGTAGGGGCTGGCGACTGCCAAGTGCGGGTTCCATGCCTTTATCGCCAAATAAGCCGAGCGCGGGCAGTCGGGTTAGTTGGGCCAAGTTGTCAAGGTTATCGACATATTGATAGCCATGCTGTTTAAGTTCACTGACGAGATCTTTGTCTTGGCGAATAAAATACTGTTGGCCGCCACCTAACATCAGGTCGGCGACAGGCTGGCCCTTGATGAGGTTGGTTAAGTATTCATCGGCTATTTCATTATAATTCCGCCGGCTCTTATTGTGCGCTAAAAAGCTGGCGGGAGTGGCGTGATTAATTTGCGAGGTCACCACCATGGCGGTTTGATAACCTTGTTGCTTGGCGATTTCAAGTAAGCTCGGCAAAGGGTGCTGCTGCGGGTCTACGCCAATGGCGCCGTTATAGGATTTTGTTCCTGAGGCCAGCGCTGTCGCTGAGGCCGCAGAATCGGTGACCCAAGTGTCATCATCTGGGTAGGTGCTAGCCATGCCGGTGAGCAATTGGTCAAAAATGGTTTTATCAAGCTCTGGCGTCGCTGGGTTGTCACTAAAGTATCGGAACGCGCTGGTATAGGCCGGCCCCATACCATCGCCAATAAGATAGATAATATTGGTCGGCGCTGGTGTTTGTGCGAGCGCGGTACTTGAGCACAAGCTAGCGGCCAGTAGGGTTGCAGTGAGTGTTTTCATGAGCATCCTTTCAACAGGTAATTAATCAGCTAAATGTTGTTGTAACCACTGACTCTGTTCCCACCAGAGCTGTGCCAGTGATTGTTTGGCTTTATAGCTATGACCTTCATAGGGCAGCATCACCAGTTTCGCCTTGCCGCCAAGCCCATCGAGGGCATCAAACATGCGTTGGGATTGCATGGGATAAGTGCCAGAGTTGGGATCGGCTAGCCCGTGGATCAGTAACAAGGGCTCTTTGATTTGGTGGGCATAAGTAAAGGGGGACATTTGTAGGTACAAGTCAGTGGCTTGCCAATAATCACGACCTTCCGATTGAAAACCAAAGGGGGTGAGACTGCGGTTATAGGCACCACTTCGGGCAATCCCAGCGCTAAATAAGTCGGTATGTGCTAGCAGGTTACCAACCATAAAGGCGCCATAAGAGTGGCCACCGACGGCGATCTTTCCTGGCGCGGTGATGCCCATCTCGACCACAGTATCGACAGCGGCTTGGGCGTTAGCGATGATTTGAGCGCGAAAGTTATCGTTAGCTTTGCCGGTTTGGCTGGCCACGATAGGCATGGATAACTTATCGAGCACGGCGATGCCTTGGCCCGCGAGGTAGATGGGGCTACGCGGGCTAATACGTAAGTATTTATTGGGAGAATAGGTTGTTTGTTGGGCGACCTTTTCATCCTGAAATTCACGGGGATATGCCCACATCAGCAGCGGCAGTGGTCCTTGGCTTACATCGTACCCGGTGGGTAAATATAATTCACCAGATAACATCAAGCCGTCTTCGCGGCGAAATTGTAGGGGTTGTTTGGTCACTCCCGCGAGGCTGTGGGCGTTGGCGGGGGCTTGGTAGAGTGTCTTACCTGTGTGGGTACCAGAGACTAACTTAAGCGCGGGTGGCTGAGTGGCTGATTCAGTTCGGATCAACAGTTGCAGTGGCTCAAGATTGATAACCTTAATGACATATTCAAGGCGATCTGGAGCAGACTGCCATAAAATTTCACTGTGATTATCACTCAGACGGGTGCGTTTAAGCGCTGGGCGTTGGCCTTGTTCGAAATAGCCTAAGCTACTATGTACCACGTGACCGTCCTCGATGGCCACTAAGTGTTGGCCATCGAGGAGTCGCTGATGTAAGCGACCTGGATCGCTGTACTTATCGCGCAGACTGCGTTGATACCAAGTAGAAAACTTGCCTGTCGGCGCCAACACAGACACGGTTTGTTGCTGCTGATATCTGTCCTGTTGATAGACTATGATGCTGCCATCGTCGCCATAACGGGTGTGGCTGATACGCCCTGGCGTTGCTAGGCGTTGTTTACTTTCCCCATTGGGGTAGGCTGCGGTCATTATGCTATCACGCAGCGCTAACTTGGATTGACTGACGCCTTTATCTAACGCCTGATACCACACTAAGGTAGCCGCTTGAGCTGGGTGCCAATGGTGGTGGCGAGGTCCTGCAGACGTGGCGTTTTTACCTCGTGCCTGATGTTCTTTTGATGCGATTTGTGTCAGCGGCTGCAGTTGTTGAGTGTGGCGATCAAACACCGAAATGGCACGGCTAAAACCGCTGTATCTGACCTTATATGAAAACGGCAAACTTAATTCGTTTACCAATAAATAGCGATTATCAGGCGATAATACTTGGCTCGCGTAGTGGCCAATTGGCCCGATATCGTTAAGGCGATTTTCGATAGACCATTCACTGATCTGGGCATGGGTAAGGGCGGCAAAACGGTCGGCATCGTTAGCATTTTTTAAGAGATTGGCATAGGTTCTTTGTCCCGGGCGTCCTTGAGTCTCGCGAATGATCAAGGCTTGCGATGGTGCATAAGGAGGGCTGATAGCTTGTTGGTCAGTTTGGCCGCGATATATGATGCCTTGACTATTAGCGAGCCATTGGTAGTCGAATCCTAAGATGCCATTGACGGGTCTGGGGCTCAGGTTGACGCTAGCTCTGGCCGTCAATGTTAATGTCAGTAATTGCGGTTGGTTAGTGGCTAAGGTGATGGCGCTTAAATGGCGGCTATCGGGCGAAAATTTGATGGCTGTTAGCGGGAAATAGTCTGCTAAAGCAGAAGTGTTGAGCAATTGGCCATTGGTTAAGTCAATTAATTCGATGGCTTGATATTGACCGCTAATATTGGCCGCTCGACTTTGGTGCGCATGTAATTCTAGTCCGGCTAAGTAGCGCTTGGGCTGGGATAATTGCGCAATGTCAGGAGTTGAAATCGGGGTGGCCAGCAGCATCAATTTGCCATCACGGGAGACCTTAGTGCTAGGAAAAGCTTGAGTGGCCAACACTTGCTCGAGTAACGGTGAGCTGGCTTGGTATTCGTTGGCAAAAAGGGTGTCGCTCATTGACCAGAGTAACAACAAGGTCAAAATCAATCGGCTATGCATACAAGGTCACCTTGAGTCGAAGTAAAACTGTGTCGGAACGAGTGCCGGACATCGTCTTGATAGTTACGCCGATCAAGATTAATGTTAATGGCTGATCCCTTGTAAAGAATATTGGCAATAACAACAACTAAGTGAGAGTCACTTTTAGCCTGTTTAAATCTCTACTAAACATCTATTCCTTTAATTATTAGTTGCTTACATTTGCTGTGAATGTTAATTTTGAGTGGCAAAGATGTGTGGTAATGATGGGTGATTTGGATGACAACAATCATAACAACCGAATTCTGGTTACGAGATCTTGGCAGCGACCTCATGCAGCCGATGAGCTGTAAAGTGGTACCGAATGAGCATTGCTTACACTTTTATCCAAGTGAACCTGTGCTGGCGAGCCAAGATCAAGACAGTTTACCCGAGCCGACGCTTACGGTCAGTTTGCAAGCCAAATTTATGGAGTTGTTGTGTGCGTTAGCTGCGGCGGCGCCCGAGGTCGTTAGTCGTGATCAGCTCATCTTGCAAATTTGGGATGGCAATCAATACGTCGGTGAAAAAGCGCTGACCAATGCCATATGGCACTTACGTCAACAGTTAGCAGAACTGACCCCCGCCAATGATGCCATTGCGACCGTACGAAAACGGGGTTATCGTCTGGCCCTCGATGTTGTTCGCCCGCCGGTGAGTGACACTGTCCCTGAGATGCCGACCGTTATGGTCACTAAGCTTGCTTGGCTTAGGCCTTGGCATATTCGTGGTCTGGTTGTGGTGCTCGTGAGTTGGTTGGCATGGACCTGTTATCACTTATGGGGGGATTACCAACAGCTGGCTACACCGACCTTAACGACGTTAACCCATGACCCCGGTTCGGAGCGATTCCCGGAGGTATCTCATGATCATCGCTGGCTGGTCTATGGTGCCTATCAGCCCGGTAAGTCGGCTAATCTTTATCTGAAATCATTAACAGATGAAGAGGCTTCCGTGCGGCGACTGACCTCAGATAGTAGCCGAGAATATCGCGCCATTTGGAGTATCGATGACAGCAGCATCTATTACGCCAGTCGCAGTTTACACCAATGCTGGTTCACTCGTTTTATTTTAGCCACCGGAGAAACAGAGCAAATTTTGCCTTGCTCAAGCACTAACTCAGCCCTAAGTATCAGTCCTGATGGTCGCCGTTTAGCCATTATTTCAAGCCTAGATAACAGCGAGGTAAGTGGCATATATTTAGTGGATTTAGACGATGAAAATTTTAATTATCAGCGTTTATCTTGTGAGCAAGATTGCGGTTACCGTGACCGTGATATGGCGTTTAGCCCCGATGGTACGCGCTTAGCCATTGCGCGGCGTTTTAGTAACATTTCCGAAGATATTATTGTCTATGATCTCGCCACTCAGACTGAGCAGCGTTTGACTAATGGCTTGGAAGATATTCAAGGGGTAAGTTGGCATCCCGATGGACGCAGAGTCGTCTATTCACAAGAAAAGTCAGGTCAAACTCAAGCTTATGTACTCGATAGTGACAGTGGTGACATTCACAGCTTAGGGATTGAGCAAATCAGTTATCCCAAATTTATTCCGGAATCAACGGAACTGGTCTTTGCCAACTATTTACGGCGCTATAATGTGTCGGCTATCAAGCTCGATAATGACTATGTCTATGCACCATTTCCAGTGTTCCATCAACAGCATAATACTCGTGATGCCCATTATTCACCCCAAAATCATCGGCTTGTGTATATTTCCAATCAAACCGGCTATTACGAGATTTGGACCAGCGATCTTGATGGCAGTCATCCGCTGCAACATACCGATCTTAAGCGGCGGGTGGCCTATCCCCGTTGGTCTGAGGATGGTCAACAAGTCAGCTTTTTAGCGCAAGACGATCAAGGGTCTGGTAATCGGATCTACTTATTGAATATTCGCTCTGGGCGGATCTCGATGGTGAGCTCGGTTTATCGCGATCATAGTCGCCCGTTTTGGTCTACCGATGGCAAAACCTTGTATGCCTCCACCGAAGATAATTTAGTCGCCTTCGATCTCGACACCCAAACGCCGCCGACTCGGATTGGTATCGATTTACATCATGGGATGTTCAGTGGCGACACCTTGTATTTTACCCGTGGAGATAAGCCCGGCCTGTGGCGATGGCAGTTTGTGGGTGAACCGCAATTAGCGGTGGCAGACAGCATTTTTGATGAAGACTATAACTGGGTAGTTTCAGGCAATGATTTATGGTTTCGAGACCGTCAAAGTGACTACCAGCAAATTAACCATTATGACCTGCAGCAACAGCAGCTGACGCCCTTGATCCGATTAGAGCCATCGAGCCTCAGCTCTTTTGGCTCTTTTAGTGTCGATACTCACAACAAGCGTTTGTTTGTCACCGAGGCGGGAGTCCCGCAGCGGGATATTATTAAACTAACTCATCCCGCGCTGTAATAGCGTTAGCAGCTGACTTAGCCCCTGACACTGGAAGATTATTGGGCACAATACAGGGCCCCTAATATGCCGGGACGATTGGCGCCGGTGACTGCCGGTAAATTGGCGCATAAGCCTTGTTTAAAGCGCAAGGCTAACCATGCAAAGGCGATGGCTTCAACCCAAGTTGGCGATACCCCTAACTGTTCGGTTGTTAGCACAGCTTGACTCGGCAAGAGTCGTTGTAATCGACGCATTAATTCACCGTTAAACGCACCGCCGCCACAAATAAATACTTGGGCGTTAGGGTCGATGGCGGTGATATCGTTGGCAATGCTATGGCAGGTCAAGTCCAGTAAGCTTGACTGGATATCGGCATCGGCTAAATGCGAGAAGTCAGCAAGCTGGTGGGATAACCAAGCTTGATTAAATAACTCGCGGCCGGTGCTTTTAGGGTAAGGTTGGGCAAAATAGCTATGGGATAACATTTGCTGCAACAGGTCCAAGTCAGTCTGGCCTTGTTTAGCGAAATCACCATCTTTGTCATAGGGTTGCTGATGACACTGTTGCATCCAATAATCGATAAGTACATTGCCAGGTCCGGTATCAAAGCCTAAAACTTGCTCGGCATTTCCCGGTAAATAGGTAATATTGGCCATGCCGCCAATGTTGACTATCATTCGCGCCGATTTACTGGCAAAGACTTGTTGATGAAAGGCCGGTACTAGTGGGGCGCCTTGTCCACCTAAGGCAATATCCTTGCGGCGAAAATCGGCAATCACATCAATGCCGGTCAAGACCGCCAAGGTATTAGGATCGCCAATTTGCAGGGTAAAGCTCACCTCTAGATTGGGCATATGTCGTATGGTTTGACCATGACAACCAATCGCGGTGACTTGGGAAGGACTCACGCCCGCCTTTTTAAGCAGGGCATTGGTCGCTTTGGCACATAACTCGGCGACGGTGCGATCTAACCGGCCTAAGCGGTTAATTTCATCGCTCGCAGGCTGGCACAATCGCTGCAACCCTTTGCGTAAATGATCAGGCATCACCTCGCTATGAGCGCAGACTAGTTGCGGCGTGCCACTAAAATCAACGAGGACGGTATCAACACCATCCATGCTGGTGCCTGACATGATGCCAATATACAGTGCGGTCATATTAATTCTCGTTGGCTAACGCCGTGGTTTGCGCCGGTAATGATGATTGATATTTGCCTAATTTTGCCATCAGTTGCTGACTCAGCACTAAGAAATCCTGTTTTTGGCTACGCGCAATCGACTCGGCTTTAGGTAAGTTGATAGTTCTTGGGTTTCGGTGTACGCCATTAACAATGAACTCGTAATGCAAATGAGCCCCTGTTACTCGGCCGGTGGCGCCCAAAGTACCGATGACTTGGCCTTGCTTGACGCTTTGGCCACGCTTCACCTTTTTCGACTTGAGGTGTAAATACTTGGTGGTATAGGTGTCATTATGTTTAATAAAGACATAGTTACCATTGTACTGGTTATAGCCAGCCTCAATCACACGTCCGCTGCCCGCGGCTTTAATGGGCGTGCCGACGGCAGCCACATAGTCGACCCCTCGATGAGCTTTTACTCGCCCCGTGACTGGATGCAAGCGTTTGGGGTTAAAGTTGGAGCTGACGTATTTAAAATCCACTGGGGAGCGTAAAAATGCCTTACGCATGCTGTTGCCAGATTCGGAATAATATTGGCCATCGGTATATCGAACCGCAGTGTAGCGATCCCCTTGGTTAACAAATTCGGCCGCTAATATGTCGCCACTGCGCAGAAACTCACCGTCGGCATATTCATCGTCATAAATTAAGGTGAAGCTATCACCGGCACGCAGATCAAGCGCAAAATCGATATCCCAACCAAAGAGGTTGGCCAATTCCATGATTTGCCCTGGCGATAATCCGGCGCTGACTGCAGCATTCCAAAAATTGGATTTAATAGTGGCATGGGCAAAGCGCTGCCGGCGCTCTACCGATTTAGTCTCTACCTCGGCGCTAAATTTACCATCGAATTGTTTGCGGATAAGCAGGGTGCTGATGGCATCAATTTGGCGGTCAAGGCCGGCTAATTTGCCGTCTTCATCACTGAATAATATTAGGGTGTCGCCGGGCATTAACTTTAACAGGTAAGGCTTGGCAGACTTAACTTGGGTAATATCATATACATCGCGTGCACTGTAACCGGCACGTTGAAAAATCGCCGCTAAGGTATCGCCGGGCTTAACCGTTACCTGTTGACTATTTAATTGTGGTCCAAACTCGGTGACTAACTCGGGTGTATCCGTCGCTAGCGCCGGGGTGTCAGCGATGGCTGGGGCTTGATCTCTGGCCGTGAGTAATGCGGTTGGCGTGCTGGCACCGGGGGGCGTTGGCGCGCGAAATGCCAAGGGGGTATCAAATGCCTGTGGCTGGTCTGTTTGGGACACGGATTTATGCGCTTGTTGGCTGGCCGTAGACTGCTCTGCTGGCAACATAAATATTACTAAGATGATCAACAATAACAAACTGAGCAATATTTGGTGCATTTTGGGTAACAGTTTGATCAGGGTAATAAGCTTTGCCATTGATGCAGATACCAAATTCCGGTGAATAGCGACTCTAGAGTTAGTGTACACACTTTCATTTGCTCAGGCTAACAAGTAACATAGCTCTTTTGATTTTTTTGGCTCTGAGGAGTAGCGGCGGCAATGGCGGATTTAGACCAAGTATTGGCAGAAATTAAACGTGGTACAGATGAGATTTTGCTGGAAGCAGATCTGCTGGAAAAACTGAAAGAAGGGCGGCCGTTACGGATTAAATTAGGCGCCGATCCGACCGCGCCTGATATTCATCTTGGTCATACAGTTATTCTGAATAAAATGCGTACTTTTCAGGAGCTGGGTCATGAGGTTATTTTCTTAATTGGTGACTTCACTGGCATGGTGGGTGATCCTTCAGGCAAAAATAGCACTCGCCCGCCGCTGACCCGTGACCAAGTGCTCGCGAATGCTGAAACTTATAAAGAGCAAGTCTATAAAATTTTAGATCCGGCCAAAACTCGAATCGAGTTCAACTCAAGTTGGCTTGAAAGCTTAGGAGCTGCGGGCATGATCCGCTTAGCGTCTCAGCAAACCGTGGCTCGCATGATGGAACGCGATGACTTTAAAAAGCGTTATGCTGGCGGTCAATCCATTGCCATTCATGAGTTTATGTACCCATTGTTGCAAGGCTATGATTCGGTTGCCTTAGAAGCTGACGTTGAGTTAGGCGGTACCGACCAGAAATTTAACTTGTTGATGGGCCGTGAATTGCAAAAGTCTGCCGGCCAAAAGCCGCAGACAGTGATCATGATGCCATTGCTCGAAGGCTTAGACGGCGTGAAGAAAATGTCTAAGTCGGCGCACAACTATATTGGCGTCAGTGAAGCGCCGGATGAGATGTTCGGTAAAATCATGTCGATTTCTGATGAGTTGATGTGGCGTTACTATGAGTTGTTGTCTTTCCGTCCTTTGACCGACATTGAACAGCTCAAAGCCGATGTCGCGGCAGGGGCTAATCCTCGTGATGCTAAAGTGGCGTTAGCTCAAGAGATCATCGCTCGCTTCCATGACGACGCAGCGGCCGTCAAAGCCTTGGAAAACTTTGTGGCTCGTTTTCAGAAGGGCGCTATCCCTGAGGATATCGAGGAAGTGACCTTAGCCGCCGGTGACGGTATGGCCATTGCCAATGTACTTAAAGACGCAGGCTTAGTGGGTTCGACGTCTGACGCTATGCGCATGATCAAACAAGGCGCAGTCAAGATGGACGGTCAAAAGCTTGAAGACACCAAGTTGCAGCTTAGCGCGCCCATGGTGTGTGTATTGCAAGTGGGTAAGCGCAAATTTGCTAAGGTGACCTTGGCATAAGCTAAGCCATTTAAACCTCACAATGCCAGCAGTTCGCTGGCATTGTTGTTATTGGCAGGCTTGAGTTGAGAACACCGCTTGAGATTGACAACGCCAGCTTAAACTGGCTCGGTGAAGATGCCAGCCGTGTTGACTGTCGAGAGTCACGATTAACAACATTTGCGGCTCTTCCTTCGTGGCTGGGCTCAGTAAATAGTAGTCATGATACTGGCCTTCAATGTTGTGCTTGATGGTCTCAAAGGATTGGCCCGCATAGATTTTAGCGATTTGTTGTGGTGACTGTGCCCAGGGTTTGCCTAGCTGTTGTGCGTCATCCAGTCGTTGGTTGAAATGATGCACGGGTCTTAGGGCGAATGACACGACAATTGGGTCATTGGCGGCGGGCGTGGCCGCGACACCATACTGGGGTATAACTAAGGCTATGCTCAGCGATATCGCGCGAATTAACCACTGCAACATAGGTTTGAAAATGTTGGCTAATAAATTCATTTATAAGCATTTTATCAAATCAAATATCCATTTTGACTCTCAGGAATGCGATAGGTTCCAACCGAAATATGATATTTAGTTCAAACGATAACCATCGTCACGGATAGCGAATAAATAGCTTCGTGAGCCGGGCGTGGAGTGGGGACTATTGAGTTTGTAATTGGTCTTGCATCGTTTGGTAATCAATCAAGTCTAAGTGTTCTTTGACTCGCTCTGTCACCATGTCTAACTTGAGTGTGGTAACGCCTGGGATCGCGATATTAATGATTTTGCCAGGTTTGCCAAACAGATCGCCTGGGCCTTTGAACTGGTAACTCCCGATCATCACGACTAACGAGCCTGAATTGTACATATGCTCGACATTGAAGCCATATTCAAGCACCCCTTGATGAGCACGTTTGAGAAACTCAATAATATGGCGTTCACCAATATATTCACGTCCAGCGGTGCGGTCATTAAAGACAGTTTCCCTATCATAAAAACTATAGAGAGCTTCATAGTTATGTTCGGATAAGGCCTGCATATAGGTCATGGCCAGTTGCTGCTCTTGTGGCATTTCCCCACTCGCCCATAACGGGCCACTGACAACTAGCAAAATGAAGTACAAAAATTTCACACTAAAATCTCTTCGAGTCAGTATTAAACGCCGGCAAGCTTAAGTTCCAGCGAATGGCGGCTAAACGAATGCTTAAGGTCACCAACATGGCCAGCACAGTGGCAAGGGTATTAGGCATCGCCAAGCTAACACCTAGGCTGTAAGTGATGGCGCCGAGTATTGCAGCGGTAGCATAAATCTCGCTGCGCAGTACTAACGGTACTTTGCGGCATAACATGTCTCGAATAATGCCGCCTCCAACGCCAGTGATCAAGCCCATCACCACACTTCCCATCCCAGAAATACCATAATCCAGTGCTTTTTCAACCCCGATGATAGTAAATAATGCTAAGCCAAAGGCATCGGCGATTGGCAGCAATAACGGGTTAATTTTGGCGGGATAGCGAACCATTAATCGTGTCATAAATACGGTTAGTAATATACAAATCAGGTAATTACTATCAGTTAACCAAAACACAGGCGTTGCGCCAATCAAGGCATCGCGGATGCTACCGCCGCCAACGGCAGTGACGGCGGCCAGTACGATCACCCCAAATGGGTCCATACGATGTTTTGCGGCAGCTAAGGCTCCGGTGAGTGCAAACACTGCGGTACCAGCCATATCAAAGACATAGATCCAACTGACGTGCGTCATCATTATTGGCTCATTTCCTTTAAATGAATATTCAAGGCATCCACTGAAATACGGATTTCAACCACAGATAAAATTAACGAATACAAGAGCAACAATAAACTGGCGCCGAACACCAAAGAACCACTCTTATTAAAGCCTAAATAAATCATCATCATACTCAGTACGCACAGGGCAAAACTGAGAACGCCCGCTTCTTGCATGCGGCGGATCAGGCTGATGCGTTGCCGCAAGTTTTTAATTTGAGCTTGTTGTACCGGCACCTTACTGCCACTGAAATTACGAATCAGCGCGGCTAACGAGAAAAATCGATTGGTGTAGGCTAGCAACAATAAAGAAATCGCTGGAAATAATAATGCCGGTGTCGTTAAAGACAAGGGAGCAACATCGATGAGCATAACGCGTCCTATGAGCTAGCGATTACACGCAGCGAGATCCACACCAGTGGTAAGCTGCTGCATAAACAGATGATAAATAGTTGGCTGCGTCGCACCAAGCTCGCGGCTTGGGCGATGGTCGCGGCATAGGGCTCAGTGCCGTAATCAATTTTTGTCCTAGACACTTTATGGCCATCAAACATCACAGGTCCGCCTAAGCGCGTGGTTAAACTGCGAGCCCCGATGGTGAGGCTTGTGGGCAGTTGTGACTCGCCGCGGGTGCTCGCCAGTGCTTTGAGAGGTAAGCTTTGATGATTCAAGATGGCCATCACCCATTGCCACACCAGCTCGGGTAACCATTGCAATACTCGATTGAGGCGAGTAATCGACTGAGCAAAGGCGTGATACCTCGGGTGTTGAATTGGCCAGCAAAATGCAAGTTCATTGACCATTCTGGCCAAGAGCACCAAGGCCACCCCACCGATAGGAAAGTAGCATAGACAGGTGAGTAAAGTACGAGCCGGAGTGGTGAGTTGTGATTCAATGGTGAGTTTACTGATGCCAATGACCGATAAGGCTTGGGTATCGACATTCACTAACGAGTGCAGTTGTAACTTAGCTAATGCTTTATTGCCCACTAATAATTGCGTTTGAATCGCTGTGGCCACGCGGTTGACTTGGACCCCAATCAAGCTGATATACAGAATGATGCCTTCAAAAAACCAGGGGTAATAGGCCAGAGTCGGCAATAACACCATGATTAACCAAAAGGGGACGATCAAGAGTAAGGCGGCCAAGGTGCCGGCAAGATTTTGCTGAAAGCGCGAGTTGGTCGGGCGACAGGTTTTGTCAGCTAAACTGCGGGCTAATCTTTGCCAATAGTAAGTCGGCGTCCATGCTGGGGATAAGGGGAATTGGTAGGCTAGGACTAAGGTCACCAACACCATGGCAAAGCTGCCGATGAGTTCGGCGTCTTGGGTGAGTAAGGTATTGATGACCTGATTATCCATAATCTTCTCTATGGGATTAGAGCTGTTTTAAGAGCGCCATCACCATTAATGCCGAGTGATATCCGGCTTTGACTATGTAAGCATCGAAGTCCACGGGCGAGTCATTATTGGCGTTATCGCTTAATGAGCGGATGACCACGAACGGAACCTTGAACTGGTGACATGTCTGCGCAATCGCTGCGCCTTCCATTTCACAGGCTGCCATCGTCGGGAAGTGCTCCAACATGATTTTGGTGCGGGCGGGATCACAAATGAAGCTATCACCAGTGGTAATTAAGCCTTCAATGGCTTGCACTTCACCCAGCTCGGCGATGGCCGCTTTGGCGGCAGCAACTAAGTTGGCATCAGCAATAAACGCCGCCGGTTGTTGCGCCATTTGCCCGATTTCATAACCAAATGCCGTTACATCGACATCGTGATGGCGGACTTCGCTCGAAATAACGATATCGCCAATGGCTAAGGTATCGACAAAGCCACCCGCACTGCCGGTGTTGATCACGGCATCAGGGGCAAAACGGTCGATTAATAAAGTGGTGGCTATGCTGGCCGCGACCTTACCAATGCCACTGCGAGTGACGATGACTTGTTTGCCGTTGAGTTCACCCTCAACAAAATCAATGCCTGCAATAGTGTGAGAGACGCTGTCATTGAGGGCGGCTATCAAGTGCACCACTTCGGGCTCCATTGCGCCAATAATACCGATTTTCATCATCATGCCTTGTTAAGGTAGTAAAGCCCGTACTATAGCGTTTTTGCGCCAATGAAAAAAGCGTACTTAGGCCAATTAATTAGGTCGTGGTTGGGGGTTGTTTGTTTGGCGATGGGAAATGTTGGGGATTTAGACTGATAAGCTTAGCAGGCGGGGCAAACATCGTGGTATTTCAAGGCGCTTGTGTCGCTAAGCTAGCCTAATAGCCAACATAACAAGAGCCAAGCCAACAACCGAGGTTGTTGGCTTGGGAATTTGGCGTGGTTATTCGCTTAAATAACTTAATATTCCCAGCGCAGCTCGGCGTCCTTCGTCGATGGCAGTCACCACTAAATCAGAGCCTCGCACCATATCGCCCCCTGCAAACACTTTGGCGTGGCTGGTTTGAAATGGCTTATCACTGTCTTTTGCCGCTTGTACCCGCCCACTGGCATCGGTGTTGATTGCAAAGTCGTTAAACCAAGGCGCGGGGCTCGGTTGAAAACCAAAGGCAATAATTACGGCATCGGCGGCGAGTATTTGCTCGCTGCCTTCAATGATTTGCGGGCGTTGACGGCCAGAGGCATCTTTGGCCCCGAGCTCAGTTTGAGCGCATGCTAATCCGATGACCTTGCCGTCTCGATGACAGATTTGCGTCGGCTGGCGATTAAATAAGAACTCCACGCCTTCTTCCTTGGCATTTTGTACCTCACGCCGAGAGCCGGGCATATTAGCTTCATCGCGACGATACACACAGCTCACTTGACTGGCACCTTGACGAATGGCTGTGCGCACGCAGTCCATGGCGGTGTCGCCGCCACCGAGTACCACGACTTTTTGCCCTTGCAAATTAAGGTATGGAAACTGGGGATGGGCTTGTCCCATGAGCTGATTAGTATTACCAATCAAGTAGGGTAGGGCTTGGTACACACCTTGGCTATGCTCGCCCTCGAGAGCGGCTGGCATGGCTGTGTAAGTCCCCATTCCCAAGAATACGGCATCGTATTCGTCTAAAATCGTTTTAAAATCGATGTCTTGACCTATGGTGATACCGAGACGGAATTGAATGCCCATGCTTTCCATGACAGTGCGACGGGTAGCCATCACACTTTTATCGAGCTTAAACGCAGGAATACCATAGGTTAGCAGCCCGCCAATTTGCGGGTATTTATCAAACACCACCGGTTTGATGCCATTACGAGCCAGAATATCCGCGCAGCCTAAACCGGCCGGCCCGGCACCAATGATGGCGACTTTCTCTGGACGCGGTGTCACTTGGCTTAAATCTGGCCGCCAGCCTTGGGCGATGGCTAAATCGGTAATGTATTTCTCAACGCTGCCAATGGTCACCGCGCCAAAGTCATCATTGAGGGTACAGGCGCCTTCGCATAACCTGTCTTGCGGGCAGACTCGCCCGCAGACTTCAGGCAAGGTATTGGTTTCGTGCATTAACTCCGCGGCTTCAAATACCCGTCCTTGTTTTGCTAGGTTTAGCCAATTGGGAATGTAATTATGCAAGGGGCATTTCCACTCACAATAAGGGTTACCGCAATCGAGGCAACGGTCCGCTTGTTGGGCAACTTCTTCACCTTTAAATGGCTGATAGATCTCTATAAACTCTTTGGCTCGACGGCTCACAGGGTGTTTCGCAGGATCGTGTCGTTGCACTTCGATAAATTGAAAATCATTGCTCATGGCTGGTTACCCCGCTTTAACGGCTAATAGAGCGCTGGTGGAGTCCAGCTTTAATAAGTCGGCAGCATCGATATTTTTGGGCTTGACCAACACGAAGTAGTCTATCCAATTTTCAAAATCATTGAGGATCATCGCGGCATGCTCGCTATTGGTGAGGGCGACGTGTTGCTCTATCAATGATTTTAGGTGTTGTTGATGAATACTGGCACTCACGGCTTGGCTATCGACGAGATCGCGGTTGAGGCGTTTATCGAATTTATTGTATTGATCAAATACATAGGCAAACCCACCTGTCATGCCAGCACCAAAGTTAGCGCCGGTTTTACCGAGCACTACCACAATGCCACCAGTCATGTATTCACAGGCGTTATCACCCACGCCTTCAATCACGGCAATGGCGCCGGAGTTACGCACTGAAAAGCGCTCACCGGCCGTTCCCGCGGCAAATAACTTGCCCCCCGTGGCGCCGTAAAGACAGGTATTACCTATGATGGCCGAGCGTTCGGTTTTAAAGGTGCTTCCTAACGGCGGGAACAAGGTTAATGTGCCACCAGACATGCCTTTACCGACATAGTCATTGGCATCGCCACATAAGGTCATATCAAGTCCCGCACTATTCCAAACGCCAAAGCTTTGCCCTGCGGTGCCTTGCAGTTTCACATGGACGCTCGACTTGCCTCCTTGGCGTCCAAATTGACTGGCGATGGCACCCGATAAGGTTGCGCCTACGGAGCGGTCGGTATTGGCTATGGTATAACTGAGTTCAACATCGGTTTGCGAAGTCAGGGCCGCTTGGCTGTCAGCCAACATGGTTTGATTGAGTAATCCTTTATCTTCTGGTGGATTACGTTCTTGCCAAACTCGGCCGCAACCGGCTACGGGTTGAGGTTGGAACAATATTGCTGATAAATCTAACGCGGCATGTTTGCTGGTATTGCCAGGCGCCATGGTCAGTAAATCACTGCGCCCCACCAATTGTTCCAGTGATGTCATGCCGAGCTTAGCTAAATACTCGCGCACTTCTTCGGCAATAAATTCAAAGTAATTCATGACCTTCTCTGGCAAACCGTGATAGTGATTCTTGCGTAATTGTTGATTTTGAGTCGCCACCCCGGTGGCACAATTATTGAGATGACAAATACGCAGGTATTTACAACCTAAGGCGATCATCGGCACGGTACCAAAGCCAAAGCTTTCTGCACCCAACATGGTGGCTTTGATGACATCGAGACCCGTTTTGAGTCCGCCATCGACTTGCAGTCGTATTTTATGGCGCAAGCCATTGCTGACCAATGATTGATGGACTTCGGTTAAGCCTAGCTCCCACGGACTTCCGGCGTATTTGACTGAGGTGATCGGACTGGCACCGGTACCGCCGTCATAACCTGAAATGGTGATCATATCGGCATAGGCTTTGGCCACACCGGTTGCAATGGTGCCCACTCCTGGCTCTGACACTAACTTGACCGAGACCATGGCGCGGGGGTTGATTTGTTTTAAATCAAAAATGAGCTGAGCTAAATCCTCAATCGAATAAATATCGTGATGAGGCGGGGGTGAAATTAAGGTTACTCCCGGGCGTGAATGCCTCAGACCGGCGATTTCAACACTGACCTTATCACCCGGTAATTGCCCGCCTTCACCGGGCTTAGCCCCTTGGGCAATTTTAATTTGTAGCACTTCAGCATTGACTAAGTAATGGGCGGTGACCCCGAAGCGTCCTGAGGCAATTTGTTTGATGGCTGAGTTGCGTTCGCTGTTAAAGCGACGCGGATCTTCTCCGCCTTCACCTGAATTTGAGCGCCCGCCAAGCCGGTTCATGGCAACCGCTAAGGCCTCATGGGCTTCTGGGCTTAAGGCACCGATACTCATGGCCGCGGTATCAAAGCGAGGGTAGAGACTTTTAGCGGCTTCGACAGCGGATAAGGCCACCGGTGTTTGCTCGGTATTGAGGGTTAATAGATCACGCAACACCGCAATCGGACGATTATCAACATGGTCAACAAAGCGTTGGTATGCCTCTCTATCCTTATGATTGAGCGCCAATTGCAAGCTATTGACGACATCGGGGTTAAAACTGTGGTATTCGCCGCCTTCGACATACTTGAGCAAGCCCCCTTGAGGTAAGGGGAGGTGAGCTTGATAAGCAAGCTGATGTAACAGCCGTTGATCTTGCTCAAAATGCTCAAAGCTGGCGCCTTGAATGCGGCTGACAACACCTTTAAAGCATAAGTCGACCAAGTCATCGGCCAGGCCCACGGCCTCAAATAGCTGCGAACAACGGTAAGAGCCCACGGTGGATATGCCCATTTTTGACATGATTTTTCTTAGGCCCTTATCGATGCCGTCACGGAAATTGAGCATTAAGCGGGTGGTGTCTTGCTCGCCATAGCGCTTCGCCAGCGCCGCAATCGACTCGTAAGTCAAATAAGGGTAGATAGCCGTGGCGCCAAAGCCGAGTAGCACCGCAAAATGATGAGGATCACGGGCCGTGGCAGTTTCGACGATGATGTTAGTGTCACAACGTAAACTGTTCTCTACCAATCGTTGTTGCACGGCACCGACAGCCATTGATGCTGGGATGATTAAGCTGGTGGAGCCTATCGCTCTATCAGATAACACCAGTAAACACGTCCCCATTCTGGCTAAACGTTCAGCCTCGTCTGTGATGCGTTTAATGGCGGTTTCCAAGCCTTCTTCTTGGTCATAACACAGGTTGAGAGTGTCGGCGCGATAGTTGGTTTTATCCAATGACATCAGCTGGTTAAAGTCGCTAAATAACAATATCGGCGAGCCGAACATCACCCGATAAGCATGGCCAGTGGTTTCATTAAAGAGGTTTTGTTCGCGACCGATGCAGGTGTTAAGTGACATCACGTGTTTTTCACGGAGCGGATCGATTGGTGGATTGGTCACCTGAGCAAACTTTTGGCGGAAATAATCGTAAATAGAGCGTTGGCGGGTCGATAACACCGCCATCGGGGTGTCATCACCCATGGAGCCGATGGCTTCTTCGCCCTTGCAGGCCAAGATCCACACAATTTGCTCGAGTTCTTCGCGGCTATAACCAAAGAGTTTTTGATATTGCAGCAATTTGGCGCTGGAAAATTCGCTATTCCCCAGCTTTCCTTGTGGCAGTTGCTCTGCGGGGATTAAGGTTTGGCTATTTTTGGTCATCCATTGGCGATAGGGATGACGACGCTTTAAGTCGTTATCAATTTCAAGTGACTGATACAGACGACCATCTAAGGTATCTAGTACCAATAGCTCGCCGGGGCCAACGCGGCCTTTCTCGATGACTTCATCGGGCGCGTAATCCCAAATGCCCACCTCGGAGGCTAAGGTTAAGATCCTATCTTTAGTGATCACATAACGCGACGGGCGTAAGCCATTGCGATCGACTGCACAGGCGGCATGGCGTCCATTGGTCATCACAATGCCGGCAGGGCCATCCCAAGGTTCCATGTGCATCGAGTTAAAATCGTAAAAGGCTTTAAGATCGTCATCCATTTCTGGATTGCTCTGCCACGCAGGTGGGATCAGTAAGCGCATGGTTCTAAATAAGTCCATGCCGCCAGATAACAGCATTTCCAGCATATTATCTAAGGACGACGAGTCTGATCCAGTTTCGTTAACAAACGGCGCAGCCATTTGTAAGTCAGGCAACAGCGGTGAATTAAATTTATAAGCGCGCGCCCGTGCCCATTGGCGATTGCCGGTGATGGTATTGATTTCACCATTGTGGGCCAAATAACGAAACGGCTGGGCCAAGGGCCACTTCGGCGAAGTATTGGTCGAAAATCGCTGATGGAACAAGCAAATAGCGCTTTGAAGGCGGATATCTGCCAAATCAGGGTAAAACACCGGTAATGCGGCCGGCATCATCAAGCCCTTGTAGACAATAACTTGCCCTGACAGGCTCGGAATATAGAAGTCGTCATCATGGAGTAACTGTTGTTCTATGCGGCGTCTGGCCATATAGAGTCGACGCTCTAAGTCTTTCTCTCGCCAACCAATCGGCGAGTTGATTAACACTTGGCAAATGTTCGGTAGGCTACTTAAGCCGGTACCGCCGAGAGCGTCCTTATCGATAGGCACTTGGCGCCATCCGGCAATACTCAAGGTTTCTTTTTCTAATTCTTTACGGATGATTTGTTTGGCCATGTCGGCCTTGACCGGATCTTGGCTTAAAAATAACATGCCCACCGCAAATTTCCGGCTCAAATGCCATTCTTGTTCTTCGGCAATGGCTTGGAAGAATTTCACTGGCAATTGCATTAACAGCCCACAGCCATCGCCAGTGGCCCCGTCGGCAGCCACACCACCCCTGTGTTTCATTCTATCCAAGCCTTGAATAGCGGTTCGGACAATTCGATGGCTGGGTTCGCCATCCATCTGGGCTATTAGGCCAAATCCACAATTGTCTCTCTCGAAACTAGGATGATATAAGCTCATTCGAAAATCTCCCTTAATACGGCTGAACTAAGCGGGAGAGAATTAAGTTGTGACTGAAATGACAACTTAACAAGCCCTTACCCGGACTCTCCAAATTATCGCCACTAGTGATAAAGGTCAAATGTAAAAATGCATAAAAACTAAATAATAATTTAAATCAAACTCTGAAAATTACTGAGCTTTACGTTAACGTAAACTGGGGCTTTGTTGGTATATCGCTATGTATTATCAGTATTTTATTTTGGGCGCGCCCATGCTTTAAGCTGATCTGTAGATTGTGTCGTTTTGAAGGAAAATGATTTTTTTTGCAAATACAGTGAATAGTCTTCATGTTGGTAATGCCGAGCTAACAGCACGAGTTTATCGGTGCATGGGACGCTAAAGTTTTGCTTATCAGGGGCGGGATCCGCAAAACTAGCATCTTTATGGCAAAATTGGCTGCTAACTAAGCAGAATTCTCTTACAATAGCGCTTTTTTTAGTAGGAGGCTTTGTGGGCCTAGATACTTACATCAATACCTATGGTGCCGCCTGTAAAGCTCGTTTCGGTCAGAAAGTAAAAAAGCTCACCATCGATGCAAAATTCACCTGCCCCAACCGTGATGGCACCTTAGGTAAAGGTGGCTGTACGTTCTGCAATGTCTCTTCTTTTAGTCATGAGGCCGGCACTGATTTGGGCATTAGTGAGCAAATTGCTGAGGGTAAGTTGCGTCAGCGCGACCGGCAGGCCAAAGGGTTAGGTAACAATAAAGATGCGGCAAACGATAAATATATTGCCTATTTCCAAGCATATACCAGCACTTATGATGAATTTGCCGTATTAAAGTCTCGTTATGACGAAGCCATTAAAGATGAACATATTGTCGGCTTAGCCGTCGGTACGCGCCCAGACTGCGTGCCCGATGCTGTGATTGACTTGCTGGTAGATTACCAAGCTCGGGGCTTAGAGGTGTGGTTGGAGCTTGGCTTACAAACGGCCAATGATGCCACCCTTAAACGGATTAATCGTGGTCACGGATTTAGCGAATATGCCCAGACAGTGACCCGAGCCAGAAATGCCGGGCTTAAGGTGTGTGGCCATTTAATTTTAGGCTTGCCCGGTGAAAGTCATCAAGACTATATGCAGACCCTCGCTAAAGTGTTAGCCGTCGGAGTCGACGGCCTAAAAATCCATCCCTTGCACATTGTGGAAGGCAGTACCATGGCCAAGGCGTGGCGCAGTGGTAAGCAAGAATTGATCTCACTAGAAGAGTACGCTTACAGTGTGGGTGAGATGATCCGCGCGACCCCCCCCCAGATTATTTATCATCGCGTATCGGCGTATGCCCAGCGGCCGATGATGTTGGCTCCGGATTGGTGCAGTCGCCGTTGGGATGCAATGGTGGCCATTGAAGACAATTTACGCGCTTATGGTGGCCAAGGCGCGGCCTTATCTTAGGCCGAGTCAGCCTGAATTCGTGAGGGACTAGCGTCACCAGTTTGGGTTTTATTTCACTTAAGATTGTTCTAATATGCTCAATTTAAAAGGCATATTTTCATTCAGAATGAATTTAACTAGGACTGTTGCCAAGTTGTTGGTGTTTGTGGTTGCTGCTGTTAGGCACATTTAAACGGTTTGATCTTTGAGGTGGAATTCGCAGGTTTAATGCTTGCGCCTTCAGCGGTAAAAGGTATTATGAAGCATCTCCAGCCCAGTATTTCGAGGACAATTTCATGTCGCAAGCCGATTTAGACACTATTTTGGATTTAAACACTCTTGAACAATATTGTAATGCCATTGGTGCAACCACCTTACTGAAAAGTGTGGTGTTGTTTGAGCAGTTAATGCCAGAGTATGTGGGGAATCTTGTTACCGCTCATGAAGCTTCTGATAAAGAAACCTTATGTGCTGAGGCTCACAAGTTTAAAGGCGCGGCCGGCTCGGTTGGAATGAAGCGTATCCAGCAATTTGCCCAACTACTACAACATGGTGAATCAGCAGATTGGCAAGAAATGCATGGTGTTTGGTTGAATGACATTGTGCAATTTAGCACTAAAGATTTAGCAAGCCTTAAGGCCTATTTAGAATCTAAGGCTTAATGCGCTAACCGGTATAGATTAAGAGGCCTTAGGCCTCTTTTTTTATGGCTTAATTTTTTGCTATTTAGCTCACGATCTCGGCCATGACAGTTGATATTTATGGCTTACCTTATGCTACAGTGATAGGACTTTTGAATTTAAACTGCATAAGGCAATCGAATTCATGAAACATCTTCCCAGTCTTAAAAATTTGTATTATTTGGTTCATTTACATCAAGAACAAAACTTTAATCGTGCCGCCAAAGTGTGTCATGTGAGTCAATCCACTTTATCGAGCGGTATTCAAAATCTCGAAGAACAGCTTGGTCATCAATTGATTGAACGTGATCATAAGTCATTTATGTTCACTGCCATCGGTGAGGAAGTGGTTCGGCGCTCGCGCAATTTATTAACGGATGTCGATGACTTGGTAGAATTGGTCCAAAACCAAGGCGCCCCTATGACGGGCACGATCCGATTGGGGTGTATCCCCACTATCGCGCCCTTCTTATTGAGCCGCTTAGTCCGCCATTGTCAGCACAAGTATCCCGAGCTAACTCTTCTGCTGAAAGAAGATACCACGGACAGATTACTGGGGGCCTTGGGCAAAGGTGAACTGGACTTGTTGTTATTAGCCTTGCCAGTGGATACGCAAGGGTTTCATAGCATGAAGGTTGGGGTCGATCCCTTTAAAATGGTGATGCACTGTGATTTAAAAGATGATGTTCCATTGCCGATTGATTATCAAAAATTGCCCGATGAAAGCATTTTCTTATTGCAAAGCGAGCACTGCATTACGGGACATGCCATCAGCGCGTGTCAATTAGGAGATAGTGCCAAGGTTAATCCTTTTGCCGCTACCAGTTTGCATACCTTAGTGCAAATGGTGGACAGTAAATTGGGCACGACCTTTTTACCGCAAATGGCGATAGATTCGGGGATTTTAACCAACACCCAGTTATGTGTGTTCGATCCTCCTGGTGAAGCGCCATATCGGGATATTGGCTTAGTGTGGCGTCAAACCACCAGTCGTATCTTAACCTTCAGAACCTTAGGCTTAGAAATTCAGGGATTACTCGAGCAGTCTTAAGGCTGCGCGGGAGTGGCCAATTGCTGAGCGCGGAGCAGATCGTCGGCACACGCTTGGCAAAGGCAGGCATTATCTGGCAGAGGGGATAATGGCGGCTTGGTCGGGAATGGTTGGCGTTGGCACCAACATTGCTGAATGTCGGCACCTTGGCTAATGGCACATTGATTGTCGACGCCGCAGCGCGGACAGCGCATTTGTGTCGTTTGCATATCAAGTGCCTCCTTATTCTTTTCTACTGACACCAAACACTTCGGTAGTATGTTGCTTACCTTTGAGTTGTACTGGCCCTAAATTCCTCAGGTGATAAAGGCTGTCGTCCATATCCAGTAATTGTGCCAGTTCCCCTGAAATCAACATGCGTTGTCCGAGAGGGTTACATTGATCTTGTAGCCTAGCAAGGGTGTTGATGACATCCGAGAAAAAGCTAATTTCTTGCTTATGCACGCCCACGACGGCGGCGACCACTTGGCCACAGTGGGCCGCGGCTTTAAACCGAGGGACAAAGCCGTAATGCTCTTCAAAGTAATGGCGTTGCCAATTGAGCTGCTGACTAAAGTCAAAATAGATATTCATGACTCTGTCTTGCTTTATTCCCTGGTTTAATGGCCAATGGATAAGCACCGCATCACCCATATAGCGATAGATTTCTGCTTCATTGTTAGACACAGTTTCCGCGAGCAAGCTAAAGCTATCTTGGATCAAACGGCTGAAGCGATAATCACCTAAGGTTTCGGCGTGGGTGGTCGATGCCACCATGTCTAAATACAAAAATAGGCGCTGTTCATAGCGCGGGCGATGATACTTGCCAAGCCCAATATTGAGTAACACTCTTGGACCTACTAACAAGCCCATTTGTTCGATAAAGGCCAAGCCGACTCGCACCACCACTAAATAGATGATCAGCGCTTGAAAGGAAGGGGTATAGAGAATGTGCGCTGAAAGCATCTGCCTTAAGGTCGACATATGGTTTTCAATGGCCCACATATTTAAAAATTGGGTCATGTATGCCAGCGTCGTCGCTCCAAGCAATAAGAACAGACCTTTAAAGATCACTGAAAAGACGTAGGGTAAACGATTGATGGCCGATAATTCAGCGATAAGGTTGGATAACCAATGCAATGAACCAAAGATGATGCCCATGTAAATGGCTAAGGTTGCAAGATCGCCGCTGCCAACCGCCCACTGGGGAAGTTCTGGGCTTTGCGCATATCGAAAGAATACGAATGCCGCCATTGCCGCGGTCCACGCCAGCATAGCGAAAAGTAATTTTGTGACCTGACGACTGGCTCTCACTCGGGGAAATACGCCTTATACTGCAGAAGCCAATAGTTTATAGAAAATTGTAGGCTTATGACCAGATTAATTCGTGATCTAGCTCAAGTTATATGGAGTTTATGACGAAATGTTCATAAAAAGGCAAGTCGTAGGATATCGGCAGTAAAATTAATTTTTAAATAAAAGCCCCTAGGGTTACTCAGTTGTTTTTGTCCGGCGCTGTCGATGCTCGCGGTTTTGACTCGGCTATTGGCCGCTTTGGGTCGTAATTGCAGTACTTCGCCGTGACGAGCGGTAATGTGATTCACGCGCCCGATGCTAATGAGTTCCATAATTTCTTCCCAATCTTGTTGCAACTGAGCCCACTGCGAGGGGGACGGTTGCCACAAAAACGGGGTGCCAATGCGTCGCTCGGCCAATGGAATGTTGCGATCACCGGCAATGGGCACCCACAACACCTGCTGCAGCTTATGGCACACTAAGCTGTCTTGCCAGCGCAAGCCTTGAATATTGGTCAAGGGAGCAACGCAGACATAGGTCGTTTCTAATGGTCGCCCTTGGGCATTAATGGGGATGGTTTTTAGTTCGATGCCCAGATGCCTAAAATCTTGCTCGGGTTTTGAGCCTGCCGTTGCGCCGAGTTCGAGTTCAATTAATTGACCCACCCAGCCTTTATCCCGCTGCAAATTAGCTGGCATAGGCACATGATGAGACTGCGCCAGTTCAGCGAGGGTAAAGCCAGCCATATGTTCGGCTCGCATCAGGAGTTCCGCGACGGTCTGCGGTGACTGGATTGGGGTTTTCATAGCTGCGATTTTATCAGACTCATGGCTTCTCGCAACGTGGTTAAAAAGTGAACACTAGGTGTCTGCTTAAGATATTTAGGATGGTTTTAACTGTAAGTTATTGTTCAAATAGGTTTTTATGTATTTGAGTTCACCAAGGGATGAGTTACTCCAGTTTTGCCCCATCTTTCCTCACATAGTTATCCACAGCTTTATTGGATAACTCGAGTAATTAGCCGGGCTTAATGGATCAAATGGCCGAGGTCAAGCCATTTTCAGCAAAAAATATGCATTTAATTGGCGTTCATTCAATTTAACTGTGAATAACTTGGTCGGTAAGTGTGCAAAGATGGTGCAGATTTATCCTTGGTTCTTTTTTGAGCGATCTTGTCGCTGCGTGATCGCGATCTAAATTTAACTCGATTTAATTTCTATAAAAACAATTATTTAAAATGTAATGGTGATGATGGATAACTTTGGCCATACGGCTAGTTAAACTTGCTCTTGTGCATTTTTACCGAGTTTCAAACAGACATATCCACAGATTTTGTGGATAAAATAGCAGTGGTTCGATTAAGTTTGTTGATAAATATACTCGAAAGCCCTTGCTTATCCCTTTTTCAGCCATAATCAGCAATTGCTGATAGCCACGCTTTGTGAAACAATCAAAGCCATTATTATTATGCTATTGTGGAGTCCATGTGATTGATAGCGACGGCTTTCGCGCAAATGTGGGCATCATCATCTGTAATAAGTTTGGCCAAGTGATGTGGGCTAGGCGCTATGGACAGCATTCTTGGCAATTTCCCCAAGGTGGTGTCGATGACGGAGAGTCCGCTGAAGAAGCTATGTATCGTGAATTATACGAAGAAGTGGGTTTGAGACCTGAACATGTACAAATATTGTGCAGCAGTCGTTCTTGGTTACGTTATCGCTTACCAAAACGCTTGGTAAGACAAGACAGCAAGCCTATGTGTATTGGTCAAAAACAAAAGTGGTTTCTATTACAGTTGAAAAGCCAAGAAAGCGCCATCAACCTCAACTCTTCAGGACATCCTGAGTTTGATGATTGGCGTTGGGTTAACTATTGGTATCCAGTACGGCAGGTGGTGTCGTTCAAGCGTGAGGTGTATCGTAAGGTCATGAAGGAGTTTTCTCAGATTGCCTTATCATTCCAAGCCAAAGAAGCACCACGGCGGCGAACACGATACCGTAATTAGGAGAAGGGGTCTGTGTTAAATACGCTCAGGGATATTACGCAAGCGGTGGCTTCTGCTCCTAATTTGGAGCAAGCACTATCCCTATTGGTGACACAGACTAAATTGGCGATGGACACTGATTGCTGTTCAATTTATTTACTTGAACAGCAACAGTTATTATTGTCGGCTACCGATGGTTTATCGGCCTTAGCGGTTGGCCGCGTGCGTTTACCACTCGATCAAGCACTCGTCGGCTTAGTCGCCCAAAAAGAAGAAGTGATTAACCTCGCCGATGCCCAAAGTCATCCCCGCTTTAAGTTACTCCCCGAAGTCGATGAAGAAGATTTCAAAGCCTTCTTAGCCGTTCCTATTGTCTACCAAAAACGGGTGTTAGGGGTGTTGGTGGTTCAACAAACCCAAGCGCGACAATTTAGTGAGCATGAAGAGTCTTTTTTGATGACGTTGGCGGCGCAATTGGCTGTGGCTATCCGCGGATTAAAGCAAAAAAAGCAGCGCTTGCAGCACCACAGCGAAGGCTTAGTGCAACATCAAATTCTTTACAGCGGCCAAACGGCCTCTAAAGGTATCGCCATTGCGCATGGCTTAGTGTTAGGGGCTGAGATTGCGATCACCCAAGCCTCTATCCCTTGTGAAAATGTTGATGATGAGTTACTGCGCTTAGATCAGGCTCTGCAACTGAGTAAAGATGCATTAGCCATGATGGCGACTCGGTTTGAACACGAAATTAATCAAGATATTAGCTCAATCTTTACCGCAATGCAGATGCTATTGGATGAGGCGAGTTTGGGCGGCGAGTTTCGCGCTGAAATCACTCAGGGCTGGCGTGCTGAGTCGGCTGTCAGTCGAATATGCTGCGGCTATATCGACCAATTCGATAATATGGACGATGTCTACCTTAAAGGGCGGGCGAGTGATATTCGCGATTTGGGCATGCGGGTGCTACGCCATTTAATTGAGCCTGAACGGGTCGCATTAACCCTAGATAAACCGGTGATCTTACTGGCTCGCGAAGTGACGACCGGCATGTTGGCTGAATTTTCACCGCAAAAGTTGGCTGGAATTGTGACGGAATGGGGCGGAATTAACTCCCATGCGGCCATTTTAGCTCGCGCCCTCGGTGTGCCGGCTTTGGTGGGCGTTGAGCAGTTATTTGACGCTGACTTAGACGGTAAGCTGATGGTGATTAACGCTAATCGCGGCCAATTACTCGTCTCGCCGAGTCCGGCGGTGGTCAGTGAATATCGCACCTTAATTTCGGCGGAGAAAGCGTTAGCTCAAGAATATGCCGCTGAGTTGGCCTTGCCAACTTGTACCTTAGATGGTCATCGTATTCAATTGTTTTTAAATGCCGGTTTGATCAGCGGCGTAGTCAATGATTTAGCCAGTGGTGCCGATGGGATTGGTCTGTATCGGACTGAAATTTTATTTATGCTGCAACAGCGCTTTCCCTCAGAATCAGAACAAATGGCTGTTTATCGCCAAGTGATGGATGCCGCTTGTGGTAAGCGAGTGGTGTTACGAACCTTAGATGTCGGTGGTGACAAACCCTTACCGTATTTTCCGATCACCGAAGACAACCCTTTCTTAGGGTGGCGAGGTATACGCTTGTCATTGGATCATCCAGAATTATTTTTGATCCAAATTCGAGCCATGCTGCGGGCAAGTGTGGATGCTTGCTCTGAGCTGTTTATATTATTACCTATGGTGAGTTGCTTAGACGAAGTCGAGCAAGCCTTAGCTATTTTCGAGCAAGCGTGGCAAGAAATTAGCACTGATGTTGGGCAATCGCTTACCCGCCCGAAAATTGGGGTAATGATTGAAGTACCGGCCTTGTTATACCAAGTGGATCAATTAGCCGAGTTATTAGATTTTGTCTCGGTTGGTACCAATGATTTGACCCAATATTTATTGGCAGTAGACAGAAATAATCCGCGCGTTAGTGGGCTGTATGACAGTTACCATCCTGGCTTTTTGCGGGCATTGCGCCGCGTCAGTTATGATTGCCACCACCATCAGCTTGAAGTCAGTGTGTGCGGTGAGCTTGCGGGCGAAACAATAGGGGCCTTGATATTGGTTGCTATGGGGTTCGATAAGCTCAGCATGAATCAGGGCAGTTTGGCTCGGGTGAATTATTTATTGCGCCGAATTTCACGAACCGACCTAACGGCGATGTTAGAGCAGATATTACGTTTGCATGATGGCAAGGCAGTACGTCAGCATTTACTGGTGTTTTTAGATCAGCGCGGCTTAGCTGGTTTGATTTAACCGCCAAAGATAATATAACTAAAATGGATTGCCTGTGGATACTGTGATTTGGATTGTGATTTGGTGCCTGGGGTTGGGTGCCTTGGTGGGGTTCTTAGCCGGTTTGCTCGGCATTGGTGGCGGGTTAATTATTGTCCCCGCACTATTATATTTACTACCGAGTGTAGGTATTGATGGCGTGTTACTGCCTTATGTCGCCATTGCCACCTCTCTCGGGGCGATTATTTTGACCTCGGCCTCGTCGGCCAGATCCCATTGGAGCCGCGGCAATATCGAATTTGCGGTGTTGCGTCCATTGTTGCCCGGCATCGTGCTTGGGGCGTCAGTGTCAGGCCTTTTGGCCGAAGCGATTTTTGGGGCTTATCTGCAACAGGCATTTGCTATCTTTGTCATGTTAATGGCAATCAATATGTTGTTTCCCTTCAAACCTAAAGCATCCGCCGGTTTACCGGCTAACAGCATGATTTTTATATTTGGGTTCTTTATCGCTTTGCTCGCGGGCTTGATGGGCATTGGTGGTGGCGTATTATTAGTGCCGTTGTTGGTGTGGTGTGGTTTAGCCATGCCAAAAGCGGTTGGCACCTCATCAGTGATGGGTTTTGTCATTGCCAGTTTCGGTTCGCTGGCTTATATCACCTCGGGGTGGAATGAAACCTCGTTACCCAGTGGGACCTTGGGCTATCTCTATTTACCGGCGTTAGTTGCCATCGTCACCACATCGATACTGACGGCGCCATTAGGGGCTAGCGCTGCCAGCAGCTGGCCAACACCTGTGTTAAAACGGATTTTCGCCGTCTTGTTATTGGTGATAGGTTGTCAACTGATGTTTAAATAAATGAAGCGCTTAGCAGTTTTTGGGTGGCGGTTCAGTGATGATGACGCCGGGGGAGATTACCGAGGGGGAGGCTGGTGAGTCATTGACAGCCAAGGACAGCTCACTCGCCTTCGGTATTTAACGGAATGATTGGTATGGGACAAGGGTGTTTGTCCCTATTGTCTTAGTAGATATATTGAAAATTTTTATAAAGCAGGTGGTAAACAAATGAAGCAATATCTTGATCTGATGCAACATATACTCGATAACGGCACTGATAAGTCAGATCGGACGGGAACGGGCACGCGCTCAGTTTTCGGTTATCAGATGCGCTTCGATTTGAATCAAGGTTTTCCGCTGGTCACCACAAAAAAATGTCACTTACGCTCAATTATTCACGAATTGTTGTGGTTTTTAAATGGTGATACCAATGTGGCGTATCTGCATGAACATAATGTTCGTATTTGGGATGAGTGGGCCGACAGTCATGGCAATTTAGGCCCAGTCTATGGTGCGCAATGGCGCAGTTGGCCTGCGGCGGATGGACGTCATCTAGATCAAATTTCTCAAGTCATTGCCGACATTAAGTCGCAACCTGATTCTCGCCGCTTAATTGTCTCGGCATGGAATGTGGGTGAGCTTGATAAGATGGCATTAGCCCCGTGCCACGCCTTCTTTCAATTTTATGTGGCGGACGGCAAATTATCCTGTCAGTTGTATCAACGTTCCTGTGATGTCTTTTTAGGACTACCTTTTAATATAGCAAGTTACGCATTACTGACCATGATGGTCGCCCAGCAATGTGACTTGGCGTTGGGCGATTTTGTGTGGACCGGTGGTGACACGCATTTATACAGTAATCATATGGAACAGACGGCATTGCAGCTAACTAGATCTCCTAAGCCTCTGCCTACTATGAAAATTAACCGAAAACCAGTATCGTTATTTGGTTATCGTTTTGAAGACTTCGAGCTGGAGGGATACGAGCCGCATCCACACATTAAAGCGCAAGTGGCTATTTAAGGAAAAAGTCGAAGTATAAAAGTTCAACACCTCGGAAATTTCGAGGTGTTAGCCTTATTCTTGCGATTATTTTTACTTGCTTAACTTGGTTAAACTAGGGTTAATTTAGTTTGGAGATTCGTTATGGAAAAGGCAATTCGCAACTTTTTAAGTCAACAATCAGCAGGCGGGATCTTGCTGTTGGTGGCTGTGGCCCTGGCCATGTTAATGGCAAACTCACCGTTAGCATTTTTATATGAAGGCTTTTTAAACACCCCGATGCAAGTCAGGTTGGGGGCATTAGATGTTAACAAACCGCTGTTGTTATGGATTAACGATGGCTTGATGGCCTTATTCTTTTTATTGATTGGCCTTGAAGTGAAGCGTGAAGTCTTAGAAGGTGCTTTATCCAGTGTGTCAAAAGCGTCTTTGCCGACCTTTGCTGCCATCGGCGGTATGGTGGTGCCTGCCGCCTTTTATTTGTTATTCAATTACGGCGATGAGATCACTCAGGCGGGTTGGGCGATTCCTGCGGCGACCGATATTGCGTTTGCATTAGGGGTCATGGCATTACTAGGTAATCGGGTGCCGGTTGCTTTAAAAGTATTTTTGTTGGCATTAGCGATTATCGATGATTTAGGTGTCATCGTTATTATTGCCATGTTTTATAGTGCCGATTTATCGGTTATCAGCCTGATCGTGGCAGGTATTGCCATTACCGGTTTGTTCACCCTCAACCGTAGCGGCGTCACGTCGTTAACCCCATATGGTGTTATCGGTTTAATTTTATGGGTAGCGGTGCTTAAGTCTGGGGTGCATGCAACCTTAGCTGGAGTGATTATCGCCATCAGTATTCCGATGCGCGCCAAAGATGGGAGTTCACCCTCTGAGCATTTAGAACACAGCTTACATCCGTGGAGTACCTTCTTAATTCTCCCGGTATTCGCCTTTGCTAACGCTGGCGTGGCCTTAGGCAATATGAGTTTAGATATGTTGTTATCACCCGTGCCATTAGGGATTGCAGCGGGTCTGGCGTTGGGTAAGCCGATTGGGGTGATGTTGTTTAGCTACATTGCGGTTAAATTGGGTGTCGCTGAATTGCCTGCCGGTATTACTTGGCGTCACATTTTCCCGGTTGCCATCATGTGTGGTATTGGTTTTACTATGTCGATGTTTATTGCCTCACTGGCCTTCGATCCTAGCCTAGGTAATTACGGTGATTTAGCGCGCCTCGGGATTTTACTGGGCTCTGGTATTGCGGCCGTGACGGGTTATCTATTGTTATCGAAAGTCTTACCCGAAAAAGGAGATGAAAAATGAAAAAAATAATCTTAATCGCCTTAGCCTCAATTATTTGGACTTCTCAAGCACAAGCGAAAGAATTAGCCAGCTGTAATCAAGACGTGCGCTCGTTGCAATGCCAAAGTTATTTAGAAGGTATTGTGGATGGTGCGTTGATGTACAAGGGCATTTCTGTTGGTCAGCGACTCGAATCTGATGGCTATGAAGCGCGAGCATTGAAGTATCGTAGCGGCAGCCGTTTTCAAGAGGCGAATCGTGCCTATTGTATTGAACGCATCCCAGATCGCAGTGTGTTAGTTGCTGCGGTCAGCGAAGCGGTTACCTCAGGAGAGGTGACCACTCAAGAAGCATTAACCGATGTGGTGACTAACTTGCTCGATTGTCAGCGCTTACGATAAATGTCCCATTTAAATTACAACCATCTCTACTATTTTTGGATGGTCAAACGACATGGTTCTGTGACGCAAGCGGCGGAGGCGTTGTGCCTTACGCCGCAAACGGTCACCGGGCAAATTCGTGCCCTAGAAGGACGTTTAAAAGGGGAGTTGTTTAAGCGGGTTGGGCGATGTCTTGAAGCCACGGAGCTAGGCGAGTTGGTATTTCGTTACTCAGATAAGATGTTTAACCTGAGTTATGAAATGCTCGACACCTTAAACTACCAGCGGGATCAACATATCATCTTCGAGGTCGGCATTGCTGATGCACTTTCTAAAGCGATGGCGAGCCGAATTATTTTGTCGGTGATGCCGGAAGATAACTCGATTCATCTTGCCTGCTATGAGGCGACACATGACAGCCTGATGAGCCGTTTACGCGAGCACAAATTAGATATGATTTTATCTGACTGTGCTGGTGAATCGCTCAAATATCCTGAAATTTTTTCTAAGAAACTCGGCCAATGCAGCATAGGTTTCTTTTCGACGAAACCTGTAACTCAAGCTTTCCCTGCGTGCTTGGAAGAGCAGCCCTTGTTGATCCCAAGTCGTCGTACGTCCTTGGGGCAGCAATTGCATCGTTGGTTTGATGATAATGGGCTTAATGTCAAGATTTTGGGTGAGTTTGACGATTCGGCCATGATGAAATCTTTTGGTTTTTTTCATCAAGGTATTTTTGTCGCTCCGACCATATACCAACAAGATCCTGAAGCGAGAAATATCAGCCTGGTGGGGCAAACCGATCAAATTCAACAAGAATTTCATGTGATATTTGCTGAACGGATGATTAAGCATCCCGCCCTTAAACGTTTATTAGAAACTGATTTTACTCAGTTATTTGCGGGACTCGATCTTAGAGTGCAGGTCTAATCTGGTCAGTGATATGATGGTAGTAGTGACGCTATCAAGCGGTAATTAAAGGAGTAGTAAGGTGATTGAACCCATGAATATCGCGAGAGTTAAATGGGCATGTCGTCGCGGCATGTTAGAGCTTGATGTGTTATTCCAGCCTTTCGTCAATGATCATTATGAAGGCTTGTCTGATACCGATAAACAAGCCTTCATCCGCTTACTCACCAGCGAAGATCCTGAGTTGTTTGCTTGGTTTATGGGGCATGAACAATGCCCTGATCCTGAGCTTGCGGCCATGGTAGTTAAAGTGCGTGGCCGGCCAGCGCCATAAATTTATTCTCGAAGCCTCTCGCCATTGGTGGTTATGTCAGTGGCTTGGGCTCGTGCTCTTAATGGCCACCAGTTATGCTTGGCCGGCGCACATTTCAACCACGCTGTGGGGGTTACTGGTACTAGGGATGGCTGGTTTCTGTGGCTATCGATTAAACCAATTGTGGCGTGGGCGAGGCTGGCGGGTGCATCTCAGTTTGGGGGATGATGGTTGCGGTGATTATCGGCTGCAATTGCCACAGCAACCGCCACATATTGCCAGCGATGATCCCAAATATAACATACGTTTACGCCCCACTATCTGGGTGTGCCCTTGGTTTTGCTGTTTCGCGATTGCGACCACGCAAGGGCGTCAATGGGTATGGGTGTTTGCCGATATGCTGCCACTAGCAACTTACCGTTGCCTATGTCGCCTATTAATTGCTCATAAAAAAGCGCCCGCAGGCGCTTAATGGGGGTTAGGCGTGTTTGGCCGGTTCTAAAATGGTGGGTTTAGGAGTGTCGGCTAGGTTGGGGTAGTCGAGGTTGTAATGTAAACCGCGACTTTCTTTGCGTTCCATCGCGCAGCGAATAATCAACTCGGCAACTTGCACTAGGTTTCTGAGTTCAAGCAAGTTATTGCTCACTCTAAAGTTACTGTAATACTCTTGAATTTCTTGCTGGAGTAAATGACAGCGGCGTAATGCGCGCGCTAAGCGTTTATCCGAGCGAACAATCCCCACGTAATCCCACATAAATAAGCGTAGTTCGTGCCAGTTATGGGCAATCACCACCTCTTCATCAGAGTTAGTGACTTGGCTTTCATCCCAAGCGGGTAGCGCCCCTGGTGCTGGCACTTTATGTAACAGCGAGCGAATGTCTTCTGCGGCGGCCCGCGCAAACACTAAACACTCTAACAAGGAGTTGCTGGCAAGACGATTGGCACCATGTAAGCCTGTGTAGGCGACTTCGCCGATAGCATAGAGGCCGTTTAAGTCGGTTTGGCCATGAAGGTCCGTCATCACGCCTCCGCAAGTGTAATGCGCGGCAGGCACCACAGGAATGGGCTCCTTGGTCATGTCCATGCCGAGCTCTAAACAACGCTGATGAATGGTGGGGAAATGCTTGATGATAAAATCAGCCGGCTTATGGCTGATGTCTAAATAGACGCAATCCGCCCCTAAACGTTTCATTTCGTAATCGATGGCGCGGGCCACAATGTCGCGCGGGGCGAGTTCGGCGCGCTCATCAATTTCTGGCATAAAGCGGCTACCGTCGGGGCGCAGTAAATAGGCGCCTTCGCCGCGCAAGGCTTCGGTGAGCAGAAAATTTCGCGCTTCACTGTGATATAAGCATGTCGGATGGAATTGATTAAATTCCATATTGGCCACACGACAGCCAGCACGCCACGCCATGGCGATACCATCGCCGCTCGCCACATCGGGATTGGAGGTATATTGATAGACTTTTGAACTGCCGCCGGTGGCTAAAGCGACAAACTTGGCTTTAACTGTTTCGACCCGCTCATTATTACGATTCCACACGTAGGCGCCAAGGACGCGATTGCCCAGTCTACCGAGTTTACGGCTGGTGATTAAATCGATGGCATTATAGCGCTCGAGTACATGTATATTAGGATGTTCAAGGATGCGTTGCTGCAAGGTCAGTTGCACTTCTTTGCCCGTGGCATCGGCAGCGTGCAAAATACGGCGGTGGCTATGGCCACCTTCACGTGTAAGATGATAGCGGGTTTCGCGGGTATTGCTGCCATTTTCTTCAGTATCAAAGGCAACGCCACTATCAATGAGCCATTGCATGGCAGCGCGGGCATTACTGGCGGTATAAGTCACTACCGTTTCGTCACACAAGCCTGCTCCTGCAATGAGGGTATCGGCCACGTGGGACTCAATGGTATCCTCTTCATCAAAGACAGATGCAATGCCACCTTGGGCATAATAGGTCGAGCCTTCATTGAGGGGACCTTTGGAAAGTAAGGTAACGCTGGCATGTTCAGCTAAGTGCAAGGCAAGGGTTAGGCCTGCAGCACCGCTACCGATCACTAAGATGTCTGACTGGTGTTCAATGGCTTGTTTCATGGATATTAAGCATGGCATTCACGGTTTGGCTATGGTAAACCAACTTCTTCGCTGTGGATACCGCTGCAGAGATGACTTGGTTATTGTTATGATAACTAATCCAATGAATTTGGGGGGTAACGAGAAGTTTATGGCTATAGCTGCTTACTTTTTGAGCGAAAGTGCCTCTAATATGACTTATTTTTAATTATTATTTAAATTTTCAGAACTTTTTGATGGCAGACGAGTCTACTTAAGGGTAAATGATTCGAGCACCTAAGAAATCAGAGATTTAGATTTGGGAGAAGTCGGCTCGAATGGGTGGACAATTAACTGATCAACAACTTGTTGAGCTGGTACAAAAGGGCGATAAAAGCGCATTTAATCTGCTAGTACAGAAATATCAGGGAAAAGTCGTTAATCTTATTTCTCGATACGTACGTAACCAAGCGGATGTGGCCGATGTTGCACAAGAGACGTTTATTAAAGCCTACCGGGCTTTGGCAAATTTTCGTGGAGAAAGCGCGTTTTATACTTGGTTGTATCGAATTGCGGTGAATACTGCGAAAAATTATTTAGTGTCTCAAGGGCGAAGAGCGCCGGCAAATGACGTCGATGTCGATGAAGCTGAATTCTATGACGGTGCTGATGCACTCAAAGAATTTGATTCACCAGAGCGTTTATTATTGTCGGATGAAATTCGCACTGTGGTGTTTGCAACCCTTGAAACCTTGCCCGATGAGTTAAGAATGGCTATATCCTTAAGGGAATTAGATGGCCTAAGTTACGAAGAAATTGCAACAGTGATGGATTGCCCTGTGGGAACCGTGCGTTCGAGAATTTTTCGCGCTCGCGAAGCCATAGATAAGCAATTACAGCCCTTGTTGGAAAATTAATGCCAATGCTAACACAGGTGAACAATGGATAAATCAGGTCAGGAATGGGTATCCGCCGCCGTCGATGGTGAAATCGATGCGAGCGCTTTTGCCGAATTGGCTAAAGATACAGATTCTCATCAACAGTGGCGCAATTATCACATCATAGGTGATAGTTTACGCTCCGAGTTGCCAGATACCATCAACTTAGATTTGTCGGCTGCGATTGCAGAGGCGATTGATAAAGAGCCCACTGTGTTTGCTCCCGCGACGAGTGCTGATGCGCCGGCCGTGGCAATGGACTCGGCGCAATCGTCTGCTAAAGTAGTGCCTTTCTTGCGTCAATTTGGTCAATATGCCATTGCCGCCAGCGTTGCTTTATTTGCTGTCATTGGTGTGCAACAAATGTCGCTGACGCCCGATGCTGAATTGGCCCCTTTACCAGTGCTTAATACCCGGCCATTGATAGGTAATGCGGCGCCAGTGAGTCTGCAAGCCAGCCCAGTACAGCAAGAGTACTCTAATGATCAAATGGCAGAGCAACGTCTTAGGATTAATCAATATTTACAAGACCACATGCTGCAACAAAAATTAAATCATGGCGACAGCAACTACAGTGTCTCGCCTGAGTCGCCTCAGCAGTAATTATGCTACCTGGCTAACATAATGATTGTTGGAAAAGCTGCAGCTTGTAAGTTAATCTTCAAGCTGCATTTTTTATGTTTGATGGAAGCCTAATTGTCCTCATGAACACTAAGTCAACAAGTCCAACCTTGCTACGTGCTATTTGTTTTATTTGTAGCTTATTACCTATGTCATCATTGGTCGCGCAGACCACTGCCCAGACGGGGGCCAGTGCCGATGCGGCACAAACTCAGCCCAAAGAATTGCCTCAAGATGCGCAGGTTTGGCTCGAAAACATGAGCCAATCTTTAAGAAAGGCGCAATATAAAGTCTCCATCATTCATTTACAGGCTAACCATATTCGCCCATTTGTGTACCTTCATGGCATTGTCGATGGTGAGCAAGTGGCTTTTTTAGAGTACCTTAACGGCCCACCGATGAATGCGGTTAGGGTTGGGCAAACCGTGACCTATATTGAACATGAACAACCCGCTTACAGTGTTCATGCGGGGCGGATCGAAGGCAGTTGGCCAGCGGCGTTTTCAGGCGACATCAATCAGCTCGCCAAAGGGTATGAGTTTGTTCTTGGTGGTCGTAGCCGGATTGCCGGACGTCCTGGGCAAATGATCCGCTTAATCCCTAAAGATGAATTACGCTACAGCCATCAAGTTTGGATTGATATGGAGAGCTTTTTGCCCCTGCGTTACGACTTGTTATCCGATAATCGGGATCTGATTGAGCAAATGTTGGCGATAGAATTGCTTGAGTTACCGGCATCAGCCCCTTTATTAGAAGAAGCGTTTCGCACTGAATGGCCGCTGGTGATGAATCCACCGGAACGTGCCGATGGCCAAGACTGGAAGTTTAGCTGGTTACCGGAAGGCTTTAGGATTGTAGTTAAAGACCATCATCGTTTATTGGGGAGTCAACAAGCCGTTGAATATATTGCGCTGAGTGATGGTTTGGTCGATATTTCAGTGTATGTGTCTCGGCTTGGAGAAACGCCCATGCCTGAAGAGTTAATCACTCGCAATGGCTTGTCGTTGGTCACTGAATTGGTTGGCAATGCCGAGGTGGTGGTGATTGGCAAAGCGCCATCAGCGACCTTAAGTCGTATTGCCAAAAGCTTACACTTGGAATAACTATCATGATGGAGCAATTAGCGAAAGTGATTGACTGTCGTGATCCGCATTGGCCGCTCATTGAAGTGACCATGACCAGTGCGTGTAATCATTGCGACAGTGGCGAGTCTTGCGGTACTCAAGCGGTATCTAAAGCTTTTAGTCCAAAAGTGCAGCGGTTTTTTGTTCACAGTGAGCGCGCGTGTCAGCTAGGGGATGTGTTAAAAATTGGCGTGGCAGAGTCGGTGATTTTAAAGGCCGCCGCGTTAGTGTATTTACTGCCGCTGCTGGGGTTATTTGTCGGCGCGTTAGTCGGTCAGTGGTTGACTGGCGTAACGAGCGTCTCTGGCCAAGGCATGGTCATGGCAATTGCCGCAGTCGGTGCCTTGATAGCTTGGCGTGTTGCTAAACGCTGGGCAGTAAGACTCGAAGCGAATGCACAGCCACAAGTGATGGCTAACTTAGGTCAACCGCTATTGATGTCACCGGGTTAGTGCTAGTGGGCTAAATTTAGCCCAATGAATCTGATTGGTATTGCGCCCTCATTAGGGTACAATTTCGCACCTTATTGTTTTCCCTTTTAAGCTTAGTCACTGCAGCATAATGAAACATATTAGAAACTTTTCGATTATTGCCCATATCGATCACGGCAAATCAACCTTGTCTGACCGTTTAATTCAGGTCTGTGGCGGTCTCACTAACCGTGAAATGGCTGAGCAGGTTCTGGACTCAATGGATATCGAGCGTGAACGTGGGATCACTATCAAGGCCCAGAGTGTTACGTTAGATTACGTCGCTAAAGATGGCGTAACCTATCAACTGAACTTTATTGATACCCCAGGCCATGTTGACTTCTCTTATGAAGTGTCACGGTCGTTGGCTGCCTGTGAAGGCGCGCTCTTGGTAGTGGATGCTGGCCAAGGGGTTGAAGCTCAAACCCTAGCGAACTGTTATACCGCCTTAGAGATGGATCTGGACGTTGTGCCAGTACTCAATAAAATTGACTTACCTCAGGCAGAGCCTGAGCGTGTTGCCGAAGAAATTGAAGATATCGTCGGTATTGAAGCACATGATGCTGTGCGCTGTTCAGCCAAAACCGGTATCGGTGTCGAAGATGTGTTAGAAACCATCGTGGCGAATATCCCCCCTCCAGTGGGCAATCCTGACGCTCCTTTACAAGCCTTGATCATCGACTCTTGGTTTGACCCGTATTTAGGGGTTGTGTCGTTAGTGCGCGTCAAACATGGCTGTCTTCGTAAAGGGGATAAGTTTAAGGTGATGTCTACCGGACAAACCTATAACGCTGACCGTGTCGGTATCTTTACCCCTAAGAAGAAAGACACCGCGATGCTGAATACCGGCGAAGTAGGCTATGTGATTGCTGGTATTAAAGAAATTCACGGTGCTCCCGTCGGTGATACCTTGACCTTAGCTAAGCATGGCGCGTCTGAACCATTACCTGGTTTTAAACGGGTTAAGCCGCAGGTGTATGCTGGGGTTTTCCCGATTTCGACCGATGATTATGAAAACTTCCGTGACGCACTGAACAAGTTGAGCCTCAACGATGCGTCATTGCAGTTTGAACCCGAAACTTCCTCAGCGTTAGGTTTTGGTTTCCGTATTGGCTATCTTGGCCTGTTACACATGGAAATCATTCAAGAGCGCTTGGAGCGGGAATATGATCTTGATCTTATCACCACGGCGCCAACCGTAGAATATGAAGTGGAATTGACCAATGGCGAAGTCGTCTATGTCGACAATCCTTCGGATCTGCCAGCACTCAATAACATAGCTGAAATGCGCGAACCGATTGTTCAAGCCAATATTTTGGTACCAAAAGAATATTTAGGTAACGTGATCACCTTGTGTATTGAGAAGCGTGGTGTGCAAACCAACATGGTTTATCACGGTAACCAAGTGGCCTTGACTTACGATATTCCTGCGGCAGAAGTGGTGATGGATTTCTTCGATCGCCTCAAATCTACCAGTCGCGGTTATGCATCGTTAGAATATAACTTCATTCGCTTTGAACCGGCCGATATGGTGCGCTTAGATGTGTTGATCAACGGGGATCGCGTCGATGCATTAGCCATGATCATTCACCGTTCAAATATTCGTCATCGTGGTCTGGCATTAGTTGAAAAAATGAAAGAACTGATCCCAAGACAAATGTTCGATATTGCGATTCAAGCCGCGGTAGGCAGCCAAATTATTGCGCGCACTACAGTGAAAGCCTTACGTAAAGACGTGACTGCCAAGTGTTATGGTGGTGACGTGTCACGCAAGAAGAAACTGTTGAATCGTCAGAAAGAAGGTAAGAAACGAATGAAGCAAATCGGTAATGTGGAAGTACCTCAAGAAGCCTTCTTGGCGGTATTAAAACTTAACGATTAATCATTGGTTCGTACGTCCTCATCTTATATTTATCAAGATGAGGTCAGCATGGTAAGGCGCCGCTTTGAGCGGCGCTTTAGTTAGTTTGCCCCTGAACTTTATAGTGATTTGGCTTACTAACTAAAGCGAGGGCGTTACCCACATCATTTTGCAGGAGTTTGCACATGGCAGCCTATTTTTCCATTATTTTGGTGTTAGCCACCCTGATCACTGGATTGATCTGGTTATATGATCTGGTGTTTCTAGCGCCAAAACGTAAAGCGCAATTAGCACTAGCTCAAGAGGCTCGGCCGGATTTAGATCAAGCAACCAAAGATGGCATTTTACGCGAGTCGGCGATTGTTGAAACCGCGCATTCAGTGTTTCCAGTGATCGCATTTGTGATGGTGCTGCGTTCATTTATTTATGAACCTTTTCAGATCCCATCGGGTTCAATGATGCCAACCTTATTGGTGGGTGATTTTATCTTAGTCGAAAAGTTTAGTTATGGTCTACGAGATCCGGTATGGCGCACTAAACTGGTGGAAACGGGCGAGGCTGAACGCGGTGATGTCGCCGTGTTCAAATACCCAGAGGACACTCGAATTGATTATATTAAGCGAGTCGTCGGATTGCCTGGTGATACTGTCATCTATAAAAATAAACAGTTATGGCTCAAGCCTGCCTGTGATGGCAGCAATCAAGCAGAGTGTGCGGCCCCTTATTTAGTGCACCGCAGCGAGCTAAATCGTGGTGATTTTGTCCAAGACGGTGTGCCGTTAATTGAATATCAAGAACAACTTGGAAAGGTAGAACATCACATATTGATCAATCCGATGCGCCCAGACGCAACGGCCTATTATTATGATCAAGCGGGATTACCTGTCGGTGAGTGGATCGTGCCAGAAGGGCAATATTTTGTCATGGGTGATAACCGCGACAATAGCAAAGATAGTCGTTTCTGGGGTTTTGTGCCTGAGGCTAACCTAGTCGGTAAAGCGGTTGCTATTTGGATTAGTTTTGAGTTTGACCGCCAACCATCAGATTGGTTACCTACTTGGTTACCATCGGGCGTGCGTTTTAATCGAATTGGTGGAATTGTCTAATGTCACATGTACCAAAACATTATTCTCGACTGTGCCGAACCTTGGGTTACGAATTTAGCCAACAAGCACTACTGATCCAATCGTTAACGCATCGTAGCGCCGCGGCAAAACACAATGAGCGTTTGGAGTTCCTCGGCGATTCAATCTTATCGATTGTGATATCCGATGCCTTGTATCATCAGTTTCCTAAGGCAACAGAAGGCGACTTAAGCCGCATGCGAGCCACCTTAGTTCGCGGTGATACCTTGGCTGTGATTGCCCAAGAGTTTAATCTTGGTGAATACTTAAGTTTAGGGCCTGGCGAATTAAAAAGCGGTGGCCATCGTCGTGAGTCAATTTTAGCCGATGCGGTGGAAGCCATCATTGGGGCCATTTATCTCGACTCTAATTTGGATGTCTGCCGTGAACTGGTGTTGTCTTGGTATGCTAAACGCTTACAGGCCATTGAACCTGGTGTGGGTCAGAAAGATCCTAAAACCTTATTGCAAGAATATTTACAAGGCTTTAAAAAGCCGCTGCCTGATTATCAGGTGATCTTGGTTGAGGGCGAGGCCCATGACCAAACATTTACCGTGGAATGTCGTATTAAAGACCTCGCTGATGCCGTCATGGGTGTGGGCAGTTCCCGTCGCAAAGCTGAGCAAATTGCCGCAGCTCAGGTATTGGAGTTATTGAAAAAATGAGTAAAAAAGACTTGCCACAGCAACCAGAGCATGAGGCCCTGGAGCAGGCGGATAACACACCGTCGCTGGATGAATTGCTGGCAAGGATGGACTCTAGTGGCCCTGTCGCCGTTCATTACGAACATACGTATTGCGGCATGGTGGCCATTGTTGGTCGTCCCAATGTGGGAAAATCGACCTTATTGAACCGTTTACTGGGGCAAAAAGTCAGTATTACCTCGCGTAAACCGCAAACGACTCGTCACCGCATTATGGGGATCCATACCGATGGTCCGCGCCAAGTGGTCTTTATCGATACTCCTGGCTTACACATCGAAGAGCAGCGCGCTATCAACCGTTTGATGAACCGCGCCGCAGCCAGTTCGCTTGCCGACGTCGCCATGGTGATCTTTGTGGTTGATGGCATGACCTGGACCGCCGATGATGAGATGGTATTAAGTAAGTTGCGCCGTGGTGGTGACGAACGTAAAACCGTGCTTGCCATTAATAAAGTCGATCATATTAAAGACAAAGAAGCTCTGTTTCCCTATTTAGAACAGTTGGCTGAAAAGTACCCGTTCGATGAGATTTTGCCGATTTCAGCTAAAACCGGTACCAATGTCACGCGTATTTTGGAGTTAGCGCAAGAGAGCTTACCTGAGTGCGATCACTTTTTCCCTGATGACTATGTAACCGATCGTTCGCAACGTTTTATGGCATCAGAAATTGTGCGTGAAAAACTGATGCGCTTCTTAGGGGATGAATTGCCCTATGATGCGACGGTTGAAATTGAACAGTTCAAGATGATGGAAAATGGTGTCTACCATATTAATGCCTTGGTATTGGTTGAGCGAACAGGTCAAAAGCGCATGGTGATTGGTAAGAACGGCGAGCGCATCAGAACCATAGCGACCCAAGCCCGTCTGGATATGGAAACCTTATTTGATAATAAAGTGTTCTTAGAGGTCTGGGTAAAAGTTAAGTCTGGTTGGGCTGATGACGAACGTGCGTTGCGTAGCTTAGGTTACGGCGAGGAATAATTCTCGCCATGCATCGCGGTTACATACTGCACCAGCGGCCCTATCGTGAAAATAGTGTGATTTTGCACTTATTGATCGATGGGGTCGGGCGAGTGGATGCTATCGCCAGACAAGGCCAAGGCAAACGTTCGCAGCGAGCCATTTTACAGTTATTTCAGCCATTATTATTACAGTATCGGGCCAAATCAGAATTGGCCACTATCACCTCCATCGAAGCATACGCGCCAGCCATCCCCTTACAAGGGCAAGCCTTATATGCCGGTATGTACCTTAACGAAATACTGTATCGTTGTCTTAAAGGCCAAACCGGTGAAAGCCTGTTTGTCCCGTACCATCAAAGTCTTATGGCGCAAGCTACTCAAATTGATGCCAGTCAATTGCGCTATTTTGAATTATCACTTTTGGCTGAGTTAGGCGGGGTCGCCGATCTTAGTCGAACGGTTGATGGCACCGCTATTGCTAACCATATCGATTATCAGTATATCGCCGATGAAGGGTTATATATCGCTGAGCCCCGATTGCAGTATCCTCGGTTCAGTGGCAGCATGTTACTGGGTTTACAGCAGCGTTCGCTCAGTGTGGATGACGCTCAGCAGGCGCGTAATTTTATGCGGTTGTTGCTGCAACCTTTTCTTGGTGACAAACCGCTACAAAGCCGGTTGTTATTTACCCAAACCCGCGCTAAGCGGGATCATAATGTTCAAAAGGAGTGACCATGGCGGGTATTTTATTAGGTGTCAATATCGATCATATTGCGACGTTGCGCCAAGCGCGAGGTACTGAGTACCCTGATCCGGTCCATGCCGCGGCAGTGGCCGAACATGCCGGCGCCGATGGCATCACCATTCACTTACGAGAAGATAGGCGCCATATTATAGATAGGGACGTGTACTTGTTGGCGAAGACCCTCAAAACGCGGATGAATTTTGAGTGTGCTGTCACTGAAGAAATGCTAGCGATTGCATGTGAGATCAAGCCGACTTATGTGTGTTTAGTTCCAGAAAAGCGCCAAGAAGTTACGACGGAAGGCGGCTTAGATGTGGCCGGTCAAACAGACAAAATTGCTGCGGCTGTTGAGCGCTTAAGTGCACAAGGGATCCAGGTGTCGTTATTTATTGATGCCGATAAGAGCCAAATTGATGCCGCTGTCGCTGTTGGTGCCCCGGTGATCGAAATTCACACCGGTTGTTACGCGGATGCCAGTACGGATGAACAACAAGCGCTAGAGCTTAAGCGAATTCAAACCATGGCTAAATATGCGTTTGATAAAGGCTTAGTGGTGAATGCCGGTCACGGTCTGCACTATCATAACGTTAAGCCGATTGCCGCCATCCCCGAGTTGTATGAGCTTAATATTGGTCATGCGATTATCGCCAGAGCCGCGATTGATGGTTTGGCCGCGGCCGTTAACGATATGAAGCAGTTAATGCTACAAGGTCGCCGCGGCGAGTAGGATTAAGCATATGGCGATCATTGGATTAGGCTCAGATATTGTCGAAATTGCGCGTTTAGAATCTCAAGTCGCGCGTATCGGCGATAAGTTGGCGCAACGGGTGTTGACGCCAACTGAAATGTTGATATTTCACGCCTCTAATCAACCCGCCCGCTTCCTAGCTAAACGCTTTGCGGCCAAAGAAGCCGCGGCAAAGGCATTAGGCACTGGTATCGGTCGCGGGGTGTCATTCCAGCATTTTCATATCAGCAATGATGAATGGGGGGCGCCGCAATTGACTTTGACCGATGGCGCGTTAGCGAGATTGCAACAGCTGGGTGGTCAACGGGCATGGATCACCATAGCCGATGAGCGTCATTATGCGGTGGCGACCGTGGTCCTTGAATCAAGTGATTAGCCAATAAAAAAGCCAGCAGATGCTGGCTTTTTTGTTAGGCACAATGGCCGATGGATTAGAACTGCATGCGGGCGCCAACAAACATAAAGCGACCTAAACCACCGCCATAAGCGCTGTCGTAGTTACCCGTCCCCCCTAAGATGAAAGGCCCTTTTTCATCAAAGAGGTTGTTGATCCCACCGTAAAGACGTAAATCTGTGTTGTCATTGAACTCAAAGTCATAAGAGACCGACAGGTTGTGGGTGGTGACTGATGGCAGTTCGTTGCCGTATAAGCCTTCTGGATTTTCAATACAAGCTGCATTACCAGCGGCACAGTTTTCGGCATTAGCCGCGATATCGTCTTCCCAGCTTTCATGGACAGATTGACTGCGGCGAATCGAGCTCTTGTACTTAGTGCTCCAACGAACGCGTAAGTCTTCTAAACGCCAGGTTAATGAGGCCGAGGCTTTGTCTTCAAAAATATCTGAAGATAATAAACCGACGTAATCATCAGTAAACTGGCCATCAGGACCTGTGTTAGTCACTGAATAACCAATCACATGGGTCCAATCGGCTTTAAAGCGTAAATTACCCCAATCATTAAGGTCATAGCGATAATCAGCGACAAAATCATAACCACTGGTGCGAATTTCATCAGCGTTAATCACTCGCTGAGTGACTTCAATGATTTGACCTTCGCTATTACGTTTGACGTCCTGACAAAACTCATTATCTGGTCCATATGGTAGCGACGAGTTGTAGCAGAAGCCGATAATATCTTCATTATTCAAAGAGGTCATCGCCTCTTTAATGCTGATATCGTAGTAATCTACAGCTATGCGAAGGCCATCGATAAATGATGGTGCCAATGAGGCGCCGAGAGTGAAAGAATCAGAGGTTTCTTCTTTGAGCTTATCGTTACCGGTATTCGGTGAATAGCCATTGTTTTCATCAATAAACACACCGTCGGTAGCGATGACACTGGCGATACCAGGATCTTGGCGACAAGCGGCATGGCCATCAGCAGTCGATGTTGCCGTTACGCCATCACAGATATCATCAAAGCTGTCATAGTCACCACGCGGTGGAGATAATAGCTCAGTAATACCTGGTGCACGCTGTGATGTCGCCCAATTGGCGCGCAGCATATAACCTTCGACTGGCTCATAGACAAGGCCTGCTTTATAGCTTTTGACCAGATCTGTGGTTGACCAGCTGTAATCGGCTAAGCGCAGCGATAAATCCAAACTGAGGTTTCTAACCGCGGTCATGTCCCGTAATAACGGTACTGATGCTTCGGCAAAGGCTTCATACACATCGACATCACCTTCAAAGGTGGGTACGTAGTTGAAGGTTACACCGCCATCAGGAACATTGGTTTCAACACTTTGGGTATCGCGGCGGTATTCAAAACCGAAGGCTGAGCTGACGGTACCCGCTGGCATTTCAAATAAATCACCTGCCATATACCCAAGGATATTGGTCATGGTAATTTCGGTGCTGATGGTCGGTGTGGCGCGAATGTAATTGGCCGCTTCGGCACTGATTGAACCTTCACCAAACAAGTTGACTGGGACACAACCTTCGGCACGGGCAGCTTCATCTTTACATTGAATGGTGCCATCGGCGAGTTTCTCAGCACTTAACGCATTGCGAAGTTTTAATACATTGATTTCGTTTTGGCGTTCTTGCTCCTGATTAAACTTGCCATAGCCAACCGATACATCCCATTCCCAGGTATCCCAAACATTGCCACGCAGGCCCGCCCAAGTACGGATCGTCTTACGCTCGTTTTCGTTGATAATATTACCAACTTCGCCGAAATTACGATCCCACTTAATGCCTTTTGAGCTCGCTTGGTCAAAAATAGCACCTGGCACAAACGGATTGTCTTTAGGAATGCGACCGACCACTTCTTCGGCAAATTCACCGGTGGCCGGATCTCTGACAAGGGCAAACTCGTTTTCATCAGCGCTTTCTGGTGATTTAGTATTGACTGACTTATTGCGGCTATATTGCAGTTGGAAATAACCTTGGATGCCACTGTCAAAATCATATTCTGTTTTAACGGCAGCAGAAATGGCTTCGTCGGGGACTTTTAATTGAGTGAACTGATCGAAGTTAATACCATAACGCTCTTCATGCCAGTCATCTCTCAGGGTTTGTCCGTCGTACCAAAATCCCGCATCAGGTCGGGTGCTGCTCTTCTCATCGAAGACACCGCCATAGATGGAATCGCTGCGGCTACGCCAATCAGCAGGGGTAATATCGCGCATACACTGAAAGCCATCTTCAGTTAACATGGCATTACACATTTTGTCATCATCATAGGTCCACGCATTTTCTTGCTGAGCGCGATTGCGGTCCCAGAAAGACAGCCCGTAGTCCTTATCATAAGAGGTGGCGACGAAAAAATAACCTTTTTCATCATCGAAAGTGGTACCAAAATCGGCATCGATACCAAATTCTTTACCACCACCGCCTTCGGATTCACCACCACGAGCGTTGAAACTAAAGCCTTGCTGATCTTGTTGAGTAATGATGTTGACCACACCCGCGACCGCATCAGAGCCATAGGCTGCTGAAGCGCCACCGGTAATGATTTCGACTTTTTCGACCATGCTGGCAGGGATGGTCGATAAGCTGACATAGTTGCCTGAGTAACTGTTAGATACCACGCGACGGCCATCAATCAGAGTTAGGGTACGATTCGTCCCTAAGTTGCGCAAATCAATGGTTGATAGGCCGGTATTTTGTACGCTTGATTGAGAGTTGGAATTGCTACTGCCGGCAGAGAGTTGGGGTAATTCGTCGACTAAGATTGCCGCAAGTGAGCCGATACCAGCGTCTTCAATCGCCTCTTTATCGACGGTGGCCAGGGGCGTTGTTACCGAAAAACTATCACGCTTGATGCGTGAACCTGTGACCGTAATTTTTTCGACTTTTGCATCGTCAATTGCCACTGTTTGCTTAGCAGTTTGTTGGTTTTCTATGCTTGAGACTTCAATGGCATCGTCAGCTGCCAAAGCCGCGACGGGCGTTAGCCCTATGAATGCAGCTTGTATCGCTGCGGTGAGTATTTTCTTGTTCATCAGTTGCCCTTCTTTTCAGCATGATGTCGTTATTGTTGTGTTCAGCAAGGCCGAAGTTAGCGTAAAAAGCGCTGCCAAACTTACTGCCTGCAGCCAAGGTGTTAGCCATGACAATCGAAGACACAAGTTGGTAACATTTGTTTTACGGGGTCGGGGGCGGTACAACAATCAGTTGGGCGTCGTTTATTCACCGTTTAAATATCTATTAAATATCTATTAGATATTAAACATAGGCTTACGCTTGATTTATATGCCGCTCAACTGATAGTTACGCAGCAGTGTTTTTGCTATGGTGCGCCATATTATGGCCACTTTTTTGACCCTGATGCGCGGGAATACACCGCGCTATAAGTTATGTGGTCGCAGTGATGGACCTTTGCCGAGGCGCTATGGGCGGCGGCAAACTCCCGATGATTTAGCCCCCAAGCGATAACGCTTGGTGATTGCTTGGCTATGAATTATCAGAAATCTAAGGTAAGTTGTTGATGAATTGTAATAAAGGGGGTGTCGATGAAAACAATTGAAGCGCAACTAGCGCAATATAAAAGTGTCCACCTGGATAAACGCAATATTAAGACTCATTTTGTCGGGATCCCGTTGATCATTTGGTCTGCGTTTACGTTATTGGCTAGCATTCCATTTACGCTGGCCATAGGGACTTGGCTGTCGCTGGGATTGGCGGGATGTGTTGCGCTGGTGGTGTTGGTCTATTACGCCTTTTTACACTTGCGCCTAGCGCTTGGCATGTTGATAGTCATGATCCCGCTGGTGTATAGCGCGCAGTGGGCCAGTCAGCTCGAATATGGACTACCAATCGCGGTGGCTATGTTTATTGTCGGCTGGATTTTTCAAGGGGTAGGGCATAAGTTTGAAGGCGCAAAACCCGCATTTGTTGACGATATCAATCAATTGCTAATAGGCCCCATATTCTTGATGGCAGAGCTGTACTTTATGTTGGGCTGGGAGTCAGAATTATTGGCTGAGATTACCCCCAAGGCGGAAGCTATTCGCCTTGAGATAGAGCAGAAGAAACAGACGCTAATTTGATGCTTGATAATATTGTGGCATCACTCTAACGCTCTTAATCATATTGCCGGACACGTCCACGATTTCCATCGGATAACCAAACAGCCGCAGGCTAGTGTTTACCGATGGAATATCCTCTAAATACTCAATAATTAATCCGTTTAATGTTTTCGGGCCATCGGTCGGTAATTCCCAAGCCATTTGCTTATTTAAATCGCGAATATTGATGGCGGCCTCAATCAAGAAGCTGCCATCTTGCTGCGGGTAAATTTCTTCTTCGGGACTGGCGGCCATTGAGGTGGTGAAGTCGCCCACGATTTCTTCGAGAATATCTTCTAAGGTAACCAAACCTTGAATATCACCGTACTCATCAACAACTAACGCCACACGATGACGGTTTTGTCTAAAATTGAGTAACTGGGTATTTAACGGCGTGCCTTCAGGGACAAAATAGAGCTCTTTGACAGCACGCAGCAACGAGGATTTACTGAACTGATTCTTTGATTGCAACCTTAATGCGTCACGTAAATGAATAAAGCCCACGGCATCATCAATGGTATCGCGGTATAACATGACCCGAGTATGAGGACTTTGGGTAACCGCCTTGGTGATCGAGCGGAAATCATCATTGATATTAATGGCGTAGATCTCGGCGCGCGGCACCATAATATCTTCAACGGTAATGCTACCAAGATCGAGTACCGACAGTAGCATTTCTTGGTGATTGGCCGGGATCATGGAACCGGCTTCGTGTACTACGGTTCTTAATTCCTCTTGGCTGAGGGCGTGTTGCGAGTCGACATCACCGATATTTAATAGTTTTAATACACTGCTGGTGAAAATGTTAACGAACCAAATTAAGGGCGAAAATAGCCATAATAACGGTTTGAGTAACCAGCTAGCAGGATACGCTACCATCTCAGGGTGGCGGGCGGCGATAGTCTTGGGGGTGACTTCTGCAAAGATTAACACCACTAGGGTTAGCACGCCGGTGGCGATGGCCACACCGACATCACCCATCAGGCGTAAACCGAGTAATGTGGCAATCGCTGAGGCGCCGATGTTGACTAGGTTGTTGCCAATTAAAATTAAGCCAATGAGTTTATCTTGTCTATCTAAGAGGCTTTGGGCTCTCATTGCCCCATGGTGACCCTGCTTGGCGAGGTGTCTTAACCGATAACGATTAAGGCTGAGCATGGCGGTTTCAGAACTCGAAAAGTACGCTGAAATCAGTAAAAACAAAAACAGCAATAAAAACAATGTACCTGTTGATATGGTTTCCAAAAAATGGCTCCATTACGTTAGTGTCGAGGGCAACGGCTGTGAACCGTAGGGAGGTACGGACCCATCCTCCCTCAGCAAGCTTAACTAATGATCAATTCTTTGACAATTCGTGCGCCAAAATAGGCCAACGATAATAATGTGGCACCCGAGAGGGTGTATAAAATGGCGGTCTTTATGCGGCAACCCACCCGGTAATGTTGCCATAACATCAGCGCGTATACTGCCCACGCGAGGATGGACAGTATGGCCTTATGGCCTTTGCCATCAGCAAACATATCATCGAGAAACACAAAGCCAGTTGCTAGGGATAAACTTAGTAATATCATGCCGATAAAGACTAAATGATACAGTTGTTTTTCAACCGTCATCAGCGGTGGCAAGGCTTTGTTTAACATAAACTGTTTTTGCTTTAACTTTTTTTGGATGAAGTACAGTTGGATGGCATACAGTGCCGCAATCATCAGGGTGGAGTAGGCCATCAGCGATAAGACTACATGCACCAGCATTTCAGGATGAAGCTCAAAGTGGGTGATATATTCAGGCGGAACTAGCCATAATAATGCGACTGAGATAACCGAACAGGCATAAACCACAGGTACTGCAATCATCACCTTAAGGCGGAACATCATCACGGTAAAGGCAAAAGCTATAATCCAATTGACCATGGAGATCACATTGGTCAGGCTAAAATTTTGACCTTCGGGGGTAAAAATGGCTTGGTACAGTGCCGCGGCATGAAACATTACGGCGACACCCGCCATGGCGGCTACTAAGGGGCGACGGGGTCCCTCGGCATGAAATAACCTGCTGGTCACCAAGATTAAGGCGATGCAGTAGAAAAACATGGCGGCAGCAGAATAAATGACCATGGCATTAAACCTGTTGTTAAGTATGAATATTAAAAAATAGTGTTGTTCGGGTCATGATATTCCCCAACCTCATTAGAATACCATGACACTGACAAGAATGGGCAGTGATACAGGTGGCAAAAAGCAGCAGTAATTGATGATAAACTGGGTTTTTTTCTGTAATCGCACATTGCAGTCCTTAACGAGATGGAAGTCGGTAGCATAATACGTGCACCTCGTTATAATACAGACCCATTAGATGGCGCAACATAGGTAATAGACAGGACGATGTTTGAGAATCTTACTGACAGATTGTCACGAACGCTAAAGAACATCAGCGGGCGTGGTCGCTTAACTGAAGACAACATCAAAGAAACGCTACGCGAAGTGCGCATGGCTTTACTTGAAGCTGACGTGGCTCTGCCTGTGGTGCGGGAGTTCGTCAATAGCGTAAAAGAACGTGCGGTCGGCCAAGAAGTCAGCAAAAGCCTGAGCCCAGGTCAAGTCTTCATTAAAATTGTTCAGAGTGAATTGGAAAAAGCCATGGGCGAATCCAATGAAGCTTTGGATTTAGCGGCCCAGCCTCCAGCGATTATTATGATGGCAGGTTTGCAGGGGGCCGGTAAAACCACCAGTGTGGCTAAACTGGCTAAGTTTTTACGCACTCTGCATAAAAAGTCGGTATTAGTGGTCAGTGCCGACGTGTACCGTCCTGCAGCGATAAAGCAGCTTGAAACCTTAGCCGCTGAAGTGGAAGTTGAATTCTTCCCATCGGACGTAACGCAAAAGCCGGTAGATATTGCTAAAGCGGCGATTGCTCATGCTAAGCTAAAATTCATCGACGTGGTCTTAGTGGATACGGCAGGCCGTCTGCACGTTGACGAAGCCATGATGGATGAGATTAAACAGCTACACGCTGAAATTAATCCGGTGGAAACCCTGTTTGTGGTTGATGCCATGACGGGTCAAGATGCGGCGAATACCGCGAAAGCGTTTAATGAAGCACTGCCATTAACCGGGGTGGTATTAACCAAGGTTGATGGTGATGCCCGTGGTGGTGCCGCACTGTCGATTCGCCATATTACGGGTAAACCGATTAAGTTCTTAGGTGTTGGCGAAAAAACTGATGCATTAGAGCCTTTCCATCCTGACCGTATTGCCTCTCGTATTCTGGGCATGGGCGATGTGCTGTCTTTAATCGAGCAAGTCGAGCGCGGCGTTGATAAAGAAAAAGCGCTGCAATTGGCGACTAAGGTTAAAAAAGGCGGCAAGTTTGACTTAGAGGATTTCCGCGACCAACTTCAGCAAATGAAGAACATGGGCGGCATGATGGGCATGCTGGAAAAGTTGCCAGGCGTTGGACAATTACCGCCTGAGGCATTAGAGCAAGTTCAAAATGGTAAAATGACCGGTCAAATGGAAGCCATCATCAATTCGATGACAGCAGCAGAACGCCGTAATCCCGACATCATTAAAGGCTCTCGTAAACGCCGGATTGCGGCCGGTTCTGGTACCCAGATCCAAGACGTCAACCGGATGCTTAAGCAGTTTAGCCAAATGCAAAAAATGATGAAAAAAATGTCTGCTAAAGGCGGCATGCAAAAAATGATGCGCGGTATGCAAGGTATGCTGCCTCCGGGAATGAAGTTTCCAGGACGTTGATGTTGCAGGCGTAACCTAAAATTTAAGGGCTCGGAGACTGACCAAATTGGTCAAAGCCTTGGCCTGACTTAGCTTGGCCTAACGGCCATCGAGGCGTAAAAATCGGCAGATTTGGTTGCATTCGTTGAAAAGTCAGGTAAAATCTTCCGGCTTTCTATGCTGGGACTCTTCGCGAACACGGAGTTCCAGTTTTTATTTTTGCTTCAAGCAAATCATTAGAGGATTAAGAACGCATGGTTACCATTCGTTTAGCTCGTGGCGGCGCAAAAAAGCGTCCATTTTATAACATCGTAGTTGCTGATAGCCGCAATGCTCGTGACGGTCGTTTCATTGAGCGTGTTGGTTTCTTCAACCCTATGGCTCGCGGTCAGGAAGAAGCTCTGCGCTTAGACCTGGATCGTGTTGAGCATTGGGTTGCTAATGGCGCTGCGACGACTGATCGCGTTGCCAAATTGATCAAAGACGCTCGTAAAGCAGCTGCTTAATAGCGTTAAGGGTATAGATTGATGAGCAGTAACCAACAACCAATCGTATTGGGAAAAATTGGCGCCAGCTTTGGTGTTAAAGGTTGGATGAAAATCACATCTTATACCGATTCTGTTGAAGGTATTTTTAACTATTCACCCATACTGCTGATGCAGCAAGGTGAATGGCGAGAAGTGAAGGTAGTACAGTGGCGTCCTCAAGGTAAAGCGGTAGTCGCCTTACTTGAAGGGATCAACACCCGGGAAGAGGCACAGGCATTAACACACAGTGAAATTGCCATTCTGCCTGAACAGATGGATTCATTGCCAGAAGACGAGTTTTACTGGCGTGATCTTATCGGTTGTACTGTAACCAACACTAAAGGTTACAACATGGGCGTGGTCGATCAGATCTTGGAAACAGGGTCTAACGATGTTCTCATGGTGAAAGCCAATGCCAAAGATGCTTTTGGCAAAGCGGAGCGATTGATCCCCTTTGTCACGGAACAGTTCATCCTCGAGGTGGACGTTGCGGCCAAACAGATTACAGTGGATTGGGATCCTGACTTCTAAGTCGAGGTACAACATATGTGGTTAGGGGTGATAAGCCTGTTTCCTGAAATGTTTCGTGCCGTAACCGATTTTGGAGTGACGGGTCGGGCCGTTAACAATGGCCTGCTGGAACTGCACACGTGGAATCCTCGTGATTTCACCCATGATAGACATAGTACTGTGGATGACCGACCTTATGGTGGTGGCCCCGGGATGTTAATGATGGTGCAGCCTTTACGTGATGCTATCCATGCTGCAAAAGCTGCAGCAGGTGAAGGCGCTAAGGTAATTTACCTGTCGCCTCAGGGACGTAAGCTGACTCAGCTTGGCGCTTCTGAACTAGCACAATCAGATAAACTGATTTTAGTGTGTGGTCGATATGAAGGTATTGATGAGCGCATTATTCAGACGGAAATCGATGAAGAGTGGTCTGTGGGCGATTATGTGCTCTCAGGTGGTGAACTACCAGCCATGACATTGATAGATGCGGTCGCCAGGTTAGTGCCAGGCGTCCTCGGTAAACAAGCAAGTGCAGAGCAGGATTCCTTCTCTGATGGCTTACTCGATTGCCCGCATTATACCCGTCCTGAGTGTTTGGATGGTTTGACTGTACCGGCAGTGTTACTTGGCGGTAACCACGAAGAAATTAGACGCTGGCGTCTTGAGCAGAGTATCGGAAGAACTTTTCTTAGACGACCAGAATTATTTGACAATCTAGCTCTGACTGACGAACAAACCAGACTGCTGGCCCAATTCGTTGCGACAACGAAGACGTAAACAGTCGATGCTCAGTTAAATCTAGAACGGAGTTTTTATGAACAACATCATTAAAATGCTCAACGATGAGCAAATGAAGAAAGACGTACCAGATTTCGGCGCTGGTGATACAGTAGTTGTACAGGTACGTGTTAAAGAAGGTGAAAAAGAGCGTCTGCAGGCGTTTGAAGGCGTAGTTATCGCTAAGCGTAACCGCGGTCTGCATTCTGCATTCACCGTACGTAAGATCTCTAATGGCGAAGGTGTAGAGCGTACTTTCCAGACTCACAGCCCTGCTATCGGAAGCATTGAAGTTAAGCGTCGTGGCCGCGTTCGTCGCGCCAAGCTGTACTATCTGCGTGAGCGTTCAGGTAAATCTGCACGTATCCGTGAAAAGCTGGCTACTAAGTAATTATTTAGTAGACCAACAAACCGACGTAAAGTGTTCGCACGAAGACCCGCCCTTGAGGCGGGTTTTTGTTTTTAACGAAAAAAATTCAGTTGCCAGTCACGGTAAATTCAGGCAGTGTAATGGTGTAGCATTACGCTGTTACAGGATTTAGGAGCCGCTATGATTGACGCCAAGATTGACAATATTCACATCAGTAATGAACAGGTGCTGAAGAGCCCCAACCAGCTAAAACAAGAATTACCGCTGACAGAGCGTCATCTTGAGTTTGTTCGTCAATCGCGACAAACGGTTGCTGATATCGTCCATAAACGTGATCCGCGTTTGTTGGTGATCACCGGTCCATGTTCTATCCATGATTTAACTGCCGCTAAAGAATATGCCCATAAATTAAAGGCATTACAGCAAGCACTGTGTGACGATTTTTTTATTGTTATGCGGGTTTACTTTGAAAAGCCGCGCACTACTGTGGGCTGGAAAGGGCTAATTAATGACCCCGATCGCGATGGTTCTTTTAATGTTGAAAAAGGCTTACGACAAGCGCGAGAGTTTTTATTGTTCTTGGCCGAACTTGAATTGCCGGCGGCCACTGAAGCCCTCGATCCTATCAGTCCCCAATACCTCTCAGAACTCATTAGCTGGTCGGCCATTGGTGCACGCACCACCGAATCGCAAACTCATCGTGAAATGGCCTCAGGCTTATCGATGCCGGTTGGCTTTAAAAATGGTACCGATGGTAAGCTGGAGGTAGCGATTAATGCCCTCATGTCTGCCGCCAGTAGCCACCGTTTTATGGGGATTAATAGCGATGGCCAAGTGGCTTTGCTACAAACTGACGGCAACCCCGATGGCCATGTGATCCTCCGCGGCGGGCGAGAACCTAATTACGAGGCCAGTGCCGTAGCTATGGCCGCTGATGCCCTACATGCGGCGGGGCAAACTGCGCGGTTAGTGATCGATTGTAGTCATGGCAACTCCAATAAAGATTATCGTCGCCAAGTCCCTGTATGTCAGGATGTGATGATTCAAATTGCTGCTGGCAATACCAGTATTATTGGCATCATGCTGGAGAGTCATCTGGTCGCAGGTCAGCAGGAAGCCGTGGCAAGTGAGTTAGTCTATGGGCAATCGATCACCGATGCTTGCATTGATTGGTCGGCCACTGAGACCTTATTACGACAAAGTGCTGCGCTTGTCAGGCAAGCGTTGCGTGACAGATCCCAAGGAGAGGTATGATGAGTGAAGGAACGACAGAGGCGCTCGAACATTTGCGGGAGCAAATTGATGGGGTCGATAAGGAGTTATTAGCGCTGGTTAGGCGCCGCTTAGATTTAGTGGCCCGCGTTGGCATGGTGAAACATCAAGCGGGCTTGCCCATCTATGCGCCTGAGCGTGAGGCTAAAATGTTGGCTAAACGCCGGCAAGAGGCCATGGACCTTGCCATTCCTCCTCAGTTAATAGAAGACTTGCTTAGACGAATGATGCGCGAATCTTATCTTAATGAAAAGGATGTTGGCTTCAAGCAAGTTAACCCAGATCTTGGTCGTGTGGTGATCATCGGTGGGGCTGGCGCCTTAGGTCAGGTCTTTGTGCAAATGCTGACGCTATCGGGCTATCAGGTCGATGTATTGGATAAAGAGGATTGGCATCGTGCCGATGATTTACTCGCTAATCCTGGATTGGTGATTGTCAGCGTGCCGATAGCCCAAACTTGCGAGTTGATCCGTAACCAGCTCACTCGCCTGCCTGAACGCTGTATTTTGGCCGATCTGACCTCGATAAAATCGGCGCCATTGACGAGCATGTTAACTGCTCATCGCGGTCCGGTTGTCGGTCTGCATCCTATGTTTGGTCCCGATGTTGGCAGCTTAGCTAAGCAAGTCGTGGTGATCTGTCATGGCCGCGGTGCAAGTCAGTATCAATGGTTATTAGATCAAATCACGATTTGGGGGGCAAAACTGGTAGAAGCAGATGCCAAAGTCCATGATGATGCCATGCAGTTAGTGCAATCCATGCGTCATTTTTCAACGTTTGTTTATGGTCTTAATTTATGCAGAGAGCAGGCTGATATCGCGCAACTACTCCAGTTTAGTTCGCCGATATATCGATTAGAATTGGCCATGGTCGGGCGCTTATTTGCCCAAAGCCCTGAATTGTATGCAGATATTATTTTTGCCGAGCTTGGCTGCGAAACTGTGATTGCAGATTACCTGGATAATTATACTCAGGCGCTTGAATTACTAAAGAATCGTGATCGTGACACGTTTGTGGCATGGTTTAATGAGGTGGCGCAATGGTTTGGTGATTTCGCGCCGCAATTCCAATTGGAAAGCCGGCAAATGCTACAATCGGTCAATGATATTAGTTCGCTCGCACGTCCACCTCAATAAACCCTACGCTGCACAGTCAACACCGAGTCATGGCGATGATCTCGGTGTCTGTTGCCTAACAATTCGCCGACGCTGGATGTGAGCCTGATCATGAAAATCCTCAAAATGAGATCCTTACTATAAACATGTAAATACTATGAATGTTTAACTTTTGTCTTCGTTGAGTCCCCGTTATGCTTTTACATGTAATTTAAATGCATGTAATAGGCGGCAGTATGTTTTGTATTCAGTGTGAACAAACGATAAGAACTCCAGCGGGCAATGGTTGCAGTTACTCACAAGGCATGTGTGGTAAATTAGCGGCCACTTCGGATCTACAAGATGTGTTGATCTATCTCTTACAAGGGCTGTCCTATCATGCCTTAAAGGCAAGAGCGGTGGGCATTATTGACCGTGAGCTCAACGCATTTGTCCCTAAAGCATTTTTCGCGACCTTAACCAATGTCAATTTCGATGATGCGCGGATCATTGAGCTTGTCAGGCAAGCCCTTAAGTACCGTCAGCAATTGCTGCAAGCGTACGCACCTCTATACAACGATGAAGACCTCGCAACCGCTCCGGATTATGCGTCAATCACCATTGAAGCCACTAAAGAGCAGCTATTAACTTTGGCTGAACGCGCCGCCCCCAATCGGGGGAGTCAGCAAATTCATGAAGATATTATTGGCCTTAGGCTCTTGTGTCTTTACGGACTAAAAGGAGCTGCCGCTTATATGGAACATGCGCGAGTGCTCAGTCAAACCTGCGATGAGGTCGCAGGCGAATTCCACCGTTTGATGGATTTTCTCGGCTCAGATAGTACCGATGCCGCGGCCTTATTTGACACTGCGATGGCGATCGGTCAATTAAACTATCGCATCATGGCCATGTTGGATTTAGGCGAAACCACATGTTTTGGTCATCCAGAACCGACGCAAGTCAATACGGTACCAGTGAAAGGCAAAGCCATTTTAGTGTCAGGTCATGACATGCAAGATCTTGAGCTCATTTTGCAACAAACAAAGGGGCTTGGAATTAATGTCTATACCCATGGCGAGATGCTACCGGCACTGGCTTACCCGCACTTTAAGCAATACCCACATTTAGTCGGTAACTATGGCAGTGCTTGGCAAAATCAGCAGCAAGAATTTGCTAATTTTCCCGGTGCAGTGGTGATGACATCTAACTGTATTATTGATCCATTTGTTGGAGATTATGCCGCACGTATCTTCACTCGGAGCATCGTCGGCTGGCCCGGCGTGATGCATGTTGAAGGCGATGACTTTAGCGCGGTGATCAATAAAGCGCTTGAATTAGATGGCTTTCACTATGACCACATTCCGCATTTAATCACCATTGGCTTTGGCCGTAATGCGCTGATGGCGGCGGCACCAGCGGTGGTTAAAAATATCAAAAATGGCAGTATTAAGCACTTTTTCCTGATCGGTGGCTGCGATGGGGACAAATCGCAACGTAGCTACTTCACCGACTTCGCCCGAGCCGCTCCTAAGGACAGTGTCATTTTGACCTTGGGCTGCGGTAAATACAAATTCAACAAGTTGGAATTTGGCGATATCAATGGGATCCCTCGATTGTTGGATATCGGTCAATGTAACGATGCCTACTCAGCCATTCAATTGGCTCTAGCGCTTAGTGAGATCTTTGAGTGTGATATTAACCAACTCCCTTTGAGCTTAGTGCTTTCATGGTTTGAACAGAAAGCCATAGTGATCCTCCTTACCTTGTTGTCGCTCGGAGTGAACAATATCCGCACTGGGCCAACGCCTCCTGCGTTTCTTAGCGCCAACTTATTGCAAGTGCTTGAACAACAATTTGGGCTAAAAACCACCACAAGCGTTGAGGCTGATTTAGCGAGCTTATATCCATCTCACTAACCATTAAGTTGATGAATTGAAGCCGTACTAGGCGCGACTCACAAGGCAATCAGCGCAGACACCAGGCACTACCTTGTGTCTGCATGGCAAGGTTATGCAAAGCGCTTTGCATCACACCATTAAGCAGGGTGCAAGGCATCAAATCATCACATGAGGAGTTATGATGAGCAATCCACTGGCGCTGGTGTTATCTCAAATACACGCTAAAACAAGGGCGCTGCCAAGGTGCGACTCAGGCGTGGTCACTGCGATCGAAACCATTAAACCTGCGGCAGCGACGCAGTTATCATGGCGGGCATTGCAGCAGCAGGCTGATACAGATAGCCCAATTGAGTCAGTGTGCGTCGATAAGATCTGGCAAACTGCCAATGTGGTCACATTGGTGTTTCAAGCTAAGCAGCCACGGCCATTTATGTTTAAGCCCGGTCAATTTGTCACGATAAAAGTCATGATCAATGGGCAAGCATATTATCGCAGTTACTCGATTTCTTCGTCACCTTCGCGGCCGCTGACGTTGGCTCTGACCATTAAGAAAGTGCCGAATGGTAAGGTATCTAGTTACCTTGTTGATGCATTTAATTGTGGCGATAGCTTGACGTTACAGCCAGCGGCAGGTGAATTTAATCTGATTGATATTGCAGCAGACAAATATTTATTCATCAGTGCGGGGTGTGGCATTACGCCCATGATGTCGATGCTCACCTTTTTAGCGGATAGTGATCCCCATGCTGATATCGCTTTTGTACATTGCGCATCTACTGCGGCAGATATTATTTTTCGGCAAGAATTACAGCAATGGCAGTGTGCCAGTCGCAATAGGCAGCTTAGTTATTTTATAACCCATGGCGATGGGCAGCTAGGTGATCAATTCGGGACCCATTGGGCGCAAGGGCGGCTTGATATCGCACGATTGCAGCACAGTATCCCAGATTACAAGCAGCGTACGGTGTTTGTTTGCGGACCAGGCGGCTTTATCCAGTCATTACAGGATGAGCTTGCAAACAGCGGATTCGAGATGGAGCGTTTTCATCAAGAAAGCTTTGAGGCAACCCCCAGAGCCAGCATGGTATCTTCCCATGACACTGTGAGCCTGACCTGTGGTGAGCATCAGCATGTTCTTGCTAAAGGTGCTACGCTCCTTGACGGCGTAGAGGCGTTGGGATTACCTGTTATTAGCCCCTGCCGTAGTGGCGTTTGCGGGAGTTGTAAATGCCAATTAGTGTCTGGTCAGGTGACTAAACATAAGCTAACCCATTTAACTCATCAAGAAATCGAAGCGGGTGTGGTACTGGCATGTTCAACCACGCTCAATTCCGATGTGGTTATCGCGGCTTTATAACGTGGAAGATAGTTGACATTATATTGCACTTTTGAATTCTAGAACGTATTGTTGAGATAGCGCTTTGGTAAGGTTTATACCGACCAGAGGAATGTTTTCGAGCCAAGAGAGGGCATTATGTCAATAAGCTCCACTGAAAATGTTATGCCCGAAGATGTCAGTCTTGGCCACGTGCTTTACGGCTTACAGTCTGCCTTTGCGCTCTTTCTGCTGCCTGTGTTGGTGAGCTTGCTGATTAATTTAGTTCAGCGCCCACAAGGAGCATTACTTAACTCACATCTGCGTTATCAGCGTCACAGTGTTTTAGGCTTAGTATTTTTATTGACCTTAGGCTATTTTGCTGGCCAAGGTTGGGTGGGGCTGTTGTGTTACGCTGCTGCGTTAGCCTGGTTTTGCCTGCGCATCATTCGCGGCTGGCTAAGCTTGCTCGACGGCAATACCGTGTAGGTGCTTCATTGGCAGCTTAAGTGGCCCTAAGCTGCCAATGAGCTTAACCCTGCTTATCGTGAATAAAGTGCGCAACCAAATGCGTTAAGGTCTCAGTCGGTAAACTGGCCGATAAAATCACCGCTTCTGCCCCTAAATTTTTTGCCGCCATGATATTGGTTTTTGCATGCAGGCTATCACTGCGGCTACGGTGAATGACCGGCAAATGACTGACATTAATTAGCTGGCTGATGGCTTCGAGATCGGCGCGGCTATTGCCCTGATAATCTTGCATCCCCGCCTCAATCAAGGCCAATTGTTGATTGCCTTGCTCTAATAATTTGTCGGCAGCAGCCAACCAGGCTTTGATATCTGAGCTCGGATCTTTTTCCAATAGTACCGGGCGCTTTTGTTGGCCCATTTGCCGGATCAATGCCGGGTTATTCATTTGTTGTCCGGGCAGGTAAATCGCATCAATCCAAGCGGGCAATTGCGGTTGGACTTGAGTGACCTCAATGATCAAGGCCATGCCAAGTTGTTGGCAAATAGGGTGTATCACTTCCATTTGGCATTGGGGCCAAATTTCTTTTGCGAGAATAATGGCGCTAAAGCCGCTGTTCTTAAGGGCTTGCAACGACGAACGCCATCCCTGTTGCGGCACTTGGCTTACCATTGCCATGGCGAGTTTATGTTCATCACCTAAGGCGTGACCTGCTAATTGAATACTCGAGCAGTCGGCTTTATAACTCAAACTTGAACGACTGTTGCTGCTATCAGCAGCGGGTTCTTCTTTCGATGAGGGCGGCTCGATCAGTAATTGTTGCTGAGTTAATTCTGCCGGTTTGACGGTTTCTATTGGATAACAACCGAGTACCTTAATGTAACGGGTCTGTTTTTCCAGCTCTTTTAAGGCGGCAATTAAATTGGCATCGGCTAGGTTAGCCTCGATATCGAGATAGAACATTTCTTCCCATGGGGTGCCAGCTATCGGCCGCGACTCCAATTTAGCCATATTGAGTTGATGCTGTTTTAGCACTAACAAGGCATCGACTAAGGCGCCCGGTTTATGGCCTGTGGCCATAATTAGCGTGGTTTTCGCTGGAAGTTGGCTCGGGACCGATACCGGTTTTCTGCCGACAACAATAAAACGACTCTGGTTGATGCTTTGATTGGCTAATCCCGAACCGATGACCTCTAATCCATACAGCTCACCGCCTTCGGCACTGCCAATGGCGGCGATAGTGTCACTGGGGTTATCGAGCACGATTTTCATGGCTTCGGCGCTACTCGCACAATATTGCAATTGCCAGTGGCTATGTTGTTGCAAGTATTGACTGCATTGGCTAATTGGCTGAGGGTGTGCACACAGCTGAGTAATATTCGTCAGTTGCGAGCCAGGCTTTGCTAGCAAACAGTGACCCACTTCGATGGTGATTTCGCCGATGATCGAAAGGCGCGTATGTTGTAGTAAATCATACACTTCATTGATTGAGCCTGAAGAGGTGTTTTCGATGGGGAGAAATCCATAATCGGCGTGGCCTTTTTCGACGGAAGAGATGATGTCATCGAAGTTTTGGCAGCCAAGTTCAAGCATGCTCATTTGACGACGTTGGCAATAACGGCTGGCCGCGATATGAGAGTAAGAGCCTCTGGCGCCTAAATAGGCGATGCAATATTGTTGTTTTTTATCTTGTGGGTTAGCAATATTCTGTAAGTAAGCCTGTTGATTTAATACAGAATCTTCGATGATTGCCTGATACAAGTTAATGACAAAATGGCTATCTAGGCCTTGTTCTCTGCCTTGTGCTACCAAACGAGAAAGTAGCTGTTTTTCCCGCTCAATGTCTCTAATCGGGCGAATATCAACTGCCTTGCTGCGGGCAACCTCAATGCTCAATTGACGTCGTTGTGCCAACAATTTTAATAAGTCTTCATCGAGACTGCTGATGGCGATGCGTAAATTGTCTAAAGGCTGGGGTTTATCCATGATCAGGTCTCATTAAGGGTCATTGACTGCAGTCGTGTGGCGAAATATCAGTAAGCAATAGAAGATAATTTTACGCTGTCTCTTTGAAAAACTAAGGCCAGTGGTCGAGACTGTCAATCAAAAAATTCTCAGCTATTTGAAATCCATAAAAAAAGCGCACTAAGTGCGCTTTTTTTATTCCTAAATTAGTGGCTTATGCTTTTTCGGTTTCGTAAGCAAATTGGTATTCGTCTTCAAAGTCATCGTCAATGGCATCATCGACTAAAGCCTCTTTATGATCGGCTTTGCCTGAATTTCTGGATGCTTCGGGTTTATGAGTTAACCGATTAAGTTGCTTCTCTAGTTTTTGCCCCATGGCGTTAATGGCGGAATATAAATTTTCGTGGGATGCCTGAGCAAAGAGTTCCCCTTGAGGTAATTTAATCGATGCTTCAATTTTGAATAAGGGCTTTTCTTCGGTGATGATCACATGGGGGTTAATCATCGTTATATCATGGCGTTCAAGTTTCGCTAGACGGCTTTCTACTCGTTCGCGGATGGGAGCGGTGACTTCAAGGTGCTTACTGGTAATCTTTAGCATATGTTGAACCTTATTTTGTTTCCCTTGAGATCAGACTAACAATCTTTCACAAGAAAGTCGTGATCTAGATCACACTTGTTTGCACCAATGGGATTGATTGCTGACAATTTGAGCCAACAAGCAAAATGGTGAGAAAACTGGCGATTTTTGATTGCATCTTGATCCGCAAGGGGGCATATTTGATAGGATTTATTGTGCCAGATTTAGCTTTTCACCCCCGACTTTCCCCTCTCGTTGCCACATTTTATCAGCATCCTTCTTGGTGCCATTGTTAATAATCGCTATGATGTGCGCTCTTCATTTGCTCACTTGGAGGTGACAGTGGCAATACAAATTAAGGTATGGGATAAACCGACGCGCCTGTTTCATTGGTTAACTGTGGTTTTACTGGCGGGTTTATGGTGGACAGCCGAACAAGCTTATATGGAGTGGCACCAAGTCTTAGCCTATAGCGTGATGGTGCTTATTCTGTTTCGCCTATTGTGGGGCTGGTTTGGCAGTGAGACCGCTCGCTTTAGGCACTTCGTCAAATCACCTCGACGGGTATTGGCCTACACTCGTCAATTGTTAGTCACAGGTATTAAGCCACATATTGGTCATAACCCTTTGGGGGGGTATATGGTCATCGGTTTATTGGTGCTATTGATGATCCAATTAGTTAGCGGCTTATTTGCCAGTGATGAGGTGTTTACGGAAGGGCCTTTATATAGCAGTGTTTCTGCGGCCACAAGTCAATGGTTAACTTGGTTGCATAAATGGAACTTCAACTTAATTTTGGCCTGTTCAGGCATTCACGTTGTGGCTGTCATTGGGCATAGAGTGGCAGGCGATAAGCTTATTGGTGCGATGTTCACCGGAACACGACATTGGCATGAGACGCCCTCGCAAGTTCCCCCATCTCAATTACAGTTTACATCCAGTTGGATTGCGTGGGGATTGCTTTTGGTGATTGCCTTCCCTATCGCCTATCTATTGATATGGCCCGTGGTCGAGTGGATGTAACTGACTCATGTGACAAAAAAAGCGCCTTAGGCGCTTTTTTTAGACTGACATCTTGAGCTTGATGATTGTTAGTCTTTCTTAAAGGTGTCGTGACATGCTTTGCAGTTTTTGGCTGTGGCTTGGAAGGCTTGCTTGATTTCTTTCTCGTTACCGGCGCTAGCCACTACCGCTAAATTCGCTGCATCAGTTTGGAATTGCTTCATTTTAGCATCAAACTCGGCTTTATCTTGCCAAATCTCGGCCTTTGCGCCGGTGTCGCCTTGGCTGGATTCTCTGATAAAACCTTCGGCAGGTAATAGGGATAATGCCGCAACATTCTGAGCACGAACGGCAAATACAGCCGCATCAAAAGGTTTTTTGCCTTTCATCATGGCACCCATGTCACCAAAGTTGTAGGCAATCAAACCGAATGCATCTTGGCGATATTCGATGGCATCTTCGTTATTTTTGAAGTTATCAGCGGCTAACACCGGCGCACAGATCAAGCCAGAAAGCAGTACAGCAGCAATTCGTTTCATGGTTCCCTCACAGTTTTAGTAGTTAGTGTGACTTACACTGGCAAGTGTACCTTGTAAATATGTGCTTACTCTATGAGTTTTATGTAAAAGTTTGTCAAATTTATCAAAGCACAGCCATCAGGACAGCGCTGCGTAACTGTTGTACACTGTATTGATGTACTAGTACTTGAATATTGCATAATGAAACCACAGTGGAATATGGCGATAGATAATCTGATGGGGTTAACGGAGCGTCATCAGCTTGAACTTTGGTTTGAATTATTAATGACCGAAGAGGAGCGGCACGCAATCGCTGGGCGCTTACGGGTGTTTCAATTGTTGTTAGCTGCCGAAAAAAGCCAGCGACAAATAGCCGCTGAATTAGGCGTGAGTATCGCGACGATAACCCGTTGCTCCAATTATCTAAAGCATATGCCGCCGCAAATGCGGATGCAGATCAGTCAATTGATTTTAGAGCGTGAGCGCTGAGTTTACAGCGATAGCACTTGGATTAACAACAACGCGCCATTGGCGCGTTGATGATTGACTCATTTAGTGACAGCCACAGCCGCCGTGGCTATCACAGCCTTGCTTTTCTTCTTTACCGCCGCAGCAACCTTCTTCGTTGTCACCGCACTCACCATGGCCACCACAGCCACCACCACCGCAGCCGCCATGGCTATGGATGTGACCGTGAGCAATTTCTTCTTCAGTGGCGGCACGCACATCCATCACTTCAACGTGGAAATTAAGCGCTTGCCCTGCCAAAGGGTGATTACCATCAACAATCACGGTGTCATCGAGTACTTCAGTGACTTGCACTGGGCGTTGGCCCATTTCAGTTTCAGCCACAAAACGCATACCTGGGACGATATCTTGGATATCACCAAATGCGGCTAAAGGCACTTCCTGACGTAAGCCATCATGATATGGGCCATAGGCCTCTTCAGCATCAATAGTCACATCTAACACATCGCCAGCCACTTTGCCTTCGAGCGCTTTTTCAAGACCTGGGATCAGGTTTTGAGCGCCGTGCAGATAGACCATTGGCTCCATTTCAAAAGAGCTTTCCAGCAATTCACCTTGCTGGTTGGTTAAGCGGTAGTGAATGGTTACCGCATTATGTTGAGTGATGTTCATATCGCCTCCGAAAATAATTGACCGCGCATCATACATCGGTTTATTTGCCAGTGCGATAGTTACCGCTTGCTTCTGTAATCCTTGCCACGTTTTTGCTTTGGTGGCCCTCATTGTTGAGCTTTAAGGGATTGGCCTTGATGCTGAAAAGACTTCATGTTGAGGGGAGTGGGCGACAATCACCTAGCATTTGACGTAAGGGTAAAGCTTATGTCATTGATATTTAAGTGATATATATATTTCTATTGATTCTTATATGAGTTTCAGCCCACTTTCAGTCGCAAGCGATTAAAAGCCATGATTAAAAAGTACATAAAGTCGGTTGACAAACATAGACCTTTCAAGCAATTCTAAAATCACATTTTAATCAGGGTTAGGTCGATGACACAGTTAGCTATGTTCACTCGCATTATTACCACCACCATTATCACCATAATGGGGGCGGGCTAACAACACCCTGAAAATCACTTACACAAGCCCGCTCCCCACCAAGGAGCGGGCTTTTTTGTTTCTTAGTGGGCGGCACATGGAGAGTTAACAATGAAAGTCATGAAATTTGGTGGCACCTCGCTAGGTGATTGGCAGCGTTTTATGAAGACCGCTGCGATCGTTGCCACACAGGCTGAGCCTGTGGCGCTGGTGTTATCTGCGCCTGCTAAGGTGACCAATCTGTTGGTCGATTTAATGGAGCGCGCCACCTTAGGGCAAGATACTCACGAGGTATTGTCGGGACTGGAAGCCATCTTTGATGGACTATTTGCTGATGCTAAACCTGTGCTTAGCGATGAGGCCATGGCAAGGCTTGATCAGCAGTGGCAATTGCAATGGCAACAATGGCAGCAAAAACTCACCGGCATCGCGCTGTTGCAGCAATGCCCCGACGGGGTGCGCGCGGAAGTATTAACCAGTGGTGAGCGTTTATCTGTGGCGCTGATGGCGGCGATCCTCAATCATCAAGGGCTGCGTGTCGGCGTATTAGATCCGGTCGTGTTATTGAGTGGTCAAGGCCCTGTCATGGAAGCTGTGGTTGATATTCGTGCCAGTCAATTACATTTTGCCGATCTTGATTTATCGCAAGCTCAGGTATGGTTAATGCCCGGATTTACCGCGGGTAATGGTCAAGGGCAGGTGATGTGTCTTGGTCGAAATGGCTCTGACTATTCCGCGGCCGTGTTAGCGGCTTGCTTGCGCGCCTCGATGTGTGAAATTTGGACCGATGTTGATGGTGTTTATAATACCGACCCGCGGCTGGTGCAAGACGCAAAATTATTGACTCAACTCAGTTATCAAGAAGCCATGGAATTATCATATTTTGGCGCCAAAGTATTACATCCTAAAACTGTGGCTCCGATTGCACAATTTCATATCCCTTGTTACATCAAAAATACCCTCAATCCACAAGCGATAGGCACCTTGGTCTCCAACGAGCCAGATCAAACCGGCCTGCAAGTAAAAGCCATTTCAAATCTAGATCAGCAAACCATGTTTGATGTCTCGGGCCCTGGCATGAAAGGTATGGTGGGCATGGCGAGCCGAGTGTTAGGCGCCATTGCGCAAATCGGGGTGTCGGTCTCATTGATTACCCAAAGTTCCAGTGAATATAGTATCAGTTTTTGTGTTGCCAGTGTCGATGCTGCCAAGGTTAAACAGTCGTTAGAGGCTGAGTTTGAGTTGGAACTGCAAACTGAGTTACTCGAACCGGTCGCGATGCGCCATCAACTGGCCATTGTGTCATTGATTGGTGATGGCATGCGCACTCATCGTGGCGTGGCGGCAGGTTTCTTTAAGGCGTTAGCACAAGCTGGAGCGAATATTGTTGCTTTGGCTCAAGGTTCGTCTGAGCGCTCGATTTCGGCGGTGGTAGAGCAACGCAAGGTATCGCAATCTATTCGCGCCTGTCATCAAGGCTTTTTTGGTGCCAGTCAATATTTGGATGTCTTTTTAGTTGGCTGCGGCAATGTGGGGGCGGGCTTGCTCGCGCAGATAAAAGGTCAGCAAGCGGCCTTGGCTAAGCAAGACATTCGGATGCGAGTGTGCGGCATTATGAATTCTGACAAGATGCTACTTAATATCGATGGCATCGATTTAGCCAACTGGCACAGTCTGCTCAGTGATCATGGCCAAGATGCTTGCATTGCCAGCATGTTGACCTTCGCTCGGGAGCAACAGTTGGTGAATCCTGTGCTGGTGGATTGCAGCGCCAGTGCCGAGGTTGCTGGCTGTTATCTGCAGGCCCTAAATGCAGGCTTGCATGTGGTAACCCCCAATAAGAAAGCCAATACTCGTGAATTTGCTTACTACCATAACTTGCAGATGATGGCGCGCGCTAAGCGACGTCAATTTTTATATGAAACCACCGTGGGTGCTGGCTTACCAGTTATTGATAATCTTAAAAAACTATTATGTGCCGGCGATGAGTTACACAAATTTAGTGGCATTTTGTCAGGCTCATTGTCCTATATTTTTGGTTGCCTCGATGACGGACTGAGTTTATCTCAGGCCACGGCGACGGCGCGGGAAAAATGCTTTACTGAGCCAGATCCGCGTGATGATCTTAATGGCATGGATGTGGCGCGCAAGGTGTTAATTTTAGCGCGCGAAGCAGGCATGGTATTGGAGCTTAGTGATATTCAGGTAGAGAGCGTATTACCCAGCGATTTCGATGCCAGCGGTGATGTCGATCAATTTATGGCACGTTTACCCGAGGTCGATGCTGCGATTGCCAAGCGAGTGGCGGCTGCCAAGGCAAACAATAACTTACTTCGTTATGTCGGCGTTATCGATGAGGCCGGATGCCGAGTCGAAGTGGTTGAGGTGAGCGCTGATAACCCCTTATATAGCGTTAAAGGCGGAGAAAATGCCTTAGCTTTTTATAGTCGATACTATCAACCGATCCCATTTGTGTTGCGGGGCTATGGTGCGGGTACTGATGTCACGGCGGCAGGGGTATTTGCCGATGTGTTAAGAACCTTAAACTGGAGTCGGGAGGTGACAGCATGATCACCGTCTATGCCCCTGCGTCAATGGGTAATGTCAGTGTCGGTTTTGATTTATTAGGGGCGGCATTAGCCCCCATTGATGGCAGTTTGTTGGGCGATACCGTCAGTATTGAGGCTGCGGCTACGGGGATTAGCTTAACCGTCACCGGCCCATTCGCTCATAAATTACCCGCACAAGTGCAGGATAATATTGTCTATCAATGTGCCGAGTATTTTGCTCTGCAGCGACAATACACTGGTGGCCTCTCGCTGGTATTAAGCAAAAACTTGCCTGTGGGCAGTGGTCTTGGTTCTAGTGCCAGCTCGGTAGTCGCTGCATTTGTGGCCATCAACAGCTTCTTCGGCGAGCCCTACTCGAGAGATGAATTATTACTGATGATGGGGGAGTTTGAAGGCAAGATCAGCGGCAGCATACATTATGACAACGTGGCCCCGAGCTTCTTGGGAGGCATGCAATTAATGCTATCGGCGCCATCGATGTTATGCGCAGGTATGCCGGTGATGGAGGAGTGGTATTGGGTGGTCGCCTACCCGGGTATTTCGTTATCAACTTCTATGATGCGAGAGTTGGTACCGACATCACTGCCGACATCGATTGCCTTACAATTTGGACAACAGCTCAGTGGTTTTATTCATGCGTTGCATACTCACGATTCCACGCTGGCGTTGTCCTTGCTGACAGATGTTATCGCCGAACCTTATCGTTGCGATGCTATACCGCAATTTAATGAGGCCAAACACCAGTTATTAGCCATGGGACTTAGTGCTTGCGGAATATCGGGCAGCGGCCCGTCGTTGTTTGCGGTGACCACAGATAAGGCATTAGCTGTAGCAGCTAAGCAGTGGTTGCAGCAACATTATTTAGTATCAGATTCCGGCTTTGCCCATGTGTGTCACATCGATCAACAGGGTAGTCGCCAGCTTTAAGGACAACAATATGCAATTATATAATTTGAGTCATCCTGAACAGAAAGTCAGTTTTAGTGACGCAGTGCGTTTGGGGCTCGGCCAAGGTCGCGGGTTATTTTTTCCAAGTAATATTCCCAAACTCGACAATATTGATGCGGTATTAGCGCTGCCATTTGTGGCGCGCAGCCAATTTATTATTAAGCAGTTTCTTCAAGGCGAGTTAGCCGATGAGGTGGTGGACGACATGGTGGCTAAGGCCTTTGAGTTTGGGGCTCCACTCGTACAGGTCGATGCAGCGCGTTATTGCTTAGAGTTGTTTCATGGGCCGACCTTAGCCTTTAAAGATTTTGGTGCGCGCTTTATGGCGCAATGTATTGATGCACTTGGTGACGGTCAGCCCTTAACTATCTTAACCGCCACTTCAGGCGATACCGGTGCGGCAGTTGCCCATGCGTTTCATGGGCTTGAGAATGTAAAAGTGGTGGTGTTATTCCCCAAAGGCAAGATTAGTGAGCTGCAACAAAAGTTGTTCACTACCTTAGGCGGTAATATTCATACCGTAGCGATTGAAGGCGATTTTGATGCTTGTCAGGACTTAGTCAAGCAGGCATTTGAGGATCAAGATATTCGTCAAGGCTTGGGGTTAAACTCTGCAAATTCAATTAATATCAGTCGCTTACTTGCACAAGTCTGTTATTACTTTGAGGCCGTCGCTCAGTTCCAGCAACGGCACCCTGACAAGCAAGCAGTGATTGCTGTACCCAGTGGTAATTTCGGTAACTTAACGGCAGGCTTATTAGCCAAAGCGATGGGACTTACTATTGGCCGTTTTGTGGCGGCCACCAATGCTAACGACACAGTGCCGCGTTATTTAGCCGACGGTCAGTGGTTACCCCATAAAACAGTGGCGACCTTAAGTAATGCCATGGATGTGTCAGAGCCCAGTAACTGGCCTCGTGTGGAGGCGTGTTGTGAGGTCATGTCATGGCCATTATCAGATCTTATTGGAACCAGTTTCAGTGATCAGCAAGCCATTGCAGAGCTCCTCGCATTACATCAAGGAGGTTATCTCTCTGAGCCCCATGCCGCGATAGCTGCACGAGCCTTAGCCGAGAATTTAACTGACAATGAAGCTGGTATATTCTTGGCTACTGCCCACCCGGCAAAATTCAAAGATGTAGTTGATGAGGCATTATCTATCGATGTGCCGTTGCCGCCAGCATTACGCCAAGTGGCCAATGCTAAGTGTTTGGCGCAGAGCATGCCAGTGAGCTTTGCTGATTTAAAGAGCTATCTATTTACCACGGTGGCGGCAGGGAAATGATGCGCTTGTTGGCTACTTGTAGTGTATTGGTGGGTGGCGGTGTTGCTGGCATGTTTCGCCACTGTGAGCTCTGCAAACAAGGGGATTGTTTCAGCGAATTAATTGTTAGTTAACCTAAGAAACGTGATTTTAACGGTTTACACCAAGGTTGCATTTTCTAATAATCGCCCCTCATCTTGAAGAGGGCGATTATGTTAAAATTTGTCTGCTTACTATTGACCGGCCTATTGACGGCCTGCGTCAGTGAACCGCCAAAATTATATTCAAGGATCAACGAAGCGTATAATTTTGAAGTGAGCCATTGCGATAGCTTTGCTTTAGTCACAGGAGTCAGCCGTCAAGCTGATAATTTGAGACAAGCGCAAGATTCTGCCAAGGGCCAAGCTGAAGAATTGGGTGGCACACATATCGTTTGGTTACAAACCGATATGGGGGATCCGACCCGAGTGGTTGCCGTTGTCTATAAATGCCTACAGTAGCACCCATACCCAATACCCCCTTATTTTGTGGTGGTCGACGTTGACAGCACCTCCATGGACTATGTTTCACTAAGCCATGGGTTGTTGTCAGTCATTAATATCATCAAGATCCATGCTGTATTTGTAAAAAATAACCCCTCGAGTGCGCATACTGTATTTTGAACTATGCTGATAAAAGGAAGCAATCAAATACAGTGGAATAGTTGGAATGGACTCTAACGCGTTATCTCAAACTCAGGTCGGGACAGCCAATGACCTAATTTCTCTTCCGGCAGAGTTGCTGGCCAATCTAGGCAGGTTACAGGCTCAGTCGATACAAGGAGAAAGTGTTCTTATCTCTCTTTGCACTAGCTTGGCCCAAGCGAGTGGTGCTAAAACCGTGCTGTTAGTGGATATTAATGCGCTTGACTGTGAAGACTTACCGGCCACGACAGTGTGTTGGCCAAATGAACCGCAACAGAATCAGATCCTATGGCAACAAGTGCGGCAATGGCCATTGGTGACCGATCCTAAGTGTGCCCACACTTGGCTTCATTTTACGGTGTGGCCTTCCCCAACCCCAAACTTGGTGTTTTTCTTTGTTGAACCCCATCAACAATGGCTGTCATTACTCGAAGCGCATACCTCGACATTAACGGCAATATTGATGCCAATGCTATTGGAGCCCGCTGTTCGCCTGCAAGCACCGGTGGTGGTCAGTCAGCCAAGTGACAGCAATATCTTCCAAGCCATCGTTGACAGTTTTGAATATATGACCTTGGTTATCGTTAATGCCGGTAATGGCGCCAAGATAATTTATGCCAATGAGGCCGCGAGCAAAATTAGTCAGTTCAGTCATGAACAACTGCTCAATCAACCTTTATCCATATTATTTGCTGAACACGACAAGCAACTGTCTGGCATTAAATTCTTTAATGAAGCCATCATTCAGCAACAAGAATTTGATGGCGAAATTAAGATGACATGTGGTGATGGCGAATATACCTCGATGAAAGCCACGTTGTTGTGTATCGAAACTCCTGAACCATTAATGGTGTTAATGGCTCATGACATCTCCGAAGAAATACAAATGCAGCAAGCCATGTCGCGTACCCAAAAAATGCAGGCATTGGGGCAGCTGGTGGGGGGCATTGCCCATGACTTTAATAATATTCTGGGGGTGCTGAAAGGCAATCTTGAGTTAATGCAACTTAAGAATCGTCAGGACAGTTTAGATAAATATTTAACCACAGGGTTTAAAGCTTGTTCTCGAGGCACAGATCTGACACGACGCTTATTACAATTTTCGCGGCAAGAGCAATTTAATGCCCAAAATTGCAGTGTGAACGAAGTGATCAGTAGCCTTAAAGATATTTTTGATAAATCACTGACATCCCAAATCCATATTCAAATGAACTTTGCCGAGCAACTCGATGATATCTGTATCGATCGCGGCGATCTTGAAGATGCGATGCTCAATATGGCGATTAATGCTAGGGATGCTATGGATGGCTGTGGTGAGCTAATCATTACGACTGGGCAAGAATGGCTTGAAGGCAAATTACCCGGTTCGCTGACCGATACCCAAGTTCGCGGTGGTGAGTATGTCTGGATTTCAGTCAAAGATTCTGGCTCTGGCATTCCATTGCATCTGGTGGAAAAAATTTACGAACCCTTCTTTACCATGAAAGATAAAAGTAAGGGCACCGGCCTCGGTTTATCGATGATTTATGGTTTCGTAAAACGTTCTCGTGGCTATATGAGTGTGGTGGATACTGGCCCACATGGCACTGAGTTCAAAATTTGGTTCCCAGCTCAAGAAAAGAAGGCTCAACAACCGCCAAGCGCAGCGGAAGATATTCTCCAGCGTTGTCCGCAAGTCAAAGGCCCATTTAAGGTGTTGATCGTTGATGACGAGGCCGAAATTATCGCTGTAGTACAGGATTATTGTGAAATGCTAGGGATGGAAATTGAAACCTGCACTGACCCAATTGCGGTGAGTCGTCAATACAGCGCTGGCAATTGTGATGCCAACCTATTGATTACCGATGTGCTAATGCCTGGTGGCATGAATGGTTACCAATTAGCGAAGAATTTACAAGAAAATAATAGCGAACTTTCGGTACTACTGATCTCTGGCTATATCCATGATATTGGCATTAGTGAACAGCAAGAGATGCCGTTTCAGGTACTTAATAAACCCTTTGATATTAAGGGGTTAATTAAGGCGATGTTAAAACTTGGGGTTACGTTTATTGGTGTTGATGACAAGGATGAATTATGGAAAAGCTGACAATTTGGGTTGTGGATGACGATAAAGACTATGGTGAGTTAATGAGTGAAGTTTTGACGGATGACTATCATCTTAGGGTCTATGAGAACGCCAAAGATTATGAAGCGGCGCTATTAGATAGCCATCCTGACATTATTCTGATGGACATTAATCTCCCCGATAAAGATGGGGTGACCTTGTGCCAAGAATTACAAGGACACCAGTCAAACATTGCGGTGGTTTTTGTCTCTGGCATGAATACCTTAGAAGAGCGGGTTCGATCATATGATGCCGGTGGTGTCGATTTTGTAGCAAAGCCTTTTGAGATCAAAGAATTATTATTTAAGGTCAGTGCGGTTGCCAGTTATCAGCAAAAGCAAAAGAGCTTAATGCATGCCGAAAATATGTCACGTAATATGGCTTTTCAGTCCATGACTGAATCAGCGCAATATGGTTACGTCATGCAATTTTTTAGGCAGTTTTTTTTATGTAATGACTATCAGAGTTTGGCGGATGCATTTTTCGATTTAATGGCGCAATTTAGTCTTAATACTTGTTTGGAAATCGTCACGGATAAACCCGAGTACTTTGCGCCCGCGGGGATGCCGATCAGTCCGATTGAAACTAATATTCTTGAATTATTAGACAAACAAGGCCGACTGTATGATTTTGGAAATCGCACCGTCTGTAGTGATAAGCATGTGTCATTTTTGATTAAAAACATGCCGATGAACGATGAAGTTCTCTATGGTCGAATTCGCGATGTGATTGCGGTGGTCGTTGAAGGTGTCGAAGCTCGCGTCATGGATATTCGCCGTGAAAAAGCCATGTCTAAAGCGATCATTGATATCAAAATGCTGCTGAAGCAGTTGGGGAAATCTATTTCAGAAAACGACGAGAAGTTTCATCAGGCGTTGCAAAAGATCAATGCCGACATTCACTCTAGCTTCCATGTGCTAGATATGTCTGAAGAGCAAGAAGATTACTTTGCCAGTATTGTGAAAAAGAACCTCAAGCAAGCCAACTCGGCCCAAGATGCCTTTTTGCATCTCCAGCGTTCGCTAAATACTGTGATGTCGGTGCTTGAAACCACAAGTGACTAAATGTGATCAGCGTCATGTTACCCGATGACACATACAGGGTATAGTGATTAAATAACGCTCGATCACTGCCGCTTACGGCTAAGGATCCATGATGCTAAAACGTTTAATGCAAGACCATCGGCATATCAGTATATTAATTTCGATACTCGATCGTAAAGCGAGCAAGCTTGAGCGCGGAGAACATGTAGATTTTAGTCTAATCAAGGACATTGTTAGCTATATGCAAGATTATGCAGAACATAGCCATCATCCCTTTGAAGATATTATCTATGAGTATTATCTTGAGCTCACTCAAGATGAAAAGACCACTAATCGACTCGCGAGTGAACATATTAAACTCAGTGGTGATACCGCGATATTAATGGCGTCATTAACCATGATACTGAACGATGTGGTGATCCCGCGTGACAAGTTGATCCGTGATCTTCATCAATATGTGTCATCGCAACGGGCCCATATGCACTATGAAGAGCACGTTATCTTCCCCATGTTAGATCAAAAGCTAACCCCTGATGATTGGGAGGCTGTCGGCGACCGTTGTCAGATCAAACTGATTGAGGATCCCTTATTTAGCGATAATGATAGTCAAGTCTTCCAGGAGCTGAAAGACTTTATTACTCAAGATAGCCACTAATATAAACAGCGCCATTGGCGCTGTTTTTTTATAAGATGGCATCAATATCAATATCGAGATCACAGAGGCCGTTAATATCTTGCAATTCTTTCAATAAGCGACGCTTATCTTTGATTGCTTCAATTTCACGCCATTTACGTTTTTTGCTATTGCGTCGATTTGGCTTTTCTACAACATTATCTTGTGCACTTCCATAGTCCAAACGATCCATGGCGACCTCCTCTGTGTATTAAATGGTCTAACAAACAAATACCATATCTGAGGAGGACTATGCAATACGAATGTTTCAAAGTTGTTAAATTATTTTTAAGGTTTAAATAAAAAAACAGCCCGTAGGCTGTTTTTAAAGAGAAATTTGTTAAATCTGTTTATTTCTGAATAAATTGATTAAGGCATTACTGGATGAGTCAAGTTCGTTGCAATCTTGTGCTGCACTGAGGCGATTAAGGATATCATTGCCTAAGGTCTTACCTAACTCTACCCCCCATTGATCGAAAGAATTCACGTCCCAGATTGCGCCTTGTACAAAGGTTCTGTGCTCATAAAGGGCGATCATAGTCCCTAAGGTCTTGGGAGTGAGTTTATCCATCAACAGCGTATTGCTTGGCTTGTTACCCGCCATATGTTTATGTTTGGCAATCAGGTCTTTCTGCGCTGGCGTTAAGTCGCTGTCTGCCAGTTCTGCTAACGCTTCCTCATAGGTGCGACCTTGCATCAATGCCTGTGTTTGCCCAAAACAGTTCGAGGCGAGTTGGGTATGATGCTCACCGAGTGGGTTATGGCTTTGCAGTGGCATGATGAAGTCTGCCGGGATGATAGCTGTACCTTGATGCAGTAATTGGTGGTAAGCATGTTGGCCATTGGTCCCTTCACCGCCCCAAATCACTGGACCGGTAGCATGATCGACCGGGTCACCCGCTAAGGTGACAGATTTGCCGTTACTTTCCATATCCAATTGCTGGAAGTAAGCCGGTAAGCCGCGCAAATAATGATCATAAGTCAAGACGACATGTGATTGGGCATCATAAAAGTTACTATGCCATAGGCTGACCAACGCCATAATGACAGGCATATTTTCGGATAAATCAGCTTGCTGGAAGTGATCATCCATGGCTTTGGCACCACTGAGCAATTGACGGAAGTTATCCATTCCTATCATTAGGGCGATAGGAAGACCAATCGCCGACCACAGCGAATAGCGGCCACCGACCCAATCCCACATAGGGAAAATGTTATCAGCATCAATCCCAAATTCGGTGGCTTTAGCGACATTTGAGCTCACGGCAACAAAGTGCTTAGCGACATCGGCTTGCTTGGCCCCTTGCGCTAGAAACCACGCCTTGGCACTTAAGGTATTAGTCAATGTCTCTTGGGTGCTGAATGACTTCGATGACATGATAAACAAGGTGGTTTCGCTGTTCAGCTTACTCAGCTTTTCAGTCAAGGCGGTACCGTCGACGTTAGCAACGTAGTGGCAGCGCAAATTCTTATTCCAATAAGGACGTAAGGCTTCTGATACGATTTTAGGTCCTAAGAATGAGCCCCCGATACCAATGCTGACAATGTCACTAATGGGCTTGCCAGTATAACCAAGCCATTGACCTGTGGTGACGCAATTAACAAAGGATTCCATTTTAGCCAGTGTGGCTTGCACTTCAGGAATGATGTTGATGCCATTGACTCGGATATCATCAGTTGCCGCGGCTCTTAATGCCGTGTGCAGCACGGCACGGTGTTCAGTGGTATTGATAATATCGCCATGAAACATGGCCTTAATCTTTTGCGTTAGCCCAGCTTCATTTGCCAATGCAAATAACTCTGTTAATACCGAGTTATTAATACGATTCTTTGAATAATCCAGCAATAAGTCGCAGCGCTTCAAAGAGTAATCTGAGAAACGATTTGGATTGTCTTCGAACATTTGGCGCATATGCAGCATGTTAGCGGCATATTGCTGTAAACGTTGCCAATGTTGGCTTTGGGTTAAGCGAGTCATTGCACACTCCTTTGCTATTTAGGCCGATAAACGCGCGGCCAGCATGACTTCTAATTTCGCTTGATCGATGGCGAAATTGCGAATACCTTCAGCCAGCTTTTCAACCGCCATCGCATCTTGGTTGTATTCCCAACGGAACTGAGCTTCGGTCATCGGCGCCGGCGCCGGTGACAATGACTTCGCTGGCTGTAATTTAGCAACAACAAGGGCATCATCATTGGCAAGTTCTTCTAATAAATTCGGGCCAATGGTTAAGCGGTCACAACCGGCTAACTCTAATATCTCACCGGTATTTCTGAAGCTTGCGCCCATGACAACCGTGTTATAACCGTGCTGCTTATAGTAGTTGTAGATTTCAGTCACCGACACGACACCTGGGTCTTCGCTGGCGCTGTAATCTTTACCTGTGTCTTTTTTGTACCAGTCGAGAATACGGCCAACAAATGGAGAAATTAAGTAGACACCAGCTTCGGCACATGCGCGTGCTTGAGCAAAACTAAATAATAGGGTCAGATTACAATTAATCCCTTGTTGCTCGAGTTCTTTAGCGGCGCAGATCCCTTCCCAAGTTGATGCGAGTTTGATCAAAATGCGAGAAGTATCAATGCCAGCGGCTTGATATAATGCGACCAGTTTTTTGGCTTTGGCAATCGAGGCGGTTTTATCAAACGATAAGCGGGCGTCAACTTCAGTCGACATACGGCCTGGCACAGATTTTAAGATTTCTACACCAATATTGACCGCTAATTTATCACCGGCATCGGCGATTTGTGTGGCTAGATCTTGGCTTTGTGATTTGGCATAAGCAATCGCATCATCAATCAGGTATTCGTATTCGGGAATTTCTGATGCTTTTAAGATCAATGATGGGTTGGTCGTTGCATCTTGTGGTTGATATTTTTTAATGGCTTCAATATCGCCCGTGTCGGCGACTATGGTCGTTAATGCTTTTAGTTGCGCTAATGTGCTTGCCATGGAATACATCCTTCTCAATGGTGGCCGAAAATAGGCATGTCGAGTATTAGAAGCGATTTTTACCGATTTTCCAACCTTTGCTGAAAAAAAATTACATTTCTGAATGAAAACAGATTTATGTGGGTGACCTTCGTGGTCAGAATGCGAAAAAAAAGCCGCTAAAATAGCGGCTTTTGCATCGTATTAGCGAGTGTTAACGCATGGCAGGTCCAACTTCTACCACAGTAACATGGGCTTCAATACGACGGTTTGCTGCATTGGCTTCAGCTGAGCTACCAGCGATTAATGGTTGGGTTATACCATAGCCTTTTGCTGAAATTCGATTTGCCGCAATACCATACTTTTCTTCAAGGACTTTGGCGACTGCTTCAGCACGCTTTTGTGATAGCGTCATATTATAGTCGGCATTGCCGACATTTGAGGCGAAGCCTTTAATGACGACGCTTGATTCAGGATGTTGGTTCATGAATTGCGCCAGGACACTCACTTCATCGTAGCTGGTTTGATCAAGTACGGCCGAATTGTTAGCAAACTTAGCGTCGATAGCCAATTCTTGTACGGACTCAACCATCACGGTGCAACCATTGGCATCGACCAGGTAACCCGCTGGCGTGTCAGGACAAGCATCGATATTGTCAGGCACTCCATCGTTATCAGAATCAAGGATGACAGCGACTGGAGCGGGTACGGCAACTTCACGCCCAAAGCGATAGCTAAGTTCTAAACCCCAATAGTTACTTTCTAAATCTAAGGTATTCCATTTATCGTCGTCGAGATTTTCATAGCGACGATATTTGGCTTGTAGCTTGAGGTTTTCAGTGAAGTTATAGCCAATACCAGCGCCAAAATAAGAGCCTACACCACGATCAGAATAGTACTCTGTTCCCCACTGCTTATTATTAGATAAAATGTAATCCATGGCCCCGACTTCGGCCGATAGGCTCCAATCGTTGGCAAATGGCCACACGCCGACTAAACCTAAGGTCATGCCTTTAGCCCCGACGTCGTTTAACTTGTTACTGTAATCTGTCCACTGAGTTCGGCCAAGATTTCGGTAACCTAATTCCACACCAAAATAGTCATTGAGCATATAACCAGCGAAGACATCCCATGCGTAAGGATTCTCATCATGGCATGTTTTCATGGTTTTTAGATCGCAAACAGGCTCATAGTTATTGACGCCAAGGCCAGCACCCAAATACCAAGGTGTCAACTCTTGTGCTGCTGATGCCGCAAATGGGATACAGGCAGCGACCAACACATACTTTGATAGATGTTTCATACATTCTCCAAGTCCATTGCCAATGCAATCAGCTCATCACTGAGATCCTAAGCCATATCACGCTACTGCATTGGGTACTTTTTATAATGTGATATGTTTTGAAAATTCTAGTCGATATAACGCAAACTACCAGTTGTAGTTCATTTGTTGCTAATTAATAATTTTTAACGGCGATTTCGTTGTTTTTTTGTGTAAATTGGCGGTTTATTGTGGTGAGAGGCGTAAAAACACGAAAATATTTTGGATTGAGGGCATGGCTCGGTATATTAGCCCCGATTAAGATAATCTTTATGATACACGCGCGCTTCGATCTCGCAGGCTATGCTGTGGATGCTGATGAGTCACTCCGGCAAGTTGTTCGCGAGATTACCAGTGCGATGGGGCATGTAGATAGGTTGCTGGTTTGTTTATGACTACTGGTCGGCTGTGAGCTTGCTGTTAGTCAAGTGGTTTACTGCGACGTAGATCACGCTGGTTTTTGTAAAATCTATGCTATTTTGCTCCGCTGGTTCAGAAACACTAACCGCTTTAGTGTACGGATAATTAAATTACAACAAGATTCTGTAACCTGTTATCAGAAGTATTCATTCACCACAGTTGGCGTTGTTGTTTGGCGCCACTGCAACGGGAAGAAGTAAAACGATATGTTAGAAACGACTATTAATTTCCTCAATACCTTGCTGTGGAGCAAGTTGTTAGTTTACGGCCTAGTTGGCGCAGGATTATATTTCACATTGCGCCTCGCATTTATTCAGATAACCCATTTTGGCCACGGCCTTAAAATTATGGCCATAAGCCGCCAAGGCTCTGAAGGGGGCTTATCTTCATTTCAAGTGTTTTGTACGAGTATGGCGGCCCGCGTAGGGGCTGGTAATATGGCCGGTGTTGCCGTCGCGATTGTCGGTGGTGGACCGGGTGCGGTGTTCTGGATGTGGTTGATCGCCGTCTTAGGGATGGCGACCGCAATGGTTGAGTCGACCTTAGCTCAAGTCTATAAAGTGCGAGATCATGACGGTCAGTTCCGTGGTGGCCCAGCTTACTACATGGAAAAGGGCTTAGGTCAGCGTTGGATGGGGATCTTGTTTTCTATCTTCTTGATCGTGGCGTTCGGCTTAGTGTTTAATGCCGTCCAGTCCAATACCATTTCAGCGGCCATGGATCAGGTATTTGATGTACCGCCTACTTATATGGGCATTGTATTGGTGTTCTTGAGTGCTTTGGTGATCATGGGCGGCTTGAAAAAAGTTGCCAAGGTATCAGAAATCGTTGTACCAATTATGGCACTGGCCTATATCGCAATTGCTTTTGTGATTGTGATTATGAACATCCAGCAGTTACCCGCAATTTTAGTGCTGGTGGTCAAAAGCGCCTTCGGTTGGCAAGAAGTTGCCGCGGGCGGTGTGGCATATACCATAGCGCAAGCGATGCAGTCGGGGATTGCGCGCGGATTGTTTTCTAACGAAGCCGGCATGGGCTCGGCGGCAAACGTTGCTGCTAGCGCAACACCTAACCCTAATCACCCCGCTTCACAAGGGTTTGTGCAAATGATGGGGGTATTTGTTGATACCATAGTGATCTGTACGGCCACTGCCGCCATTATTTTATTGGCTGGCGATACCATAGGCTCTGGTGATGGTATTCAAGTGACCATTGCTGCCATGACTCAACATGTGGGTTCTTGGGGCGGCGGTTTTGTCGCCGTGGCAATTTTATTATTCTGTTTTACTTCGATTATTGCCAATTACTCTTACGCCGAAACCAACGTCATGTTCTTATGCGGCAATAGCAAAAAAGCGCTGCCTTTGTTCCGAGTCTGTGTCTTGGGGATGGTGATGTTTGGCGCTGTAGCGAAGATCGATTTGGTGTGGAATTTAGCTGATGTCTCGATGGGATTGATGGCACTAGTCAATATTATCGCATTGCTGTTGTTATCGGGCCTGGCTATTCGCGTGATTAATGATTATCGCAGCCAAGTGGATCAAGGCAAAACCCCTGAGTTTGACCGTAGTCAGTTTCCAGAATTGAATGAGCAATTAGATGATGATATCTGGTTGCCAGATGACCATTCGGTTAAGTCAAATTAAAGGTTTCGTTTAGCATTATCGAAAAAACCACGCCAGCAGTGCGTGGTTTTTTTTGGTCTGTTAGGTATGATGATAAAAGAATTTATGGAGAAATATCTCATGCTTATTTTAGTTTCACCGGCCAAAACCTTGGATTTTGAGCAGCCAGCGCCCACTGAGCAATTTTCGCAACCCAAACTATTAGCCCACAGCCAAGCATTAATCCCAGTGTGTCGCGAGCTAACGCCAATAGATATCGCGAGTTTGATGAAGGTGAGTGATAAAATTGCGGGATTAAATGCGGCGCGTTTTGCCAGCTGGCAACCGCCATTTCGCCTCAGCAATGCCAAGCAAGCGATGTTTGCTTTTCGCGGTGACGTGTATACCGGCTTAGATGCTGATTCCATGGATGCCGTGGTGATTAACCAAGCTCAGCAGCAATTGAGAATATTATCGGGCTTATATGGTTTGCTGAAACCTTTGGATTTAATGCAGGCCTATCGACTCGAGATGGGCACCAGCCTTAACAATCCTCGTGGTAACAACCTTTACGCTTTTTGGGGCGACATCATCACTGATGAGCTGAATCTCGAAATGGAACACCATCAAGATGGTTTGTTGGTTAACTTGGCATCTAATGAATATTTTAAGGCCGTTAAACCAAAGCAATTGGCGGCTCGGGTTATCACCCCAGTCTTTAAAGACTTTAAGAATGGTCAGTATAAAATTATTAGTTTTTACGCCAAGAAAGCGCGTGGCTTGATGACACGCTATTTACTTGAAAATAAAGTTGATAGTGTTGAGCAAATACTGGCTTTTAATCGTGATGGATATTATTACAGCCCGCAAGGCTCAAGCGCTGACTCGCCGGTATTTTTGCGCGACGCCCCTTAATCGCATTGATGATAACTGTCCACAGTGCAAGCAAGGTTGGCCTCAGCCTTAGTAACTGAGGCCTAACGGTTTAGTCTTGTTCTACTATCGGGCGCAAGGGTAACTCTGATTGGGCCATCAAATAGGTAAATTGGCTCCACACCGCTACATTTTGCTTAAGGCTGATAGGGTCAACCTTGTCTAAGGTGTCATTGGGGGTGTGGTGATAATCAAAATAATCCCGACCATCTTGCCTTAGTGACGCCACTGGAACGCCGAGCGCAGGAAATAGAGAAACATCAGGAGCCCCCCGCGCTTGATTGTTACCGGCGTTGACCCCTAAGTCAGCCAAGGGCATCATATAATGCTGTACGGCAGTCAATACTTCCGGGTTAACATTGACGTCCAGTTGATAAATGCTGCCGGCACCAAAGTCAGATTCTGCCGCAATATAGTGCAGATTCAGTTCATGTTGATGGTCGATGACATATTGTTTGGCACCCACTAACCCAATTTCCTCAGCCGCAAAGAGTACCACTCGTATGGTGCGAGCGGGCCGCGTCGGCAAATCGGCAATTAATTTAGCGGCGGCAGTGACGATAGCAACGCCTGCGCCGTCATCTAACGCGCCAGTGCCCTCATCCCAAGAATCAAGGTGAGCACCTATCAGGACGATTTCTTCAGGCTTACTGCTGCCGGTGAGCTCAGCAATAACATTGTAAGAGGTGGCCGTCCCTTGATCCTGTGGCGATAGGTCAAGCTGGATCCGCACGCCTTGTTGGCGCTTGAGCATGGCGGTTATCAGATCGGCATCCGGATTGGAGAGCGCGGCCGCCGGAATGGGCTTCACATCCGGTTGATAGCGCATCATGCCAGTATGAGGCATGCGATCACTGTCAGTACCTATGGAGCGAATAAGAATCGCCACCGCGCCTTTCTTCGCGGCGCTGACAGCGCCCTTGCTGCGGCCGGGTACCGTTTGCCCATAGCCTTGGCCATTGATATGACGCTCAGTTTTATGATCGATAAACACGATCTTACCAAATACCTCATCCACAGATGCGAGCTCGAGGGCGGCTAAGCTAGTAAAGCGAATGATATCGGCGGTGATGCCTTCCGCTGGGGTGGCTATGCTGCCTCCGAGAGCCGTGATCACTAGTGGTTGGGGGTAGGGGGCAACAATGTCGGCGTGAGCCTGACCTCTATGCCACACGGGAACGGTCACCGCTTCTTTATAGACGCGATCAAACCCTAGGCGATTCAATTGGGTTACAGCCCAATTAACCGCCTGTAAGTCAGCAGGCGATCCCGGCAATCTTGGACCCACTTCAACTGTTAATGATTCGAGTAATTGATATGCTAACTCTGAATCTTGACCTTTTTGCAATAATTGCAAGCTAACATTTTGATTTTTAACAATAGGTTCGTTAGTAGAGCATGCAGTTAATAAGGCTGATAACAGCAAAATCGGCCATTTATACTTAGGTAATTTCATAGCTATCCTTATATTTCTTTACGTACCTCTCATTTTTAAAAACAAGTTAGCAAAAAGTGTGGGATATGTCCCGACTATATTCCTAAGCTAAGGCTATATTAGGGGTGGTGATTGCTTACGGAGATAGAGCTCAAAATGAGTATAGAATTAATTCAACAACGCGCAGACCATGCGGTTGTATTATTAAAAGCATTAGCGAACGAGCGTCGTCTTTTTATTCTGTGTTATTTACTGACAGAAGGTGAAATGTGCGTCGGCGAAATGAACAAGAAATTGGGACTTAGCCAATCAGCCCTGTCTCAACACTTAGCTTGGCTGCGCAAAGATAATTTAGTCACAACAAGAAAAGAAGCGCAAACGGTCTACTATTCACTGAAGAGTGATGAAGTGAAGGCGATTATTCAGCTGCTGAATGACCTTTACGGAAATCATCAACCGCTGTAGTTAAGCGTTACAAATAAAAAAACCGGCCTAGGCCGGTTTTTTTTATTAACGTAAAGATTAAGCAACCAGTGCTTTGATCTTTGCGTTCAGACGAGCCTTTTGACGGGCAGCCTTGTTCTTGTGGATCAGGCCTTTAGTCGCCATACGATCTACGATAGGCTGGGCAGCGTTGAACGCAGCAACAGCATTAGTGTGATCGCCAGCTTTGATAGCAGCGATAACTTTCTTAACGTAGGTACGTAACATTGAGCGACGGCTGGCGTTATGCTGGCGACGCTTTTCAGATTGAAGCGCGCGCTTCTTTGCAGACTTGCTATTAGCCAAGGTGCAACTCCTAAAAACTGGGTTTAATATTTTTCAAAGGCCGAGGAATATGCCCGCATTTTGTGATTTTGTCAATGCCAATGAGTGAATATCGGTCATTAATACAAAATAATCCAACCTGACTTGGCTATCTTCAACCCAACTCGTGTAAGATGTGGCGCAATTCTACCAGTAAATGGATTGCTATGACAGCGTGAGTGATGATTTTTTACGAACTGGCGCACATCCCTTTAGCTAGCTGGGGTTTAACGCAGATTAAATGCTCGAATTTGGCTTACAAAGCCACCGATATTGATAAGAAATAGCTTTTGAGAGGCTCATTTGAGTAAAAAATTGATGCGTTCTGGCGCAATTGTCAGTGCCATGACGTTTATTTCACGCATATTAGGCTTGATCCGCGATATGGTCATTGCCAATTTAATGGGGGCTGGTAGCAGTGCCGATGTTTTTTTCTTTGCCAACAAAATCCCCAACTTTTTAAGGCGTTTGTTCGCGGAAGGCGCATTTGCACAAGCATTTGTGCCAGTGTTGACTGAATATCAAGAAAAAAAAACCAGCGCTGAGACCAAAGAATTAATCGCTAAAGTGTGTGGCACCTTGGGGGTGCTTGTGACTGGCGTGACCATTGTCGGCGTGATTGCCTCGCCGGTATTAACGGCACTCTTTGGCGGCGGCTGGTTTTGGGCTTGGCTGCATGATGAACCTGCAGGAGCCAAGTATGAATTAGCCTCTTTAATGTTAAAGATTACCTTTCCCTATTTGTGGTTTATTACCTTTACCGCGTTAGCCGGAGCCATCTTAAATACCCGTGGTCGCTTCGCTGTTTCAGCCTTTACCCCGGTGTTTTTAAATATTGCCATTATTACTGCGGCTATTTGGTTGTCGCCGAGTATGGAACAGCCGGAAATCGGCTTGGCCATTGGTGTGTTTATGGGCGGGGTGGTGCAATTATTGTTTCAAATTCCGTTTTTGTGGCGCGAAGATGCCTTAGTTAAACCTCGCTGGGGCTGGCATCACCCTGGGGTGGTCAAAATCCGCACCTTAATGATACCGGCGCTATTTGGGGTTTCCGTGTCGCAAATCAACTTGCTGCTCGACACCTTTATCGCCAGTTTTCTGATGACGGGCTCGATCAGCTGGTTGTATTACGCGGATCGCTTATTGGAGTTCCCGTTAGGCATTTTCGGCATTGCCATTGGTACGGTGATTTTGCCTGCGTTATCGCGGCGCCATGTGAATGACCATGGCGATGGCTTTAAGGCCACCATGGACTGGGGGGTGCGCGCTATCTTGTTGTTGGGGATGCCGGCCATGCTTGGATTGATTATCTTGGCTAAGCCAATGCTCATGGTGTTGTTTATGCGCGGTGAGTTCGAGATCAAGGATGTTGAAATGGCATCTTATGCCTTAGTCGCTTATGGCTCTGGTTTACTCAGTTTTATGATGGTCAAGGTATTAGCGCCCGGTTACTTTTCCCGTCAAGATACTCGAACGCCGGTACGCTACGGCATTATTGCCATGGTTAGTAATATGGCTTTCAACTTAGTCTTAGCCGTGCCGTTTGGTTATGTCGGTTTAGCCATTGCGACCTCGATGTCGGCTTTGCTCAACGCCGGTATGCTTTACTGGGGCTTGCATCGCCAAGGGGTGTACCAAGTTAGTCGTAAAACGGTCGTGTTCTTCGCTAAAACCTTACTCGCTACCGTCGCCATGGTCGCCTGCTTGTTATACATGATGCCGGAACAGCAAGCGTGGCTCGATTGGCACATCGCTGAGCGAACCGCTATCTTGCTGAAACTGATTGGTGTCGGTGCGGGAGTATACTTAGGGATGATGATTATTTGCGGCGTTAAGCCGTGGAAATTGAACAGCGGTGCTGATTCTCTTGGCTAGCTGTTATATAATCCGCCCATTTGCGTTAGGTAATGCTGGGTACATATGGAATTAATCCGCGGAATACATAATATATTACCGACGCATCGAGGCTGCGTACTGACCATAGGTAATTTCGATGGTGTTCATCGAGGGCATGCTAAGGTCATCGCCAATTTACGGGCTAAAGCCGAGCAGTATCGTCTACCTGCAGTATTGATGACGTTTGAGCCCCAGCCTCAAGAAATGTTTGCCGGTAATCAAGCGCCTGCTCGCTTGAGTTTATTGCGAGATAAGTTACTGTTGCTCGATGAATTGGGCATAGATCGCGTCTTGTGCGTTAATTTTAATCGTGCATTTGCGAACATGACCGCTGAAGATTTTATCGAAGAACTGCTAGTGAAAAAGCTCGGCGTTAAGTATTTAGTGGTCGGTGATGATTTTTGTTTTGGCCGCCAACGCCAAGGCCATTACGCCATGCTGTGCCGAGCGGGTGAAAAATTTGGATTTGCCGTCGAGAGTACCCAAAGTTTTATGGTGGGTTCGCATCGAGTCAGTTCAACAGAAGTGCGTGAACAACTGGCTAAGGGTAATTTAGAGCAAGCTAGACGTTTGCTTGGCCATCCTTACATTATGAGTGGGCGAGTGGCCCACGGCCAAAAAATTGGCCGAACCCTCGGTTTTCCGACAGCCAATATTGCGCTCAAGCGCTTAGTCGTGCCGGTGCGCGGTGTGTTTGCTGTCAGGGTGTTTTGGCCTGGTAGTGATATCTATGAGGGCGTTGCCAATATTGGCTTTCGACCGACAGTTAACGGCCAAAAGTGCCAACTCGAAGTGCATATTTTTGATTTTAATGAGTCAATTTATGGCAAGAGCATTGAGGTTGAGTTAGTGGCGAAGATCCGCGACGAACAACCCTTTGACTCTCTCGAGGCGTTACAAAAACAGATTTTAAATGATGCGGATAAGGCTCGGGCCTTATTTAGCAATGATGCAAGCTAGCCTTCTAGCTGAGTGAATGGTATGGGATCAATGAGCGACTATAAATCAACTTTGAATTTACCGGAAACCGAGTTTCCAATGCGTGGCAACCTGGCTAATCGGGAACCACAAATGCTGGAGCGTTGGACCTCAGAGCAACTTTATCAGCAGATCCGTGATAGCCGCGCTGGTAAAAAACCTTTTATCCTGCACGATGGCCCACCCTATGCCAACGGCAGTATTCATATTGGTCACTCGGTAAATAAGATCCTTAAAGACATTATTATCAAGTCTAAAACCTTGTCAGGCTTTGATGCGCCTTATGTACCGGGTTGGGATTGTCACGGTTTGCCAATTGAATTAAAAGTTGAGCAAAAAGTGGGTAAGCCTGGTCAGAAAATCACGGCGGCTCAGTTTCGCGAAGAATGCCGCAAGTATGCTCGTACCCAGGTCGATGGCCAACGTGATGACTTTATTCGTTTAGGTGTATTAGGCGACTGGGAACACCCGTACCTGACCATGGATTTCAGCACCGAAGCCAATATCATTCGTTCATTATCAAAAGTGATCGAAAATGGTCATTTGCATAAAGGGGTTAAGCCCGTTCATTGGTGTACTGATTGTGGCTCTGCGCTGGCTGAAGCGGAAGTTGAATACGAAGATAAAACGTCACCTGCTATCGATGTGGCTTTTGAGGCTAGCGATAAAGCCGCGGTATTAGCTAAGTTTGGTGTAAGTGATTACCCACACTCAGTGGCCATGGTGATTTGGACCACGACCCCTTGGACATTACCCGCTAACCGCGCGCTATCGTTGAGCCCAGAACTCGACTATGTGCTGGTTGAGTTTGAAAAAGAAGGTCAAACGCGGGCGGTGATTTTGGCCTCTGTGCTGGCTGAAGCCTGTTTGAGTCGTTTCGGCGCTGAATCTCATCAAGAACTGGGCACTGTTAAAGGCCAAGAGCTTGAGTTATTGCGCTTTAATCATCCATTTTACGATTTCGATGTCCCGGCGATTCTCGGCGACCATGTGACCACTGATGCCGGTACGGGTATCGTGCACACTGCACCAGGCCATGGCCAAGACGATTTCGTGGTGGGACAAAAATACGGTTTAGAAATTGCTAACCCGGTGGCGGATAATGGTGTGTATAAAGCCGACACCGAGATTTTCGCCGGGCAGCATGTATTTAAAGCCAACGACGCGGTGGTTGCGCTGTTAAAAGAAAAGGGCGTATTGCTGCATCATCAAGCGTATCGTCACAGCTACCCACATTGCTGGCGCCATAAAACACCCATTATTTTCCGTGCGACGCCGCAATGGTTTATTTCTATGGATAACCATGGCTTACGTCAGCAAGCCTTGACTGAAATCGAGCAAACCCAATGGATCCCTGATTGGGGTCAAAGCCGTATCGAAAAAATGGTTGAGAACCGTCCTGATTGGTGTATTTCGCGCCAACGTACTTGGGGCGTACCGATTACTTTATTTGTTAATCGTGAGACCGAAGAGCTGCATCCTGATAGTGTTTCTCTGATGGCGCGCGTTGCTAGTCGGGTTGAGCAACAGGGTATTCAAGCTTGGTGGGATCTCGATGCAACAGAGCTGTTGGGTGACGAAGCCGATCAATACCGTAAGGTCACTGATACTTTAGATGTGTGGTATGACTCGGGTTCTAGCTTTGCAACTGTAGTGGCTGCTCGCCCTGAATTTAATGGTCATCCAATTGATTTGTATTTAGAAGGCTCAGATCAACACCGTGGTTGGTTTATGTCATCGTTAATGATTTCAACCGCGATGAATGGTGAAGCACCATACAAGCAAGTGTTGACTCATGGCTTTACCGTTGACGGTAAGGGCCGCAAGATGTCCAAGTCCATCGGTAACGTGATTGCACCGCAAACTGTTACCAATAAATTGGGCGCGGATATTCTGCGCCTGTGGGTGGCGGCGACCGATTATAGCGGTGAAATGACCGTATCTGATGAGATCCTAAACCGCAGTGCGGATGCGTATCGTCGTATTCGTAATACAGCGCGATTCTTATTGGCTAACCTTAATGGCTTTGATCCGGCGACCGATATGGTTGCGGTTGAAGATATGGTGGCCTTAGATCGCTGGGTTGTGCGTCGTGCGGCTAACTTGCAGCAAGAAATTGTAGAAGCATACGAGCAGTATAACTTCCATTTAGTGACCCAAAAGTTGATGCAATTCTGCTCGGTTGAGCTTGGTGCGTTCTACTTAGACATCATTAAAGACAGACAGTATACGGCTAAAGCTGAAAGTCATGCACGTCGTAGCTGCCAAAGCGCATTATTCCATATCAGTGAAGCCATGGTGCGTTGGATTGCTCCAATTTTAAGCTTCACGGCTGATGAAGTGTGGCAATTACTGCCTGGTGAGCGCGACACCTTTGTATTTACCCAAGAATGGTATCAAGGTTTAGCGGCCGTCACTCTGGCAGATGACTTGGCCGACGATTACTGGCAACAGCTGTTAGCCGTTCGTACTGAAGTCAACAAGGTGATTGAACAAGCTCGTCGCGATAAGCGTTTAGGGGGCTCGTTGGATGCTGAAATCACATTGTTTGCCGATGATCAATTGGCCGAGCAATTGGCTCGCATTGGCGATGAGCTGCGTTTCGTACTGTTAACCTCTATGGTCAAGGTTGAGTCCTTTGCAAGCGCCCCAAGTGATGCGATTGCCACTGACATGGCGAACTTGAAGTTAGTGTTAGCTAAGAGTGAAGCCGAAAAGTGTGAGCGTTGCTGGCATCATCGTCACGAGGTTGGCAGCATCGATGCCCATCCAACCTTGTGTCAACGCTGTGTGACTAATATTGACGGCGATGGCGAAGTTCGCCAATTTGCATAGGGATTAAGACATGCCAACAAGCTGGAAGGACAGTGGCTTGCGTTGGTACTTTGTAGCGGTGCTGGTCTTCATTGCAGACCAGCTCTCAAAGCAATGGGTACTGGCCAATTTTTCATTATATGAGTCGGTGAATATATTACCGTTTTTCAATTTTACTTATGTGCGAAATTATGGCGCAGCGTTTAGCTTTTTAAGCGATGCTGGCGGTTGGCAGCGTTGGTTATTTACGGCTATCGCGATTGGCTTTAGCGTGGTGTTGACCTATTGGCTAAGACGACAATCTGCCAGTGAATGGCGCTTAAATTTGGCTTACACCTTAGTGATTGGCGGCGCGATTGGTAATTTGGTCGATCGATTAATGCATGGTTATGTGGTCGACTTTATCGACTTTTATTGGAAAACCAGTCATTACCCCGCGTTCAATATTGCTGACTCAGCAATTTGTGTTGGGGCGATATTAATGATTTGGGACGCCTTTAAACAACCAAAACCTGAGGCCGTAGAGCCTAAGTCGTAATCAAGGAGGTTAACATGACAACGGCATTAGTCTGTCATATGAATATTCTGCTAGCGGATGGCAGCACGGCTGAAAGCACGCGAGTGTCAGGAAAGCCGACCAAGCTTATGTTAGGCGACGCGAGTTTGAGTCCAGCATTTGAGGCTCACATTAGTCATTTGAACGAAGGCGATAGCCACAGGTTCAATTTGGCCGCTAAAGATGCATTTGGTGAAGTTAATCCTGATGCTATCCACCATCTCGACCGCAGTCGCTTCCCTGCTGATATGGCGCTAGAGGTCGGTGTGATTGTTAGTTTTGCCGGCCCAGGTGGCAGTGAAATTCCAGGCATTATCAGAGAGATTGCTGGCGACTCGGTGACTGTTGATCTTAATCACCCGCTGGCAGGTCATGAATTAACCTTTGAATTAGAAGTGTTGCAGGTACTGTGATGACAACGCGACTGGATGTAAAACAATTGGATATTTTTCTGGCGAATCCCCGCGGTTTTTGTGCGGGCGTCGATCGAGCGATCAGCATTGTTGAACGTGCATTAGAGCTGTTTAATCCACCGATTTACGTACGCCATGAAGTGGTACATAACCGATACGTGGTCGACAACCTCAAGCAACGTGGCGCCGTGTTCGTGGATGAATTGCATCAAGTCCCGGATGATAGCATAGTGATTTTTAGTGCGCATGGGGTGTCGCAGCAGGTACGTAAAGAAGCAAAACAGCGGGGACTTAAGGTGTTTGATGCGACCTGTCCGCTGGTAACTAAAGTCCATTTGCAGGTTACGCGTGCCAGCCGCAAAGGGGTGGAGTGTATCTTGATTGGTCACGAGGGACATCCTGAAGTCGAAGGCACCATGGGGCAATATGATAACCCGCAAGGTGGCGTCTATTTGGTGGAGTCTCCGCTGGATGTAGCTAAGCTGCAAGTGAAAGACCCTAACAACTTGTGCTTTGTTACCCAAACTACCCTATCAGTCGATGATACGATGGATATTATTGCGGCGTTGCAGCAAAAGTTTCCAACGATTGAAGGGCCACGTAAAGATGATATCTGTTATGCAACACAAAATCGGCAAGATGCAGTAAGAAAGATGGCCGATGATGTCGATTTGTTGTTGGTTGTGGGCTCGAAAAATAGCTCCAATTCGAATCGTTTGCGAGAATTGGCTGAAAAAGCCGGCACCCAAGCGTATTTGGTCGATAACGCTGACGATATTGATGGCCTTTGGTTTTCTGGCGTCAACAAGGTTGCGGTTACCGCTGGGGCTTCTGCTCCCGAAGTCTTAGTCAAGCAGGTGGTTGATGCGATCGCTGCCATGGCGCCTAATACCATCACCGAAGTTCAAGGCCGTGAAGAAGATATTGTATTCGCGGTGCCCGCAGAGCTGAGATGAGTTTTTAACTAAGCAATTGTTTTAACAGAAAAGAGACCTTATGGTCTCTTTTTTTTGGCCAGCAATGACTGAAAATAGCCCGTAAATGTGGGCTTTATTGGCTAAATATTGCTGGCTAGTATTTGATTTGTTATATAACATTAGTGTAATGGTTTTTGTGTGTATAAATCACAGATTTCAAAGATTATTTTGACTACATCTGCGTCAAAATAATGCCGACTTACGGAGAATTGACACCATGGGGGCAAATGTCAAAGGATTTTCCTTGATTGAGGTGCTGGTCGCTTTAGTGATCTTAGTCGTCGGTCTCGTTGGCATCTTCAATTTACATATCGTGGCAAAACGCGGCAGTTTTGAATCCTACCAGCAAACATTGGCGGCATATTATGCGAACGATATGCTTAGTCGCATGAAATTAAACACGCCAGAGCTTATCAATTATAAAGGGACCTACGTGGTCGCCACCGGCGCCACGGCTACAGCGCCCAAATCATGTGATGTGGTGGATCCTGCAGTGCTGTGCAATAGCGGTGAAATTCGGGCGTGGGATACCTATCAATGGCAATTTGGCCTCAATGGTAGTTATGAAACGCTCAATGGCTCTGCCGTCGGTGGATTAAACCAAGCGACGGCATGTATCGATGTCAATGCCAGTGGCGAGGTGCAAGTAGTGATTAGCTGGCAAGGCGTTCGACAACTCAGTGATGGTGCGGCATTGGCCAACGACTTTGCTAAGAGCTGTGGAAGCGCCAATCCCAAACGTCGGCAGTATTCTGTCTCAACTGTCATAGTGTAACTGAGAGGGTGTCATTCGTGAGAGGGCTATATCAGGGTGGATTATCGTTAGTCGAACTTATGGTGACCATGTTGATCGCCCTGTTTTTGACCTTGGGCTTATTCACCATGTTCAACATGTCTTCCAGTAATGTCACTACCACCAGTCAATTTAATCAACTGCAAGAGAATGGCCGTTTGGCATTCGCCTTGATGGAACCTGATGTCAGTCAGCTCGGTTTCTTTGCTGATATCACTGGCACAGAAATGATCCCGAATATCAATACCCAAATCCTAGCTAACCCGATTGCCCCAGCTAATGATTGTATCGGGGCTGGGGTCAATAATGCGACTTTTCCTGACGCCGCTTCGGGGCACTTTCGGCGTTTGTGGGGTTATGAGCAAGGGGGCCCTGACAGCTTATCTTGCCTTGCGGGGGCCAACGAAGTTAAAGACGGCACGGATGTTTTGCAACTGAAACGATTAATCGGGCCCGATATGGCCGCGCCCGATGATATTAATCGGCTTTATATGGGCGTTACGCCGAATCAAGCCGTTATTTTCTCCGGTGATCAAATTACCCCAGGGCTATTTAATGCACGTTTCTGGGAGTATCAGCATCATGTGTACTATATTCGCGATGACAATAACGGCGTGCCGGTGCTACGCCGCAAAACACTAACCAAAAGTGGCATGACTAATGATGAGCAATTGGTCGCCGGCATCGAGGATATGCGTATTTTATATGGCTTCGATAGTAATGGCGATGATAGTGCTAATAGCTTTATGCCGGCGGAAAATGTCACCAGCTTAATGTGGGATAACGAACTGTTTCAACGCTTGGTCGCGGTAAGAATTTTTTTGTTAGTGCGGGCGATTGATCAAGATATTACCTATACCAATGACATCAGTTACCGCCTTGGAGATAAAGTTATCCCTGCGCCCAATGATAATTTCCGCCGCCGGATCATGGCGACGACCATCATGCTAGAAAATCCAGTATTGATAAGGAATTAATATGAAGACCAGGAAAAAGCAGCAAGGAGTCGTGCTGTTCTTGTCATTGATTATCTTATTATTGATGACGTTAATTGGTGTGGCTTTAGCCACTAATTCCACCCAATCATTGCGAATGGCTGGTTCAGGTTCTGATCGAGTCAGTGCATTAGCCAGGGCAAACGGGGCCAGTCAGCGGCTAATAATAACTCAGCCGGCACAAGGTTTAGCCAATCTCACGGCTGAAATAACTAATGTCGACCAAAAGCTTGACGCTAGTAGCCGAGTGATCCCGATGCAAACGGATGATCTTGATTGCCAGCGTAGTTCACAAGCCAATGCCAATAATATTATTAGTTGTCGGCGCATCGAAATACGGACGCAAGTCAAATTTGGTCAACACGATCTTGGACGTTTAACCACAGTGACCGGAGTGGAGCAAGAAGTGCTCTCAGGGAGTTAACCATGTTAGCGAAACAATCTATGGTGGCGCTGCTTGTTGCGTCGGCTGTTTGGGCCAGTATGAGTGTGGCCGATGATACCGAACTTTATGTGTATGAATCGTCAGCACGTGCAGGCGCTCGTCCGCAAGTCCTGATCATTTTTGATAACTCCGGCAGTATGAGAACCATCGAGAATGATGCGGAGGCGAATTATGATCCTGCCGTGACATACCCAGCGGTCGGCAGCGATAACTCTTTGCAAGAACGTATGATCTACTTTACCAAAGGGGGGGTAGACAATAGCGCGATGCCAGTGCCAGACAGCCCTTCTGAGAGCCGTCGATTTCTTGCGACAATTAATGGCTGTGAGTCGTCTTGGACCTATTTAGAACGTTATGGGGTATTTACCGGCTTTTTTCGTGAGTATGGTTTTAAAGGACAAAATGGCAGCTGGCAACAAGTACCAGACAGCAATGGTGCTAACTTAGAGATTCTTGATTGCTTTGAAGATATCGAGAATAAAAAGTGGCGCAATGCGGATGGTCAACCCTTTGGCTTCCCGGTTGATAGTGAAGGAAGTAAACAAAACCCTGTTCGTTATACTTATGCCGATAACCACTCAACCGAACAACAATTTGATGCGGCCTTAACTAAAGCGAAATTAACCGGGTTTGGTACCGGTGAACCCCTCACGCTGTATACCGATAATTATTTACGTTGGTTCCATGGTGATAAAGAAACTGAACCGAAATCTCGGTTGCAAATTGCGAAAGAAGTAATTTCCAATACCATTGTCACGACGCCTGGGGTCGATTTTGGCTTAGCGGTATTTAATATTAATCATCCCAGAGAAAATTTTGCCGATGGTGGTCGAATCATTAAGGGCATTAGCCATATGGATGAAGCAACTAAGCTGTCAATCCTATCGACTATTAATGATTTAGATCCCGAAACTAATACCCCCTTGTGCGAAACCCTGTACGAAGCCAGTCAATATTTTGGTGGTTTAAACGTCGATTTTGGTGATGATGATAAGAAACCTAGCAACTACAACTACCGACCTAATACGCCGCCACGAGATATGACAATTGAGAAAAATGGCCGGTATGAGTCGCCATTCAAGAGTTGCCAAAATCAAGCTTATGTCGTTTATATTACTGATGGTAAACCTACGGTTGATGAAGCGGCTAACGCCAAGATAACCAGTCTACCGGGGGTCAATAGCACCAAGTATTACGATTCTAAAAATAATATCAGCAGTTATTTACCTAACCTTGCCGAGTGGATGCATAAGCATGATGTCAACGACAGTTTGCCCGATATGCAAACCGTTAACACCTATACCATTGGCTTTAGTGATGGCGCCAATGATGCGGCCCCCTTATTGAAAAAAACGGCTGAACTCGGTGGCGGAGAATATTATGCCGCGAAGAATGCGTCACAATTGCAGGCCGCTTTACAGCAAGTGTTTTCTGAGATTCTGGAAGTGAATGCCAGTTTCACCTCCCCTTCCATTGCCAGTAATAATTTCGATAGAACGCAAACTTTCGATTCGGTGTATTACGCCATGTTCCTGCCCAACAAAGGCCCACGTTGGATGGGGAACCTCAAGAAGTTCAAAGTGTCGAGCCGGGGGGATATTGTCGATGTCAATGGGGTTAAAGCCATTGGTAGTGATGGCTCGTTGAAGTCTTCTGCTTGTTCCTATTGGACTAAATCGCAAACCTGTACTCGTGCCAGTAATGGCGGCGATGGTAATGAAGTCGCGTTAGGCGGCGCGGCTGAAGTGTTAAGGGATACTGCCAATCGAGTGCTGTATAGCAACATCGGCAGTCATGGCAGTTTAGCGGCATTAAACGTGAATAATGCCACCAATTTTGCCGGTGGTTCGGACGCGCTTAGTGACCATTTAGGGGTGAGTAGTCAACAATTTAGTCACTTATTTAATTGGCTGAAAGGCCAAGATGTTGACGATGATGATGGTAATAATAATACCTCAGAGCGTCGTCTTGATATTTTGGGCGACCCACTGCACTCTAAACCGTTAGCGATTAATTTTGGCAGTGAAACATCGCCAGACATTCGTATTTTAGTGGGAACCAATCATGGTTTCTTGCATATGTTCAAAGATGCCGGTCATTCGGTGACTGAGTCATGGGCGTTTATGCCTTATGAGTTATTGCCGAATGTGCGTGAACTCAGAGCGAATGTGCCAACCGGTGTTCATTCGGTGTATGGCATAGATAGCCCGCCGATTGCCCATGTGTTTAAAGATGCCTCTGGCCAACAGAAAGTGTGGTTGTTTGTTGGGATGCGTCGTGGCGGTAATAGCTACTACGCTTTAGATATTAGTAACCCTGACAGCCCTAAAATGATGTGGAAAGTCGGTTCAGACTCCGACGGCATGAGTGAACTTGGTCAAAGCTGGGCTGAACCCATTATTACTAAGATCCCAGGCTGGCCAATCGGTAATACTGACGGTGGCAGTGCGAAACCTGTGGTGATCATCGGAGCGGGCTATTCGCCTGCGGGTAAAGATGCTGAAGATATCGGCCTCGATGATAGTCGCGGCCGTGGTATCTTTATCTTAGACGCTGCAACGGGAGCCTTGGTGTATCACATTGGCCGGGGCTCTGGTGGTAAGGTGCTGTCTGTCCCCAGCATGAAAGACAGTATTCCTAACTCGGTGGCCGTGCTTGACAGTAACGGCGATCGGTTAACCGATAGAATATATGCGACCGATACTGCGGCCAATGTGTGGCGAATTGATTTGCCTGGGCCTAATCCTACTGATAGCGATAGGCCTTGGACGGCATTTAAATTTGCCAGTTTGGGGAATGATACAATTTCTGAAGATCGCCGTTTTTTTGCTGAGCCCGTAGTCGCCCAAACCGTGTTTAGTAACCTCAATGAAGTCCAGGTTACAGTCGATGGCACGACGACGACTAAACTCAGTTATCAAAATGTCCCTTACGATGCCGTGGTGGTCGGTTCAGGGCATCGGCCGCATCCTACAGATAAACGCCGTAATGATATGTTTTTTGTCTTACAGGACCGAAATGTTGTTAGTCAATCGTTTGGTACATCACAAACTCCCGTGCCTGCGCCGTTGAGTTTGAGTGATTTGTACAATGTCACCCATGCCGCGCCTGAAAGTCAGGCGGATAATGTGGAGTTTGGGTTAAAACGTGGCTGGTATTATGATTTTGGTGGCATTGGCGAGAAGACATTAGCTGGAGCAACAATTTTACAAGGGCGGGTGTTTTTCACATCGTATTTGCCAGGAAATACCAATGCGTCTGATTCATGCTTAGTTGCTGGTGAAGGGCGCCTATATGGCTTTGATCTGCATAAAGGTACCCGAAGTTATCAACAAGAATATATGGTGATGGGTGAACGCGTACCGGATACGCCGCAATTGGTTATACCTCCCTCTAGTGGCGATGGTAACGATAATTACATGTACTTGATTGGTATCGGTGCTGCCGGCGATGAAATGCTTAAAATTCCCGCCGATAACAGTGATGGCTGCGCCGAGGGCGATAATAAATGTGTGGGTGGTGGCTTAGGGGTTAATCGTATCTACTACCACATAGACGAATAGGACGAGCAAGATGAAGCAGGCTGATATTCAGCAGGGATTTACGTTAATCGAGTTAATGATAGTCGTGGTTATTGTCGGGATTTTAGCGTCAATAGCCTATCCATCTTATACCCGCTATGTTGCCCAAGGCGCTCGCGCCGAGGGCCAAGCCGCCGCGCTGCGAGTGGCCAATTTACAAGAGCAGTATTATATGGATCATAAGGTGTTTACCACGGATATGACAAATTTAGGGCTAGGGGTCAGTCCGTTTGTAAGTGAATCTGGCTTTTACACTGTGACTAGCGAACTCAGTGATGGCACTTTTATCGTGAAGGCGACAGCCACCGGGGTGCAAGCCACTCGCGATCCTGACTGCCCAGAGTTGTCGTTAACTCAATTGGGTGTTAAAGCACCGAAGGAGTGTTGGTAATGAAATGGTTGATAACGATGGTATTGATAGCTATCAGCGCGAACCTCAGTGCGAATACTAGCGCTAGCACCAATCAACATAGTGAGCGTAAAGACTACAAGTGCTTTGTGGAAACCACGGTGGGCAATCAAATTCACTTTTTTAGCAGCAAAGTGAAACACACCAGTAAAATTGCCTCTGGTTTAGTAGCGACTAAGATTGGCAATGCTGATGGCAAAGGTATGGTGTACATAAAAGATGTGTTGGAGTGCGTGGCAAGCGACGAGAGTTTTACTCTCGTCGACGCGGTGGCTAAAGATGAGCAAACCGTGCGGTAGTTGCGGTTAATTGCTGTCGCAGGCTACCTGACTGCTGGGATTAATGTTGCCCCTATTGTCGACACTCAGGCTTTTTGTATTGCTACTGTCGACGCTTGAGGGGCAATAACTAAAGGTCACTGCGTTTGCGGAAACAAAATGACCTTTGGTATCAAAACTGATCTTGGCGATTGAGCCAGAAAGGAAATCATCTGACGGAATATCGGTTACCCGCTTTAACACTTTATCCGGACGCGTTGCATCACTATTATCACTAAATACTTGGTAGCCATTGCTCCAGTTATTACCACAGGTCATATCAATGCTACTCAGTGGGCATATGCTGACAATGGATTGATAGCTCACCGCCTGCGAGCGCGCCAAGATGATGGCTTGTTCTAGTTGTTCTAAGCCTTTGTCAGCGCGAGTTTGTTGGTACATGTTAGTTAATGATGGCACGCCAATGGTCAATAGAATAATGGCTATGGTCATGGTGATCATTAATTCGACTAAGGTAAACCCTATCTGAGTATTAATCCGTGTTTTCATGGTGTCCTCCGCTGATACCCTAAGTATACATGAGACGCACGGACTCAACCCATAAATTAATAACCCAATCATTTCGTTATCAGGTTCAGGTTAAACATACCCTTGTTGTGATGATTTGCCGCTAAACCTATTTATTGACAACGAATAGGCTGACGTTGGCTGAGCCTAATTCGTCCGGCATTATTAATGATTAAGGCTTGGGAATACTGACTCTCCTTGTGGCCGGGGCAGTAGGTAAAGGTTCCATTACTGCCGGAGCTCAGTCCGCTCGGTAAAAATCGGATGCGCGCACGATTAAATTGCACGGTATCATCGGCATGAAATGAATGGGTGCTGAGTAACAGGCGATCATTGCTGCCGAGCTGGCCATCGGCATTGATATCAATAAATACGCTTAACCCGCGCTGCCAGTGGCTATCACAACGATTATTCGCCAACGGACACACGGTCACGCGGCTGCCAAAACTGATGGCTTGATTACGAGCAAACATCAAGGTTTGTTGGATCAGTGCAATCTGTGTTTTGCCTCGATAGGCTTGCCATTGGCCAGTCAAGTTGGGGGCGGCAATTAAGATTAAGATAACCAAGATGGTCATGATAATCATCAGTTCAACTAAGCTGAAAGCGTGTGGACGATAAAGTGACATACGTCGATACCATTGAGGCATCCCAGCGAAATAAGGTCCTTTATTTGAACTTAATTATAGATGCAGATATCCGATTAAGGGGCTTTAGCAAACGCAGGCTAACTGGTAAGCTTTAATAATATTGGTAAGTGATTGGAGTGGATGATGAAAAAAGTTGAGGCCGTGATTAAGCCTTTCAAATTGGATGATGTACGCGAAGCCTTAGCTGAAATTGGAATTACCGGCATGACGGTTTCTGAAGTCAAAGGTTTCGGTCGCCAAAAGGGTCACACCGAACTGTATCGTGGTGCCGAATATATGGTCGATTTTCTCCCTAAGGTCAAAATTGAATTAGTCATTCAAGACGATATGCTAGAGCAGGCGTTAGATGTGATTGTGGACACGGCTCGCACCGGCAAAATCGGTGATGGTAAGATATTTGTGACCGAGGTCGAGCGAGTCATCCGAATTCGTACCGGGGAAGAAAACGAAGAGGCCGTGTAGGCCTCTTGTGATCTGGATTAGCCCCTTAAAAGGCGATACCAATACCCACGGCATTGTCGTAGTGGTTATAGTCTGAAATCGTCAGGCCATAGCCACTTTGCAGGGTTAAATATCCTTGCAATCCTTTATAGAGTGGGAAGCGCCAACTGAGTTCTTCATATCCCTTGGACAACCCACTTTCAACGATATTACGCACCGTTAAACTCAATTGATGTTGGCCAAGATACCAATCTGCCTTGATGCGGCCATAGCCTAAGTAGTCTTCGATGTCTGGGTTATAGTTGGTACTGGTGACATTGGCTCTGAGCCAAGGCTTGATACTGAGTTTAACCTCGCCTAAGTCTAAGAAAAATTCGGCGTAAACACGATTCCAGCTGCGTTCATACACACCGCCCTTGCCATTAGACTGGTGCTCGAAACCGACACTGGTACTTTGCCATAGGTGATCGGGCTTACCGTGGATCCACGTCCAAAACAGTTGCGGCTGATATTGACTATCGCGAAAGTACGCTGATTTATCATAAGCCTGCCAGTTTGATATTTGTGAGTAAGCCAAATAGAGCCCGTCGTTAGCGGTAAACAGATTATTGGCTAAGCCATATTTGAGGCTGAATTGAAATTGCACATTGGTATTGCCGACGGCATCGCCATTGGGATTTTGCGGTCGGTAATACGCTTGATTGACTGATTGGGTTTGAAAGACGGGCAAGACATAATTAGTGTCAAATAAGGTTAATTGATACACATCTTTGGCCGGATGCAGCCCCGCGACACCGGTGAATGTCTGCTGACTGGCTGGGGTTGAAACCAAATGATGATCGTCTTCATGAGCCGAAAGTGATAGCGACAATCCTGCAATAGCGCCACCAATAAGTAATAACTTCAATGTCATGCCCCCTAAATATTGTTATGTTGCTATTAGGGTAGCTGAAAATTATCAAAAGTTGATTTCGTAGGCTTAATTTAATCTGTTGGTTTGGCGGTGGAATCTCGCACCACGGGTTGGGGAATAAAGATATGACCATCAATATGATCACGTCGCCGACATTTATTGATTAAATTACACGTCGCTAACTGGGCAATCTCTTGATTGGGTTGATGTACGGTTGTGAGTTTTGGCCAGGTTTGGCGAGAAAACGGGCTATCCTCAAAGCCGACAATCGAGATTTGTGCCGGGATAGCTACGCCTGACAATCGTGCAGCAAACAAGGCGCCAGCGGCGATTTCATCGTTACAGGCGACGATGGCAGTCGGCGGTGTTGGCAGCGCGAGCAAGGTATTCGCGCCAGCCACCCCTGATTCAAAACTGTATTGGCCATCTATCAGGTAATCCGGATTGGCACTGAGTCCGTGTTGATCTAAGGCTTGCAAAAAGCCATCAAAACGTTGTTTGGTGGATTGATGCTGGGTATCACCACTGATAAACGCGATTTGTGAGTGGCCAAGTTCAATCAAGTGTTCGGTAATCGCAATCGCCCCCACTTTATCATTGACTAATACCTGTAATCCTTGGGCTGGCGTTTGCGTATCTGGGCTCGCGCCGGCAATAATCCGCACATATTGAGCGCCAATGTTATCCAGTGCCGCTAAGACATGCGGGTTTTCAGATAACGGCGGGGTTAACACTAAGCCGGCTAATTTGGTGTGTAAAATTAAGTCGCACAGCTCTTGGCAAATATCATCAGAGCTCGCATCGCAGGGGTGAATTAAGAGCTCATAACCTTGATCGCGACAGGCAGATAAAATCCCGTTTTGCATCTCAATAATATAGTAAGCATTAGGGTTGTCATAAACAAAGCCAATCACATAAGCACTGGACGATGCGAGGTTTCGCGCCGACTGATTGGGTTGATAATGCAATGCCTTAATGGCCTCATTGACTTTATCTATGGTGCTTTGTTTGACCTGAGGCTCATTGTTGGTGACTCGGGAAACGGTTTTTATCGAGACTCCAGCATATTTAGCGACATCATTAATGGTTACTTTCATGAGTATTCTTGCTTTTTATCCGGCAATAAACGCGCTAGCTGGTTTGACCACTAGGCAGGGCTGGCTGATGGTCATACCAGCGAGCGTTTACTTAATATTGTCTTAATTGTCAGTATATTACTCTTAAAATGTCCTTCAAAATAGGGCTTTTAAGTCAGAATGTTGCATCTTTGTGATCTAATTAGTTCTAACCTCTTGTTTATCAATGTTAAATAAAATGTCGTCATCGAGGGTATTGCCCATTTTAGATCGGTTTTTTTACATGTTACGTTATTTTGTTGTGGCATGGCTGTTATTTTTTGTGTAATGTTTGCTCGGTCATGACAGCGTTGTCATTCTTTTGTGAATGGTTGTGGATGAAAACAATAAAAAACCGTATGGAAGGGAAACAAAGATGCAATCATCTAACTTAAAGAAAACCCTACTGGCGTCACAGATAGCACTGCTGTTAAGCGGTGCTGTATCTATGGGCGCTATTGCTGCTGAAGCTGATACTAAAACCAATACGGCTGATGCAGATATCGAAACCATCGAGGTCACTGGTATTCGAGCTTCACAGCAAGCGAGTCTTAACACCAAGCGTTTTTCCGACGCTGTCGTTGATGCCATCACCGCTGAGGACATTGGTCAGTTCCCAGACGGTGACATTGGTGAGTCTCTGGCGCGTATTCCAGGTATCACAGTCAACCGTCAATTTGGTCAAGGTCAACAAGTGTCGATCCGCGGCGCCTCGAATCAGCTGACCCGTACCTTGCTCAACGGCCACACGGTTGCTTCAACCGGTTGGTATGATCAACAAGCCATTGACCGCAGCTTTAACTACAGCTTATTACCCCCTGAAGCTATCGGTTCGATTGAAGTCTACAAATCATCGCAAGCCGATCTGCCAGAAGGCGGTATTGGTGGTACTGTGATTGTAAATACTCGCAAGCCACTGGATATCAAAGCCAATACGGGTTTCTTAAGTGTCAAAGGTGATTACGGGACTGTGTCTGAAGCCACGGATCCAGAATTATCAGGCCTGTATTCTTGGGCAAATGATGATGAAACGTTTGGGATCATGGGCTCGGCCTCTTTTTCAAAAACCGAATATCAACGTAACGGTATTGAATCTCTGCTAGGCTGGGGCGAAATCGTTCCAACTACCTTCCAACAAGAGCGTGAGCGCCAAGCGTATAACGTGGCCATGCAGTACCGTCCAACCGATAATTTAGAGTTCGGACTCAATATCTTAAGTTTGCAGTTGGATGCGAACAACGCCAACACTTCCATCTTCCTATTCCCAACCCAACAAGGTGTCAACACCTGTAATAGTGTCAACGCTGCTGGGGTGTGTACCTCGGTTGAGCACACGGGTGAAGGTGCATTTGCGTGGGCACAAACTTGGGCTCGTAAAGCGAGCATGACGTCTGATACCTATACCTTTGATATCAACTATGAAGGTAATGGTTATACCCTCGACGGGTTAGTGGGAACGACTAAGTCAGATGGTGGTACCGATCTGACGGCGAATTATGGTAACTCCATTGGTCAACCAGGTGATTTCAAAGGCACTTATGATGCCACTGGTGACAAAATCAACATTAATATCGCCAATAACAGCTTTGGTCCGGAAGATTTTAATGGTGCGATTGGTCCTGCCGGTTGGTCGCTAAAGAAGCAACCAAACTCTGATGAAGAAACCTACGCGCAGTTTAATCTCACCGTTCCTGTCGACTTTGGCGCTATCAATAGCATCAAGACTGGGGTTCGTTACGCCGACCATACGGTAACCCAAACCACTGAAGCTGCAATCACTACCGATGCGAGCATCGCCGCAGCAACCGGAACGGCTGCAGATTACTACAGTGGCACTATCTCATCTGGTGCGGGTTTCACGCTGCCAAAACCTAATTATGACGCCATGATCAATGGTGCCAATGCCGCCATTACCGGTTTCCAATTAGATAAGTCCGGTTACGGTACCTTGGATGAAAAGAATTTAGCCTTGTATGTGATGGCTAATTTTGAAGCCGATGGTCTGCGTGGTAACTTTGGTCTGCGTTATATTTCAAGTGATGTTCAATCGGATTACTATGCTTTAGGTGCTGACGGTAAATTTGCTAACAACTTGAGCACTGATAAGCACGACTATAGCGATGTGTTGCCTAGTATTAACTTAGCATTCGACGTAGCACCCGATGTCATCCTGCGTGCTTCTGCGGCGCAAGTGATCTCGCGCCCTAACTATGCGGATCTGTTTGCTACTTCAACCTTACCAGGGTTCAATGATGGTACGCCAGGTAACGAAGTCGTGAATCAGGGCAGTGTGTCATTAAATCCATTTAAGGCAACTCAAGCAGATTTAGGGCTGGAGTGGTACTTTAGTGCCGATGGTTTAGTCGCAGCGACTTACTTTATCAAAGACGTTAGTTCATTCTCATCTACCCGTCAGGTGTTAAACCAACAAATTGGTATCAATGATAATGATTTGATTGATGCTGGCGGTAGTAGCTGTGGTGTGGGTATCTACGATTGCTGGACAGTCAGTGAGCGCTATAATGCCAATGGCGGTAAAATTGACGGCATCGAATTACAAATCCAAGATTCGTTCGATAACGGTTTAGGTTACGCCGCTAACTATACCTATGCTGATGCCGGTTCTCCTGCAGAAAACTATCCTGACTTAGTTGGGGTATTCTCTGATTCATCTAAGCACACCGTCAATTTAGTGGGCTTCTATGAAATGGATGATTTTGCCGCGCGTTTAGCCTATAACTGGCGCAGTGAGTACATGATCCGTGAATTACCTGGCTTCTATGGTAACCGTATGCACCAAGATTATGGTCAGCTAGATTTGAGTGCTAACTATAATGTGACCGATTATCTGACGATTGTATTCGAAGCGGTTAATATCACTGAAGAAGACAGCATCCAAAAAGGTGTCTCGCCATTAAATGCGGAAGTTAATCCCGAGTTTATGGCCGATTACCCAGTATGGAGCTTTGATGGTGAAGCCCGTTATAAGTTAGGTGTTACCATCAGCTTCTAAGCATAATCGATGAGGATTATGGATAAGCTCTAATCAAAGCCCGGCATTTGCTTAATGCCGTTCACTTAGTGTGAACGGCATTTTTCTTAGACTTAATGGGATACTTGTTTTTACTCATTTTTAACGCACGTGGATAGGCCCTATCCCGTTTCCCATCAAGCTTGAACTGTCTCGCATTA
>NZ_JAHUTT010000019.1 GCF_019209865.1 Shewanella sp. NIFS-20-20 | reverse complement strand
CTTGGTTATATTGCTTCCAGTTGCTGATTTTGTACTTTGCCTTACCCATCATCGTCACCCATCTCAAAGTTCTAATGATCTGATCGTGGTTCTGATGATTAGTTCAATGATTTAGGAAACAACGCCGCGCTCAAGCCCAAACACAAGAAGACTATGTTAATTTTGGCGGTTCGGTTCGCGCCAACTATCACTGGGTTGATAACAACCCAACCAGCGCCGACAAGGGCGGTGAATTCAAATTTGACGTAGTCACCGCAAAAGTCAGTGCCAAGCAAGGCGATTTTGGTCTGGAAGCAGAATACCGTTTCACCGGTAGCGATAATTTTATCAAGTACGGCTACGGCTACTACAACGTTAACCCAGATCTGCAATTGCAGGCGGGGATTGCCATGGTGCCATTTGGCAACCCTAATATCGCCTCTAACTCATGGTGGATGAGCATTGGTTACTACATGGGCTTCGAAGAAGACTATGACGCGGGCATCAAGGCTATCTACAGCAAGAATGGTTGGACAACTGACATCGCTTACTTTAACGGTGCCGAGTACTCTGCCGACGTATACAAGAAGTACGCCGGTGATATCGCCACTGGCGACATCAATGGCAATGAGTACCATAACGAAGAACGCAACCAGTTCAACTTGCGCCAGACCTACACCGTTGAGCATCACGGTGGTTCAACCACGTTCGGCGGTTCTGTGCAGTACGGCCAGCTGTATAACAGCCTGACCAACAACAGTGGCGATCGTCATGCATTTGCACTGCATATGAGCAGTAACTACCAAGGCTGGAATTTCACAGCACAAGCCATCACCTATGAATTTGATGCCGCTGACTCTAAGCTGGATACCATCGCCTTCGCCCAAGGCGGCTGGTTATTGGAAACGGCCGACAAAGGTCAGTTATATACCGTTAACCTTGCCAAAACCATCGGCACCGACTTTGGTAGCGTTAAAGTTTATAACGACTTCAATCTGATGACCCCAGATGTTGACGGTGAAAACTTTAAAAACAGCTATCAAAACGTCACCGGCGCTGCGATTGTTGCAGGCCCAACCTACAGTTCTATCGACCTGTCATTTGCCAAAAACATGTGGGGCAGTTCATTGGATGCTTCAGGCATTGGTTTAAACGATGGTCGTGATAAGTGGGATGCCCGCATCAACATTAACGTGGGTTATTATTTCTAAACCAATCTAAGCCGCAAGATGTAGCCCCTGACTCAGGGGCTTTTTTTTTCATCAAGAATGAATTTTCTTCGGGAGAGCGATCACGAATTGGCAAACTAACGTCCCTCCAGCGTGATCCTATTCAAGCTTATTGCTTGAAAAATTTCGTATCTTGCTGCTATTAAAAATAACAAGGTTCGCCAGCGAGCCCACACAAAATAGGGATAAGATGAAAGCACTTACCACTATCGCCAGCCTAGTTGCGGCGTCACTAATTTCTAGCGCCGCCATGGCGTCTGGCCCGCAATGTAACCACGCTCAATTGCCATACCAGCAAATGACACCGGTGCCATATGATAGCTCACCACACGTTCCTCAAGACACCATGCCAGAGCAGTGTCGCGATCCACAAGTTGAAGCGTATATTGCTGACTGGGAAGCGGGGAAAGTTAACTTCTCGACCATTCAACCCAATGACAGCATTGCTAAAGATCAGCGCTTCTGTAAGGGCCTTGACGATCAGGGTAACGTTTTAGAAGTGAAAGACTGCGATTTAAATAATGCACCAGTGGGTTACTTGTGGAAAGACTTAGCCGATGCGCCGATGGTGATTGGTATCACCAATGGCGGCAAGTCTGATCACGAACCGCACTTCCACGGCCAGCCTGAGTGTTACTATGTGGTCACAGGCCAAAGCCCTACCTTGGCAGACAACAAATTCCGTCCGCTGAAGAAAGGCCAGTATTTCTATATTCCCGGTAACCATATCCACAATACCCCCATCATGACAGATGAAGGTTTAGGTGTGATGTATTGGTACCCCAATAACGCCCACTTCAATGGCTTTAAATATTACTGGCGTAAAGACGTGAAGAACTTACGCGTCGCAGAAGAAGCGTTTGATCGCGTCGATGAGATCCGTAAGCGTGATCTTGATTTAGGTCCATACGGTACCAACCAAGATAAGTTTAACTAAGCACTAAAGTGCTTGGCCTGCAGTGAGTGGCTGCCCAACGGCAGCCAACACTCTGGCCTGATCTTCGAGCCACAGCACTGCCACTTGCTGCTGTGGCCATTCTGATTTTGGCTGCCATTGCCATGTCCCTTGATTGGCTGTTAATGCTTGCTGTTGATGCAGTAATACCACAAAATCTTGCGCTAAGATCTTGCCTCGATTTTCACCACGCGCTATCGAGGTCTCAAGCCCCATCCCCACAATCGCCATATGCAATGTCACCCCTGATGGGGCCTGATACGCATGATCAATGGTCCAGATAAGATCGTTAGCCTCGATACATAATCCCAAATTCGTGGCCATGGCAACCCTTGCCGTAGGTGACGGCGCAAGATAGCCAAGGAGCCCTTGCCATCCTCGCCATTCTTGGGCGTTAATCAGGATTTGAGGAGTATAGACATTACGAGTATGGCGCTGATTAAGATGCAAATATTGCCGTTCACTAAACTCGCTGCTCGAATAAGGATCGTGCCAGCCAAGGTAATTCCAATAACTTACATGAAAGGCCAAAGGAAACACCGAATGCCACAGCAGAGGATCATCACGCCAGCGATTCAACCAAGCATCTGCCGGTGGGCAGGAACTGCAGCCTTGGGAGGTAAATAATTCAATCCATTGCAGCGGTTGCTGCGACTTGCTCTGCTGGCACTGCTCAGCCCCGACGTTAAGACTGATTATCAAGCCTGCTATCAATAACTGAACTCGCCACATAAGCTGCTCCATTGGGGAATATCATCAATAGACCCCAATGCTCAGCAAAATATTACACCATGGCAGATTTGAGGCGGCGCTGACGCTGCCACAGCAATAACTGCAATAAGCTAAACCCCAATGCCACCGCCACCGCACCTGCAGCTAAATAGCTCCAACCGACATTGAGTAAATAAAACCCCATCAAGGCGCCACTGGCCGTCACTAATGCTAACGGGATTTGGGTGATCACGTGCTCATAGGGGGTACAACCACTGCTGGAAGCACTAATCACGCTAGTGTCAGAGATGGGTGAACAATGGTCGCCAAACACCGAACCGGCCATGACGGCACTGAGGGCGGGCAGTAACATGCTGATATCTAATTGATGGCTTATCTGAGCACCAATAGGGATCATGATGGCAAACGTCCCCCAACTCGAACCGGTACTAAATGCCATCATGGCACACAACACAAATAGTCCGGGAACTAACAAGGTTTGACTAAGGTATTGCTCCGCCCAATACGCGAGTAACGAGGCGACATTAAGATCGTCAATGACCTTACCAATCATCCACGTCGACAATAAAATACCAATGGCAAATAGCATCATGCCGATACCACCAACCACGCCATTAAGCATCACGGTTACGCCGCTACGGGCCTTAACCATACTGACTAAAGTCACGATCAAGGCGAGCAAGCAGGCATTACGCATTGCCACCCCAATATCTGCACTGGCAAGCCATTGCGTGATCCCGCCATCAGGTGCCGCATTCATGCCCGACACCAAAGTAAACCCAACAGCTCCGGCTAATAAGGTCAACATAGGCAATAGTAATAACCAAGGGCCAAGCGATGAAGAACCGCCAAGCTCGGTATCGTCTATGGCAATAGCGGGCTGCTGCCCACGCTGGAAGCCTTGACCAGTATAAGCCAGCCAAAGCGCCATCAATAAGGTTAACATGGCATAGAAGTTACCTTGGGCCACCACGATAAAGGCCGACAACGGCGGTAACGTCATAAAACTAATACTCGCCAGCAGTGCCATGACGTAAGGACCCCAACTGGAAATGGGTAACAAGGAGCACAACGGCGAGGCATTGGAGTCCACCAGATAGGCCAGCTGAGGCGCGCTGATTTGATAACGGCGAGTGAGGGGGCGACACACATGCCCGACGGCCAAACAACTAAAAATCCCGTCAATAAACACCAAGTAACCTAAGAGCACCACCCCGAGTCTCGCTTGACGCCCACTGGTAATTCGCCGGTACAGCCATTGACTAAAACTATCGACCGCGCCACTGACGCTAAATAGCCGAGTCATCATCCCCAGCATTAACATGGCTGCCAAGACATTTAAATGCCATTGTTGCCATTGATTGTCGGCATAAAACAGCTCGCTCGCGGTGGTGGTTAGGTAGGTTATGGTGGTGACTATCGAAAAATCTTGGATCAATAAGGCGCCAGTGACAATCCCTCCCAATAAGGCCAATAAGGTTTGACGAGTCACTAAAGCTAGCACCAAGGTGAATAACAAGGGCAAGAGTACGATTGGGTTTACATCCATGCGAGCGAAGACTTCCAAAGCAAAAGTAATGACGCTCATCATACCTCAAGCGACACCGCAACATTCAATAGCCTTTATCAAGGCTTGAGTAAAAAGACCCCATCTGATGACTAGCTGAGTCAGCCTTGACTCGCGTTAAGCAGGCGAGCGCGCAGTTTACCATTCGCTACTAATTGCATATCGACTGGCATAAGGCCCCGAAATCAGAACTAATTTTATGATTATCCACTTATGTGATGTTTTTTTGGACGCTCAAGCGAAACCGCTATTCCATCAACCGAGGACACTGTTAGAATCACACTAACTAAGACCACTCATTAGGATGCCCCATGAGCCTCGAATTATTATCAAAACTGGAAACTAAGATCCAAGCCGCCCTCGAAACCATTGAATTACAGAAAATGGAATTAGAAGAAGAAAAACTGAAGTCAGCTGAATTGCATCAACAAGCGGCAGAGCTGCAAGCGCAAAACCAAAATTTGCAGCTGGAATTAAACTCATGGAATGAGAAAGTTACTGGCCTAGTCGGACTGCTGAACAACCAAGTCGATTAAGCTGACTTGCTCGATTCGGTATTCAGAATGCGTAGCACCCGCTTGTAGATAAATTACAAAGGGTGCCAAGCATCACACACTGTTAGCACATGCCACTGACCCATCACGCCTGCAGTGCTAATTGATTTTGTTTTTCAATCAGGGCGTTCAACTCAACCACCGCCTGTTTAATTTTAGGCTGGCCTTTTCTCGGCAATAAAAATAGCCCTTTTTCGAACTCAAGTCGCCCCAGATCTTTAACCCAAATGGCTCCCGAAAGAAAAATACGCACATGTTTAATTATGAGTTTTGGGGCATAGACAGGAAAAACTCTCATAGGACCTCCTTGCAAATCATCCTTTCATCACTCTCACTGCCAACATCAACAGATTAAGCTTATCAGTGAGTATGACACCTGAACCACGCATTTGGTTTCGTAAAAAAACACAAAATTGGCTCTATGCTCCACAAAATTGTATATACATTTTTCGCGTTGGCCAAACACCATTTGTAACAACATGAAACCAAAGTTAACAATTTGTGGCTTGCCGGTTTTTTGACGCTTTGATAAATTAACCAAGTTACTCAGGGTAAAACTGAGCCTAGTGGCTCAATAACCGCACGCCTTGCGACCAAGGTGTGCGGTTTTTTTGGGGGGTGACAATTGGCCACAAAAAAGGAGCCATCACGGCTCCTTTTCCAAAGAAAATCAATTCACTCAGTCTTGCTTTTCTGCCAAGAAATAGGCGATATCTAGCATCTCATCGTAAGACTTAATTGCATTGGTTTTCACTAAATATTTACCGTTAACCACCAAGGCAGGCACCCCTTGAATTTTGGCATTTTCAGCATCGCGCTTCATGTTAGCCACTTGTGCATTGACCATAAATGAATTGGCCGCCGCATCAAAATCCTTACCTTCGACGCCATTGGCAATAAATAAAGCACGAATATCGTCACGGTTGGTAAAGTGCTGACGCTTCTCATGAATGGCGCTAAACATGGCCGCTTCAATTTTGGCTTCAACACCTAACTGGCGTGCAATCGCAAAGGCACGAGACATTTCAGGGCCCATTTCACGACCGATGAACTCAACATGCGACTGATTAAAGGTCACACCCTTAGGTAAGGTCGACTTGATTTGAGGCACGACTGTGTTCGCGAAATTAAAACAGTGACCACAATAAAATGAGAAAAATTCTTTAATTTCAGGCTTGGGCGTTGCAGGTCCCTTGTTGATCACTTCGTAATGAACACCTTCTTTGTAGTCAGCAGCCATGGCCGTCATTGGCGCTAGCACTAATGTCAGTGCAATCAAAAAAGCTTTTTTCATTTGATTCCCTTAAAGTTTGGTAAAACTATTGTCATTACTCAAAAGATTAACATATTGCCAAATTGGAGTGTATCCCTCCAATAAAGTTCCCTACGACCAACTTGGACCAAACCGTAATGGGGCATCTTGCATCGCCCGGCGTTGACCATTGAGGTCTTGCAACGATTGATACCAGAAGTCCACCTCGCCAAACCACGGAAAATGGTTCGGGAATGCCGGATCGGACCAACGTTTAGCCAACCATGCATTATGGTGCAACATTCGTAAACCTCGCAGAGGCTCAATCAACTGCAACTCATCGGGGTTAAAATGGCTAAACTCGTTATACGCCTCGACGATAACGTCCAATTGCAGTAACTGCTGACTGCGCTCGCCAGACAACATCATCCAGATATCTTGCACCGCGGGCCCCATGCACGCATCATCCAGATCCACCAAGGTGGCCCCATTGTCCGTCCACAAAATATTGCCAGGGTGCAAGTCGCCATGTAATCGAATCGCTTGGTAATTTTTGCCCGCCATTTGCTCACAAATATCGTTAAGCAATAAAGTGGCTGTCGATAAATAGTCATTTTTAAGCGCGCTGGGGATCAATTGACATCCACGCAGCGATTGCAACGCAGCTTGCCCCCAGGCGTTAGGTTCGAGTACCCGCCGGTGTGAGAATGACCGCGTAGATGAGATAGCGTGGAGCCGACCTAGACTGTGGCCCACAATTTCTAAATGATCTAAATTATCCACCTCAAATGGTCGCCCGCCCATCGAGGGGAATAGCGCAAAACGGTACCCATTAAAATGATGCAAGCTGGCGCCATGGATCATTAATGGCGCAACCACAGATAGCTCATCATCTTGTAAATCAGCAGCAAACTCATGCTCTTCTTGGATCTGTTGATTGCTCCAGCGATCGGGGCGATAAAATTTCACCACATAGCGATGGTTGTTTTCACAGCGAAATTGGTAGACTCGATTTTCATAACTGTTGAGGGTCAATAGCCCAGATTGAGGGTAAATCCCGAGGGACTCGATGGCGTCTAACTGAACATCAGGCGTGAGGCCATGAAAGCCGAAATCATTAACTGCAGACATTATAGAGATAACCTCTTAGTGTGGATTAAAGGACGCATTAACCCGGCGAGAAACACTAACACCTCGGCCGTTTCGCTATGATGACTCTCGGCGGCAAACCAGCAGACTTGGCCATAATCCTCATAATGAAGCCATAAACGGCAATCTTCAAAATCCAATAACCATTGATGCCTATCGGCTCCCCATTGCTGTTCCAGTACCCGACAATCTAAGGCCTGACATAACTGCAGCGCAAAGGTCTCAAAACTCTCAAGCGTGACCTCTGCCCTAAATTCGATAACCTGATCTTCAGCGCGATATTCCACTGAATGCAACCCTAAATGCCCTGGCATAGCCGACTCCTAAAACTAACTACTGCAAGATAATACCAGACCTTGCGCCCAATTCGGCGCAGCCTGAGCATAATGCTCTTGGCCTGGCTGCTCATCGAATGGTCGTTGTAACACTGACAATAGTTCAGCAACCGCTTGTGGGTGACCACTTTCAGCCGCCTCAATGGCCTCTTGAGCGAGGTAATTGCGTAAAATGAACTTGGGATTAGTTTGGCGACGTTGCGCTTGCCAGTCATCAATATCGCCCACATCCGCCAATCGGCGCCGATACGCGTTAAACCAATCTTTCATGACTTGCGCTGACACGCAGTCGTCTTGCCAAGGAGCCTGTTGATCTTTCGGGCTAACCACAGAAAATTGGCGCATAGTATTCGTGTAATCAAGGCGGTTTTCTTCCAGAGCGAGCATTAACGCAGAGATCAGCCCCAAATCGGCACGCGTCTCTTGTGGCGTAATCCCCAATCTGGTGGTCATGATGGCAACATAATGATCCACCAGCAGGCGCTCAAAACTATCAAGCCCTGCCACTAAATCATCCGAGGGGATTATCGGCACCAGCGCCTGGGCCAGCCGCTGTAGATTCCATAAAGCCACCGCCGGCTGCCTGACAAAACTGTAACGCCCCTCACTGTCAGAATGATTACAGACAAAAGACTCTTGGTAAGTGTCTAAAAACCCAAAAGGCCCATAATCTAGGGTCTCGCCCAAAATGCTCATGTTATCGGTATTCATCACCCCATGGGTAAAACCATAGGCTTGCCATTTGGCAATCATCAAGGCTGTACGCTCAACCACCTGAGCAAACCAGGCTTTATAACCTGCGGCATCGCCGCTGAGTTCGGGGAAGTGCTGACGGATGGTAAAGTCGAGTAAGGCCTGTAGCTGTGGCTTACTTTGGCGCGTGTGGGTGACGTATTCAAAATGACCAAAACGAATATGACTGCGGGCGAGCCTTACCGTAATGGCTGCGGTTTCACGAGACTCGCGCCACACCGGCAAATCAGAACCCACCACCGCCAAAGCCCGGGTAGTAGCCACGCCTAAATGATGCATGGCCTCAGACGCTAAAAATTCACGCAATGAAGATCGTAGCACAGCGCGGCCGTCACCATGACGTGAGTAAGGGGTTGTCCCAGCGCCCTTGAGTGACATTTCATACGCTCCTTGAGGCGTATTTAAATTGCCAACAATCATTGCCCGCCCGTCCCCTAATTGCGGGCTATAACCACCAAATTGATGGCCGCTATATACTTGCGCAAAGTAATGACCCAAACCGTTATCTAATAACTGATTACCCGCGCATTGCTCCAGCAAACTTGCTGTTGGGGTTAAACCACCAAGCAGTGCGGCGGCGTCATCGCTCCAAGCTAACCAACGGCTGGCGCCTATGCCTTGGGGCTGAGTCTTAGAGACTAACTGAGGCAGCTCAGTGAAATAGGGTTGACTGAAGGATAAATCGGGCGTCAAAGCGTCAGGTTTCATCGGGCATGTCTCCTGTGGTCGTGCGCGCGCACGGCCAACTGACTAAGTATTAGGCGCTGCGAGCTGTCAGTGACGTTGCTCGCAATGAAGACCGTTGGCCGTTTGCTGGCAATCTAAGCCGCACACAAAGACACCATTGTCAGTGCCAGCGAGCTTTATCAACCCGGCACCTTTGCGCTGGCAATGATCTAAGTTTTGGTAGTAACCCGCAATCGCCTGAGTCTCTAAGGTCGCCGGCGCTTGCGTGGCATCCGGGTAGTAAAACAGCACCCACTGGGGTTGCTGATGACAGGCAGACAACAGCAGGGCAAACAGGCAACACCCGATTAATCTTTTTGACAAAGTACACCTCAACGCGGTCAGTTCATTGCAAATGAACCGCTATTCTACGCGCTAATGCACCAAAAAATAACGCTAAATTCAATGAGGCTATTGCGCATTGGCCTTCTGCTGCGCTCGTTGCAGTCGGGTTTTTCGCCCAGCAAACCCCGTGACAGTACCGTCATCTAACCCTAAGGCTAAGGCACTATCACATTGTGCTATCGCCGCCGAAAAATGGCCCGCATCCGCTAATAAAGTCGACAACTGCATAAATACTTGGCCCGAAGGGGTGGTGGTTGCTGCCAACAGAGTTTGATGCCAGCCATCCAAGCCTTGAGATTGTGCCAAGACATCGCTCTGCTTGCGCGCCTTATAGCATTCTTTGACTAAGCCACTAAACAGGCCATACGCGTCAGCACTTGGCGCCTGTTGGATCTTGCTTACTAGCTCAGATAAATCGGATTGAGAAAATTGGATCCCGTCAGCAGCCTCATCCCCCGTATTTGGCTCGGCTTGGGCACGGCTCACCATTGAGGGGGTATCAGCCACCGGCGCTGGTTCCTCGGCCGTCACAACACTCGCCTGTTGAGGCTTAGGAGTCTCATCACGAGTACTGCTGGTAGGTTCGGATGACGTGCGAGGCTTAGCCACCTCATCAACCACTGAAGATGTTTGCTCTGGCGCGGGGTGAGACTGACGCTGCGCTGCACTCTCCGTCGCGCTGTCATCATGGGTTGGCTTATCCGCGGCTTGAGATCCTTCTTCCTCGCGGGCAAGGCGTTGAGCTCGTATATACAAGTAAACCCCAAGGGCAACCAACAACACTATGACGATTATTTTCATGTAGATTTCCTTGTCGCAGGAAGAGATAGATATCTCATTCCATTATAGATTGTCATGAATTATGCGGGGTTTTGGCGAAAAATTCACCTGCTAATGTTTAACATTTTGTGTAAGGTCACTGGCGCGTGTCTGGCCTTGACTTGAGGCATGCCACCCGCCATGGGCAAATACCTGATGCCAGGCATCTTGATCCTGTCGCACCTACTCCCCCCGCCTCTGCGGCAGTGACAACCATGATCCTGCCCAGGGCACGGCTATCCGTTAGCACTGCTAACGCCGCCAACCTCAATGGGCAATGTGTTGCTGGCGGTGAGCGCTGATGGTGTCATTTCTCACATGCGCACGCGCCTTGAGTGACCATAGGCAACCCGTGCTCGAGCGCTAGCGAGTCGCTGCAGTAAAACCCGCGCTTGAGCGCAAGTACTTTACGCAGGAATGCTAAGCGGCGATTGAAAATAAGTCGGTTACAACAACAGATTCAATGAACGATTACCACCGACAACGCGCTCGATAGTTAGAGCTAGCTCAAATTTTAACAGTCAATTTATGTTGTTAGTCGGCAATTACGATAATATTAAGGTACATATTGCATGCAGGTTAATAACATGACAGAACTCATTCAATTTCACGGCCCATTATTAAACGAGTTCAAGACCTTATCTGCCATGATTGCCATATATTGTCGCCATCAGCATGGGGGCGACCACTTGTGTGGCGACTGCCAATCCCTGTTGGAGTATGCCAATATGCGCCTCGATCGCTGTCCTTATGGCACCACTAAGCCGACCTGTAACAAGTGCCCCGTCCATTGTTATAAGCCCGGACCCAAAGCCATGATGCGCGATGTCATGATCTTTGCCGGTCCGCGCATGCTCATCCATCACCCGCTATTAGCCCTTAAACACCTGATGAAAGAACGCCAATCGGTGCCCGCGCTTCCGCCAAAAGGCGCTTCGAATCGCCACCAGCGTCAATCTTAAGTACTAGATTTGAATTAAGATTCCTTTAGAAAACTTAGCAATGTTTGTTCCTCGGTCATTGAAGCTGTTATACATAACAGACGAGGTGATCCATGCCGGAATTTAATCAGTTTTTACAGCAAGCGTTTTGGTGGATGTCGTTATTAGCGGCCATCCACTGCTTTCTGCTGGGCTTGTATATGCGCTACCTCTATCAAGAGCGTACCCCAAACCACAAGCTACTGGCGGCGTTGTTAAGCTTAATGGGGATATATTTTCTTAGTGGCACCCTGGTTTCAGGGCAATTGCCTTTGCCGCTCCATTTACTCTATCTCAGCGTTTTCCCCATCTATTTTCTATTGATGCCACTGCTCTACTTATATTGTTACCGCAGCTTACATAAGATCACGACACCACTGAGGCTGTCTTGGCACTTTATGCCAGCATTGATTATTTTAATCGTGGTCATCACTGCAATGTTATGGCGTCAACTGTGGCTCAAAGCCCCGCTACTTAGCACCCCCAATGACATCTCAGAACTCACACAACTGGGAGTGATTGGCACCGCGATCCCTGGGCTACTGACCCTGCAAGCGACAATTTATTTTTTCTTGATATTCAATACACTAAGGCAATTTCGAGGCCGAGCAAGCCGCGCTCATCAAATGAGCTTAAGAGACATCAAGTTTCGCTGGTTACTGGTACTCACCTTATGCCTGATGGTGAACTGGTTAATCCGCACCCTAATGCTAACTGTGCCCTTTTATTTTTACATCGATTTGCCCGCGGCAAGTTTGGTACTACCGCGATTACTGATGTTGATCAGCATCTATGCGTTGGCCTTCTATGGCCTAAAGCAGATCACTCGCGCCGCATATTTACGCGGTAAGCTCTCTATCACGCCGGCGAATCACGCCAAAGCGAGCAGCCAGTTACTCGATTCGGAAGAGCTAGCGTTTTTGCATAAAGTATTGACCGAGCCCCCAAGTCATAAATAGTCAGCATAAACTAGGCGCCTAGTTAAATTACCGTTATTCTTAAGTACGTTTTGTTAATGGAGAGTCAGGATGACACTGATACTGAGAGCTGCCGCATTATTCGTGGTGATATTATTTTCAAGCCATGCTTCAGCCAATGACAGCTACCAAGCTGCATTGGCGAAATTTAAGCAAGCTGGCGAAACTCACTCATTTTTTGCCTCTGCTTATGGCTATGCCTTATTTCCTACGGTAGGCAAAGGGGGATTCGGGATTGGCGCCGCTTATGGCGAAGGCAAGGTGTTTGCCAATGGCCAAGCGACGGGGAGTACTAGCTTAAGCCAGGTGTCTATTGGGTTTCAGCTGGGTGGGCAAGCCTACAGCGAAATCATCTTTTTTGAAAATCGTCAGGCATATGACACCTTTACCAGCGGCAGTTTTGAATTTGGTGCCCAAGCCTCAGCGGTGGCACTGAATGTTGGCGTCAATGCACAAGCGGGGACGACCGGCACCAGTGCACAAGCAGGCTCGGCGGCCTCGGCCCAATATATTAACGGCATGACAGTATTCACTTTAGCCAAAGGTGGCTTAATGTACGAAGCGGCATTAGCCGGTCAAGCGTTTAGCTTCACCCCTTACTAACTCTGACATTCCGATGAGCTTGGCCCCTCATGTCATGGGGGAAGCCAAGCTCATTGATAGGTTATTGATGACCCCAAGGCGTGGGCGGGAGCGCCACGGACTCACTTAAATCGAATTCAACGTAAAAATCGCGATTTTCTCGGGTTAAACGATAGCTAAAGCTATTGTCATCTATACCCATATGCCAAACATTGGTCACCGATTGACTCAAGCCATTGTCGGTAAAATTGGCAATGGAAAAAGCATCGACCGGAAATGACTGCAACTTAGCACTGCCAGCTGTCAGCGTATCACCTCCATACATAGTCACCTTATCGGAATGGCCATCTTGATGACGGTGATCATGCTTTAGCTGCAGACCCGTGGCCGTTTTGGTGATCACCCAAGTGCGCGAATGATCATCACCCACATGAAACGGTATTTTTATTTGATGCTCGGAACATTCGCGTACGTGCATGACCAAGGGCTTGTTAGCAAAGCTGCTATCCGCCTCATTGCCATTGACCACAGTGCCTGCATACGCTTTGCCACAGTGCTGTTGAATCGCATCAAAGAAGGCCTCTTGCTCTGGTGCCATCGCATTGGCGAGCATGGGCAAGGATAAGCCGCTAACTAACACGGCATATAGCGGGAGGTTCGATGTCATTATGATTATTACCTCAGGTGTAGGGAGGTAATAATCTACCACAAGCCGGCAATAAACACCGACATTGTCTTCACATCACAGCAGTCATCATGGTGTTAAAACATCAACCAAACCAAGCTTGTAATCGTGCTGATGTCTGCTGTTTAACCTCATCGTCTATGTACATGGACACCATGCCAATGGCGGCGGCTAACGCCCCTAAATCATCGGTAAAGCCCATCATTGGTGTTAAATCTGGGATCGCATCTATCGGCATAATAAAATAACCAAGCGCACCAAAAATGACGGCTTTAGCCCACTTGGGGGTATCCGGTCGCTGCGCCGCGTAATACAGCCATAACGCCTTCTCAACGACCTCTAGTCCAGCTTGGCGCGCATAGTTTGTTAATTTCTGCCAAAAACCGTGCTCGCTGTATTCGCTTTCGCTCATCATTACCTCTGATCGACCAATCTCAATACCGTTGCCGGAGATTATTGCCCTTTTCTCGGTTTATTACCGCCGGCAATTGACTTACCAAAAATCGGTTTAGGGCCCCGAGCACCAGATGGACGTTTGTCGGGGGTTGGTACCTTAGCGGGTTTTTTAGGTGCCGCTGGTCGCTCACGCTCCGACGGTGACTTAGCCGTGTTGTGCTTGGTCGGCTTCGGCGACGCTTTACGTCGATCATGCTGCTTATCACTGAAGCGGGTGGCAGCCTGCTGGCCTTTCGCCGCCGGCATATTACCCCAGTTTTTACCTTCATGACGACCTTCAGGTGGCACTAAGCACTGCGGGCCGGTGCCGATTAAATACGCCTTGCCCATGGCTTGCAATGCCTCACGAATGAGTGGCCAACCAGCCGCGTCATGATAGCGCAAGAACGCCTTGTGCAAGCGGCGTTGACGGCCTTTTTTCGGTACGGCGACTTGCTCGCTGCCATGCTTAACATTTTTTAACGAATTTAATTCCGTGTGATAAATCGTGGTGGCATTGGCCATCGGTGATGGGTAAAAGTTTTGCACCTGATCCAATTTGAAACGACGCTCTTTAAGCCACAATGCCAAGTTAACCATGTCTTCATCGGTCGTGCCAGGATGCGCCGAAATAAAGTAAGGGATCAAATACTGCTGTTTGCCGGCCTCTTTAGAGAACTTATCAAACAGCTCTTTAAACTTGTCATAGGTGCCCATCCCAGGCTTCATCATCTTAGATAATGGTCCGTGCTCGGTATGCTCTGGCGCGATTTTTAAATAACCGCCCACATGGTATTTGGCCAACTCTTTAACATAGCGAGGGTCTTCAATGGCGAGATCATAGCGCACGCCTGAGGCAATCAAGACTTTCTTGATGCCCGGCACATCGCGGGCGGCACGATATAAATCGATGGTGTGCTGATGATCTGTGTCTAAATGACCACAAATAGCAGGGTAGACACACGACAATCGGCGGCAGGTCTTTTCGGCCTTTTCGCTTTTACAGCCCAACCGATACATATTGGCCGTGGGGCCGCCAAGATCGGAGATCACCCCAGTAAATCCAGGCACCTTGTCACGAATGTCGTTTATTTCTTTGATGATTGACGCCTGCGAGCGACTCTGAATAATTCGGCCTTCATGCTCAGTGATCGAACAGAAAGAGCAGCCACCAAAACAACCGCGCATAATGTTGATTGACGTCTTAATCATGTCATAGGCAGGGATCTTGTCATTGCCATAGGCTGGATGCGGAATGCGCTGATAAGGCAAATCAAATACCGCATCCATCTCATCGGTATTTAATGGCCATGCCGGCGGATTGACCCACACCGCCCGATCACCATGAGGTTGCAATAAGGCGCGGGCACAGCCGGGATTCTGCTCTTGGTGTAAAATCCTCGATGCATGGGCATATAAATATTTATCGCCACTCACCTTCTCGTATGCAGGCAGCAGCACATAGGTTTTTTCCCAAGGCTTAGGTTTCGGTGGCTGCACGCTGATTGGTTTAGGGGCGTCATTGTCAAAAATCTTCGCCTCACTTGGGCCGGAGAGATTTTGACAACCGACATCATCCGCACCATAAGGATTAGGGATGGGATCGATCTTATGCAGCTGGTCAAGCTTACGAGAATCCATGCCGCGCCATTCGGCCAACGCTTGCTTAACAATTATGGCGGTTCCGCGCACATCGTTTAGCTCCGCCACTGGTGTACCGGCAGCCAACCGATGGGCGACCTCAACCAAGGGGCGCTCTGCATTGCCATAAATCAATAAATCAGCCTTGGCATCAAAAATCACGCTTCGCCTGACTTTATCAGACCAATAGTCATAGTGAGCAATACGGCGCAAACTGGCTTCGATGCCACCAATCACCACCGGCACGTCTTTAAAGGCTTCTTTACAGCGTTGGGTGTACACAGTAACCGCGCGATCGGGGCGCTTGCCTCCAAGATTACCTGGGGTGTAAGCGTCATCATGGCGTAATTTACGATCCGCGGTATAACGATTGATCATCGAGTCCATATTGCCCGCAGTGACGCCAAAGAATAAATTCGGCTTACCCAGACGCATAAAGTCATCTTTGCTCGACCAATCTGGCTGGGCAATAATGCCTACCCTAAAACCTTGGGCCTCGAGCATCCGGCCAATCACGGCCATCCCAAAGCTGGGGTGATCGACGTAGGCATCCCCCGTCACCAAGATCACATCGCAACTATCCCACCCTAACTTATCCATCTCGCGACGAGACATGGGCAAAAATGGCGCAACACCATAACATTCAGCCCAAAATTTAGGATATGAAAACAAGCTGGATTCAACATGCATAGTGACTGGTTAACCTTCATCATTAAACTTTACAGGAGACACAACCTAGTTTGCTGCAATGGCATCACCGACTAGGCCTCCGAAATGGCGCGCAGTATAGCAGGCAAGCAGGCAATGGGGCGACTAATAAAGCAGCGATGCCTCCGCAGATGCGCCAACGATAAGATTCATGCTAACGCAAACTTTAGGTATTGCCATAAATTGAGCAAACATAAGGCAGTGATGACCAGCCAAGTCAGTAACACCCCATAAAATCGGCCCGGATGATAACCTCCTTGCCCCAGCGTCAATCCCAGCGCATGCAATAATCTCGCGACCATCCAGACAAGCCCTATCACATACAAGGCGGCCGCAGAGCCCTGATTGATTTCAGCGCAAGCGAGTAAGATCAGAAAAATAGGTGCATTTTCGAGTAGATTTTCATGCACTCGCCGAGCCAATGCTAATTGAGCATTGCCGCCAGACCCTATGCCAATCTTTTGCGAACGCCGAACCCTGACGACTCGGTAGGTCAATATCAAGATAAATAATCCGGTGAACGCGCCAAACAGCCCGGTAATTAGTAACATTTACTCCACCTATATAAATATTTCAAAATAATCAATCACAATACAAACAAAAGCGTTAACAATTCAAGGCATTCACGCTAAAATTTCCCCGCCATTTCGATAACGTATAACTACCCCCTATGGAACCGATTGAGTTCGCTCTAAAACGCCGTTTTATCATTAAATTAGGCAAAGCGTTGCACCAATATGGTACGCCCGCCTACCGTTTAGAAACACATTTGCGCCGCGTGTCGGCTCACTTGGGGTTAGATGGCTATTTTTTAATTACCCCCACCACCATGACCTTTGTGCTTAATCATGGCGATGACCAAGAATATAATCACATGGCGCGGGTTAAGCCTGGCGATCTTGATCTTGGCTCATTAGCTCGCTGTGATGATTTAGTCGACGAAGTGCTCGACGGTAGCCGGGATCTCGGCGAGGCCAATGAACGCTTAACTGAGATTATTGATAAACCCTCGGCTTACAATACCTTGGTTACTGGGATGGCTTTTACTTTAACGCCCGCGGCATTTTCTATGCTGATTGCCAGTGGTTGGCACGATGTTTTATGGTCATGCCCTTTGGGGATGATGGTATTTATCTTGGTGAAGTTAGCCGAAAAATCTCCTAGGCTGGCTGAAATGCTCGAGCCTTTAGCGGCCATCATTTGTGCCTTTAGTGCCACCGCAATCGCCTTTATTGATCCCTTAGTCAATATTCCTGTGTTGATCCTATCAGGTATTATCGTATTCGTGCCGGGGCTGGCATTAACCTTAGGCTTGGCCGAACTGGCTGCCAGAGATTTGATTTCTGGCACCGCCCGCATCATGGATGCCTTGATGTTGCTCTGTAAACTTTACTTTGGCGGTTTACTCGGCATCATGCTGGCTCAAGCGATATTTGGCACCCCCACCACCATCATGTCAGAACCTTTACCGCGCTGGGCATTATGGAGTGCAGTACCTTTTCTTTCTTGTTTGTTAGTGGTGCTATTTAAAGCCAGGCCTAAAGATGCTCCCTGGGGGATCAGCGCTGGGATCATCGCCTTCGTTTTTGCCATGCTCGGCGGGATCTATCTCGGGGAATCTATCGGTATTTTTGTGGGTGCGTTGGCCGTGGGAATTTATGCCAACCTCTACAGTCGCTGGATGCACGCCCCCGCCACCATCGCATTATTACAAGGGATAGTTATCTTGGTGCCCGGAAGTAAGACCTATTTAGGGTTAAGCTCCTTAGTGTCTGGCCAAGTGGTACTCAATCAGGCCCATATTGGTTCTCAGGTTTTTTTAATTTTTATGTCGCTGATTGCTGGTCTAATTTTTGCCAATGTAGCCGTGCCGCCGCGATCGACGTTATAAGCGCTGAGTTAGATAAGTTGGCATAACGGCAGTCTCAAGCGGCTGAAAAATATTTATAATATATATCCGGCCATAAACTTGACGTCCTCGCAGATTGCGTATGTTATTAGAATGTAATATACGCCTGCATGGAGCTCATCGGTGCCAAAATTTTACGTTACGTTAGTCATCATATTGTTCGCACCGACTGCCATCGCGGCAGAGAATGATCTATGCCTGCCAACAACCAACAAGGCCCCGCCCACCGCACCTATCACGGTGGGCCAGATAACCATCGAAGCCAATGACATTTTTGATGAAAGCTTAGATGACAGCTTTTTCATTCACCGCTGGGCAAATGCACTGCATATCAATACCAAAGAGCAAGTGATCATCAACCAGCTTAGCCTTGAAGAAGGCCAGCAGGTCACCCCAGAGCAAATTGCCGAAGCCGAACGCTTACTGCGCGCCGAACCTTACATTCGAGAAGCAAAAATCACCGCTATTGAACCCAGTCAACAAGAGCGTGACTGTGCCGAGCAACCACTGCTGGTGCAAACTTGGGATAACTGGTCACTATTGCCCACCTTTAGTGCGAGTCGCACTGGCGGTGAAAACAAATTTGCCATTGGTCTTAAAGAGGACAACTTGTTGGGGTTAGGGGTCCGCACTCGCGTTAAATATCAGTCAGATCAAGAGCGAACTGGTTATAAATTCGCATTTAGCATGCCGATTAACTGGATACCACATGCCACTCTAGCCATGGATTTTTACGATAATAGCGATGGCCAAGTCAGCCATGTCCTTTTTACTAAGCCTTTTTATACCTTAGACGGTGACTCCAGTTATCAACTGGAATATCTCGATGACGTTAGCACCGATACCCTCGAACAAAATGGCGAAGACATCAACGAATTTCGGCATGATATTCAATTTTATAGTGGCCAATATGGTTGGTTACATGCGTTCGATCAACAGCGCAGTCAACGCATCATTGCTGGGGTGACCTCTGATCAGCATCAGTTTTATTTCAGCCCAGTTTACCCCAATGGCCCCTTGCCCGAAGATCGTGATTTTCTCTACCCGTGGTTAGCGTGGGAGTCGGTGCAAAATCAGTTTAAAGTATTCAACAATATCCATCTCATCAATCACAGCGAAGACATTAACTTAGGCTTCTATCACTATTGGCAATTAGGATTGGAAACCCGAGATCGGCGCAGCTCAGCGCCGGGGTATCATCTTCAAGGGTTTAGCAGTGTCGGCTTTGAGCAAGATGATCACTTATTATTCGCTCAGTTCGAAGCGAAAGCCGTCCTCAACACCGCGATTACTGATTATTACTGGGCTCAAGTCAGCGCAGAATATTTTTATACCATTAATCCCAAGTGGAGCACCTATAACAAATTACGCCTTAGCACGAGCCGCAACCTGCCGCTAGATATGCCGAGCGCACTCGGTGATGACACCGGCTTGCGCGGTTATTCCAATGATTACCAATACGGCGATCAACAATGGTTGCTGACCTCAGAGATTAGGCATTATCCCAATATCAATCTTTTTCAGTTGGCCGAACTCGGCTGGGCGGCCTTTGCCGACATAGGCCAAGCGTTCGGTGGCAATGACGCTAACAATGCTGTTACAGGCCCCATTGGCAGCGTTGGCATTGGCGCCCGCCTATTTTCTTCGCGCTCGAGCTATGGTCATGTCGCTCATATTGATCTATCAGTGCCGATCACCACTGGGCCCAATATTGATAGCTGGGAATGGCGCTTTCAAGTAAGAAATCGCTTCTAGGCGGGTGACTTATAACGCATTAGAAACAACAAAGCCTCACATTGCTGTGAGGCTTTATTGTTGAATGAGGTGAGTTGGCCGATAAGCCGGGTCCTGTCTTGGACAGTCATTCATCTAGGCCGTTAATCGCTCAACGGCTCAAGCAATCTACCCGGTTCCAACGCGAGCCACGCATTAACTTACCTAAGTAAGCAGTGGAACCCTATTTGATCTTGCTCCGGGTGGAGTTTACCATGCCACGAACTGTTGCCAGCCGCGCGGTGCGCTCTTACCGCACCCTTTCACCCTTACCGACCTGATAAATCAGGCAGGCGGTCTGCTCTCTGTTGCACTGGTCGTCGGCTCACGCCGCCCAGGCGTTACCTGGCACCCTGCTCTATGGAGCCCGGACTTTCCTCCCCGTTCTTACGAACGCAGCGACTGTCTGGCCAACTCGGCGGCGATTATAGCCTATGCCTTCGCCCCCTCCAACCCTTATTCGTTGTCGTTAGGACAAAAGCCGAACAACTGCTTATAAACCCGCCTCTAAACCGTATTTATACAGGGCGTTTTTCTTAACATTGTGAATTTGTGCGGCCAGCGCTGCAGCCTTTTTCAACGGCAGTTCGGTGCAAAGTAAGCGTAAGGTTGCCAATACTGGGGCAGCAATCGCCTCCTCATCGTCTTGAATGAAACCATGGCACATGAGCACAATTTCACCCTTCTGTTGATTAGGATCGCTTTGTACTTTCGCCAGCACCTCTGCTGCCGAGCCACACAGAAAAGTTTCAAAGGTTTTGGTGACTTCACGTGCCATCACAATTTGCCTATCGGCCCCGAGTACCTGCACTATCGCCTCGAGGCTATATTCGATGCGATGAGGCGACTCGTAGAAAATCAAAGTGCGAGGATCTTCCATTAGCCCGGTCAGTTTATCGATACGCGACTTTTCTTTCGACGGTAAAAAACCTTCAAAACTAAAGCGATCTGACGGCAAACCCGAGGCGCTGAGTGCGGTAATCGCCGCGCAAGGCCCTGGCAACGGCACCACATCAAATCCCGCCTCACGCACCTGGGTGACTAAGTGATAGCCAGGATCAGAGATCAGTGGGGTGCCCGCATCTGAGATCAAGGCAATACGCTTACCTTGACCAAGCAGTTCAGCAATATATTGCGCGCGAGCTCGCTCATTATGATCATGCAACGCCATGGTTTTGGTGCTAATCCCAAAATGGCTTAATAACTTGCCACTGTGGCGGGTATCTTCACAGGCAATCAAATCCACCTGATGCAACACCTCTTGGGCACGCTGACTCATGTCGGCAAGATTACCTATCGGGGTTGGCACTATATACAGTGCCAAATTAAGTGACGATTCCACATTGGCCGCTAGGGTCATATTTACCTCAGAAATCAAACTGCCAGACCCCAATATTCATCCAATACTTTCGCAGGGCCAGAGACAAGGTTAAACTAAAGCCAGCATCTTACCATGAGTAACGCCAAGTGTTGAAAAGCCTAAATCGTTCACAACTTATTTGTCTGACAGTGTTTGCCTTAACATTAGGCGGCTGTGCGACCCAAACACCCGCGCCGAAAGCGCCAGAAACTCAAGTGTCACTGGCCAACGCCAACGAGTCAGCGCAGGACTATTTAGCACAAGCGCAATTGGCCACCACCGCAGACAGCAAACAACGACTGCTGCTGTTGGCGAGCCAAGCTTATCTTAAGCAAGGGGATTATTTATCCGCTGACCACATCCTAAGTTCTTTAGCTAGTTCGCTGGCCCCCACTCAAGAATTGCAAGCCCAGTATCGTTACTTACAAGCGTGGTCGCTGCAACAACAAGGGCAAGATAGAGCCGCCCTCGAATTATTAAATTACCCCAGCCAATGGCAACTGGCTAACTGGCAACTCGCCAATCGTTGGCAATTACAAGCCAGTATCTTGGGCTCACTGTCTGAATACTATCAGCAAGCGAAGGCGTTAAACGAGCTCAGTCGCTATGTGCCGAAAAACGCCAGTTTAGCGGTTCAAAACCATCTGTGGCGCGTATTACAAACCTTGCCCGAAGAGACCCTGAGCCACTACCAATCGAGTCAAGATCCCCGCTTTGCCGGCTGGCTACAACTGGCATATATCGCGAAACATTTTGCGGTGGATCCTAGTCAATTAGTACGCTATCTCGGCCAATGGCAGCGTCAAAATCCGATGCATCCCGCCGCGAAGAGCTTGCCTCAAGACTTACAAAACGCGCTCAATACGCAGCCCTACAGCCCAACCAATATTGCGGTATTACTGCCATTGTCGGGTAAGTTTGCCGCCTTAGCCGATCCGATCAAACAAGGCATCATTGATGCGTATCTGGCGGAGCCTGAACAAGGGGTTAGCGTCAACTTTTTTGACACGGCCAACAGTGCGACCGAGGCCTACCAGCAAGCCTTGGCTGCTGGAGCCGAATTTATTATTGGGCCGCTGTTGCCCAGTGCCGTGACTGAAGTCAACCAACTGCCGCATACCGTGCCGCAGTTGTACCTTAATCAAGTTGAGCAAAAGGTGACGGGTCAAGATCAGTATTTCTTTGCCCTATCACCTACCGAAGAGGCTCAAGATGGCGCCAATCGCCTCTACCAAGATGGCATTCGTCATCCATTACTGTTAGTCAGTGACGACGCCACCAGCCGTCGTATGGCTACCAGCTTTGCTGAGCGTTGGCAGCAACTCGGCGACGAGGCGGCTGAAATCCATTATTATCAGGCCGGCGACAAGATGAAATTAGCGGTACAACAAGCCTTAGGGGTCAAAGATAGCCAAGAGCGCATTACCCGGATGAAGGAATTATTGGGGACTCAGGTCGAAGCAGACTTTCGTTCACGCCAAGATGTAGATGCTATTTATATGATTTCAGGGCCCAATGACTTGAGCTTGCTAAAGCCATTTATCGACGTAAACGTCAGTGTATTTAGCACTCCAGCGCCCTTATATACCAGCAGCCGTAGCCGTCTCGAAGGTGATCGCAATGCAATTGAATTTAATAATTTAACTGTCAGCGATATTCCATGGTTGATTTCGCCGACGGCAGAAACCCAAGCAATTGGCAGCGTGTTCCCAAGATGGCAAAATAGTCAAAAACGTTTGTTTGCTATGGGGTATGATTCCCTCTCGTTAGTGAATAAATTGGCGCAGTTACGTGCCTTTCAGGGATATCAGTACCAAGGCCTGACGGGCAAGTTAGCCGTACAAGCTAATGGGGATATTATTCGGCACTTGAGTTGGGGTAAATACCAACGCGGTAGTTTAAAGCCACTATGACACTCAGTGGCGCCGACGCCGAACAACTCGCTTGCCAGTATTTACAGGCTCGCGGCCTAGTGCATGTGGCAAGCAATGTGCGCTACCCCTTTGGTGAGCTTGATCTCGTGATGAGAGACAATGACTATTGGGTGTTTGTCGAGGTAAAATACCGAACTCACCAAGGATTCGGTGGGGCAATGGCGGCGGTTAGCCCCCAAAAAATTCAACGTTTGCGTCGAGCGGCAAGTCATTATTTGCAACTCCACCAAATTGATGCACCTTGTCGTTGCGATGTATTAGCAATCGACAACCAAGAGTTCCAGTGGTTAAAGGATGCCTTTTAGCCACCAAGATCGGCAATTGGTAGACAATGTCTACTTGAGATCATCCAGAATGAGTAAGGTTTAGTTGATGTTAGAACGTATCAAAGGCAGTTTTACCGAGTCCATCCAAACCAAAATTGACGCGGCAGAAGCCCTGCCAGAATCAATCGCTATGGCCGCGGAAATGATGGTGCATTGCCTGCTAGGTGGCAATAAGATTCTGGCGTGTGGCAATGGCGGCAGTGCGGGTGATGCTCAGCATTTTTCGGCTGAATTACTGAATCGCTATGAAATTGAGCGTCCACCGCTACCCGCGATTGCCCTGTCAACGGACACCTCCACCATCACCGCCATTGCTAACGACTATAGCTATGATGAGATTTTCTCGAAGCAAATTTTAGCCTTAGGTCAACCAGGCGATATTTTGCTTGCGATTTCCACCAGTGGTAATTCAAGCAATGTGATTAAGGCCATGGAAGCTGCATTAAGCCGCGACATGACCATAGTGGCATTAACCGGCAAAGATGGCGGCGCCATGGCAGGCTTACTGGGTGGTGGCGATGTTGAAATTCGAGTGCCATCTAATGTCACCGCACGTATTCAAGAAGTGCACTTATTGGTGATCCATTGCTTATGTGACAACATTGACCAAACCCTGTTCCCTCAGGATGAGCAAGCATGAAAAGGCTAGTGCCTTTGTTGTTAATCGTCCCTCTCCTCTCCGGCTGCGCCGGAGTGGTGATGGTCGGTGCAGTAGGCGGGGCTGTTGCTATCAACGACGAGCGCAGCCTTCGTACCCAACTTGATGATACCAATGCCGATTTTGAAATCGCTAGTGCCTTGGCCAAACAACAAGATGTCCACAACCAAACCAATATTTCTGGGGTTGTGATCAATGGCAACACCCTACTCATTGGTCAAGCGCCCAACACCATGCTGCGCGACAAGGCGGTCCATACGGTCAAAGAGCTTAAGCTCGGAGGCAAACTGCATAACCAGATCCGCATCGGTAATCCCACCTCGTTCACCACCCGCAGTAATGACACTTGGATCACCACCAAGGTCAAAGGACGCATGCTCAACGCGCAAGGGCTAGATACCAGTAAAATTAAAGTTGTCACCGAAAATGGCGAAGTCTATTTGCTGGGATTAGTCACCAAAGATCAGGCCAATATCGCCGTCGACGTCGCCCGTAATACCGCCGGTGTGCGTAAGGTGATTAAAGTTTTTGAGTATCTGGAGTAACCCCTAGCTGAGCCGATTTTAGCCGGCGCAATTTTTTCAATTGTGGCAACAGCAATGACGGCAATACCACCAACGCCGCACCTAACCATGCCAGGTTATCGAGCCATTCATCAAACAACAGCCAACCGAAGAATACGATAAATAATAAGCCCGAGTATTCAGCAATAGCAATTTCTCCGGCCTGCGCCTGCCGATAAGCCAACACACAGAACCAGTGATAAACCAATAAGCACACATTACTCGCGACGGCCACCATCAATAACGACCAACTCAGCCCTTCAATGCCCTGCACAACAGCCATCAACAACACCAAAGGTAAGGCCAATAAGTTATACAACATCAGCGGAACAATGGGGTGATCATTAAACGACATTTTGCGCAAAGTCAGCTGGCAAATCGCAAAGGTAAAGGCGCTAAATAATACCGCAATGCCGGCCCACGCCATGGCGCCGGGCTTTAGAATCAACACGACTCCTATCATGCCCAACAAGGCGCATCCCCACTGACCTAAGGTCACTCGCTCTTTTAAGAACACATAGCCAAGAACCATGATCATCAAGGGAGCAGTGTAAAACAGCGCGCTCACACTTGCTAAGGGCAGCGCCATAATACCAATCACTAACCCCAATGCACCAACGGCGCCTATGTTAGCGCGCCACCAGTGGATACCCCATTGCTGGGGTTGCGGCTTGCCGACCCATAACCAAAATGGCATTAAGATAAATATCGAAGTGATTTGCCTCACCAGTAAAAACGTGGTGGCGTTAGTGTCGCTCGGTAACCACTTAATACTGACATCATATAAGGCGCTAAACAGGTTGCCGGCGATTAAGAGTAATAGCCCCAGTACCACTTTGTTGTTCATGATTGACACTCAATTTTAGTATTGGCGCCATGATAGCCATTGAATATCATCACTAAAAATGATGTTTTTTGCCATTACATGAGCTAGATTCATACAAGGTATTAATTAGATGAATATACTATAAGTAAACTCCCACCACTCCGTGCCCTGCAGGTATTTGAAGCGGCGGCAAGAGTTCATGCATTGGTTTGATTGGATGAAAATATTGTGAGAAAACTCCCACCACTCCGTGCCCTGCAAGTATTTGAAGCGGCGGCAAGGTTGCAGCATTTTTCGCAAGCGGGGGTTGAGCTGTGTATTAGTCAAAGCGCGGTATCCCATCAAATTCGCATGTTAGAACAATATTTTGGTAACCATTTATTCGATCGCAGTCGGCGCCAGCTCACCCTCACCCCTAAAGGTGAGCAATTAGCCAAAGGGTTGGAGCGTGAATTTAATGAATTATCGAATCTTTGCCAGCAAGCGAAAGGCTCGCCCAATCAAGAATTGATCTTGGTGATCTACAGCTCTTTTGCCGTGAAATGGTTGATCCCGCGTCTGGCTGATTTCAACCGCCATTACCCCGAGGTGAAATTACGCTTGGAGATGGTCAGTCAAGATCCTGAGCTCTCGATCCTCAATGCCGATATGTTGATCACCGGCCAAAAAGCGCCCAGAGGCTATCATCAGGAGTGTTTACTCCAAGAGCGCCTCATTGCCGTCTGCAGCCCCCGCTACGCGCAACAGCATGCGCCGATGAGCTTAGCGGACTTCCATGCATATATGTTGTTAATTGTAGATGAGGGCGAGTGGGGATTAGATTGGCCCCGCTGGTGCCAGCATAATCAGATACCCTTCGATGACACCACCACCCACCAAGTTGTCAGCCACGTGTTGCTGGCGATTGAAGCGGCGATTGCCGGTTTAGGCGTCGCGTTAGCCTCTGACTTTATGGTGGAGCAAGATATTGAGCAAGGCCGGTTGATCGCCTTACCTTGGCCCGATATTCATACTGGGTTTGAGTTTTTGTTTAGTTGTCGCCGTCAACGACTTAGCGATCCGGGGATCGATAATCTGCGCACTTGGTTACACCAGCAACTGGCTCAAGCCCCAATAAAAATGCCGGCATAAGCCGGCAAGATACTCAGAGGTGATATTACACCAATAACCCAATCTTCTCAGACACATCTTTAAGGGTCTTGGCGGCACGAATTTGTGCACGCTCAGCCCCATCTTGCATGACAGAATTAAGATAGGCTTCGTCGTTACGGAACTCACGGAAGCGTTGCTGCAACGGCTCCAACATGGCCACCACAGCTTCACCGGTCGCCACTTTAAGGTGACCATACATTTGACCTTCAAACTGAGCTTCTAGGCTAGCAATCGACTCACCCGTCACCCCAGACATTAAGCTCAATAAGTTAGACACACCGGCTTTATTCTCTAAGTCATAGCGAACGACTGGCGGCTCATCACCATCGGTCATCGCCTTTTTAATCTTCTTCATCACCACTTTTGGATCTTCCAGCAAGCCAATCACATTATTGCGGTTATCGTCAGATTTAGACATTTTCTTCAGTGGATCTTGCAGCGACATCACCTTAGCACCATGCTCAGGAATAAACGGCTCCGGTACAGTGAAGGTGTCGCCATATACATTATTAAATCGATTAGCAATGTCGCGGGTCAATTCTAAATGTTGCTTCTGATCTTGGCCGACTGGGATTTCATTTGCTTGGTACAATAAAATGTCGGCCGCCATCAACACTGGGTATCCAAACAGGCCGACGTTAATGTTGTTGGCGTGCTTTTGCGACTTATCTTTAAACTGCGTCATCCGACTCAATTCACCCATTTGGGTAAAACAATTTAAGATCCAGCCTAGCTGTGCGTGTTGCGGCACCTGTGACTGCATAAACACAGTGCTCTTTTTAGGATCGACACCACAGGCCAAATACAAGGCTAAGGTGTCGAGGCACGCTTGACGCAACTTAGCGGCTTCTTGACGTACTGTAATGGCATGTAAATCAACTACGCAATACAGGCACTCATGGCTATCTTGCATGGCGACCCACTGACGAAGTGCGCCCATGTAGTTACCTATGGTCAATTCACCTGACGGTTGGGCACCGCTTAGTACTATGGGTTTAGTCATTGAAACATCGCTCCGCTATTGATTAAGCCTGGGGAAACCAGGTCAATATCTCTGAAAATTGATCATATACGGCATCAGGGCCGTAAAGCCCAATATCTTCACCGTAGTTGTAGCCGTAGGTCAAGCCGATTGAGCGAACATTCGCGGCTTTTGCCGCGAGAATGTCATTTTTTGAATCACCGACCATGATTAATTGCTCAGGCATTAACCGCCACTCACTCAGCAAGTGATTTAATGGCAAGGGATCCGGTTTCATCGCCGCGAGCGAGTCGCCGCCTAGCACCATTTCAAACAGCTCGGTTAAACCAAAACTCGCCAGTAATGGCACACTAAAGCGATGGGGTTTGTTGGTGATCACCGCTAATCGGTAACCCTGCGCCTTTAACCGTGTTAGCACGGATAACACCTCAGGATACAACTGACTCTTGCTGTGCAAGTTAGCTTGGTAATGTTGCATAAACACTGGCATAGCCACCGCTAACTCATCTGCAGTTACCGAGCGCGATAAACCATGGGTCATGGCTCGACGCATCAGCATTTGCGCGCCATTGCCTACCCATGAACGCACTTGCACTTGATCACAGCTCTCCCACCCAAGCTGCACAAGCGTCGCTTGGGTGGCCGCACATAAGTCCGGCACGCTATCGACTAGGGTGCCATCGAGATCAAACGCGATGGCCTTAATATCCTGATGGTTGATCATGATTAGGCTACCGTCGCCAACTGCTGACGCATCTCATCGATCACTGTCTTATAGTTAGGTTGGCTAAAGATAGCCGAGCCCGCCACAAACATGTCGGCTCCTGCAGCGGCAATCTCAGCAATATTGTCGGTCTTAACCCCACCATCCACTTCAAGACGAATATCAAAGCCACTGGCATCAATACGTGCCCGCACTTGGCGCAGCTTATCAAGCGTGCTCGGAATAAAGGATTGACCACCAAAGCCTGGATTGACCGACATCAACAAAATCACATCGAGCTTATCCATCACATGATCGAGATAATGCAGCGGCGTCGCAGGATTAAACACCAAGCCCGCTTTACAGCCACTTTCTTTAATTAATTGCAGCGTGCGATCTACGTGCTCTGACGCTTCCGGATGAAAGGTGATAATCGACGCACCGGCCTTAGCAAAATCAGGGACAATACGATCAACAGGCTTAACCATCAAATGGACATCAATATCAGCCGTAATACCATACTCACGCAGAGCTTGGCAGACCATAGGACCAATCGTTAAGTTAGGCACATAATGGTTATCCATCACATCAAAGTGAACCACATCGGCACCGGCGGCCAATACCGCGGCAACATCATCCCCCAAACGGGCAAAGTCGGCGGATAAAATCGAAGGAGCAATCAAGAAAGGGCGCATATTATTATCTCGGAAATCGTCGGGTAACAAAAACGCTATTCTACCGCTCTCGGCCACCATAATTCCAACGCTATGGGTGAAAATTGCGCGCCGAGATGTTAATTAAACATCACTTAAGAGTTTAATTTTTAGACTGACTTGCTATAATCCGTTTACGTTTTGAACAAGTACCAAGGATTGCGCCCGATGTTTAGAGTGTATTTAGCGTCAACCATTGCAATATCAGTATTGGTGTTACTCAACCTAACGGCCCGAGAGCCGCAGGCGAGTGCTTGTGAAAATCTCAGTACCCACATTGATACCAGCTTACCCACTAGCCATCCATTAAATCGCTGCGCCATCGCCGCGCAACAAGTCAGTTGGAGCCAATGGTTTAGTGGTAATAGCCGTTCAATGCAATTTCATTTTATCGACTTACTCGAACTGATTGCTCAATCGACCCCGAAGAGCGACGACGAAAAATTCCAACCTAGCCCGCAATCGTGAACAAGCATGTTCAAGCCTTTATGAGTGCAGCCGCCGCATTTTTAGGGGTGCAGTCTGAGCAGCAGCGCCAACGAGATTTTTCTGAACAATCCCCCCTGCCCTTTATCATCGCAGGAGTAGTATTAGCCGTTATATTTGTCGCCAGCCTAATGGCCATTGTGAGCTTAGTACTCAGTCGTTAGGCAGGCTTAGCAAACTCTCATTGATATCGAATTCACCATGATAGGTATCATCATACAAGGCCATTAACTCATCAACCTTAGTGCGACTCGCCCCCTTTTGACTGATATTGCGCTGGACCTGAATTTTGCCCATTCTAGCGCCATGATACAGTTCGCGGGTTAAGGCGATATCATGATTACTAATCAATACAGGGATGCCCCGAGCAATGGCGGTGTGGCGTGAAAAACGAGCCAACAAGGCTTGATCATCGAGACTAAATCCAGCGCCAACATAGGTGGTGAAACTGGAGGTGGTCGAAAGCGGCGCATAGGGAGGATCGCAATAGATCACATCGCCGGCTTTAGCCAAACTAAAAGCCTGCTGGTAACTGATGCACTTAAACTCGGCGCGCTGCGCTTTTTCTGAAAAAGCACGCAGTTCAGCTTCGGGGAAATAAGGCTTTTTATATGAACCAAAGGGAACATTAAATCCGCCCTTACGGTTATAACGACACAAGCCATTAAAACCATGACGATTGAGATACAAGAACAAGACTGAGCGCTCAAAGCTATCTTGGCTGGCATTAAAGGCTAAGCGCTGCTGATAATAGGCGTCTTTTTGATTCATCTCAGGTACAAACAACGCCTTGCTGGCCTTGATGTATTCTTGCGGATGCTGCTTCACTATCTGATACAGATTGATCAGATCTTGGTTAATATCGCACAGCAGGTAGCTCTCATAATCAGTATTTAAAAACACAGATCCTGCGCCCACAAAAGGCTCTACCAAGCGTTTACCTGCTGGCAGATATTGACTGAGGGTGTCGACTAACTTGTATTTACCCCCGGCCCATTTTAAGAAGGCACGCTGTTTCTGTTTCATTGAGCTACGGATACTAAAAAATGAAGTTGTCGATTGTACTCTGTTTATTGAGAAATTTCATCGCCCGTTAGTGCCTTAACTGACATCGACTGCAGTTTTTGCCAAGGGCGAACCCATGGCTTAGCGATGCCGTATTGACTCACCAACATCTCACCAAAACTTGCCGCTTGCTCTGCGGTAGTAAATTGACCTAATAACAAGATCAACCATTGGCCATCGGTGGCAATATAAGCCACCTCAGCGGTGTTCAGTCGCCGTAAAATGCTCTCGGCCGATGTCGATTGCTTGAGACTCGCTAGCTGCAAGGTATAACCCTGCTCAGGGATCACCTTGGGAGTCACGACTACATCTTGCGGTGTGGGCGTTGTTGACGGCGGCGTCGCGGCTACCTCGCTTGCAACCGCTGCCACGGTTGATGCTGGCAGCTCGGATGGTGCTTTGGATGGCGCGGCATCGGCACTGTCGCTACTCTCTGCGCTATCAGCACTGAGTACCATGGGCGTCTGAGCGGGGTTTGCCATCACCAGTAACTGTGATTCAGAGGGCGCAGGTATTGCTATGGTTGAACGCGAGCTCTGCGCAAAATGATCGGCCAACATCTGCTTGGCATAAGCGGATAGACGAGTGAGTTGTTGCTCACTGTGTACAAAGGTCGTCACAGGCAACATTAGCTTGGGGGTTTGTTGTTGTAGTAACACATAGCCCATCACAATCGCCAGGGATAGACTGACCGCCACTAAGAGTAGCACCCCCTGCGCAAGGGAGAATCTTGGCTTGGGTTTGGGCATAAACTGGCTATTGAGCCATGCTACCACCTCCGCGGGGAGCCCAGCTTGGGCTGCGAGCGCTGACTGCACTTGTTGGCGAGAAACCTTTGGTAGCTCATCACAGCGGCAACAAAGCATATGATATAACGCCACCCGCTCTTCTTGGCTGAGCGCGGGAATATCAATCGACAAAAATTGCTGTTGTTGTTCAGCGGTCAATTGCGACAACATATGGCGGACAAAACTGGGTTGGCAAGTGAGGCTAAACGCCAACTGCAACTTCGGCACTTGCAATTGCGATAACACCATGAGTTCAGCCCACAGCGCCGGACTCAAATTATCGGCATCATCAATCAGCAAGTGAAAACGTTGGCTGCTGCTCAGTCGTAGTCGGCCTAAGGTGTGAACCAAGGATTGCTCATCATCAAAAATACTGTCACCGCAGATTTGCACTAAGATTTTACGACGAATTTCTTGCAAGCTGGCATGTTTAGGGCAAGACAACCACACTAGGTGCGCGGTTTGCTGCTCCGCCAAGGCGGTGAGAAGTTGAGTTTTGCCGGCACCATCAGCGCCACAGATCAAATGCAGTTGCTGATTAAAGCTAGCCAGATGTTGCAGTCTCTGCAACAGAGACTCTTGAGAAGGCAGTAATGACGATGCAAATGGGTCCACAGATCACCTTAAATTAGCGGCGATTAATGACCTCAGCCAGCAAGGTGTCATCCACCCCAGTTACTAATTTAGCGCTACCTATATCTGTCGGGAGCACTAAGCGTAACGCGCCAGCCAATACCTTCTTATCTCGTCGCATATGTTTGATAAAACTGTCAAAATTCATTGACTCTGGCGCACTGACTGGCAAATCAAAACGGGCCAATAACTGGCAAATTCGCCAAACCTTTGACTCATCGAGCAAACCAAGCGCCTGTGAGGTTTTTGCAGCAAGTACTGTGCCAGCTGCGACAGCTTCACCGTGTAACCAGTTACCGTAGCCCATTTCGGATTCGATGGCATGACCAAAGGTATGGCCAAGATTCAAGAGGGCGCGTACCCCATGCTCGGTCTCATCTTGAGTGACGACTTGGGCCTTGATTGCACAACAGGTCTTAATGGTCGTGATTAATACTTGGGGATCTAACGCCAGCAACGGCTCGACATGTTGTTCGAGATAATCGAAAAACTCACTATCCCAAATAATGCCATATTTAATCACTTCAGCCATGCCGGCCGCAAATTCGCGGCGAGGTAAAGAATGCAAGCAATCGATATCGATAATAACTTGTTTTGGTTGATAAAATGCACCAATCATATTTTTGCCTAAGGCATGATTAACTGCAGTTTTACCACCGACAGAAGAGTCGACTTGGGATAATAGCGTGGTAGGAATTTGAATAAAATCGACGCCCCGTTGGTAACATGCGGCCGCAAAACCCGTCATATCACCGACCACCCCACCACCTAGGGCAACAAAAACACAATCTCGACCTAAGGGTTGTTCTAATGCGCTAGAAAAAATCCCTTCGAGTTGGCTTAAGGTTTTGAATACTTCGCCATCGGGCAAAATATGAGAATAAATGGCACCACTCACTCCTTGCAAAGCCAGTTCAAGCCTTGCAAGGAAAAGTGGTGCTATGGTGTCATTAGTGACAATAAGAATGGATTTGTTTTGTAGGTAGTGAGATAAAATCCCACTATCACTCAACAATTTCTGGCCGATATAAATTGGATAACTGCGTTTACCTAATTCGACCTGAAGTTGTTGCATATCCCACTTAAAACCCTAATTGTTCAATAATTTGATTCGCAACCACTTTAGCGCTTTGTTCATCGGTTTTAACGATGACGTCAGCAATTTCTTCATATAAAGGGTTACGGATTTCTGCCAGTTCTTCGAGAACTTGTCTTGGGTCATCTACTTGCAGTAGTGGACGACGCTTATCACGTTGAGTGCGAGCGACTTGCTTGTCAATTGTGGTTTCTAAATACACCACAATACCGCGGGCTGACAGAAAATTCCGGATATCTTTGCTCTGAACAGATCCACCGCCCGTAGCTAAAACAATACCTTGCATTTCAGTCAGGTCAGCAACGACCTGAGCCTCGCGTTGACGGAAACCTTCTTCACCTTCAACATCAAATACCCATGCGATATCAGCACCTGTGCGCTTCTCAATCTCGTGGTCTGAATCATGGAATTCCAAGTGCAGCATTTGCGCCAGATGACGACCTATGGTGCTCTTACCTGCGCCCATAGGGCCTACCAGAAAAATATTACGTTTTTCAGCCATTTCTTCTACGTCTGAATCTGATGAAAAGTGTGCCTACACCAGCTAACAGGGTTAACCGGCCTTGAATTGTTACCTTGCTCTTATGAGACTTGACCAAGGATTATCTCAGCTTAGGGCCTGTAAACGCAAGTCATTGCTGATCGAATAATCAGGAAACGGCGAGTTATTACATCAATAAACCGGAAATATATTGTGAGGAAAGCTAAGAGTGACGGCGGCCTAAGCCTTGTCACCCTTGATGTTTATATTTTCTCTGTGACAATTTTTGGAGTCACAAATATTAATAATTCTTGACGTTCATTTTGATCGGTCGAATTACGGAACATCAAGCCAAGATAAGGAATATCCCCCAGCAAAGGTACCTTACTTACACGATTTATCAGGTTTTGTTGATAAATCCCACCTAAGACGATGGTTTCACCATTGTCGACCAATACCTGAGTGCCAATCCGCTGGGTATCAATCGCAACCGCAGGACCGGTAGGGGTATCAACGGTTTTGCCTTGTGAATCTTGGGTGATCTCTAAATCCAAGATCACGCGGTTATCCGGGGTGATTTGAGGGGTCACCCTAAGCGACAGTACCGCCTTCTTAAAGGTCACAGACGTGGCACCACTGGACGTCGACTGCACGTAAGGGATTTCTACCCCTTGTTCAATATACGCCGCCTTTTGGTTTGAGGTCATTAGGCGCGGGCTGGCAATAATCTCACCCTTGTTTTCTTGCTCTAACGCGCTGAGCTCGAGGTCAAGAATAGTGCCATCAGCCAGCTTGGCAATATGGAAAGCAATGCTCGCAGGGTTCGACGTCGCCGCAGGTAAGTTAAGGTTGAGGCGATTATCTATCGAAGGCACAATGCCATTAACGATATCCTGAGCCCCTTCTAAGCTGCCCGACGTGCCTTTATCTCCTTGCTTATCAGAAATCCCCCAGCGAATACCCAAGTCTTCGGTGACGTTATCTTTGACTGTGACCATTCGCGATTCAATCAGTACTTGGCGAATTGGAATATCTAAGATTTCGACCATCCGGGCAATATTTGCTAATGACTCAGAAGTGTCTTTGACCAACAAAGTATTGGTGCGCTCATCGACCGCAACGCTGCCTCGATTGGTGAGCAGGCTAGAGTCACTGCCTTTAAGCAATTGGGCAATATCCGCCGCCTTAGCGTAGTTGATTTGCAAGTACTCGGAATATAACGGTGCTAATTCTTCGACTTCTTGCTTATTTTTCAAGTTTTGCGATTCACGGATAGCCAGCTCTTCCGCTGGGGCAACCATCAGAATGTTGCCTTCAATACGTTTATCGAGTCCCTTGGTTTTGAGGATAAGATCCAAGGCTTGATCCCACGGCACATCATCCAGACGCAAGGTAATATCACCGTCGACCGTATCACTGGTTACCAAGTTAAAGTTGTTATAATCGGCAATAATTTGCAGCACGGTACGTACCGGTATGCTCTGGAAATCTAACGATAAATTTTTGCCTTTATATTCTTTCTTTTTTTCAATCGAAGTCACGCGATCGACTTTATTAATATCCACAACAAACATATTGCCTTTTTGGCTATGGTTAAAGGCATAGTTGCCCTTAACATCCACCAAGACTCGCGTGGTTAAATCATCGCTAAATGTTTCAAAACTGGTGACTGGGGTAGCAAAGTCTTGCACGTCCATGACATACAAGGAATCGGTTGGGATCTTGGTATTAAAAAACTTAAGTTCAATTTTGGCGCCCACCTGCTCAATATCGGCAGCGATGGCGTCATTCTCAAAATACACAACTAACTGACCGCCGCCTTTAGGGTTGCGACGAAAATCGAGATTTTTAACGCCATTGATATATTGCGCAGTGCCGGGGGAGGCTGTCTGACTTTTATTATCGTTAATGGTGAGTTTATAACGATTACCTAAGGTTTCACCTTGATAGGGCAAAATACTCTTCATCAACAATTTTACTTGGAGATCTTCTGCCAGTTGTTGCGTCTCTAACGCTTCTACACCAAATTTATCAATATTAAGCGTTGGGCTTGATAGGCCGGAATTAGCATCAGCGAAACTTAATACTAACGCGGCGGGATCCTTGCCTATGGCTAATTGGGGCGCTTGAATGATCGGCTCACTAAATACCAGCTCCATCGCCAATTCTTGCCCTGCTAAGCCATGGTATTTGACATCGATTAATTGGTTGGCTGCAAAGGCCATTGGCATGGCACCTAACCACAATCCCAACCCTAAGATGACTCGACTATCACGCTTTAACAAGCGTGCGAGAGTGACAACTGCATCCATTATATATTTATCCTTCCCAGGTTACTCTCCGGTCAGTTCCATGTTGCTAGTACGTACAGTCCAGCAACCGGCACCATCCGGGATTAATTCTAATATTTCCACATTCAAAGGCGTGATAGAGGCAATCTTGCCGTGGAATAACCCTAAATACTCACCGACACCCATGCGATATACATTATTATCGTTCGTCTGAATTAACGCCCAAACCGTGTCATTGTCCTTAAGACTGCCACGCATTTTAAGGTTATCCAGTGCATAGGTTTCTAAGCGACCTTTACGCCGCTTTAAATCCGGTTGTAAACAATCTTTTGAAACATCGATAACCTCTTCCGTGAGTTCTCTCGAAGGAGGGACAAACGGGCTACGCATTAACTCGGCTTGGTAATCAAAATGTTCAAATATCGGTGGCTCTTTTAACGGCGGAATATGAGCCACATGCTGAGCTTTGGTGGTTGTCACAAAAGACTCTAAATCGCTCCTATCACCAGAACACGCCACCAAACCAACACCAAGCAATCCAATGACTATAGGCTTCATGGTTTACCTCCGGACGATTTATTAGCAGGTAACTCCGAACCTTCTTTAAATCGATACGTCTTAGCTTGAATATTCATCTCAAGCTCACCAGAGGCTTCTTTGGTTATCGTAAAGTCATGCAAACTGACAATGCGGGGTAATTTAGCAACCCCAGCGACCATTTTGCCGATCTGATGATAATCACCACGGACCGACATATTGATCGGGAATTCTAAATAAAAGTCCCGCTCGATTTCACTTTGCCAATCTAAACTATTAATCCGCAGGCCAGCATCGGTAGCCACAAAGGTTAAGTCGTCCAGCAGGCCCGGCATTTCATTCTTTGATGGCAACATTCTCAACAACTCTGAGAATTGCTCCTCCATCACCACCAATTGCTCGCGGTACAATTTTAGATTAGCGGCTAATCGATATTTATTTTTAAAATCGTCTCGCAGTTCTTGCTCTTGTTTTTGGACCCGATTAAGATTATCTATCGCATCGGAAATAAAGAAAAAATAACTTCCTATAAAAACTATTATGGCAAGCAATACCGCAAATACCACTTTTACTTGAAATGGCCAGCCGCCGACATTGTCAAAATCAAGATCGTTAAATTGATTAGTGTCGAACTTCATTTGCTCACCTCCTGACTTGCATTGGCGCTCAAGGCTGGAGATTGCTGTTCAGGACGAACAGTAATATTAAGGTTAAAGCGTTGTAATTGCCGCAACGCTTCATTTTGCGACACGATAGACTGCATATTGGGTTCGTGTAACCAAGGCGACGTTTCTGCTTTACGCATCATATTAGCAACGTTGTTATTAGACTCGCTGCGGCCTTCTATCCATACCATACTGCCTTTTTTATCTATGCTAGAGAGATATATTCCCGGCGGGGTTATTCGCACTAACTCGTCGAGCACATGAGTCGGCAAATTACGTGAAGCTTGTAACCCTAGAATAATTTCGGTTCGTCGTTCGATGTCTTTTTTACGCTCGGTAATTTTTCTGATTTCAGCAATTTGCTTCTCAAGCAGGTTAATTTCTGAAGTTAAATAGGCATTGCGTGCTTGCTGCTCCGCGTGCATCGAATCAATCACCATCAACGATAAATACACGAGGAGCCCTGATACCAAGAAGACTAACGCCAACACACCAAGATAATCACGCTTTTGTTTTTCTCGAGCCTCTTCGCGCCAAGGCAATAAATTTATGTTCGCCATTGCCCATAACTCCTTAAAGCCAAGCCACAAGCAACCATGTATTTATTTATCTGTGGTTGAAGTTTGGCTTTTATTCCGTCATCAGCATACAAGCACCCCTGGAATGGATCGGCCAATAAGCACAGCACGCCGAATTCAGCGGTGAGCAGATTTGTCATGCCTTCTAGGCTCGCCGTCCCGCCACACAGCACAATATAATCCACTTTATCGCGACCGCTAGAAGTACAATATATTTGTAAGGTACGTTTTATTTGCTGTAATAATTGAGTTTGAAATGGAGATAACACTTCAAACATATAATTACGAGGCAGCTCACCTTGTAATTTAGCTTGCTCTGCCTCATCGTAGTTCATGCCGTAAAATGACAAGATAGACTGGGTAAACTGTTCACCACCAAAAGCTTGCTCACGGATAAAGGTAGTTTCGCCATTTTCGATGACCGCAAAGGTAGTGATATTGGCACCAATATCAATCAAGGCAATTGTTTTATTTTTGGCCCCATCCGGCAACTGCCCCAGAATTAATTCATGGGCGCGACCTAAGGCATAGCCTTCAACGTCAACAACTTTGGCTTCCAATCCCACCATATCTAATGCATCAACCCTGCCATCAATGTTTTCGGTACGACAGGCAGTCAGCAGTACGTTGACTTTTGAGTGGTCAACACTATTGGTGTTAAGCTTTTCGAAGTCGATGCTGACTTCATCGAGGGAATAGGGAATTAGATTTTCGGCTTCAATTTCAATTTGAGCCTCCATTTCTTCTTCACTCAATGACGCATCCATGTAAATCACTTTGGTCATCACCGCAGAACCAGACACCGCCACCGCGACGTACTTAATCCCTTTGGGCAATGCTTGTTTTATTTGTCGTAAACAGTCGGTGACAGCTTCAGTATCGCGAATATCATGATCATTGACCGCGCCCTTTTTAATAGGCACGGACATGTGACGGGTGACGGCATAGCCATCAGGAGTCTTTCCGAGTAATATCGCCTTAACTTCATAAGACCCAATGTCGATCCCGACCATTTGGGGAGCCTGGCGCTTCCACAGTTTTGAAAGCATAGTTCCTTGCCATTTTTTTTATATTCAAAAGTAGGTTAGCATAATTCAAACATTTTATAAGCCCATAATTACATCTCGCCATGAATTTTAACCAAATAAAATCATTCCTGATGAAGATACTTCACCGAATTGGTTGAGGCTTATATACTAATAGGTTCAATCAGCGACTCTGGTACTTTTGGTGAAATGGTTTAAACGCGCACTCATTGCTTTTTTTAGCCTGGCATTACTCGGTATCGCAGCAATAATGGCTGCTTATTACTATGTATTACCAGATTTACCTGATGTCGCTACCCTTAAAACGGTACAACTACAAACACCGCTGCGTGTTTATAGCAGCGATGGCAAACTGATCTCTCAGTTTGGTGAGAAGCGCCGCATTCCGGTTGAACTCGATCAAGTACCACAACACCTAATTGAAGCCGTGCTGGCCACGGAAGATGCGCGTTTTTATGAACACAATGGTATCGATCCTGTCGGCATCGTTCGCGCCGCCGTCGTCTTAATTACAACCGGCCAAAAAAAGCAGGGCGCCAGTACCATCACCATGCAGGTTGCCCGCAATTTCTTTTTGACCAGCGACAAAACCTATATCCGTAAAGTCAAAGAAATCTTTATCGCTCTGCATATTGAGCAATTGCTAACTAAAGATGAAATTTTGTCCCTGTATCTCAACCGCATTTATTTAGGGCAACGCGCCTATGGGGTCGGTGCCGCCGCGCAAGTGTATTATGGGGAAGATTTATCGGCCTTGACCTTGGCTCAACAGGCCATGATTGCCGGCCTGCCAAAAGCTCCTTCGTCGATGAACCCCATCAGCTCGCCTATCCGCGCCAAAGCCCGCCGTAATGTGGTGCTAGGACGTATGCTGGAGGTAGGTTACATCACTCTAGCCGAGTATCAACAAGCCAAAGACGCGCCGATCACGGCGAAATATCATGGTGCTGAAATCGATCTTTATGCCCCTTATATCTCCGAAATGGTACGTGACTATATGGTGCAGAAATACGGTGAAGAACAGGCCTATACCAGTGGCTTTGATGTCTACACCACCATAGATTCCAAACTACAGCTCATGGCACAGCAAGCGCTGCGTAATAATGTGTTTGCCTATGATGAACGCCATGGCTATCGCGGCCCAACGGCCGTGTTGTGGCCCGCCGATGGCGCACCGCTTGATCAAGCCGCCATACTCAACGCCTTAAAGGGCACTGAAGCCTTACCAGATTTCATGCCTGCGGCAGTAATAAAGATTGAAAAACAAAGTGCTGAAGTGCTTACTCAGACAGGCCAGCTGATAAATATCCCATGGCAAGGGCTACGTTGGGCTCGCACCTTTATCAATGATAAACGCCAAGGTAAGCCGCCAAAAACCGCGGCCGAGATCCTCAGTGTCGGCCAGCAAATTTGGATCCGATCACAGGGCGATTACTGGCAACTATCACAAATTCCGCAAGTGTCGAGCGCCATTGTGACCCTGCGCCCAACTGATGGTGCCATATTAACCTTAGTGGGCGGCTTTGACTTTAAACACAGCCAATATAATCGCGTGACTCAAGCGAAACGTCAGCTGGGTTCTAACATTAAACCGTTTATTTATTCGGCGGCATTAGAGCAAGGTTACACCCTGGCGACCTTAATCAACAATGCCCCCATTAATGAGCCTGATATTCGTCAAGGTATCGCGTGGCGCCCGAAAAATTCGCCCGACGTCTATGGCGGTCCGACCCGATTACGAATTGGCTTAGCGCAATCAATTAACGTGATGTCGGTGCGTACTATGCGTCATGTGGGTCTAGATAACACCATCAACAAGCTGACAGAGTTTGGCTTTGACCCTGCAGATTTACCACGTAACGAATCGATCGCTTTAGGTTCGCCGTCGGTCACCCCGCTGCAGGTCGCCACTGCATTTGCCAGCTTTGATAATGGCGGTTTCTTGGTTGAACCTTATTACATCAAACGCGTGCAATCTGCCACTGGCGAGTTACTGGAACAATCAAACCCGACGTTAGCCTGCCTGCAAGACGACTCTACTGCGGCAAATACAGCTGATGACTTAGCGGCTGATATGGCTATCGATATGACGCAGACCACCCACACAGATAGCCTAAGTACGCAAGACACTGTGATGACGGCCAACCAAGCTGAGCAGCAGAGCAGCCCGTTAGCCCAATGTCATAGCCCAGCGGCGCGTCATGCCAAACGAGTTATTTCTGAGCAAACCGCGTTCTTAATTTCAGATGCCCTTAAAAGCGTGATTTGGGGTGGCGGCAGTTGGAGCCACAAAACCGGCTGGAACGGTACGGCATGGCGTGCGGCTAAAACCATAAAACGACATGATATTGCGGGTAAAACAGGGACGACCAATGAATCCCGTGATACCTGGTTTAGTGGTTTTGGTCCTGGGATGGCGACCACCATTTGGGTTGGTTTTGATGATCACTCCCGCGAACTCGGCCGCACCGCTTGGGATCCTACCGGCGCACCAGATCAAATTTCTGGGGCTGAGGCAGGCGCTAAAACCGCCGGTCCAGGTTGGAATGAGTTCATGAAACACGCCCTTGATGGCGTACCAGAACACCCCGCGCAGCCCCCTGCCGGCGTGGTCTCCGTCCGCATCGATAGAGCAACGGGTAAGCTGACCCATAAAACAGATCACACCAGCCGCTTTGAATACTTCACCGCGGGGAGTGAGCCGACTGAATATGTGAGTGAACAAACCGATAACACCGACCTCTTTGACAACACTCCCACAGAGGATCTGTTTCAGTAGGTTACCCGCCAGTCAGTGTTGATTGACTGGCATACGCGTTAACATCAGGAAAATACGACATCATGATGATTTTTTTATCCATCTTAGGTGGATTTATTATTTTAACTATTGGGGCGGAAGCCATGGTCCGTGGCGCCAGTGCCGTGGCGTTGCGTTTAGGCATTACTCCCTTAGTGATTGGATTAACCATTGTCGCCTTTGGCACCAGTGCGCCAGAATTGGCGGTCAGCGTTAAATCTGCCCTCGCGGGTAATTCAGGCATCGCACTGGGCAACGTGATCGGCTCTAACATTGCCAACATAGGATTAATCTTGGCATTAACCGCGTTGATCCGCCCAATCAAGGTGCAATCGCAAATGGTCAAGCGCGATATTCCCTTGATGATTGCCGCCAGCCTCTTGTTCTGGGTGTTACTGCTAGATGGTGAGCTTTCACGCTTAGATGGTGCCTTGCTGCTCGGCTTATTGTTCGCTTATTTAGGTTACAGCTACATAGATTCTAAAAACAGCAATGAAGAAGTTGACCTAGATACTTCGCCACAAGCCCCTTGGTTATCGGCACTGCTCATTATTGCGGGGATTGCCATGCTTATTGGTGGCGGCATCTTATTTGTCGATGGTGCAGTTGCATTAGCGCGTAACTTTGGGATCAGCGAAGTCATTATTGGCTTAACTGTGGTGGCCATTGGTACCAGTATGCCTGAGTTAGTAACCTCAATGTTGGCGGCAATTAAGGGCCAAAGCGATATCGCTATTGGCAACGTGGTTGGCTCTAACTTATTTAACGTGTTAGGTATTTTAGGTATCACCGCCATCGTGCATCCAGTTTCTGCCGCGGGATTACAATCCCTCGATTTTATTGTGATGCTGGCCTTAGCCGCCGCGTTATTACCTTTTGCTTATACCGGCCTGCGAGTCGGTCGCCGCGAAGGTGCCATCTTATTAGTTAGCTACCTTGGTTATATGGCGTATTTAATTAATCAAGCAGGGCTTTAATCTGTAAGGGGACAAATGTCAGTCAAGCGCACTGACATTTGTCCCTGTGCTAGGATTATAACCATAGTCAAACCCACGATAAGCCCGCTCTCCCCAACTTTTCCGCCGCCAGCGCCGCCCTATTACCTCCGGTTATCGACACCCCTGCGGCGCGACAACACGCCACTCTTTGTGTCACTTGACCGCCCAGCAACCAGACTATAGCCACCACACTACGTCAATTATTGCCTAACGCTCAGACTCTGTTAGTATATGTATAAATTCACAGTGATTGGGTACTAACGCGTTGCCGCAATTGGATCTAATGGCAATTACCGAGCTAAAAGGTGTTGCCACCAAAATGGCTGAAAAGCTCAATAAATTAGGTATTCACACTGTTCAGGATCTGCTGTTCCATCTGCCCCTGCGCTATGAAGATAGGACCCGTATCTACCCCATCGTCCAGCTCTTACCTGGGGATCACGGCACTTTAGAAGCCGAAATTATCTCGACTCAGGTAATCCAAGGCCGTAAACGCATGTTGGTTTGTCAGGTGCAAGATTCCAGCGGCAGTGCGACCTTAAGATTTTTTAACTTTAGCGCTGCCCAACGTAACAGCATGCAAAATGGCATGCTGATCCGCGCGTATGGCGAAATCCGTCGCGGCCAGCACCAACTTGAAATGGTCCACCCCGAGTACAAGCTGGTGCACGCTGGGGAAGAATTTGTTGCCGAGGCAACCTTAACGCCAATATATCCCACCACCGAAGGCTTAAAACAAACCAGTTGGAAAAAACTCACCAGTCAAGCATTAACGCTATTGAGTGACGGCAACTTGCCAGAATTATTACCCGAACCTTTACGCCCCAATCAACTGCAACTCCGCGAAGCATTAAGGGTATTACATCGTCCGCCTGCGGATGTGGCACTGTGGCAATTAGAACAAGGTCAACATCCTGCCCAACAACGATTAATTCAAGAAGAGCTGCTGGCCCACAATCTATCGATGTTGCAATTGCGACAACGCAGCAATCGCGACCACGCCATCGCCATGGCCGATGCCAGCGACTTGATCCAAGCATTTCTGTGTCAACTGCCATTTACGCCCACCGGCGCTCAACAGCGGGTAGTGGCCGATATTCATCATGATATGCAACTAAGCCATCCGATGATGCGCTTAGTGCAAGGCGATGTTGGCTCTGGTAAAACCTTAGTGGCAGCGTTAGCGGCTCTCAAAGCCATTGCCAATGGCTTTCAGGTGGCATTGATGGCGCCGACGGAATTATTGGCCGAACAACACGCCAACAACTTTGCCGAGTGGTTTGCGCCCTTAGGTATTCAAGTGGGCTGGCTCGCGGGTAAACTCAAAGGCAAGGCCAGAGCCACCAGTCTTGAGCATATCGCCAGTGGTGAGGCACAAATGGTGGTCGGTACTCATGCTATTTTCCAAGAGCAAGTGCAGTTCAAACATCTGGCCTTAGTGATTATCGATGAACAACACCGCTTTGGGGTACATCAACGCTTAGGTTTACGTGAAAAAGGGCGGCATCAAGGTTTTTACCCACACCAGCTCATCATGACAGCCACCCCTATCCCTCGCACGTTGGCAATGACAGCCTATGCCGATCTCGACACCTCAATCATCGATGAATTACCGCCGGGACGCACACCGATCACAACTGTGGCCGTGGCCGATAGTCGCCGCCACGAAGTTATTGAGCGCGTCAAACAAGCGGCAGTTAACGACAAGCGTCAAGCTTATTGGGTCTGCACCTTAATTGAAGAATCGGAAGTGCTCGAATGCCAAGCGGCCGAAGATACGGCGACTGAGCTACAATTAATGCTGCCTCAATTAGCCATTGGTTTGGTGCATGGTCGAATGAAAAGCGCCGAGAAGCAGCAGGTTATGGACGACTTTAAAACGGGAAAGATTGATTTATTGGTGGCCACTACCGTGATTGAAGTCGGGGTGGATGTCCCCAATGCCAGCTTGATGATCATTGATAACCCCGAACGTCTAGGGCTGGCACAGTTGCACCAACTTCGAGGGCGAGTGGGTCGTGGCGCCGTCGCCAGTCATTGCGTGTTGCTATATAAAACCCCTTTATCAGCGACTGCCACTAAACGACTGGGCGTCTTACGCCAAAGTAACGATGGCTTTGTGATTGCTCAGAAAGATTTAGAGATCAGGGGGCCTGGCGAAGTACTCGGTACCAAGCAAACCGGTTTAGCCGATCTTAAAGTGGCCGATCTTGTGAGAGATCAAGCGCTTATTCCCCATATCCAGAAGCTGGCTCAACATGTGATGCAGCAAGCACCCGACCAAGTTGACGCCATTATCAGTCGCTGGCTAGGTCAGCGCACTCAATTCATTCAGGCGTGATAAGATATAGTTACTCTGGACTTTTTGTTTGCCATACTGGACTTTAGTCGGTGTTTTGGCAGAATAAATCCAGCCTCGACAAGTGCTGTACTTGCCAACCATGAGTATTAGGCCAACGCTGGCCGTAGTGAAGGATATAGTATGCAAGCCGATCAAGAAGATAGAATCCAAGCGCAACAATCCACCAAGAGTAGCAATACCATGGCGCTATGGGGATTAATTGCCGTAATTGCCATTGCCGCTGGCGGGTATTTTTATTTCTCGCCTAAAGAGCAAGTGGTCAATATCGAACCCATAGCCACGCCCGTGATACCAGAACCCGTTGAGGTGCTGGAGGTTGAGCCGGTCGCCACAACGCCGGCAGAACAACCGAACCCAGTCGATATTGTCATCCCAACCCCCACTGAACCTGCGCCTGTCGTTGAAGCGCTGCCAAGCTTAGAAAACAGTGATGAGTTAATTGAACAAAAAGCCCAAAGCTTAACCCAGGCCACTGCCATAGCGCCGTTACTCGTCACTCAAGATATGGCTCGCCAATTTGTGGTGTTTGTCGATAACCTTGCCCAAGGTCAATTGGCTCGTAACCAAGCGCCATTTAACGGTCCTAAAGAGCATTTTAGTGCCAGTGATATTACCGACAAAATTTACCTTAACCCTGATAGCTATCAAAGATACGATCTCTACGCCAACGCGCTATCTCAGTTGGATGAGCAGCAATTACTTGCCACTTATCAACAATTAAGCCCTATCTTAGATCAAGCGTTCGCGGAGCTTGGTTATCAGGATATAAGCTTTAATGGCCGTCTAGAGGAAGCGATTGATGAATTGTTAGCGGCGCCGATAATAGAAACGCCGATTGAGCTAACGTCAGTGAGTGTTAATTATAAATTTGCCGATCCTAAGTTAGAGGCTCTGCCGGCCGCGCAAAAACTCATGATCCGCATGGGTCCAGAAAATGCAGCTAAAGTTAAACAAGCGCTGCGTCAACTCAAGCAAGCCCTCAAGCAAGCGCAATAATTTGCATCAAGCGTTTGTCGCCACCGGCCAAGCCGGTGGCGAAAATAAAACCACAATTAGCTTGATCACCACAATTCATTAGAATAATCTTGTAAAGAATTTTTTAATGGATGGTGCAATATGAACATGAATGATGTGATAGTCACTAAGACCCCCCTTCGCCAATGCCAACAGCTTATTGACGATGGCGCCCTGCTAATCGACGTTCGTAATCCGCAAGAATTTACCAGCGGCCACCTTGAAAATGCGCTGAATATTCCATTAGATCAGTTACCGCAATGGCTTACTGAGCAACCAACATCGCAGGCGATGGTGCTGTATTGCGGCATCGGAAAGCGGGCGCAAATGGGCTGCAACTTATTAGCCCAAGCCGGCTTTACTGCCGTCTATAATGGTGGTGCCGCGCAGGATCTTAGCGCACTAAAGTAATAGGCGGGGCTGATAAACCCCGCTACCAATTTAGTTCTAATCGCGGCCAAGGTCGTCACAAATATCAATACCGCGAAACGTCTGCAACCAATAACAATTGCCGTTTATGCCGAGATTAGCTTCGCGGCTGCCGACGATGGGCATGTTTAACTGGTCAATTGGAACGTCACTGGGCCATCATTGACCAGGGCCACTTGCATATCGGCGGCAAACTGACCCGTTTCGACCTTAACCCCCAACTGGCGGCAATATTCGACAAATGCCTGATAGAGCTCTAAGGCAAGCACCGGCGTGCCAGCGCCAGAGAAACTGGGGCGTAAACCCCGACTGGTGTCTGCCGCCAAGGTAAATTGAGACACCACCAAAAGTTGTCCGCCGACCTGCTGCAGGTTAAGGTTCATTTTGCCTTGCTCATCGGCAAACACTCGATAATTGACCACCTTATCGGCCAATTTTTTCATGCTGTCTAACGTGTCGGCTTGCTCAACGCCGAGCAGCACCAGTAACCCCTGGTCAATTTGACCTATCACATGACCCGCGACGGTCACGCTGGCCGAGCTGACCCTTTGAATTAACCCTATCATAGCCACTCCCTAAAAAGCCTTATTCTAAGGGGCAAAAGGTGATGATGAAAGTCTTGATAGGGCCTGAGTCATCGCAGTACTGATAACCTCAAGCATTGGCGGGCTATTGATTGCGTGGTAGGAGCCGTTAACGACTATCAATTCGCGCGGGCGGGGCTCTCCCCTTTGCGCAAGCCATGCCTTAACCGTCGCTGGCGGGCACACATAGTCGAGCTCACCTTGAATCATGCAAAGGTTAGTTGGCCAAAAACGCAACAGGTTGTCTAACATCAACATGCTATTAAAGTAGCCATTGGCCGCAAAATGCACCTGAATTTTAGCCAGTGCCAGCTGCTCCATCGATAGCGGCGGTTCGGTTACGAGTGCACATGGCATGGCTAGCTGCATTTCCCAATCTAACCAACGTTGGGCGAGTCGCGGCCACTCCTGGCCGGCCAAGCCAGTGGCAAAATCGGCTAACAGGCAGTCAAGCTCCAGACCGGCGGGGTTGAACTGCTGGTATTGTGCTGGGAATAAATGGGCGGCACCTTGCGGACCATAAAGCCACTGGCAACCTGGGGTCGGAATAAACAAGCCCCAGACCACGCATCCACTCACTCGCTGCGGATATAGGCTGGCATAACACAAGGCTAACGTTGCCCCAAAAGAGCCGCCGAACACACACCATTGCTCGATACCTAACGTGGTGCGTAATTGTTCAATATCGCCCAATAGGCCATGAAGATGGTTGTGAGCAAGCCCCCCTAAAGGCCGAGAGCGACCACAGCCACGCTGATCGACCAGATAGACACACGCATCAAGCTGGGCGATTAAGGCTAAATCTGCCGCCTGAATCCCCGCACCGGGCCCGCCATGGAGATAGAGCACCGGCGGCGCCGTTAGGCGGCCGTAACAACGCACATAAATAGCATGGCCGTTACCGACAGCTAAGTGCCGCCGACCGAGTGACTTTAATGTCACTCGTTATCAAGCACCGCCTGAGTTTTGCTAACAAACTCAGGTAATGCCGCCGTGATCACTGCGCCAAATAATACGATCATCCAACTCAAATAGACCCAGACAAATAAAATAGGGATGGTCGCCAGCGCACCATAAATCGCTTCATAAGAAGGAAATTGGGCTAAATAGAGGGTAAAGATTTTTTTACTGGCTTCAAACAATAAGGCGGCCACGATCGCACCACACAGTGCGTGTAAAAACTTCACTCGAGTGTTAGGTACTACGGTATATAACAACAAAAATGCCGCCACCGAAAACAAAAAGGGCAAACGCGCAATAATTTCATTAGTCACCGTGGTTAAATGCGGTTCATCAAATAACCGTATCGATGCTAAGTAAGACGATGCAACAATACTGCCGCCCATTAATACCGGCCCTAAAGTAAGCACCATCCAATACATGGAAAATGATACCACCAGGGGCCGCATCTCCGAGGTCTCCCAAATGGAATTGAGCGATTTATCAATGGCGGAAATCAATAACAATGCCACCACGACCAAGGCAACAATGCCCATGGCGGTTCCTTGGGATGCATTGCTGACAAATTGATTGATATACACTTGCACCGTATCGCCAGCGGCAGGTAAAAAATTGTTGTACACAAAGTTTTCAATGGCTTTGCGAATACCTTGAAACACGGGAAACACAGATAACATCGACATGGTAACCGCGACTAATGGCACCAAGGACAACAAGGTTACATAAGCCAAGTGACCCGCTCGAATGTTAATTTGTTCCTTTAATAGACGTTGAAATAAAAATAGTAAAAACTGCCATAAACTCGAGGCCAGTATTTTAACTTTAGATAATTTAAGGTGTTTATACATGAAAAATACCAGATAACCATCAGCAAATAGGCTTGCAAGCTAACCATACTGCTTACAACAGTTCATTTACAAGTGTTATTCTGTTCGTTAAACCCTGTTCTAGCTAAAAACAAGACTTAGTCTTATGCTAGCATTTGTATTTCAACGCTAGTTAACCTCTACACGAGATTACTATTAGGGAGTTACCATGTCTCAACAAGGTTCCGCTGGGAATGTCATCGCCGCCATTGCTAGCTTCTTTATCCCAGGTTTAGGGCAATTAGTGCAAGGCCGCATTTTAGCCGCGTTATTATTCTTTATTTTTAGCGCAGGGTTTTACGCCATGTCTTGGTTGATCTTTCCGCTCATTATTGCCATTCCGGTCCACATCTGGAGCATCATTGATGCAGCGTTATTTAAAGCTGATTGAAAGGATAAACAATGAATTTTCGATTGATTGCATTCAGTCTAGTGACTGCCATGAGCTTGGCTGGCTGCCAAAGCGCCTATTACGGCGCCATGGAAAAGGTTGGCTATCATAAGCGTGACATTATGGTGGATAGGGTTGAGGCTGCCACTGAAGCCCAAGAAGAAGCCAAACAGGAATTCTCTAGTGCGCTCGAAGAAATGCAGAGCCTGATCCTCCATGACGGTGGCGATCTGCAGCGCGCTTATGAAAATGCCAGTGACGAATACGAATCCGCCCAAAGCGCGGCAGACGAAGTTACAGATCGCATCAATAAAGTGGAAGATGTTGCCGAGGCGTTATTTGATGAGTGGCAAACTGAAATCGGTGAAATAAGCAAAGCCAGCTTACGCCGAGCCAGTGAATCCAAACTTCGAGCCACCCGTCAGCATTATCAGCAAATGCTGCGCAGCATGCGCCGCGCAGAAGCGAAAATGCAACCCGTGCTAACCACGATGAAAGACAATATGCTCTACCTTAAACATAACCTCAATGCTCAGGCTATCGGCGCCATCAAAGGCGAGTTCAGTCGCTTACAGGCAGATATCTCGGGCCTGATTTCTGACATGAATGCGTCCATTGCCGCGTCAAATCAGTTCATTAGTAATATGAAACCATAAGCCCAATCGGCCCCAACGCTAACAAGATCACCACAGCGCTACACGACGCAGTGGTGATCTTGTTAGCGTTTTTTTAAATTTAGCGATTTAAAATCAGAGCAGTTCCACAAAACGCGCTCGCCTTTGCAACCTCAATCCGACTCAAGAGTCACAATAGCATTGTGTCTTCTAAATCTTAAATTTTATGAGTGTGATTGAATCTCTAACCATCATGTTGGCATTAGCCTATATAGGCTCACAACTGGCCTTTAGTGGGCGCCAATATGGCGCTTGGGCAACAGCTGCATTAGCCGTTACCAGCGTCATCATTAGCTTGAGTATGACGCTACTACTCAGCTTACTTATCGCGGCAGCGAGCTTGTTAGTGATCAAGTTTGCGAAACCAGAATGGCTCACCAGCGAAGTCAGGATTAACCCGCTGCGAAAGGCCATTCAGCACCTATTATGCCTATCGTTGCTTCTCGTCGCATTGCAGTACAGCGTTCATTTATGGCAACTGAGCCAAGGAATTGAGCCTTGGCTAGCCCGGCCTAATGTGGTCGATGCTTTTCTGCCCATTGCGGCCGGCATTCAATTAAGAACCTTCATTGAGCATCACGCTCTAGATGTTCACCACCCTGCCGCCCTCGTCATGTTAGTCAGCGTGTTATTGACAGGGCTCATCTGCAAGCGAGCATTCTGCGGCTGGGCCTGCCCATTGGGACTGGCTGGTGAGTATCTCTATCAATTACGCAAACGGGCATTTCCACGCGATTACACTGCTCCAGCTTGGATTGACTGGCCTTTGCGCATGGCCAAATACCTGCTACTTACGGCGCTCTTGTATATCGTGGTGTTAGGCCTCCCCTCCATAGCGCTGCCCAACTACCTTGCCAGCGGTTATCACAAGATGGCCGATGTCAAAATGGCATATTTCTTTTTACAGCCCACCACAGTGGGCTTACTGGTGATGTCTGCCATCTTGCTCATTGCCTTATGGCGCCGCCAAGGCTTTTGCCGCTATATATGCCCCTATGGCGCCTTGTTAGGCATTGTCAGTGTTTTCAGCCTATTAAAAGTTAGGCGTCAACCAATGCTTTGCCTTAACAGTCAAGGCTTGTCTTGCGATAAATGCAGCCGTGCTTGCCCTGCCAATATTGCCGTACATCGCCTGCAAACAGTGCATAGCGATGAATGCCAAGCCTGCCTGCGCTGCGTGGCGGCATGCCCGAAAAAGCAAGCGTTAGGGTTGAGATGGTTCAACGGCTCACGCTTATCACACCGCGGCCTAGGGATGTTATTACTGACATTATTGCTGGTGGTGCCCTTGCTGGCGTTATTGGCTGGTGTCTGGAACAGCCAAACCCCCATTGAGTTAAGAATGTATCTACTATCGTTTATCGACCAGCTTGGCATCTAGAAGCCAGTGTTGCTAACAAAAAGCCCCGCCTAGTTACCTAGGCGGGGCTTTTGCTGAACCACTCGATTAGCGAGTGACGATATTAACCGCGGCTAGCGCGCTTACGATCGTTTTCAGTCAAGTGACGCTTACGTACACGCACACTCTTAGGAGTTACTTCAACCAATTCATCATCATCGATGAACTCAAGCGCTTGCTCCAAGCTCATCAGGATGGGTGGAGTCAGTACTTGAGCTTCGTCAGTACCAGAGGCACGCATGTTGGTCAGCTGCTTACCTTTCAGACAGTTAACTGTCAGGTCGTTAGAGCGGCTGTGAATACCAACAACTTGGCCTTCGTAAACTTCGGCCGCGTGGCCAATAAACAAACGACCACGGTCTTGCAGACCGTACAGAGCGAATGTCAGTGCCTTACCAGTCGCATTAGAAATCAATACACCGTTAGCGCGTTGACCAATATCACCGCCCTTGTGTGGACCGTAATGATCAAAGCTATGGTACAGCAGACCAGTACCAGAGGTGGCGGTCATAAATTCAGTTTGGAAACCGATTAAGCCACGGCTTGGGATAACGAAGTCGATACGCACACGACCCTTGCCATCCAACTGCATGTCTTTCATGTCAGCTTTACGGGTACCCAGCTTCTCGATCACGCTACCTTGATGCTCTTCTTCCACGTCAACAGTTAAGTTTTCGTAAGGTTCGCATTTAACGCCATCGATATCCTTGATGATTACTTCAGGACGTGACACGGCTAATTCATAACCTTCACGACGCATGTTTTCAATCAAGATAGATAAGTGCAGTTCACCACGGCCAGACACGCGGAAACGATCTGGGCTATCGGTTTCTTCAACACGCAATGCCACGTTGTGGACTAATTCTTGTTGCAGACGCTCAAGAATGTTACGTGAAGTCACATACTTACCTTCTTTACCAGCAAACGGAGAGGTGTTTACTTGGAAAGTCATGGTCAGAGTAGGCTCATCGACAGACAAAGGTGGCATAGCTTCAACAGAACCCGCTGCACACACAGTATCAGAAATCTTCAGTTCGCCTAAACCGGTAATCGCCACGATGTCACCAGCGTTAGCCACGTCAACTTCATGACGTTCCAGACCCATGTAACCTAATACTTGGCCCATTTTACCGTTACGGGTTTTGCCATCAGCACCAATCACAGTGACCTGTTGGTTGGTTTTGATGCTACCACGCTTGATACGACCGATACCGATAACACCAACGTATGAGTTGTAATCCAGCTGAGAAATCTGCATCTGGAATGGACCTTCACCATCGGCATCTGGCGGAGATACACGATCAACGATAGTCTGGAACAGTGGGGTCATGTTATCGCTAACTTCATCTGGATCTAAGGTCGCAAAACCGTTTAATGCAGAGGCATAAACCACTGGGAAGTCTAACTGCTCATCCGTGGCACCCAAGTTGTCGAACAAATCGAATACTTGATCGATAACCCAATCAGGACGCGCACCTGGACGGTCAATCTTGTTGATAACAACGATTGGCTTCAGGCCTTGAGCAAAGGCTTTCTGGGTTACGAAGCGAGTTTGTGGCATAGGACCGTCAACCGCATCAACCAGAAGTAATACTGAATCAACCATCGACAGAACACGCTCTACTTCACCACCGAAGTCGGCGTGACCAGGAGTGTCAACGATGTTAATACGGTAGTCATTCCATTTGATGGCAGTGTTCTTTGCCAGAATCGTGATCCCACGTTCTTTTTCCAGATCGTTGGAGTCCATTACTCGCTCAGTTGCTTCGCCACGAGTAGCCAGAGTGCCTGACTGACCCAGCAGCTTATCAACCAAGGTTGTTTTACCATGGTCAACGTGCGCAATGATTGCGATGTTACGTAATTTTTCTAGCACAGATAAAACCTCTTACCATCAAAAAGCATTAAGGGTATTCGCCACCGCTACACAGTATAGTGGTTGCAATAAAAAGTGGGACATTCTACTCTACCAGAGCCTTATCGCACAGGATTATTTTTTGGCCGTTTATGGAAGCCTTTGCCAAACACGCGTTAACACCCCGCCCGCACCATTTTGGTGAAATCGTTTTGCTTTGCCCCAAAATAAGCCATCGGCTGCACTATTTTGGTTCAACTTCCGTTCCTGTGCGCACACCAGACCAAGGCAACCCCTTAACATACAATAACTTAAATAATTGGCACGACTTTAGCTATAAGAAAACTAAACCGTGTCGCCGGCTATTTTTGGCAGACAATAATAATCGAATAGGTCAGCGATTGACCCTACCGGAGGCTTGAACAATGTCGTACGAAGCAGTTTTACAACAATTAGCAGAACATGAAGTAAAATTTGTAGATTTACGTTTTACCGATACCAAAGGTAAAGAACAGCACGTATCGATCCCAACTCACCAGGTCGATGCTGACTTTTTTGAAGACGGTAAAATGTTCGACGGTTCCTCGATTACCGGTTGGAAAGGCATCAATGAGTCTGACATGGTATTAATGCCAGATCCTGATACCTTCTTATTAGATCCTTTCACTGAAGAAACCACTGCCCTGTTGCGCTGTGACATTTTAGAGCCAGGCACCATGCAAGGTTACAACCGCGATCCGCGCTCTATCGCCAAAAAAGCAGAAGAATATTTACGCGCCACCGGCATTGCTGACACCGTATTAGTCGGTCCTGAGCCAGAATTCTTCCTGTTTGACGATGTACGCTTCGGCACTGACATGTCAGGTTGTTTTGTTAAGATTGACGCCAAAGAAGCCGCTTGGAACTCTGGCACTAGCTACGAAGGTGGCAACACGGGTCATCGCCCTATGGTTAAAGGCGGTTACTTCCCAGTGGCGCCGGTTGACTCATCACAAGATTTACGTAGCGCCATGTGTTTGGTGCTGGAAGAAATGGGTCAAGTGGTTGAAGCGCATCACCATGAAGTCGCCACGGCCGGTCAAAACGAAATTGCCACCCGTTTTAATACCCTGACCAAGAAAGCTGACGAAATCCAAATCCTTAAGTATGTAGTTCATAATATGGCTCACGCTTATGGCAAGACCGCCACTTTCATGCCTAAGCCTATTGTTGGTGATAATGGCAGCGGTATGCATGTGCATCAGTCATTATCTAAAGATGGGGTTAACTTGTTCGCGGGTGACAAGTATGCAGGTCTCAGTGAAACTGCACTTTACTATATTGGCGGTATCATTAAGCATGCTCGCGCAATCAATGCGTTTACGAACCCAAGCACCAACTCTTACAAGCGCTTAGTGCCTCATTTTGAAGCCCCAGTCATGTTGGCCTATTCCGCTCGTAACCGCAGTGCTTCTATCCGTATCCCAGTGGTTCCAAGCCCGAAAGCGCGTCGAATCGAAGCACGCTTTCCTGATCCACATGCCAACCCATACTTAGGTTTCTCGGCCTTGTTGATGGCTGGTCTTGATGGTATTCAAAACAAAATTCACCCAGGCGAAGCCATGGATAAAGACTTGTATGATCTGCCTGCGGAAGAAGCCGCTGAGATCCCACAAGTGGCCACCTCACTGGAAGATGCATTAGCTCACTTAGATGCCGATCGCGAGTTCTTAACGCGTGGTGGTGTATTCACCAATGACTTTATCGACTCCTACATTACCCTGAAGACTGCCGAAGCCGAGCGCATATCACGCACCACTCACCCGCTTGAATTTGAAATGTATTACAGCCTGTAATCGACACTAACATACCGTGTTTACGCCCTGCTTTGCAGGGCGTTTTTACGGGTAAATAGTGGATGGTACCGCGATAGATTCACCGTAAAATTCAAAATGTTGGCTGATATCATTCACGACGGTCACTAATGATTGCCCTTGCTGATCGAGCACTAACTCGACACTGGCCTGGCGATCAATCCCCATTAATTGTTGACGTAAATCATCCCGACTAAATACTCGCACCCCATTCACTCGTTTTAAAATATCGCCGCGCTTGACCCCTGACTGCGCCGCAATCTCAGCGCTAACGCTCCCCACATACATGACATTAGGTAAATGAGCACGAAATAAGCCATGCATGTATTCTTGTTCGCTCAAACTGTCTTTGGCTTGTTGCCACAAGGCGCGGCGTTCATTAGCCAGTTGACCATCAATGGCCCAACCTTCCGCCAACGCTTGTTTTTGCAACGCCACATCGGCCATTTGAGTGCGTTTCACCATGGCAGCAGCCACTTGCTGACGCTGGCTAACAGGGTCCATGTCATTCATTGGCGCCACAGCTTGTGATTGACTCGCCAGTGGTCGCTCTCGATAGGTTTGCATATGCTCAGACATATTGCCGCTCAATCCCGCTTTGACCATACGTAATAGCCACTCAATCTCTTGCTGTTGCATACGGCTCTCTTGGCGCAATCGTAACAATTCACCCTCACCACTTGACTCAGCGCAAGGCGCTGCCAAGGAGGCTGGTTCATTAACATCCAATAGCTTAGCGGCCGTAAAACCTACGGCAATGGCGACTACATAGCGAATAACAGTCAACGATTTCATGCGCACGCCTCCAAGTAAGACACTGGAATAAACTAGCAATATGCCGAGTGAAAATAAAGCGAAGCCAGTAAATCATAATTAACTAAAACAATAACTTATAAATAAGCACTGGCGTTGCCATGCCAATCTGATGCAAAGCCTCAGTCCAGCCCCCCCCCTCCCCTGAGCACGCCATGATTCAGCGCTGACAGCCAGACAGCCTCGCAGCTACCTTGGCAACAAAACAGCAAGCTAATTAATAAAAACCTAATATTAACAATGAGATATGCGAAACAATTCGTTACATTTGCGCTAAACCTATTGGCGCTTGGTTTGCGGGCTATTTAAGCATAAATTCACAAATAGGCACTGGAATGCAACACTTCGTTTACAGTAAGCTATCTGTGATCATTATCACATTTTGGGAGGGGTTTTATGAATTTCATCAAAGCAAGTCTAAGTGCAGCCATCTTAATGGCACCATTATTTAGCTCGAATTTACTCGCTACCGAATTGGTCTGTAATGATTGCAATGCCAAGCAAATTCAGCAACAACTCGACGCGGCAACCATTCAGCCATCGGCACCTATTTTCGTGATTGATTTTGTTCAAGCGAAAGTCAGTAAATTTGATAGCCAAGGTCAACCGCTGACCGCCAGCCTCAGTGATATGCTTCACTTAAATCAAGTCTATGATTATCGCCGAACTTATCTGGTTGCCAATCAATAATACCTAACATCTTGCCACTGCAGAGCTAATGCACCGGTATCACCACGCCGCGAGTAAAGTTTAGTGAACTAGCATTCACTAAACTTTTTTGCGTGGCCGTTATTCTCACGACCACCCTGAGTGTATGGACTTAGCCACCTTGCCCTAAGCCTAACACTTAGCCCGTCTTTGTGAGTAAAGAGCATTGGTATTACAGGTTAAACCCGTTAGAGTATATTATTTGCACAAGCAGGTAACTCAAGGACGGCACGTGACCAAAACCAATCAAAGTATTCTGTTAAATGGCTCAACCATTGACGGTAAGCGCGCTGAGATAAAACGCTATTTCAACCACACATGGCAGCAATACCAAGCCCTGTTTGATCTCATTATTGATGATGAGGCTTACTTTATTAAAGCCGAACCCTTAAGACACCCGCTGATTTTTTATTATGGCCATACCGCCAGCTTTTATATCAATAAACTTAAGCTTGCCAGACTCATAGACTCGCGTCTCAACCCCGATTTGGAATCCATGTTCGCCATTGGTGTCGACGAAATGAGTTGGGATGACGTCGACAGCCAACATTATCAATGGCCGACCATCGCCGAGGTGAAGGCTTATCGCCAGCAAGTATGTGACTGCGTCAATCAAGTCATTGACCTGCTGGAATTGACGCTGCCCATTACTCCAGATAGCCCTGCTTGGTTAATTTTAATGGGCATTGAGCATGAGCGCATCCATTTAGAGACATCCTCCGTCATCATGCGCCAACTGCCGCTAGCCATGCTCAGTTGCGTCAATGATTGGGCGGCATGCGACAGCGTAGGCCCAGCCCCTTGTAACTCATTGCGCCGGCAAGCGGGGCAGAACATCACTCTTGGCAAATCCCCGCAGGATATGACTTATGGCTGGGATAATGAATATGGCCACCACCAACTCACAGTCGACGACTTTGAGGCGAGCCAATACTTAGTGAGTAACCAAGAATTCTTGGCCTTTGTTGACGCTGGGGGCTACCAAACCAAGCGTTGGTGGACCCCAGAGGGCCAGCAATGGCTGAGTTACACCCAAGCGCAACACCCCAGATTTTGGCGCCAGCATCAGGGGCAATGGTGGCAACGTAATCTCTGCCAAGAAATTCCCCTGCCCCTCAATTGGCCAGTGGAGGTCAACTACTTAGAAGCCAAAGCATTCTGTCATTATCTCAGTGAGGTTCGCCAAATCACGCTCCGCCTCCCCACCGAAGCCGAATGGTATTGTTTACGCCAACAGGTCAGCGGTGATAGCCAAGATTGGGATGAGATCCCGGCGAATCTTGGCTTGGCCCACTTCGCCTCATCTTGTCCAGTCAATCGATTTGAACACCATGGCTTCTTTGATGTAATAGGCAATGTCTGGCAATGGACCGAAACCACCATTAGCGGCTTTAACGGTTTTGAGGTGCATCCTATGTATGATGACTTCTCAACCCCGACCTTTGATGGCCGTCATAATCTGATCAAAGGGGGGAGTTGGATCTCGACCGGCAACGAGATGCAACAATCGAGTCGCTATGCGTTTCGCCGCCACTTCTATCAACACGCCGGCTTTCGATATGTTCGCTCGGCGCAAGCCTTGCCGACCACAGAGGTCACCAATATTTACGAAACCGATGAGCTCATCTCGCAATATTTAGAGTTTCATTATGGTGCCAGTCATTTCGGCGTCGACAATTTTTGTGTCAATGCCGTCGCGAGCTTTATGGCTGAGATTGAGCCCGCACGCACCCTCAAAGCACTTGATATTGGTTGCTCGGTAGGGCGAGCCAGTTTTGAATTGGCCAAACATTATCAACAAGTGGATGCCATTGATTTTTCTGCGCGATTTATCTCGCAAGCCGTTGAGCTCTGTCAGCACGGGCAAAAACGCTGGACCATCACCTCCGAAGGCGATTTACAAGAGTTCAAAAGCACCAGTCTCGCCCAGCTGGGCTACCAAGATTTAGTCGACCAGATCCATTTTATGCAAGGCGATGCCTGCAATCTCAAGCCAAGGTTTCACGGCTACGATTTGATTTATGCCGCCAACTTAATCGACCGCTTAGCCGACCCGAAGCAGTTTTTAACGGATATGCCATCACGGCTTAATAGTCATGGTTATTTGGTGATCTTATCGCCCTACACTTGGCTGGAGCAATACACAGAGAAACATCATTGGCTTGGTGGATTTAAACGTGATGGTGAGAGTTTCACCAGCCTTGATGGTCTCAATGAGGCGCTGCATCAGGACTTTGAATTGGTGGCGGTTAAGGACATTCCCTTTGTCATTAGAGAAACCAAGCGCAAGTTTCAACATACCATTAGTCAAATGAGTATTTGGCGCAAACGCCGCTAGAATCAGCACCAAAAAAAGCCCGCTATTGCGTAATGCCGATCAGTTAAGACAGATCGCTTGACGATCTCACTGAAAGGATCAAAATCCGATGACCCCTTGTCATCGGATTTTTTTATGCAACTTTCAGAAGCTTTGGCGCGTACTCATATCAATC
>NZ_JAHUTT010000018.1 GCF_019209865.1 Shewanella sp. NIFS-20-20 | reverse complement strand
CGATTGATATGAGTACGCGCCAAAGCTTCTGAAAGTTGCATAAAAAAATCCGATGACAAGGGGTCATCGGATTTTGATCCTTTCAGTGAGATCGTCAAGCGATCTGTCTTAACTGATCGGCATTACCGGTAATCGGTGCTTTATCGCGATAAATTGGGTTTACTTCACTTTTTTCTGCGGACGTTGCCAGCCACTAAAATGCTTTTGTTTAACACGAGAAATAACCAGCTCGTCGGCAGCCACATCACGGGTGATAGTTGAACCCGCCCCCAACGTTGCCCCTTTGCCAATTGTCACCGGCGCGACTAATTGAGTATCGCTACCAACAAAGACATCATCTTCAATGACCGTCACATGCTTATTGGCGCCATCGTAGTTACAGGTGATTGTACCGGCACCAATGTTAACCCCGCGACCAATTTGCGCATCACCTAAATAGGCTAGATGACCCGCTTTTGAGCCTTCGCCAAGTACCGCCTTTTTCATTTCGACAAAGTTACCAATATGAGCATCACGCTTCAGCACGGCACCTGGACGCAATCTGGCGAAAGGACCGGCACTTGCGAGTTCATCTAAACTGGCACTTTCCACTATGGTATAGGGTTTAATTTCAGCGTTATCGGCAATCACACAATCTTTTAAGATCGCGCCGGCCCCAATAGTGACATTATTCCCCAGCACCACTTTGCCTTCAAAGATGACATTGACATCGATCATCACGTCCATGCCGACCGTCACCTCACCGCGAATATCAATCCGGCTAGGATCACGTAAATTAGCCCCTTCAAGCATCAACTTTTCGGCGGCCCGCGCTTGATATGCACGCTCCAACTGAGCAAGTTGAACCCGATTATTAGCCCCTTCAACTTCAATGGAGAGCGCCGGTTGCGCAGTCGAGATGGTCACGCCATCGCGTCGAGCCATGGCGACAATATCAGTTAAGTAGTATTCGCCCTGCGCATTATTAGAGGATATCTGACCTAACCAAGACGTTAGTTGCTTCCCTGGCGCTGCCATGATGCCGCTGTTGATTTCTTTAATTTTTAGCTGTTCGCTGTTGGCATCTTTCTGCTCAACAATCCCAATGACATTACCTTCCCAATCTCGCTCAATGCGGCCATAGCCGGTCGAATCATCGAGAGTAACGGTTAGAATGGCCAAACCATTATCGGCTCGAGCCGCCAACAGAGCCTCCAAGGTTGAGGCCTGAATTAATGGCACATCACCATATAACACTAATACGGTGTCATCATCCTTAATGTTGTCTTTCGCCTGCGCGACAGCATGACCAGTACCTAGCTGTTCGGCCTGCTCAACCCAATTGACCTGCTGCTCACCGAGCCGGGCGCTTAACTGATCGGCACCATAGCCATACACCAAATTAATTTGATCAGCGTTAAGCTCGCGGGCCGTATCAATCACATGCTGAACCATCGGCTTATGAGCCACAGGATGAAGCACTTTAGGCAGATCAGAACGCATACGGGTGCCTTTTCCTGCAGCGAGAATAACAACATTGAGCGACATGATAGATTCCTTTTCAATTTACTGGCGCAATTGTACCCAAAAGCCTTTCAAAGATCAGTGCTCCCGGTGCACTATCCTAAGTTATATCTTGATTATAGGTTTTTTATCTACAAAAAAGGCGCCCCGAAGGACGCCTTTTCACAGCCAACCTACACCTTAACGGTGCAGGCCTTTCTTGATGGTTTCAACCACACGCAACTGAGCAATGGCTTGCGCCAACTCAACGGCGGCAGCAGCATAGTTGAAATCTGCCCCAGCATTAGCCATATCGGCTTCTGCGCGGCGCTTAGCTTCTAAAGCAGCTGCTTCATCAATGTCATTAGCACGCAATACCACATCAGCCAGTACGGAAATCGAAGCAGGTTGCACTTCCAGAATACCACCTGAAAGATAGAACACTTCCTCGCCACCGTCTTGCTTGACGATACGCGCCATGCCAGGCTTGATCTTAGTCAGCAGAGGCGAGTGACCGTGCATAATGCCCAGCTCACCCTCAACACCAGAAACCTGCAAGTGTTCTACTCGCCCGGAAAAGATGTTGTTTTCTGCACTAACGATATCAAGCTGTACTGTAATGCCTGCCATCGGGTTCTCCTTAAAACACTAAGCAAAAATGCTCAGTTATTTTTTGTTAGCTCGCTCGACAACTTCGTCGATAGAACCAGCCATGTAGAACGCCTGCTCTGGGATGTGATCGAATTCACCTTCCAGAATACCTTTAAAGCCACGGATGGTGTCTTTCAGGGCAACGTACTTACCTGGAGAACCGGTAAAGACTTCAGCAACGAAGAACGGCTGAGACAGGAAACGCTCGATTTTACGGGCGCGTGCTACAGTCGTTTTATCTTCGTCAGACAGTTCGTCCATACCTAAGATAGCAATAATGTCTTTCAGCTCTTTATAACGCTGCAGTACAGTTTGTACACCGTTAGCAGTGTCATAGTGCTCTTGACCAACAACCAATGGATCTAACTGACGAGACGTCGAATCCAGTGGGTCAACCGCTGGGTAAATACCCAGAGAAGCAATTTGGCGTGACAATACAACTGTCGCATCCAAGTGAGCAAACGTTGTCGCTGGTGATGGGTCAGTTAAGTCATCCGCAGGTACGTATACCGCCTGAACAGAGGTAATAGACCCTGTCTTGGTTGAAGTAATACGCTCTTGCAGTACCCCCATCTCTTCAGCCAATGTTGGCTGGTAACCTACCGCTGACGGCATACGACCTAACAGTGCAGATACTTCGGTACCGGCCAAGGTATAACGGTAGATGTTGTCCACGAACAACAGTACGTCTTTACCTTCGTCACGGAACTTTTCAGCCATCGTCAGACCGGTCAACGCTACGCGCAGACGGTTTCCTGGTGGCTCGTTCATCTGACCATAAACCATGGCTACTTTGTCTAATACGCCAGAATCTTTCATCTCGTAGTAGAAGTCGTTACCTTCACGGGTACGTTCACCTACACCAGCGAATACTGACAGACCAGAGTGGGCTTTAGCGATGTTGTTAATCAGTTCCATCATGTTAACTGTTTTACCAACACCCGCACCACCGAACAGACCGACTTTACCACCCTTAGCGAATGGACAAACAAGGTCGATAACCTTGATACCCGTCTCTAACAGTTCAGTAGTGTTCGATTGATCTTCATATGAAGGAGCCGCACGGTGAATCACATAACGCTCTTCTTCACCAATAGGACCCGCTTCATCGATAGGCTCACCTAAAACGTTCATGATACGGCCAAGGGTTGAAGCCCCTACCGGAACGTTAATTGGAGAACCTGTATTTGCGACTTCAAGACCACGACGCAGACCATCAGAAGAACCCATGGCGATGGTACGAACTACACCGCCACCCAGTTGCTGCTGAACTTCCAGCATCAAACCGTTACAGACACCTTCGCCTGTGATCTTCAGAGCGTCATATACTTGAGGTACGGCAACTTGTGGAAACTCTACGTCCACAACCGCGCCAATTACTTGGACAACAGTACCTGTGCTCATGATTAATCCTCTAAAACTTGTATTCGTTACCTAACCTAAACCGCTGCGGCACCTGACACAATTTCCGACAGTTCCTGCGTAATTGCAGCCTGACGGGCCTTGTTGTATACCAACTGCAAGTCATTGATAAGCTCGCCAGCATTGTCGGTTGCAGCCTTCATCGCCACCATACGGGCAGCCTGTTCAGACGCAATATTTTCGACAACACCTTGATAAACCTGAGATTCTACGTAACGAACCAAAAGCTGTTCTAACAGTTCTTTTGGATCTGGCTCGTAGATATAATCCCAGTGATGAGCCATATCATCTTCATCGGATTTAGGTAAAGGCAGCAGCTGTTCGATCACGGGGGTCTGCGCCATGGTGTTCACAAACTTGTTGAATACCACATACAGACGATCCAGTTTGCCTTCGTTGTAAGCATCCAGCATGACCTTAACAGTACCAATCAAGTCATTTAATTTAGGTGCATCACCTAAACCCGATGCTTGAGCCGATACTTGGCCACCGAAGCTTTTAAAGAACTGAACACTGCGAGCACCAATGGCACAAAATTCAACTTCTGCACCTTGCTCTTTCCAGCTCTTCACGTCTGCGATAACCTTTTTAAATAGGTTAACGTTCAGACCACCACAAAGACCACGGTCGGTGGCTACCACAATGTAGCCTACTCGCTTGGCCTCTCTCACCTCTAAATAGGGGTGTTTATATTCAAGAGAACCTTGCGCGACGTGACCGATCACCTTACGCATATTCTCCGCATAGGGACGACTCGCTGCCATGCGCTCTTGTGCTCTACGCATCTTACTGGCAGCCACCATTTCCATAGCGGACGTGATCTTCTGAGTGTTTTGAACACTCGCGATCTTGGTTTTAATCTCTTTAGCGCCGGCCATCTCTACTCTCCAATCTGGACCTTGAGGTGTCTACGACACCTCGATGATTTTTACCAGGTTTGGGTTTCCATGAACTTGTCCAGGCCAGCTTTCAGTTCACCTTCGATATCAGCGTTATAATCGCCAGTCTCGTTAATGGTGTTCATCAGTTGTGCATGTTCAGTGTTCATGAAAGAGAGCAGAGCCGCTTCGAAGCTACCGATCTTGTTCAGCGCAACGACCTTCAGGTAACCTTTTTCAGCTGCGAAAATAGACACAGCCTGATCAGCTACGCTCATAGGCGCATATTGCTTTTGCTTCATCAGTTCGGTAACACGCTCACCGTGCTCTAATTGAGCGCGAGTTGCATCGTCAAGATCTGATGCAAACTGTGAGAACGCAGCAAGCTCTCGATACTGTGCCAGTGCGGTACGAATACCACCGGACAGTTTCTTGATGATCTTAGTCTGAGCCGCACCACCCACACGAGATACCGAAATACCAGGGTTAACCGCTGGACGTAAGCCAGAGTTGAACAAGTCGGTTTCAAGGAAGATCTGACCATCGGTAATAGAAATTACGTTGGTAGGTACGAATGCAGATACGTCACCCGCTTGGGTTTCAATGATTGGCAATGCGGTTAACGAACCGGTTTTACCTTTCACTGCACCATTAGTGAACTTCTCTACATATTCTTCGTTAACGCGAGAAGCACGTTCCAGCAAACGAGAGTGTAGATAGAATACGTCACCTGGGTATGCTTCACGTCCTGGTGGACGCTTCAGCAGCAAAGAAATTTGACGATATGCAACAGCCTGCTTTGACAGGTCATCGTATACGATCAGGGCATCTTCACCACGGTCACGGAAGTATTCACCCATAGAGCAACCAGAGTATGGTGCTAAGAACTGCAGGGCAGCAGCTTCTGAGGCAGTAGCAACAACAACGATAGTGTTAGCTAATGCACCATGCTCTTCAAGTTTGCGCACTACGTTAGCAATGGTAGAAGCTTTCTGACCAATAGCGACGTACACACACTTGATACCAGAATTTTTCTGGTTGATCACGGCATCGATCGCCATCGCTGTTTTACCAGTCTGACGGTCACCAATGATCAATTCACGCTGACCACGACCGATTGGGATCATAGAGTCAACGGCTTTATAACCAGTTTGCACTGGTTGTGATACTGACTTACGGTCAATAACACCAGGAGCAATCACTTCAACCGGTGAGAAACCATCATTATCGATAGGTCCTTTACCGTCGATTGGAGCACCGAGGGTGTTAACAACACGACCCAGCAAACCACGGCCCACTGGAACTTCCAGAATACGACCAGTAGTCTTAACTTTTACGCCCTCAGCTAAATCAGCATAAGGACCCATTACTACGGCACCGACAGAATCACGTTCTAAGTTCAACGCGATAGCATAACGGTTACCTGGCAGTTCGATCATTTCACCTTGCATTACATCGGCTAAGCCGTGAATGCGAATGATGCCGTCACTTACTGCAACGATAGTACCTTCGTTGCGAGCTTCACTAACGACGTCGAACTGCTCGATCCGCTGCTTAATCAGATCGCTGATTTCAGTGGAATTCAGTTGCATGCTCAAACTCCCAATTACGACTGCAGGCTATCAGCAAGACGAGATAATTTACCTCGTACCGACCCATCAATAACCAGGTCTCCTGCTTGAATAGTTACACCGGCGATTAAGCCAGCATCGACACTACAGTTCAGCTTAACTTTGCGTGTGAGACGTTTCTCCAAAGAGAGACTAATCTGCTGTACTTGCTCTTCACTGAGTTCGGTTGCTGAAACCACATCGGCTTCAATCACTTTTTCCCAGTCATTGCGAAACTCAGCATACAGCTGAGCCACAGCAGGCAGAACCTCGAGGCGACCGTTTTCAGCCATTACCTTGATCAGGTTTTGACCTTGTGTATCCATCTGCTCGCCACACACACTGATAAACAGGTTAGCGAGTTGAGCACTGGCCATGGAGCCAGACAGCAGTGGACGCATAGTGTCGTTTTCACTAACTAATGCGGCAAAATCAAGCATTTCTGCCCATTTTTCCACTGCTTGATGTTCTACAGCAAAATCAAAAGCTGCCTTAGCATAAGGGCGAGCAATGGTGGTTAACTCAGCCATAACTCCACTCCCTTATCAAATTTCAGCAACTAGTTTATTAACTATGTCGCTATGGGCGGCTTGATCGATCGAACGTTCAAGGATTCTCTCTGCGCCGATAACGGCCAGAGAAGCGAGCTGCTTACGCAGATCTTCTTTCACGCGATTACGTTCAGCTTCAATTTCTGCTTTACCCTGAGCGATGATTCTTGCACGCTCAGCGTCTGCTTCAGCCTTGGCTTCTTCAACGATTTGGTTTTTGCGCTTGTTAGCAGCATCAATAATTTCGTTGGCAGTAGCCTTAGCTTCTTTAAGTTGATCAGTCGCTTTCGCCTGAGCCAACTCCAGGTCTTTTGCCGCACGGTCCGCATCAGCGATACCATCAGCAATCCTTTTTTGGCGATCTTCGATGGCATGCATCAAAGGAGGCCAAACATACTTCATGCAGAACCACACGAAGATAATAAAGGCGACCGTCTGACCGATTAGGGTAGCGTTGATATTCACAACAGCCTCCTATTTAGAGTTAAGACAGAAGCGTTTTTTTACAGCATTGCACCCAGAGGGTTAGTGAACAGCATGTACAGTGCAATACCTACGCCGATCATAGTTACGGCGTCGAGCAGACCAGCTACGATGAACATTTTAACTTGCAGCATTGGGGCCATTTCTGGTTGACGCGCAGCGCCTTCCAAGAACTTACCACCCAAAAGACCGAAACCGATCGCGGTACCAAGGGCACCCATACCAATCAGCAGAGCAACAGCAATTGCAGTAAAGCCCAGAATCGTTTCCATCTGTATCTCCAGTTCTAAATCTTTAATTTAGTTGATGATTTAGTTTAAAAATTTCTTCAGCAACCCTTAATGATCTTCATGCGCCATGCTTAAATAAACAATGGTCAGCATCATGAAGATAAACGCTTGCAGTGTGATAACCAAAATATGGAAAATCAACCAACCCAGCTGGAGTGTTACCCCAAGGGCAGAGATTGCCAGATTGGCACCGTACATCAGCGCAATAAGGATGAAGATCAACTCACCCGCGTACAAGTTACCGAACAAACGCAATGCCAATGAAATAGGCTTAGCGATTAAAGTAACCGTCTCCAGCAGGAGGTTGACGGGTATCATTGCCCAATGGTTAAAGGGCTGTAATGTCAGTTCTTTCACGAACCCTGATACGCCCTTGACCTTGATGCTGTAATAAATAATCAGCACGAACACACCTAACGCCATAGAAAGCGTGATGTTAAGGTCCGCTGTAGGCACTACCTTCATGTAGTCGATTCCAACAAGCTTTGCAGCTTCTGGGAGCCAATCTACAGGCACCATATCCATGAAGTTCATCATGAATACCCAGCCGAAAATAGTCAGCGCAAGAGGAGCGATCAGAGGGTTTTTGCCGTGGAAGGTTTCTTTGACGCTGCTATCAACAAACTCGACGACCATTTCGACAAAACATTGAAGTTTGCCAGGTACGCCAGTCGTTGCTTTTTTAGCAACGCTTCGGAAAAGCCCCAAGAACAGAACACCCAGACCAACCGAAAAGAGCAACGAATCAATGTGCCATGTCCAGAAGCCCGCCCCACTACATGCAGAGTTGAATGCTAAACCACTGTCGGTCGCACACACTTGCAAGTTAGTAAGGTGATGCTGGATATAGCCCTGCGGTGTTAACGCTTCACCAGTTGCAGCCATGATTCATCCCACTTAACTTTGCTTGAAGTATAAAGGTGCTGCCCAATGTACAGTCAACGCGATAGCATAAGTCACAAACAATGGCATAAACTCCACGTCCATGTTCAAAAAAACTAACGAAAACAATACGATGGTCAACAGCATCTTTACCGCTTCCCCCAAGTAGAAAGATTTAATAATCTTATCTGCTGAACTTGCTCCCGAGTGAGAGAAAGCGAGGGTTGCGAATACAAAATTAGGGAGCACAGCGATAATGGTTCCGGCTAATGCCGAAGCACCAAAGCGAACTCCCCACATTCCAGAGAAGATAATTGTTACAATTCCAGCAACAAACACTTGCATCAGGACTAACCGGTAGGCTGACCAGCGGCCGCGTCGCGCTAAAATTTTACTCAATTTTCATTCTCCACTTTCTGTCTTAATGTATTTATGACCGGACATGTTAAATAACATCGTCTGCCATGCTACAAAAAGCATGCGAAAGTATACCTTTTCAAGGAGTCTTTGCAACGCTGAGATTATTAAAAAAGAGACTTTTAACGTGATGTAGGCCCAAAACTAGATTATTTGAAGATTAACAAGTGTCACAAATTTACACAATAAACTATTAACCCAGCTTTTTTAATGAATTTTCTCTAGAATTCCGTCCAATTCAGCGAGATTTTGATAATTAATTACAATTTTGCCTTGGCCTTTTTTATTGTGATTAATTGCAACTTTTGCCCCGAGACGCTCAATTAACTGGCTTTCTAAACGACTAACATCGGGATCTTTAATATTATTTTCAGGAAGTTTAACCGGGTTATGTGTTTGAGCTACCAGCTTTTCAGTTTCACGAACCGTCAGCCCTTTTGCAATCACTAATTTAGCAAGTTCGGTTTGAGTTTCACCCTCAACCGTTAACAAAGCACGGGCGTGCCCCATGTCGATGTCACCGTTCTCTAACATCAGCTTAACAGTATCGTTCAGGCTGTTTAATCTCAGTAAGTTTGTGACCGTCGTTCGAGACTTACCTACGGCTTGGGCGACCTGTTGGTGAGTTAAGCTAAATTCTTGGGTTAAGCGGTGTAATGCAATGGCTTCTTCCATGGCATTGAGATCTTCACGCTGAATGTTCTCAATCAAGGCAATGACGATGGCCGCTTCATCAGCCACATGCTTAATTAAACAAGGCACTTTGTCTAATTTAGCCAATCCCGCCGCCCGCCACCGTCGCTCACCGGCCATGATCTCATAGCGATCAGTGCCCAAAGGGCGCACCACTATCGGCTGAATGATACCTTGCGTGCTAATGGAATCAGCTAATTCTTGCAACGCCTCGGGTGACATATCTTTGCGCGGTTGGTATTTACCAGGTTGCAATTGATCGAGGTCGAGATGACGTAAACTATCGTCTTGAACCGTGTCGATTTCGCTCTGATGCTGTGTCTCCGCATCAAGACTTATTTTTTGGTTAGCAGCGTGACTGGTACTCAATAACGCATCCAGCCCTTTACCCAGTCCCCGTTTTTTTGTGGTCATTATTTTTCCTTTATGCTTTTTCAGCTTGCTGTTCGGCACGTCGAATGATTTCACCAGCAAGAGCAAGGTAAGCTTTAGCACCAGCACTGGTCTTATCATAATACATGGCCGGGGCACCAAAACTAGGGGCTTCAGCTAAACGAATATTACGTGGGATCACAGTGCGATAAACTTTATCACCAAAATGATGCTTCAGCTGATCGGACACATCATTGGCAAGACGGTTTCGAGGATCGTACATGGTACGCAAGATCCCTTCGATGGCGAGGCCGGGATTCACCATGGTACCCAGCTTGCCGATGGTATCAATTAGGGCCGTGAGACCTTCTAAGGCATAGTATTCACATTGCATCGGCACTAGCACGGAATCGGCGGCAGACATCGCATTGACCGTCAGCATATTAAGAGAAGGTGGGCAATCGATAAAAATATAATCATACTGATCGCGGATTGGTGCCAGTGCATTGCGTAAACGCACTTCTCGCGCAAAAAATTGGATGAGCTTAATTTCAGCGGCAGTGACATCACCATTACCAGCGATGAGATCATATTTACCCGCCGTATTGCGAATAACGATGTCCTCAAAAGGCTTTTCTTCAACCAGAAGTTCATAGGCGGTATTTTCAAGATCATACTTATCGACACCGCTGCCCATGGTGGCATTTCCTTGCGGATCGAGATCAATCAAGAGTACTTTGCGTTTTGTGGCAGCAAGCGAGGCTGCTAAATTTACACAAGTCGTTGTTTTTCCTACGCCACCCTTCTGGTTGGCCACGGCAATAATTTTCGCCACCTTCTCACCCTGTCTGTCAGACTCAAATTATCGAAAAATTCACGCAAGTAATGCTTAAGAATGCATGAGTTATCAATGCGGTAAATAACAAATTGCTTGATGTCCGCCATGATTGCAAGTCAGACACCTAATATCATCCTGATTATTGCTTTATCAGTTTTAATAAATGGCGTTGTTCATGTAAATCAGGCAAGACTAACTCAATGGTTTCAATCAACTTAAAGCCATCAGGGATCGATGCCATTTCCTCATCACTTAACTGACCTTTTAACGCATAAAAACAGCCATCGTCTTTTGGCAGGTGATGACACCAAGTGAGCATATCCGTCACTGACGCAAAGGCGCGACTCAGAACCCCATCAAATTTCTGTTCAGGTTCAAATGCTTCCACTCGACTTTCAATCGAAGTGATATTGTCGATTCCAAGCTCAAAGGCAACTTGTCTCTGAAAACGGATCCGCTTACCTAGGCTATCGAGTAAATAGAACTCTTTATCAGGATTGATGATGGCCAGGGGTATTCCTGGTAACCCAGGGCCAGTCCCCACGTCGATAAAACGTTGGCCTTGCAGGTAAGGCGAAACCACTAAACTGTCCATAATATGACGAATGAGCATTTGCTTAGGATCGCGCACCGACGTCAGGTTATATGCCTTATTCCATTTATCCAGCATGGCGACAAAATTAAGCAGCTGCTCTTGTTGCTTTGGGGTAACGCTTAAGCCTGTTTGAGCTAAATAGCTCGTCAGTAGAGTCTGCACTCGACACCTCTGAAAATATGAATGTAATCTGATCGCTATTATGCGACTCAGGATAAAAGAAGGGAAGCCTAAGCTTCCCTCGTGATGGTGCTACCTAGCCGAAATCTTTAGGCTGATTTACGCAGTAATCCCCGCTTTTTAAGGTGCACTAACAAAATCGAAATCGCGGCCGGTGTAATCCCAGAAATGCGAGAGGCTTGACCTATGGTTTCTGGCTTATGGCTATTTAATTTAGCGATAACTTCGTTCGATAACCCAGGCACTTCGCTGTAGTCTAAATTCAGTGGTAAACGTGAATTTTCATTACGCATCGCTTTGGCAATTTCGTCTTGTTGACGTTGAATATAGCCTGCATATTTCACTTGAATTTGCACTTGCTCTGCGGCCATAGGATCGCTAATCGCAGGACCAAAGCCTTCAATCTTCATCAATTTTTCATAATCAAGTTCAGGTCGTTTGAGCAGATCTTCAAACGTCGCTTCACGTGATATTGGAGTATTTAAATGTGGGTTTAAGCCACTGAGTAATGGTGAGTTAACATGTACCCATTGGCCACGTAAACGCTGTAATTCAGTTTCAATGGCTTCACGCTTGGCATTAAATTTTGCCCAACGATCATCATTAATTAACCCTAACTCGCGACCTTTTTCTGTTAAACGTAAATCAGCATTATCTTCACGTAATAACAAACGATACTCAGCACGGCTAGTGAACATACGGTAGGGTTCTTTGGTTCCTAAGGTTGATAAGTCATCGACTAACACACCTAAGTAGGCTTCATCACGACGTGGCGCCCATGATTCTTTACCTTGTACAAACAATGAGGCATTCATGCCGGCGAGTAGCCCTTGGGCACCGGCTTCTTCGTAACCTGTGGTGCCATTGATTTGTCCCGCAAAGAACAAGCCTTTAATCGCTTTGGTTTCTAATGAGTTTTTAAGATCGCGCGGATCAAAATAATCGTACTCAATCGCATAACCTGGGCGAATAATTTCAGCATTTTCCATCCCTGTGATCGATCGGACCAAATTGATCTGAACATCAAAAGGTAAGCTGGTCGAGATGCCGTTTGGATAAATTTCTGTGGTCGTTAAGCCTTCTGGTTCAATAAAGATCTGATGCGAGCTTTTATCGGCAAAGCGATGGATCTTATCTTCAATTGACGGGCAATAACGTGGACCAATGCCTTCGATAACTCCTGAATACATCGGGCTACGATCCAATCCACCACGAATAATGTCATGGGTTTTTTCATTGGTATGAGTGATATAACACGAAACTTGTTGCGGATGTTGATCCACATTACCAATAAACGACATCACAGGTAATGGGTTATCGCCTTTTTGCTCAGTCATCCGTGAAAAATCAATGGTGTTAGCATCGATTCTTGGTGGAGTACCGGTTTTTAAACGGCCAACACGGATCGGCAAATCACGTAGTCTGTTGGCTAAGGCAATTGATGGTGGATCACCGGCGCGGCCACCGCTGTAATTCTCTAAACCAATATGGATTTTACCACCCAAAAAGGTACCCGCCGTCAATACCACGCTAGGGGCTGAGAATGCCAAGCCCATTTGCGTGACGACACCAACCACTTGATCATTTTCAACCACCAGATCATCAACGCCTTGTTGGAAGATCCGTAAGTTGGGTTGGTGTTGCAAGATATTTAAAATGGCTTGCTTGTAAAGTGCTCGGTCAGCTTGAGCGCGAGTAGCTCTGACTGCAGGACCTTTGCTTGAGTTAAGCGTTCTAAATTGAATGCCGGCAAGATCGGTAGCCGTTGCCATGGCGCCACCTAAGGCATCAATTTCTTTCACCAAATGGCCTTTGCCAATACCACCGATGGCAGGATTACAAGACATTTGCCCTAAGGTATCTACGTTATGGGTCAGTAATAAGGTTTTTGAGCCCATTCTGGCAGCAGCCAATGCGGCTTCAGTTCCGGCATGACCACCACCTACAACAATTACATCAAACCGTTCATGAAAATGCATACAACTGCCTTTTGATATTTAAAGATCGAAATTTTACTAGCTGACTATTTTAGCATTTGTCTTAGACAAGGTGAATGATCTATTTTCAATCAAGGATCGCATCAGGATCGGACTAATAGATCTTAAGATCTTTATATAGATCTCTTATTATCTCTTATTATTAGGATCGCCAATATCTGTGGGTAAGCCTATAAAACCTTTAAATTCATGCACTTATAAGATTGCGATCCTGTGATCTACCCGCGATCTATTGGCAAATAAGGTGGGGATAGATCGCTGTTTTATCCACAGGGTGGATCTTTAAGCGATTGGGTATGTGAATAGTACATGGTTTGATCAGAGAAAAATAATAGCTTATGCACAGATTTGTACATATAGAGCATAATTTGTGGATAAACCAGATCTAAGATGTGAGTAGATCTGGTTTATATTGGGGGAGGATCGAATTACAGGGTAGAGATCCAGCGGTTAAGCCACTGAATTGCTAAGTCTTCAGGCACTGTTTGCTGTTGAACATCGATTTGGATCTTGTCCACAAAAGTGCGTGCGCCTAAGAAGGATAACTCTGAAATCAGTGCTTCAGGCCCCTGACAAAAAGTATCGTAATTGGAATCACCGATGGCACATAAGGCAAATGTTAGATCGGTTAGATCCGGTTGCGTCAGCCTAAGATCTTTAAAAAAGGGCTGTAAATTATCCGGCAATTCTCCGGCTCCATGGGTCGATGATACGATTAACCACAGCGATTTTTTATCGATATCGGCTAACGATGGGCTTAAATGCAGCTCAACTTGATGACCCGCATCGGTCAATAGCGCCACTATTTCATCGGCAACATACTCGGTACCGCCTAACGTGGTACCTACGATCACATCGATTTTGCTCATGTTTTGTCCTAGTTTGATTGGCCTTTCGGCCCGAAATTGGCGATATACTAACTGATCCTAGGCTAATGGGCCTAGAGTCACTTCGGCGCTACGCTGGTGCCTGTAGATAATCGAGGCGGCGTTATTTGTTTGAGTCAGGGGGCGGGTTCGGCGTTGGTAAATCGCAATCTATTATCAAGCGTTGTGATGCTGGCGGTGGCTAGCGGGGGTATTGACAGCATTATTGGTGACAATATGGGCAAAAAATAAGGAGCCCTAAGGCTCCTTATTGATTATTTCCCAATACAGAAAGAACTGAATATTTTTCCGAGGAGATCGTCAGAGGTAAATTGGCCGGTAATTTCCGCTAAGGCCTGCTGCGTCATGCGTAGCTCTTCTGCTAATAGCTCGCCAGCTTGAAATACTTCCAGCTGCTCTTTGCCTATTTGCAAGTGTTGTGATGCGCTATCTAGGGCCTCTAAATGACGTCGACGAGCAATAAAGCCACCTTCGAGGTTACTTTGGTAGCCCATCAGGCCTTTTAGGTGTTGTTTCAATGCGTCAACGCCTAGGCCAGTTTTGGCTGAGATCCGATACACGCTAAAACCGTCTTCTTCGGTTACTGCCAATGATTCACCAGTAAGATCTGCCTTATTGCGAATCACTGTGACTCCGAGATTGGCTGGTAATCGATCAATAAAATCTGGCCAAATATCATGAGGATTGACGGCTGATGTTGTGGTGCCATCGACCATAAACAGCACTCGGTCAGCACTATTTATTTCGCTCCAGGCCCGTTCAATACCGATTTGTTCGACGGTATCTGTGGTATCACGTAATCCGGCGGTATCAATAATGTGTAGTGGCATGCCATCGAGGTGAATATGCTCACGCAGCACATCGCGGGTGGTGCCGGCAATTTCAGTGACAATGGCGGATTCTTTGCCTGCTAACGCATTTAATAAACTGGATTTACCGGCATTGGGCCGGCCAGCGATCACCACTTTCATGCCTTCACGAATAATCGAACCTTGTTTTGCGCTGGCTTGTACCTCTGTTAATTTTGCGATGATGTTATAGAGAGCGTTGGCGATTTTGCCATCGGATAAAAAGTCCACTTCTTCATCGGGAAAATCGATGGCAGCTTCCACGTATAACCGCAAATTAGTGACTTGCTCAACTAAGGTGTGCACTTCTTTAGAAAATTCACCCTGGAGTGATTGTAAGGCACTTTTAGCGGCTTGCTCACTGGTGGCATCAATCAAGTCGGCAATGGCTTCAGCTTGGGTTAAATCAAGCTTGTCATTCATAAATGCCTGTTCACTAAACTCGCCAGGTCGGGCGATGCGAATACCATCGATTTCCAAGACCCGCTTGATCAGCATATCCAGTACGATTTGACCGCCATGACCTTGAAGCTCCAATACATCTTCACCAGTAAAGGAATTAGGGCCTTTAAAAAATAGTGCGATGCCTTGATCTATCACCTTATCGTCAGCGTGTTTAAATTCACAATATTCTGCATAGCGAGTCTTAGGTACGTGACCTAGCACAGCCATGGCTGCAGACGCTGCCAATGTTCCCGAAATGCGGATGATACCAACACCGCCACGACCGGGGGCGGTAGCCTGTGCCACGATAGTCTCTGTTGTCACGTGTGTTACCCATATCAAATAAAAGAAAACAAAAAGGCGGCAATAAGCCGCCTTTTGCTGGTTAAGCTATTGGCTTATTTTAAGCCTTTTTTCTCTAGGTTGGCATAAATAATCTTCTGCTGGATGATGGCAACTAAGTTACCGACTAACCAGTAAAGAACCAAACCTGCAGGGAACCACAAGAAGAATACGGTGAATACCACAGGCATCCACTGCATCATTTTCACTTGCATTGGATCCATGGTTGGAGCGATGGGTTGCATCTTCTGCATGTACCACATAGAAGCACCCATCAGCAGCGGCAGGATATAGTATGGATCTTGAACCGAGAGATCGTGGATCCACAAAATAAACGGCGCATGACGCAATTCAACGCTTTCTAACAGTACCCAGTACAAGGCAATAAAGATTGGCATCTGCAGCAAGATAGGTAAACAGCCACCCATAGGGTTAACTTTTTCTTTCTTGTACAGTTCCATCATGGCTTGACCCATCTTCTGACGGTCATCACCGAAACGCTCTTTTAGATCGGCCAGTTTGGGCTGCAGGTTACGCATTTTTGCCATAGACACGTATTGTGCCTTGGTTAATGGGTACAGTAAGCCACGAACTGTCAGAGTTATCAGGATAATGGCCACACCCCAGTTACCAACGATTGACTGGAAGAACATCAACAGTTTGTAAATTGGGACGGCTAACCACCACAAGAAGCCATAATCAACCACCAAGTTTAAGGTAGGTGATAACGCAGACAACTGCTCTTGGTACTTAGGACCAACATAGAATTGTGCTGAAATATTGGCGGTCGCTTCAGGCGCAACAGTTTGCATTTCACTGCGGAAACCAATATTTGCCATGCCTGAGCTTACTTTAGAAAACAGGTTATTTTGCTCATTTGCTTGAGGTACCCAAGCAGAGACAAAATAATGCTGTAACATCGCTGCCCAACCCCCTTGGGTGTTGGTTTCTAAGTTGGCTTTGCTCATGTCTTCAAACGAATACTTTTCGTAACGTTCTTTGGCAGTTGAGTAAGCGGCACCACGATAAGTCGGCATCATCATGCTAGATTCACTGGCTTTGATGGTTTGCTTGATTTGACCATACATTTTTACATGCAATGGTTTATCTGTGGTGTTATTAATGCGGTAATCGACACCAATATCGAACTGACCTTGATGGAAAGTAAAGATTTTAGTGTAAGTCACACCATCGGCATCTTTATAGGTTAAAGGCACTTCGAGTGTCTTTTCGCCTGCCGCCATCGTGTAATCTTGTTGTGTTGCAGTGAAGTGAGCTCGTCTGTTAACAGTATCTATGCCATTGGGACCAATCAAACCACTTTGGGCAATGTAGGTATAAGCTGGAGTTTGCTCAAGTAACACAAAAGGCTGATCTTTGTTTTGTTCAAGTTTGTGGGCAACTAAGGCCGCATAAACTATATCACCACCAACAGGATTAATTTTCACATCCAATTGGTCGGTTTTAACACTGATCAAGTCTTTTGAAGCCGCAGTATGGAGAGCAGGAACTTCACCATCCGACATAGGAACATCGGAATTATGATCTGCAGTAGCGGTTTGAGAAGCTACAGTCGTGGGTATCGGCGCTTGAGGCGCGTTGTCAGTCTGCCATTGTTGCCACAGCAGGAAACTGACGAACAGTAAACCGATTAGCAATATATTACGTTGAGATTCCATAACCTTATTTATCGCACCTGTCGTTTTTAGGGGGGACGGGATCACTACCGCCGGGATGTAATGGGTGACATTTTAATATGCGTTTGAGAGCAAACCAACTCCCTTTTACCGATCCGTGAGTTTGAATTGCTTCTATCGCGTAATGTGAGCAAGAGGGAGTGAAACGACATCGAGGACCCAGTAAAGGGCTGATGAAGATTTGATAGCCACGAATAAACGTGGTGGCTAGCCATTGAATCGGCGATTGAGTTTTCGCCATAGCTTTTCTATCAACTGGTGTAGTTCTGTATTGTCCATAGCTAAGCATCCATGGCGAACCAATACCACGATATCTGCATCGGGTAGTTGATTTTGATGTAAGCGGAAGCTCTCCCTAATGACTCTTTTGATGCGATTACGCTGGTTTGCATGTTTAACTTGGCGTTTAGGCACAGTTAATCCAAGGCGAGGGTGTTCCTGACCATTAGAAATTGCAAGCAAGGTAATATCAGCAGAAGATGCTTTTAGAGGGTTGTTGAATACAGTTTTAAATTGCGCGGGAGTTAACAAACGTAACTCCCGCGTAAAGGTGTAGCTAGTCACCTGCAATGCTGCGCTATTAAGCTGACAGACGTGCACGACCCTTGGCGCGGCGGCGAGCCAGCACCTTGCGGCCGTTAGCAGTAGCCATACGAGCGCGGAAGCCGTGAGAACGCTTGCGCTTCAGGTTGCTAGGTTGAAAAGTACGTTTACTCATGATGGCAATCCGTCTTTGTTTAGTTAATGTGCCTTAGCGTCAAAATTGAGACTAAGGTGGAAAAAGAGGCCGAATTGTAATCACTTTATTGGAGGCCGTCAACACAAACCCCAAATGAAACTGAAATACTCTCGCCTCAGTTAATCAAGATCTTCCGCTAAATACACCAGAAAATGTGGATAAGTCTGTGAAGTACCACTACATCTGGTGTTTCATTGGCGAATAATCTAGATCAAACGCCGCAATTATAGATCAGGCGAGATCCCTTTACAAAGCGCCAATTTACTAAGAAATCAATAAAATTGATCGCATTAGATCTTGACTGATCGTGGCTTTTTGGGTCCAAGATATTCCTTGGGGATAAATATATTTTAAGGATAGCGATCTTAACGATCTCCCTATAGAATACTTATCCTTTCGGTGAGTCTTTTTGGGGATAAGTTCAGTGGCGGTTTCACTTTGGCAACAATGTATCGGACGACTGCAAGACGAGCTGTCTGCTCAACAATTCAGTATGTGGATAAGACCATTGCAGGCCGAAATGGACGGAGAGACACTGGTGCTTTACGCACCCAATCGCTTCGTTCTTGATTGGGTGCGAGACAAATATATCAATATCATTAATCAGTTTTTTACTGAGCAATTGGGGAGTAATGCGCCCAAGTTGAGATTTGATATTGGTAGTCGCCCGTCAGCAAAACCGGTTGCAGCCCCAGCCCCAGTGAGAACTTCTGGTCCAGCCATGGTCCGCCCTCAAGTGGCCTCGGGCTTCCAAACTCAGCGTGATACAACCACTAATATTAATCATCGAAGTAATATCAATCCAACTTATCAGTTTGATAATTTCGTTGAAGGTAAGTCTAACCAGTTGGGTAAGGCGGCAGCGTTGCAAGTCGCTGAAAATCCCGGTGGAGCCTATAATCCCTTGTTCCTTTATGGCGGTACGGGTTTAGGTAAAACTCACCTGTTGCACGCCGTGGGTAATGGCATTATTAAAAATAATCCCAATGCAAAAGTGGTTTATATGCATTCGGAACGTTTTGTTCAAGATATGGTAAAAGCATTACAAAACAATGCTATTGAAGAGTTCAAGCGTTATTATCGAAGCGTTGATGCGTTATTTATCGATGACATTCAATTTTTTGCTAATAAAGATCGTTCTCAAGAAGAATTCTTCCATACCTTCAATGCATTATTAGAAGGTAATCATCAAATTATTTTAACCTCTGATCGTTATCCGAAAGAAATTGATGGGGTTGAAGACCGATTGAAGTCGCGTTTTGGTTGGGGCCTAACCGTTGCCATTGAGCCGCCTGAACTAGAAACCCGAGTTGCCATTTTAATGCGTAAGGCGCAAGAAAGTGGCATTAATCTGCCTGATGAAGTGGCCTTCTTTATTGCTAAACGCCTGCGTTCTAATGTGCGTGAATTAGAAGGGGCGCTTAATCGGGTCATTGCCAATGCGAATTTTACCGGCCGACCGATTACTATCGATTTTGTTCGCGAAGCTTTACGTGATTTATTGGCTCTGCAAGAGAAGTTAGTCACTATTGATAACATTCAAAAAACTGTGGCAGAGTACTACAAGATTAAAATGGCTGATATGTTATCTAAACGACGTTCACGCAGTGTGGCGCGTCCACGACAGGTCGCCATGGCATTATCTAAAGAATTAACCAACCAAAGCTTGCCTGAAATCGGTGATGCCTTTGGTGGACGTGATCATACGACGGTATTGCATGCTTGTCGTAAAATCGCGCAATTGCGCGAAGAGAGTCATGACATTAAAGAAGATTATGCTAACTTGATTAGAACTTTATCTTCCTAATTTAGGCAGGGAACAGCAAACCATGAAATTTTCAATCGATAGGGATGCCCTTTTAAAGCCATTGCAGCTTGTCAGTGGTGCCGTTGAAAGACGTCATAACTTGCCCATCCTCGCCAACCTCCTTGTGGATGTTAGTGGTCACTCACTCACGCTAACTGGCACTGATTTAGAGGTGGAGCTAGTTGGTCAAGCGCTGGTGCATGGAGATATAGTCGAAGGTCAAACCACGGTTCCTGCTAAGAAATTATTGGATATCGTAAAATCCTTACCAGAACAAACTGAAATAAAAATTGAGCAACAGGACAACAAATGGTTGCTGCGTTGTGGTCGCAGTCGGTTCTCTTTAGCCACGTTACCGGCACAAGAGTATCCGAATGTTGAGTCCTTCCAGGCTGAAATCTCGCTTACCATCAAGCAGGGCACATTAAAGTCCTTAATTGATGCCACCCAATTTTCTATGGCCAATCAAGACGTTCGATATTATTTGAACGGATTATTGCTTGAAACGGAAGGCAATGTGCTGCGGGCTATCGCCACCGATGGTCATCGATTAGCCTTGAGTCATCGCACCATTGAGGCCAACTTGCCAGAAAAGCAAGTGATTGTGCCGCGCAAGGGGGTGATGGAACTCGCTCGACTCATGGATGCAGACGATCAAGACATTACCTTAGCCATTGGTGAAAATGCCATTCGTGCCACAACCGCTAACGCCGTATTTACCAGTAAGCTGGTTGATGGTCGTTTTCCTGATTATCGCCGAGTCTTACCTAAGGGCGGCGATAAGATAGTGATTGCCAGTCGTCATCATTTAAAGCAAGCATTAACCCGGGCATCAATATTATCTAACGAAAAATTCCGCGGGGTGCGGATGCTGTTAGAGCCTGGATTAATGAAAATTACCGCCAACAATCCTGAGCAGGAAGAAGCGGAAGAGTTAATTGACGTGGATTACCAATCACAAGCGCTGGAAATCGGCTTTAACGTCAGTTACCTCTTAGATGTGCTGAATAATCTTAAAAATGAAGATGTACGTATTACCCTGATTGATGGTAATTCCAGTGCTTTACTCGAAAATTATCAAGATCAAGATTCTATGTATGTTGTCATGCCAATGCGTTTGTAGGAGAACATGGCAGAGTTCTCTGCCATTAGTATGAGCATTTCTCGCTTAACGATTGAATCCTTTCGTAATCTATCTTCAGCCCAATTGTCTCCTGGCGATGGGCTGAATTTGATCTATGGCGCCAATGGCAGTGGTAAAACCAGTGTGCTCGAAGCCATCTATTTTTTAGGCATGGGGCGCTCTTTTCGCAGTCATATTACCCAGCGCGTTATCCAACGAGAGGCTGATCAACTCACCTTGTTTGCTCAGCTGCAACAAGAACACCCTGCTCAGGGCAGCAAAGTCGGCTTTAGAAAACACCGCAATGGTGATACTGACGTCAAAATTGATGGCTCACGAGTTAAACGCCTGTCGGTATTGGCTGAAACCTTGCCTATACAAGTGATCACCCCTGAAAGTTTCTCATTGTTGTTTGAAGGGCCGCAGAGTCGTCGGCAATTTATTGACTGGGGCACCTTTCATGCGGATGCCAATTTCTATCCGGCATGGGTCAATGTTCGCCGCATCATGAAGCAGCGTAATCAACTGTTACGTGACGGTGCCAGTTATCAGCAAATTCAGTATTGGGATAATGAGTTAGTGCGATATGCTGAGCCTGTGACTGAGGCAAGAAAACGCTATGTGGACTCGTTAAATGAGCGACTAAAGGGTATAATCGAAGAGTTTTTACCCCAGGTACAATTAAAGATATCTTTTACGCGGGGATGGGATAGTAAAACTGATTTAAATCAGTTGCTTGAGCAGCAATACCTACGCGATCTGGGGATGGGGCATACCGTAAGTGGTCCTCATAAGGCAGACTTGCGATTGCGGGTGGCAAATTTACCCGCCCAAGATGCATTGTCGAGAGGGCAACTGAAGTTATTAGTATGCGCCTTACGAATTGCCCAAGGCCGTTTATTACGCCAGCAAACAGGCAAAAACAGTATTTATTTAGTTGATGATCTGCCCTCTGAGCTCGATGCTCAACACCGGCAGTTATTACTGAAACAACTGACCGATACGGGCGCGCAGATTTTTGTGACCGCTATTGAACCTGCAGCCATTGTCGATTGCTTACACATAGCACCGAGCAGGGTGTTCCATGTGGAACAGGGGCTGGTTACGCAAATTGAACACACGATGAGAGAATAATATGTCAGAGAATAGTTACGATTCTTCGAGTATTAAGGTCCTTAAGGGCCTTGATGCGGTACGTAAAAGACCTGGGATGTATATTGGTGATACCGATGATGGTACAGGTCTACATCACATGGTGTTCGAAGTGGTCGATAACTCTATCGACGAAGCTTTGGCTGGCCATTGTCATGATATTACTATTACCATTCATACCGATGGTTCGGTATCGGTTCAGGATGATGGCCGTGGTATTCCGGTAGCCATTCACCCAGAAGAAGGCGTTTCTGCTGCCGAAGTTATCATGACGGTACTGCATGCCGGCGGTAAGTTTGACGATAACTCTTATAAAGTGTCTGGTGGTCTTCATGGTGTGGGTGTTTCAGTAGTAAACGCCTTATCTGAAAAGCTGCAAATGACCATTCGTCGTGATGGTAAGGTCTACGAACAGTTTTATACCCATGGAGTGCCTGACGCGCCGATCGCCGCCATTGGTGATGCCAGCAAAACCGGTACTGCCATTCGTTTTTGGCCTAGCAAAGAAACCTTTACTGATACCCTGTATCACTATGAGATTTTAGCTAAGCGCGTCCGTGAATTATCCTTCTTGAACTCGGGTGTTGGCATCCGCTTGGTGGATGAGCGCGATGCTAAAGATGAATTCTTCAAATATGAAGGTGGCATCAGCGCTTTTGTTGACTACTTAAATCGCAATAAAACCCCAGTTAACAAAGATGTCTTCCATTTTACTCAAGATCGTGAAGACGGCATTACCGTTGAAGTCGCCATGCAGTGGAATGATGGTTTCCAAGAAAACATCTTCTGCTTCACCAACAACATTCCTCAGCGTGATGGTGGTACACACCTTGCCGGTTTCCGCAGTGCGTTAACCCGTAACCTCAATACTTATATGGAGCGTGAAGGCTTCAATAAGAAAGGTAAGACCAACGCTACCGGTGATGATGCTCGTGAAGGCTTAACGGCGGTTATTTCGGTGAAAGTACCGGATCCTAAGTTCAGCTCACAAACCAAGGATAAATTGGTTTCTAGTGAAGTGAAAACCGCGGTTGAGCAAACCATGGGTGAAAAGCTAAATGATTATCTGCTGGAAAACCCTGCGGATGCCAAGCTGATTGTTGGCAAAATCATTGATGCGGCCCGTGCTCGTGAAGCGGCCCGTAAAGCCCGTGAAATGACTCGCCGTAAAGGTGCGTTAGATTTAGGCGGTTTGCCAGGTAAGTTAGCGGATTGCCAAGAAAAAGACCCTGGGTTATCTGAAATATACATAGTGGAAGGGGACTCGGCCGGCGGTAGCGCCAAACAGGGCCGAAACCGTAAAAACCAAGCTATTTTGCCATTGAAAGGTAAGATCTTAAACGTTGAGAAAGCACGTTTCGATAAGATGTTATCTTCACAAGAAGTCGCCACGCTGATCACCGCCTTAGGTTGTGGTATTGGCCGCGATGAATATAACCCTGATAAGACGCGTTATCACAACATCATCATCATGACGGATGCTGACGTCGACGGCTCGCACATTCGTACCTTGCTGTTGACTTTCTTCTTCCGTCAAATGCCTGAATTAATTGAACGCGGATATATCTATATCGCTCAGCCACCTTTGTATAAGGTTAAGCGTGGTAAGCAAGAGCAGTATTTGAAAGATGAAGCGGCAAGAACACAGTACTTGACCACGCAAGCACTTGACGGCGCGACGTTATACTCGGCTCCTGGTATTCCTGGAATGAGTGGTGGTCCATTAGAGCGTCTAGTGAACCAGTTCCGTGAAGTGGAAGCCATGATTGAGCGCTTGTCGTTACGTTACCCACGTATTGTGACTGAACGCATGCTTTATCACCCCGAAGTATCAGCCACTATGCTGCAAGATGAAGGCTTAATGACCGCTTGGTCTGATGCGCTGATCAGCGATTTGCGTGACCGTGAAAGCAGTGGCGTATTGTATTCAGCACAAACCATGTTTGATCCTGAGCGTCAGCAATATTTACCGCAAATCACGATTCGTAAGCACGGTATTGATACTCATTATTTATTGGGGCATGACTTCTTTAATTCGGCTGATTACCAGCGGATGGTCCGTTTAGCGAGTGAGCTCGATGGATTGGTTGAAGAAAATGGTTATGTACAACGTGGTGAGCGTTCTAAGCCGGTTGCTAGCTTTGTCGAAGCCCTCGAGTGGTTGATGCAGGAAGCCCAGCGCGGCCTGTATATCCAGCGCTATAAGGGACTGGGTGAAATGAACCCTGAGCAACTGTGGGAAACCACCATGGATCCCGAGCAGCGTCGTATGCTGCAGGTGACCATCGATGATGCGGTCGGTGCGGATCAGTTATTCACTACCTTGATGGGTGATCATGTTGAACCTCGACGTGAGTTTATTGAGGCCAATGCGCTCAATGTGGCTAACCTCGATGTGTAATACATTGCTTTAATTAAAAAACGCGGCTAATTAGCCGCGTTTTTTGATTGACTTCCTCAATCGCAAATTAGGGGGGTAATCTCTTCATTTGTACAAATACACTCCCCACTGTCTTATTCGGTGTTGCCCTCATCACTCTTAGAGAATCAAGGCAATATCTATCATCTTAAAAGTCCATTCACAGGAAATTAATACCTTTGTTTATAAATAAATTGCCTAAAATTAATACTAACCGACAGGGTGTTATTAAGAGCCAAGGTGGCATAGTGAGAAAAATATTTGGTAAGATTTTTAATATTAGGGATAACGCCGAGGTCAGTATTTCTAAACGATCATCCCAGGCCGCCGTGCAGGATGTTCAGCAATCTCAAACTTTAGCCGCTAAAGCGTCACCTCAATCGAACAACGCTGAGTCAACATTGATTAGTAGCATAGATTCAACGGCAATGTTTTATAGCCTGTTGTTTCAAGTGAATTCAACCGACACGGGTGGGGTGGCCAATAATCTCGAAAAACAAGTAATTGAGAACGTCGCCAAAGCCCTGAGAGATCCTCAAGCCATTGCCGATAATATTCTTAAGTTATCGAGCCGAGTGATCGATATTGATAATAAGCTCGCCGATCCTGAGTGTGATACTGATAGCTTGCTGAAAATGTTGCAGCAAGATCCGGTCATTAGTGTCGAAGTGCTCAAGCTATGTAATTCGCCTGCTTTTAGGCGGGGTAGCAACGACGTGACCAATTTACAGCAGGCTTTGGTGTCACTCGGACGAGACCAAATAAGGCGGTTTATCACCTCGAGCATGGTTAAAGAAGTTATTGATATTAAACCTATTTACTATCGACGTTTCGGTGCCCAAATTTGGCATCACTCGTTGCAGGTGGCGTTGTTGGCCGGAGAAATGGCTGAAGACGATGGTGATACTGCTTTTTTAATGGGCCTGCTCCATGATGTCGGTAAAATTGCTATCTTTAAAATTTTAATTGATGCCTTTATTCACGCTGACGCTGGTGAGCAACCGCGCTCGAATCTATTTAGACAGGCGATGACCAGTCGCAGCTTAGTGCTCAGTGCAACGTTGGCAAAGTGTTGGCAATTACCCGCGATTTACTCTGAACAACTGGAAATATTAGCCAATGTTAGCGGTCGTCCCGATAGCGGTATGGCGGCAGTGATTTGGCGAGCCAATGCCATCAGTGAAATTTCAATGTTATATGAAGCTAAACGGCTTGATGACGAGAGTTTACCTAAGTATCTCAACCGCATAGACTTGAGTATCGATGACTTTTTAGTTATCCACCAGCGCTTGCTTGAGATTGAGTATTAATAGTGCAAAAAAAATACCAGTCAATTGACTGGTATTTTTTTATGAGCAAAATCTACTGAAGCAGAGAGATATCTGCCACATGCCAGAACTGCTGACGCAGCTGGTTTAACAGCGCTAAGCGGTTTTGGCGTAAGGCTAAATCATCCGCCATGACCATCACAGCTTCAAAGAAGTTGTCGACGTCGGTACGTAAGCCAGCCAATAAGATTAAGGCTTGCTGGTAATCTCCGTCAGCAAATAAAGGTGCCAATTGCGGCTGTAACTGACGTAAATGGGCGGCAAGTTCAACTTCTTCTTTGGCACTCAACAATTCGGTTTGAATGGTTTGAGGCAGTTCACCCTCAACCTTGGCCAAAATGTTACTGACACGCTTATTGGCTGCGGCTAACGCCATCGCAGCGTCTAAGGTGCGGAAATGAGCCACCGCTTGAATACGGGCATCAAAATCAGCGGGACGAGTCGGGCGGCGTGCTAATACTGCTAAAATGACATCGACGCCAATGCCTTTATCTTGGTACCAGGCTCGGAAGCGGGCCATCAAGAACTCAAGAATATCTTCATTGGCTTGGATATTGGTTAAGGTGTCACCGTGTAATTTAATACCATGAGCAATCAAATCGACAAGATCTAATGGCAGCTTGTTATCCACAATGATACGTAAGACCCCAATGGCGGCGCGACGCAGCGCGAAAGGATCTGCAGCACCTTTTGGTGCTTGACCAATACCGAAGATCCCGGTGAGAGTATCAAGCTTTTCGGCCAAAGCAACAGCGCAAGAGACACCATTGGTTGGTACGCTATCGCCCGAGAATTTAGGCTTATACTGCTCTTCAATCGCGATAGCGACCGCTTCGGTTTCACCGTCTAGGCGAGCATAATGCATCCCCATGGTGCCTTGGGTGTCGGTGAATTCCATGACCATATTGGTCATCAAATCGGCCTTGGATAACAAGCCGGCGCGTGCTGCATCTTGGCTGTCGGCGCCAATGCTGGTGGCAATGTAGGCTGCCAATGCTGAAATGCGTTCCACGCGGTCTTTTAAGGTCCCCAGTTTTTGTTGGAAAACAACCGATTGCAGACTGTCCAGACGCGACGCTAAGCTGTGTTTTTTATCGGTATTGAAGAAGAATTCAGCATCAGCCAGGCGAGGGCGAACCACTTTTTCATTACCGGCAATGATTTGGCTAGGATCTTTCGATTCAATGTTAGTCACAAAGATAAAGTTAGGCAGCAAGTTGCCATTGTTATCAAATACTGGGAAGTATTTCTGATCCCCTTTCATGGTATACACCAGGGCTTCAGCTGGGACATCTAAGAATTTTTCTTCAAAACTCGCGGTTAATACCACTGGCCATTCAACCAGTGAGCAAACTTCTTCCAGCAATGAGTCTTGAATATCTGCCACACCACCAATGTCTGCGGCAGCTTGTTCGGCGTCACGCTTGATGATTGCCATCCGGGAAAAATAATCGCCCATAACTTTGCCGCGCTCAAGCAGCTGGCTTAAATAATTATCGGCATGATCCAATTCAAAGCTGGCTTCGCCCATAAAGCGGTGGCCGCGAATGGTGCGTGCCGATTGAATACCCAGCAGCTCGCCGGCGATCAATTGCTCGCCTAACAACATGGTGACAGTGTGCACCGGGCGAATAAACTGGGTCTTATTGCTGCCCCAACGCATAGGCTTTGGGATAGGTAATTTATCTAAGGCCTTTTGTGCCATCGCAGGGATGAGCTCCGCAGTGCGGGCGCCAGTGACTTTGGCATAATGGATTAACCATTCGCCTTTATCAGTGACTAAGCGTTCAGCTTCGGCAACCGTAATACCGTTACCACGAGCCCAGCCTTCAGCAGCTTTGGTTGGATTACCGTCGGCATCAAAGGCGGATGTCACCGCTGGCCCACGTTTCTCGACCACTTTGTCGGCTTGTGATAAGGCTAAGCCATCCAGTTTAATGGCCAAGCGTCTTGGGGTCGCGTACCAAGTGGCATGAGTAAAGCTTAAGTCGGCTTTGGTTAATTCGTCAGTGAAGTTAGCTAACAGAGATTCAGCTAAGGTTCGCAGTGACTTTGGGGGTAATTCTTCGGTGCCAATTTCAATCAGCAAGTTTTCAACATTCATTGCGATACCTCTTACTTACACATAGGGAAGCCAAGGGCTTCGCGGGCCTGATAATAGGCTTCTGCCACGGCTTTGGCCATGGTTCGTACGCGCAGGATGTAGCGTTGGCGTTCGGTCACCGAAATAGCATGGCGGGCATCTAATAAATTAAAGGCGTGGGAGGCTTTCATCACTTGTTCATAAGCCGGTAATGGCAGCGGTTTCTCTAGCGACAATAAATGCATGCAAGTTTTTTCACACTGATCGAACACGGTAAACATGAAATCGACATCGGCATGTTCAAAGTTATAAGTTGATTGCTCAACTTCATTTTGATGGAAAACATCTCCATAGCTGATCTTGCCCAATGGCCCGTCAGCCCACACCAGATCATAGACGCTGTCGACGCCTTGGATATACATGGCAAGACGTTCAAGACCATAAGTGATTTCACCGGTCACCGGTGAGCATTCAATGCCACCCACTTGCTGGAAATAGGTAAACTGGGTCACTTCCATGCCGTTTAACCAGACTTCCCAACCGAGGCCCCAAGCGCCTAAAGTTGGGGATTCCCAGTTATCTTCAACAAAGCGGATATCATGCACTTGTGTATCAATGCCTAACGCTTCTAATGAACCCAGATATAATTCTTGAATATTATCTGGTGAAGGCTTCAACATGACCTGAAATTGGTAGTAGTGTTGGAGACGATTAGGGTTTTCACCATAGCGACCATCGGTTGGTCGGCGTGATGGTTGCACGTAAGCGCTGTTATTCGGCTCTGGGCCCAATGAACGCAGGAATGTCATTGGATGAAAGGTACCGGCACCAACTTCCATATCCAGCGGTTGAACGATGGCACAGCCTTGTTGTGCCCAATATTCCTGAAGGGTCAGGATAAACCCTTGAAAGGTTTTTACGTCATGTTTGCTAGTCATATCCACTGCTTCGGGCTGTCATAGAAAATGAGATAAATTATACCTTGTCGTCTGGGTCTTATGTAGGCTAATTTTTAACGTATTTAATGACAATTGACTGGTTGAGGTCATCCATGACGAAAAATTATCAAACTTGCCCTTGGGTATCTAACGATCCTCTCTATCAGCAGTATCATGATCACGTCTGGGGAAGAGCGGTTTATGATGACCGTGAATTGTTTGCCAAGTTGTGTTTGGATGGCCAACAGGCGGGTTTATCATGGTTAACCATTTTAAAAAAACAGGCAGGCTATGAAGAGCTTTTCTTTGATTTTTGGCCTGATAAAATAGCCACATTGACGGCTGAAGATGTTGAGCGTTTATTACTAGATCCAAAAATTGTTCGTAATAGGGCGAAGGTCAATAGCATTATTGGTAATGCAAAGGCCTATCTAGCTTTTACCAAGAATGGTGAACATAGTTTCTCTGAATTTTTGTGGTCCTTTGTGGGCGGCCAACCGCTCATTAATCAGTTTGAAACCTTGGCCGAGGTACCCGCCCAGACTCGAGAATCACAAGCCATGTCGAAAGCACTAAAGGCGCTTGGCTTTAATTTTGTTGGCCCAACCATTTGTTATGCCTTTATGCAGGCCGTCGGTATGGTGAACGATCATCTGATCAACTGTCCTTGTTATTTCGATTGTTGCCCAAAAAAATAGGGTGTTTCACGTGAAACACCCTGAAGAGACGTTAACCGAGTAGCGTGCTATTCGAAGAAAAAGCGTTGCTTAGTTCGTTGTTGCCCATTAAGTTCATTCATGGTTTCGGCATCAAATAGCGCACCATTGACCATGGTGTATGTCACGTTATCTGAGTCGCGGATATCAGCTAACGGGTTGCCATCTATAACAATGAGATCAGCCAGTTTTCCAGGACTGATTGATCCTAATTGATGATCCATCCCAAAGTGAATGGCAGGGTTAATGGTTGCCGTTTTCAAGGCCTCGAGTGGTGTCATGCCGCCTTGTTCAAACATCCAGATTTCCCAGTGAGCACCAAGACTTTCCCGTTGACCATGAGCACCAATATTGGATTTGACCCCAAGTTTACCTAAGTCGTTTGCAACCTTGGCCACATTGAAGTGGTTATAGTGTTCATCGGGCGCCGTGGTTCTACGCATGGCTCGTGGCTTGAGAATATAGTCGGGAACAAACTGAGATAGTCGTGGGTGCGCCCACACGTCGGTCTTATCATACCAATAGTTTTCTCCCCAAATACCACCGTAAGCGACCACTAAGGTTGGGGTATAACCGACCTCAGTCTGCTGCCACAGTTGCTTAATATCGTCATATATTGCAGCGGCAGGTAGGGAATGTTCAATGCCGGTATGACCATCAGTAATCATCGTTAAGTTGTGCTGAAGCAGGCTGCCACCTTCTGGCACCACCATCATCTCTAATTCTCTGGCGGCGGCAATGACTTGTTGTCGTTGATTGCGGCGGGGTTGGTTATAACTTTTAACACTGAAAGCTCCGACTTTTTTGAGGCGCTCTAGATGAAACTTAGCATCATCGAGTGAATCAATGTGTGAGGTATAGCCAGGAGCATTGGCACCGTAAAGAATGGTGCCGGTACTGAAAATTCTCGGGCCAACGATATTACCTGCTTTTTGCTGCTCGCTGGCGGCAAAAATTTCGGTGGTGTCGTTGGATGGATCATGGATAGCAGTAACACCGAGGGCTAAGCTGGCAAAGTTACCCCAGTTCTGTTGCGGGATAATTTCATTTTCACCCTGAGCGCCATGAGCATGAGCATCAAATAGCCCCGGCATAATGGTCTTGCCACTGATATCGATAACCTTAGCATCGTTAGGAATACTGGTTTGATCGCGTTGGCCAACGGCGACAATTTTATTGTCTGTGACGATGACGACCCCATCGCTAATAACCCGGTCCTTGTCCATGGTAATGACCTGACCGCCAACAAAGGCGGTTGTTCCACGTGGAACGTAAGCTTTTTGCTCAAAACCAATGTCTGTCACAGTCGGTTCCGCAGAAGCGTCAGCTTGATAATCGCTGTCGATATCCACTTGATAGAGCTCAGGGCCCAAGGTCCAATATAACTGCTGATTATCTTGGCGCCAGCTAATGTTTTCGCCGGCACGAGTACTGAGTTGCACCACGGGTAAGTTGTTGGCATTGGGACCAATGTCGACGGTTTCGCCATGCTTAGCGAAAGGGGTAATAAATACCTTAAACCGTTCGGCAAATGCTAATTGCTGACCATCGGGCGATACTCTAAATTCGGTGGCATGTTGACTTTGGTAGTGAACTCGCTTGTCATGTCCGCTCAGCGACACCGAGGCTAACTGAGGTGTTTCACCTTGTTCCATAAAATAGACGCGGTTATTATCAGCGCCAAATTGGGGTTGGTAGCCGGAGGTATCCAGCTTAGTTCGTTGCTTAGTCTTGAGGTTTAAGGCATAGAGACCGGGCTCTTGTGACCAGGTGGTTGGGGTGATATATCCGCCTTTTACTTGGCGATATACTAAGATCTCACCATTTGGGGAAAGGGTGGGTTCGACGTATTTCCCGGGCTTATCTGTGAGGGTTTTCACTTTACCTGATGACAGTTTAATGCTGTGAAGTGCACCTTGCTTAACATCATCCCAGCTGGCGAAGACAATTGATTTGCCATCGCGCGACCACTGCGGAAATAATTCGCGTTCATCGTCTTTACCCTTGGTCAGGCGCTTTATCTTGCCATCGGGTAATGTCTTAATCCACAGTTTCCCTAATGCTTCAAAGACAAGTTGCTTGCCATTGGGTGAGACCTGCGCCATACGTAACATTTTGACTGGGAAACTGTCTTGGTCGAGATCTTGAGTAAAACGTACCGCAGGTTGTACTTTGAGACTGGTATCTACGCTAAAAGGGATGACCTTAGTTGTGCCATCATTAAGGGCGAGTTCATGAATTTGACCTTTGGCCCAGAAGCGAATGGCCTGATTATCGGGGCGCCAGCTCATGTGTGGGTAGACGCCATGGATTGCCCAAGTTTCTTGCATATCTCGATCAAGATCGCCATATAACTTATCCACCTGGCCTGACTCGAGATCTAATAAATAGAGGCTTGATTGAAAACCATCACGGCGAATAAAGGCAAGCTTTTTACCATCAGGGCTGGGAGTTGGACGGATTGCGCCACCGCTTCCCTCGAGTAATACATCAATGTCCCCAGTTTGGCGGTCGTAGCGTTTTATCTTGTAAATGCCTTGTACTGAGTCTTTGGAATAATGGAAGGTTTTACCCGGGGTGGCGTCTTGACTGAAGTAGATATAGCGGCCATCCGGCGAGAAAGCCGGTTCACCCAAATCCTTCTGATCATTCGGACGTTCGGTGAGCTTAATCCCTTCTCCGCCTGCCAAGTGATACATCCAGACTTCACCGGCGCCGAGACTGCGCTGTGCGGTAAAATGCTTGCGAGCGACCAGATATTGCGAATCAGGACTCCAAGCAGGGCTGTTTAATAACCGAAATGATTCGTTAGTTACCGCACGTGGATTGGTGCCGTCGGCATTCATTACCCAAATATTATCCGCGCCATCTTCATCAGAGGTAAATGCAATGTATTGGCCGTCTGGGCTGTACACAGGCTGCATTTGCCAAGCAATACCACTGGCGAGGACTTCGGCTTTACCGCCTTTAACGGGAATGCGGTAAATATCACCTAGTAGATCAAACACAATATATTGATTGTCGGGACTACTGCTGATATTCATCCAGGTGCCTTCATTCACTTGAATGTTGACCATTTCTAGCGGGGCATTGGTTGGAGCATTCACTTGCCACTCAGGGCTAGGATCTGCTTGAAGATTAAATGCGATGGCTAACGCAAGTGGGGTAAGTAGACGCTTTTTCATAACCACTCCATTGTTATTGCTTTATTATTTGACAGCAACTTTACGTCATTATCATTTTTTAGCAACAAGTTGGGCGGTTGATTTACCGAATAAATGCAACTCGAGCTGCGCTTATTCGGTAGCAGCTGGTTTAAACGATTTGAATGGCATCATTGTGGTGTATTTGGCCGGCACAGATAACTCGGCAGGTCACGCCGCCGCGCCAGTCAGGCAACAGTGCTTGCAGTAAACCGCTGGCTTGTTTTTCCATTTTTGAACAGGGGTCGGTTTCGCCGGTAATTAACAGTTTAACCTCGGCACCAATCAAGATGTGTTTACCCATATCTGCGGGGCTAAATTGATAATCGGCGATCAGTAAATTGGCGCGCCGACACAGCCAATCGAGATCCATATTGATTTGCTCGCATGCCTGTTGCCATTGCGGTTGTGACATCACTGTGACTTGTCGCTTACCCGGCTTGCCAAATACATCTTGTGCGACCCCATGTTCAAGACTGACATCCGCGCGGGTGAGCGTCATCATCGGCCCAGACTTTTTTGATTTATAAGCGATACCGATGAGCTTCATGGTTAGGTTCCTTTTTGAATAAGATAACGGTAGGGGGCGGTGGCTGTCTCGCTTGAAATAAGGGTATGGTCCATAAATTGGCAAAAACTCGGAATATCTCGAGTAGTCGCTGGATCATCGGCGATGATCAATAAAGTTTCACCTTCGGCCATGTGACGGACGGTTTTACGTATCATCATGACCGGCTCTGGACAACGAAGCCCAAGGGTATCTAACTGGTGTTGCGCTTGATCAAAGGGAGTCGACATAACAGCATAATCCGAAATATTAATGAAGTAATGTTACTCTCGCGCCTCAAATATGCCAAGGAAATGACTTAAGATTCCTGAGTTTTCGATGACGGGCTAACAGTGTTTCACGTGAAACATGCAGCTATTTACATGACCAACCAATATGATATTGACGGTGTTAGGATTTACTTTAGTCACTCTTGGCGCTGCGTTTCATCTTGTACATCTGCCGGTCGGCAGCTTGGATTAGCTCTTTGGTAGAACAAAACTGTTCAGGGCCTGTTTCAGCGATACCATAACTAAGGCGGACTTTAGTATTTGTTTGTTCCTCAATATGCTTGAGGATTCTAAGCATGAAATCTGCTTCAGCTTGCTGGTGATTGCACGCCGGTAATAATAAAAGAAACTCATCGCCGCCATAACGAAAACAATAGTCCTCAACGCGGGTATTGGCTAGGATAGTGTTGGCTACCAAGCATAAGGTATCATCACCCGCTTGATGGCCGAGGGTATCATTAATCAGCTTGAAATTATCGATATCCAGATAAATCGCACACACAAACTCTTGACGGCGCTGTGCCGTTTTAAATAATCGATTGGCAATTTCATCCAGATGACGAACATTGAGTAAGGAAGTTAATGGATCTGTTTGCGATAACTCTTCTAGTTGGCGGGTTCTATCTTTAACCATGTTTTCCATGTTTTGGGCGTACAATTCCGCTTTTAATTTGGCGCTCTTGATCTCTGATACTAGGCTGCGAATGTAAGTATCAAAGACTAGGTTGACGTCAAACAAGACTAATTTATCCAAGGCTACTGTCACCGCCCGTAGCTGCTTAGTATCGTTAATGGTTTTGGTCAGCATCTCAATGATTAGAAATTTTAAGCTGTGGACTGCAGAGAGATATAGTTTAGGTTCAACACCTATGCGTTTGTGTACTAAGCCAATCCGTAGGCGATTGTTAATATACTCAAGATCAACATTGCCATTGAATAAGTCGAGTACGTATTGTTTTTGGGCATTGCGTAAACGCATGAGCGTATCGGAATCGCCAATTAACAGGGCTATTTCGGCAATGTCCGTTTGCATTTTGTAAAAGGATTCGACTAACTCATCTATGTTGTCTTCGATCAGTCTTTTACATTGAGTTAAGGCCTCGATGTCGCTGTCTGACAGGGAAAAGAGGGATTTGCGGAACTCAATTTCAGCTTCAGTGATGTGTAATTGTTCAACCAGCGTTTGCTCAGTTTGCTGCATTATCTATCCTTGATTTTCTTGCTCGTTGCACACTAGCAATATTGTTCAAGTAAAGTTTATTGAGCACTGATTTTCAAATAAAAAGTGAATAAAAAGCCGAAGATAAACTCCGGCTTTTAGTCAGACAGGATTAGACTCGTTCAAACACGGTGGCAATGCCCTGACCCAAGCCGATACACATGGTGGCGAGGCCTAGTTGGGCATCTTTATGCTCCATTAAGTTAATCAAGGTGGTTGAAATGCGCGCCCCTGAACATCCCAATGGATGGCCTAGAGCTATGGCGCCACCATTAAGGTTCACTTTGTCGTCAACCACATCGAGTAAACCTAAGTCTTTGACGCAAGGGAGTGATTGCGCGGCAAACGCTTCATTGAGTTCAATGACATCCATATCTTGAATCGTTAAGCCGGCTCGAGCCAATGCTTTTTGGGTGGCTGGTACTGGGCCATAACCCATGATGGCCGCATCACAACCGGCCACAGCCATTGAGCGAATGCGAGCACGAATAGGCAAGTTTAAGGCGCGCGCTTTCGACTCTTCCATGATTAACATAGCACTAGCACCATCAGATAACGCCGAGGATGTTCCTGCAGTAACGGTACCATTCGCTGGGTCAAATACAGGGCGCAGGCTTGCCAATGACTCAAGGCTGGTCTCGGGGCGGATCACTTCATCATGGCTGACCTTAATCAAGGCGCCTTGGGCGTCATGGCCTTCGATAGCATAAATCTCATTAGCAAAGCGTCCCTCTAGGGTGGCCGCGTGGGCGCGTTGATGCGAGCGCACGGCAAATTCATCTTGCATTTGGCGGCTAATGCCATGCATGCGTCCCAGCATTTCGGCGGTTAAGCCCATCATGCCCGACGCTTTGGCGACATTATTGGCTAGGCCGGGATGAAAATCGACACCATGATTCATTGGAACATGGCCCATATGTTCAACACCACCAATAATAAAGGTGTCACCCATGCCAGTCATAATGGCTCGCGCGGCTTGATGAATTGCTTCCATGGAAGACCCACATAAGCGATTAACCGTTACGGCGCCAGCCGTTTTCGGTACGCCAGCTAACAAGGCGGCATTGCGGGCAATATTAAAACCTTGCTCGAGAGTTTGCTGTACACATCCCCAAATGACATCCTCAATAGTGTTGGGATCCAATTGTGGGTTGCGCAACATCAGTCCTTTCATCAATTCCGCCGACAGCGTTTCAGCGCGTACATGACGAAATACCCCGGCTTTAGAGCGGCCCATGGGAGTGCGAATACAGTCTACGATAACAGCTTGTTTCATGATTAAATTCCTTTACCCGAGATTAAGCTTGGTAATAACTAGTGTTGTTGGCAGCCATTTCGCGCATGGTTGGAGTGACTTGATACAGTCCACCTAAATGCGCAAATTTGTCAGCTAATGCCACAAAGTTTGCTAAGCCCATGGTATCTAGGTAGCGGAATACACCACCGCGGAATGGGGGGAAGCCCAGTCCAAACACTAAGCCCATATCCGCTTCGGCCGGACTGGCGACTATGCCTTCTTCGAGGCAACGAACGGTTTCGATAATCATCGGGATCATGGTTCTGGCAATAATGGTATCAGCATCAAAAGCTTGTATTTCGCCATAAGCTTGCTGGAGCAAATCAATACTGACGGGATCGATAGCTTTGCTGACTTTACCTTTTTTATCTAAGCCATATTGGTAGAAGCCCTTACCATTCTTTTGGCCAAAACGTTGGTTGGAGAACATGATGTCAATGGCATCATTGTCTGGTTTTGCCATACGGTCAGGGAAGCCTTCAGCCATTACGGCTTGGGCGTGATGGCCGGTATCTAAACCGACAACATCTAACAAGTAGGCCGGGCCCATTGGCCAGCCAAATTGCTTCTCCATGACTTTGTCGATAGCGCTAAAATCAGCACCGTCAGCCAACAAGCCATTGAAACCCGCAAAGTAAGGGAACAGCACTCGGTTAACAAAGAAGCCAGGGCAGTCATTAACGACAATTGGGGTCTTGCCCATCTTACTGGCGTAAGCGACGACGGTGGCAATGGTTTCATCTGAGGTGTGTTCGCCTCGAATCACCTCGACTAAGGGCATTTTATGAACCGGGTTAAAGAAGTGCATACCGCAGAAGCGGCTGGCATCTTTCAGGCTCTTAGCCAATAAGTTGATGGAGATGGTCGAAGTGTTGGAGGTGATCACTGTCTGCTCAGCCACATGTTGCTCAACTTCTGCCAACACACTCGCCTTAACCTTCGGGTTTTCAACCACAGCTTCAACCACGATGTCGGCATGGCTAATGGCAGAGTATTCTAAGCTTGGAGTAATATTATTGAGCACCTGTGCCATTTTGGCTGGGGTCGAGCGACCGCGCTTGATTTGGTTAGTCAATAATTTAGAGGCTTCATTCAATCCCAACTCTAACGCTGGCGTGGCAATGTCTTTCATGACAATTGGAGTGCCTTTACTGGCACTTTGATAGGCAATGCCGCCACCCATAATGCCAGCACCTAGCACAGCCGCTTGATTCACTGGCGCGGCTATTTTACTGGCTTTTTTGGCTTTACCTTTAACGACCTGATCATTTAAGAAAATACCAATCAGCGCAGTGGCGACAGGCGTTTTTGCTAAGGTTAAAAAGGCTTGATGCTCAACTTTGAGGGCGTGGGTTCTGTCCATGGTCGCGGCAGACTCAACCACATTGACCGCTGCCATCGGCGCCGGATAATGCTTACCTGCAATACTAAAGACCATGCCTTTGGCCGTGGTAAACGACATCATGGCTTCAAGCTTGGGCAAATTCAGGGGTGCTAGCTTACGTTGACGGCGAGATTGCCAATCAATTTTTTCACCAATGGCATCGTTTAGCATGTGCAGCGCTGCCTCAAGTAAGTTGGCGGGCTCGACGATAGCGTCAATGGCGCCAACCGCAAGGGCTGCGTCTGCCTTATTATCTTTACCCGAGGTGATCCACTCCAAGGCGTTATCTGCGCCGATGACGCGTGGTAAACGAACCGTGCCGCCAAATCCTGGAATAATCCCTAACTTGGTTTCCGGTAAGCCAATGCGTGCGTTTGTATCGGCAATGCGTAAGTCGGTAGCGAGGATGGTTTCACAACCGCCACCCAGTGCATAGCCATTGATGGCTGAAATCGTTGGGAAAGGTAAATCTTCTAACTTATTAAATATATCATTAGCTTGTTCAAGCCATTGGAGTAGTACGGCATCCTCTTGGGCAAAAATGCCTAAAAACTCAGAAATATCCGCTCCAACAATAAAAGCGTCCTTGGCTGAGGTCAGGACTAACCCGGCAATCTTCTGGTGGGCATTAATAGCATCGAGCGCTTCGTTAAATGAAGTAAGGGTTGCTTTGTCGAATTTATTGACGGATCCCTGTGCGTTAAAACACAACCGAGCAATATTGTCGTCTAGCAGGTCAACCTGAATCATGGGACTTTGGTAAATCATTGCACGCTTCCTTTTTGCTAAACCTTGTTCTAATGATTAGTTAGGTTTTGATTTTGCTGCACTCAGTGAGCAAGTGGGCCAGCCGCCATTGATGTAAACTGATGTTGGCTGTTTGTTGCTCAGTGTGCGACTAAATGAAAAAAAATTCAACAACCAATTTAAACGATCGTTTAATTTTTGTTGCTATGGGATGGTGGCGGTGGCTGTGTTAGGCTTAACGAGGTGTAAAAAATTAAGCTGTATGGCTAAAGGATGAGAAAACAACAATGAATTCAGAACATTATCAAGAGCATATTGACGTACTTAATCATAGAGCCCAACAAATACTGACTCGCGAAGGCCTGCAAGGCTTGGTGATACATTCTGGCCAGCCTCATCGTCAATTTTTGGATGATATGAACTACCCCTTTAAAGTGAATCCGCACTTTAAGGCTTGGGTACCTTTGTTAAACCTCCCAAACTCTTGGTTAATCATCAATGGCACTGATAAGCCTACCTTAGTCTTTTACCGCCCGAGCGACTTTTGGCATAAAGTCAGTGATGTGCCGACGGATGACTGGACCGCCAGCGTAAATATCAAAATTTTAACCAAGGTAGATAAAATCGCTGAACTATTGCCGGCGAATATTCAGCAGTGGGCCTATGTTGGTGAACACTTAGATGTGGCCGAGGTACTTGGCTTTAAGCATCGTAACCCTGATGGTGTGATGAATTACCTTCATTTCCATCGCGTTGAGAAAACGGCTTACGAGCTTGACTGCCTGCGCGCAGCTAACCGCTTGGCTGTGCTTGGCCATCATGCTGCCAAAGAGGCTTTTTTTGCCGGTGCCAGTGAGTATGGGGTACAGCAGGCGTATTTACAGGCCACTGGTCAATTAGAAAACGATATGCCCTATGGCAATATTATTGCGTTAAATGAAAATGCGGCTATTTTGCATTACACCGATCTAACCTATGAAGCGCCCAGTGCTCATCGTTCATTACTGATTGATGCAGGCGCACAAGTAAGGGGTTACGCCGCCGATATCACGCGAACTTATGCATTTGAGCACAATGATTTTTATCACCTTATCCAAGATATGGATACGCTCCAGTGCAAGATCATTGCCCAGATGAAGCCCGGAGTGCGCTATGTCGATCTGCATGTGCAAACTCATCAGTTGTTGGCACAGGTGTTACTTGACCATCAGTTGGCCAGTGGCGATGTTGATTCCCTGATTGAGTCAGGCGTGACCCGCACTTTTTTCCCGCATGGTTTGGGCCATATGCTTGGTTTGCAAGTGCATGATGTGGGCGGCTTTATGCATGATGAACGCGGCACCCATATGGCGCCACCACCCGCGCATCCGTTTTTACGTTGTACTCGAACGTTAGCGGCTAATCAGGTGCTAACCGTTGAACCAGGACTGTATATCATCGATAGTCTGTTGGCTGATTTGGCCGACACACCGGCAAAGCAACTGATAAACTGGTCACGGGTTGATGCGTTTAGGCCTTTTGGCGGGATCCGCATTGAAGATAATGTCATTATTCACAGTGATCGCACTGAGAATATGACCCGGGAGTCGGGCTTAATTGATTGAATCGTACTTTGTACCTGATCAAGAGGTACAGTTTGAAGAAGAGATAAAGCAGAGTCGCTTTATCTCTTTTGTGTTTCCAGTGACCAGTGAACCTGAGTTTAACCACCGACTGGCGGAGATCCGCCAGCAATGGCCCAATGCCAGCCACTATTGTTATGCGGCGAGGTGGGCTGCGCCAGATAATGATGTCAGCATCAAATCCAGTGACGATGGTGAGCCGGCGGGCAGCGCGGGCCGGCCCATGTTAGCGTTATTGTCAGGCAGTGATTTAGGGGAGGTTGGCGCGGTGGTCGTACGATACTATGGCGGCACCAAGCTTGGTGTCGGGGGCTTGGTTCGAGCATATACTTCAGGGGTGCGTCACTGCCTGACCTTGGTGGCAAAGCGGCAAAAACAGTTAAGGTATCCGGCACAAGTCGTCTGCGGTTATCACGAGCTGATGGATATGGAATATTTACTGAATAAATTTGATGCTTTATTGACGGCCCGTTACTTCGAGCAAGAAGTGCGGGTCGAGTTTGAAGTAAGCATTAAGCAATGGCCAGCGTTACTAACGGCAGTGCAGGCACAATTTCAAGGACGGTTGCAGCTAATGGCCTTGAGCGTGCGGTTAAACTAGTCTTGGTGTTATGCCAAATCAGCGAGTTATGCCAAAATAGCGTTTAATTGAATGAGCCTCATTAGGGCGACAACATAAAAATCATGCAATATCGAACAATTATTAGAATTACCGGGCTATTGATAGGCCTGTTTTCTATCACAATGCTGCCACCAGCGATGGTGGCTGTTCTGTATAAAGACGGCGGTGGGGCGGCCTTTATTCAGTCATTTTTTGTGAGCCTGTTGATGGGGTTTGTCCTGTGGTATCCGAACCGTCAATTTAAGAGTGAGTTGCGCACTCGCGAAGGCTTTCTGATTGTGGTGTTGTTCTGGGGCGTACTGGGGTCCATCGGTGCGCTGCCGTTTATTTTCTCTAATCAGCCAGATCTCAGCGTCACTGACAGTTTCTTTGAATCATTTTCAGCCTTGACCACCACGGGAGCGACGGTGATTGTTGGCTTAGATACCCTGCCAAAAGCCATTTTGTTTTATAGGCATTTACTGCAATGGCTAGGCGGCATGGGGATCATTGTGCTGGCGGTGGCGATTCTGCCAGTATTGGGGGTTGGGGGGATGCAGCTTTATCGAGCAGAAATACCTGGGCCAGTCAAAGACAGTAAGATGACGCCAAGGATAGCGGAAACCGCGAAAGCCTTGTGGTATATCTATTTGTTACTCACTATTGCCTGTGCATTGGCCTATTGGGTCGCTGGTATGAGTTTTTTTGATGCCGTCTGTCACTCATTCTCCACTATTGCCATTGGCGGGTTTTCGACTCACGATGCCAGTATGGGCTATTTCAATAGTCCTGCGATTAATCTTATTTGCGTGTTTTTCCTATTGGTGGCCGCAGTGAACTTTAGTGTCCACTTTGCGGCGTTTTCACGGCGCGGGATTAATTTTAAAGTCTATTTTCGCGATACCGAATTCAAAATATTAATCGCCATCCAGCTGATATTAACGGCTATTTGTTTTGTAACTCTCTATCAAAGTGGGATTTATGATTCCGCCGAGCAAACCTTAGATTACGCCTTGTTTCAATCGGTTTCTATTTCGACCACCGCCGGCTTTGGCACAGAAAGCTTCCATTTATGGCCGTTGTTTTTACCTATGTTGCTGCTCTTTTCTAGTTTTATCGGTGGCTGTGGTGGCTCGACGGCTGGTGGCATTAAGGTCATGCGAATGATCTTGTTGTTGTTGCAAGGTTCACGCGAACTCAAGCGCTTAGTCCATCCCAAGGCGCTGTTTTCGATTCGTTTAGGTAACACCGCATTGCCGGATCGAGTGATCGATGCGGTGTGGGGATTCTTTTCGGCATACACCTTAGTGTTCGTGGTTTGTATGCTGATCCTAATGGCGCTTGGGCTTGATAACATTACCGCCTTTAGTGCGACAGCCGCCTGTTTAAATAACCTGGGCCCAGGGCTCGGTGAGGTGGCCAGTAATTACGCTGGTATTTCAGATGGTGCCAAGTGGGTGTTATTGGTGGCTATGATGTTTGGTCGACTGGAAGTCTTCACGTTATTGGTGTTATTCACCCCGACATTTTGGAAAAATTAATGCGCCAAGCCTTAATCTTGTATTCTAGCGTTGATGGACAAACATTACGGATTGCTGAGCGGATCCAGCAGCATTGTTTGTCCCATCATGCGGTTAAATTGCTATCGATTGAGCAAGCCAGTGCTCAGGATTTGGCTGAAAGTGACAAGATATTAATTGGCGCTAGCATTCGTTATGGACACTATCGTCCAGAGCTGTGTCGCTTTATTGAGCGTCATCAGCAGCGCTTAAATCAATGCCAGAGTGGCTTTTTTAACGTGAATCTGGTGGCAAGGAAAGCCAATAAAAATCGCCCTAACACCAACCCCTATATGGTTAAATTCTTAATAAAGAGTCCGTGGCAGCCTAAATTAGTGTGGGTGTTAGCCGGTCGTATTAACTTTCCTGCCTTGGGGTGGTTTGATAAAAGAATGATCCAATTTATCTTATGGATGACCAAGGGACCGACGGATACCCGTCAAAGTTATGAGTTTACCGATTGGCAGAGTGTCGATGATTTGGCTGAAAAATTCGCTCAACTTTAGCTGCAAAATTGCTTGTACATGATGGCGATAACTTCGCGCACCTTATCGTTTTTAAGGCGGTAATACACGATTTGCGAGCTTTTTCGGCAATCGACTAATTGTTCTTTGCGTAACACGGCCAAGTGTTGTGACAGGGCTGATTGGCTTAGTGGAATATGCTCATTCATCTCGTTAACGCAATATTCATGGTCGAGTAATTGGCACAAAATCATTAAGCGATAAGGGTTAGCAATCGCTTTGAGCCACTTAGCAGCTTGCTCGGCATTATTGACCATTTCAGTCTTATCAATAACTTTTTCCATGCTTTTTAAGATCCTCTCAACCAATTCATTAGCTTATTCTAATTGGTTAACCCAATTATTGCTACGCTAATGGTGTGTGATGGAGCTTGGTAATTAGTGACTCGGCACATGACACTCTGGCGAAATATTGCCACAATCAGCAAAACTTTCAGCAAGGAACAGTATGGCTTCAGTATTGGTATTGTATTTTACGCGCGGTGGGCACACGGCTAAGATCGCCAACGCGATTTCAACTCGGCTCAGCAGCCAAGGACATCATTGCGACTGCTTTAATATTAACGCCTTACCTCAAGAGATCCGCTGGGCTGATTATGATGTGGTCTGCTTTGGTGCCTGCGTTCTCTACGGCACTTATGATAAGTCAGTGTTTAAATTCATTGAGCAACATCAAGCGCAATTGGCCTCGTTAGCGAATAGCTTTTTTTGTGTCAACGTGGTGGCGCGCAAACCTGAAAAGCGCATTCCGGAAAACAATAAGTATTTGCAGAAATTTTTAACTCTATCGCCTTGGCATCCGCAAGACGTCAAAATCATTGCCGGTAAGGTGGACTATCCGTCATGGCCGTGGCTCGACAGTATTGCCATTCGATTTATCATGAAAATGACTGATGGCCCCACCGATCCGAAAGCAGTGATTGACTACACCGATTGGCAAGATGTTGATACTTACGCCGATCATTTGCCGACCCTGTTAAATCGCTAGCATCAAGCTTCGCCCTAGTATTTCCAAAAACTAGGGTGAAACAATACCGCAATAGTAAGAATTTCCAGTCGACCTAATAGCATGCCTGCGGCCAGTGCCCACTTGGCTACATCGGGAAGGCTGGCAAAATTACCCGCCGGCCCAATAGTGTCTCCAAGCCCAGGGCCAACGTTCGATACCGCGGTTAATGCACCAGTAAAGCTGGTGACAGGATCTAGGCCTGTCAGCACCAACACAATCGACAGCGCCACGATAACGCCAAAAAATAATAAGAAAAACGTAACGATTGAACGCACGATGTCATCGGCGATCAGGCGGCGATTGTAGCGTTGGCGGAACACGCCGCTCGGGTGAATTTGTTGCTTCAATTGCTCGCGCATGATGGCGCCAGCAATTTGAAATCTAAAGATTTTAATTCCGCCCGACGTTGAACCCGAACAGCTGCCAGCAAACATCAAAAATAAAAAGGTGATATTAGCCAGTGCGCCCCACTGACTGTAGTCGGTTAAGCCGTATCCGGTGGTTGTGACAACCGAGACGACGTTGAAGCTGGCTAGGCGAATGGCATCATTGAAGGTGAAGGTATGTTGTGACCATAACCACAGCGCTAGGCAGAATGACACTAAGGTGACAAATTTACAGAAGCCGATCACTTGGGCATCTTGCCAAACCTTGAGACTCTTTTGCCGTAAGCTTTGCATAAATAGCAGTAATGGCAGGCCGCCGGCAAACATGAAAATAGTGCCAATCCATTGAGCGGAATCACTAAAGTTAGCCATGGACTTATCAGAGGTCGAGTAGCCCCCTGTCGATAAGGTCGTCATGGCATGATTTGAGGCATCAAACCAACTCATGCCAGCCCAGTGGTATCCAAGCGCACAAAGGAACGTTAGAAAAACATAGACATAGAACAAGTGCTTGGCCATGTTTTGAGTGCGAGGTACGGTTTTATCGCTCCAATCAGACGATTCTGTTCTAAAAAGGCGCATACCGCCGACATTGAGAAAGGGTAAGATTGCCACCGCCATCACGATAAAGCCAATGCCACCGAGCCATTGCAGTAATGAGCGCCAGATTAAAATACTGTGCGCCATCTGATCTAAATTGGATAGTACGGTCGAGCCGGTGGTCGTGACGCCAGACATGGTTTCAAAAAAGGCATCGGTATAGTTGATACCATGATAGAGAGTAAACGGCAGGGCGGCAAAGAGGCTAACCACAAGCCAAGTGAGGCTGGTGAGTAAAAACATATCGCGAATATTGAGTTGCAACTGCCGACGTTGACCTCCGCGTAGGCACAAGGTCGCGACGACGCCAGTCGCTAGCAGCGATATGCTAAAAGCACCTAAAGTTTCCTCGCCATTGAGTAACGAGAAAATTAACGGGATTAGCATAAAGCCTGCCATCATGGAGAGAAAAACCCCCAAGATAAACATCAGTGGCCGCAGGTTGAGCATGGGCACTACCAAATTTTTAAAAGAAAAAGGCGCTCGGCTGGAACAACTTCTCTACTTCACCGATAAATTTCTTATTCACCAAAAATAAGATGACGTGGTCACCTTGTTCTATCACCGTGCGGTCGTGTGCCATCAAGACTTCATCATCACGAACAATGGCACCAATGGTCGTGCCCGGCGGTAACTTAATACTTCCGACTTGTTTGCCCACGACTCGCGAGGTGCTTTCATCACCGTGAGCAATGGCTTCAATGGCTTCGGCGGCACCACGTCTTAACGAGTAAACGTTACAGATATCCCCTTGGCGAATATGGGTAAGTAACGCTGAAATTGTGGCCTGTTGTGGTGAAATAGCAATATCAATATTGGCTTCTTGAACAATATCGACATAGGCTTCTCGCTGGATAAGCACCATGACTTTCTTGGCCCCCATGCGTTTAGCGAGCAGGGCCGACATGATATTGACTTCATCATCATTGGTGACGGCGATAAACACATCGGTTTGATCTATGTGCTCTTCGAGCAATAATTCTTGATCTGAAGCATCGCCACAAAAAACGGTGGTGTTTTCGAGCTTTTCCGATAACACCTCGGCGCGAATGGCATTATGTTCGATGAGTTTGACCGAATGATTGCGCTCTAATTTCTTCGCCAGACCTAAACCGATATTGCCGCCACCGGCAATCATAATATTGCGGTAGGAGTTATCCAGTTTTTGCATTTCACTCATTACCGCACGAATATGGCGACTATCGGCAACGAAAAAAACTTCATCGTCAGCCTCAATAATCGTTGTGCCCCGCGGCATAATCGGTCGCCCTTGGCGAAAAATGGCGGCCACCCGGGTATCAATATTTGGCATGTGTTCGCGCAGTGCTGCCAAGGCATTACCCACCAGAGGGCCGCCATAATAAGCACGCACTGCCACCAAACTCACCTTGCCTTCAGCAAACTCCATGACTTGCAAAGCGCCAGGATATGCTACCAATCGCTGTATGTAAGCGGTCACCAACTGTTCGGGGGCAATCAGCTCATCAATCACAAACCCCCCGCGAGGTCGGCAATCTGCGTTCTTGGTTTCACTGTTAATAAACAGTTTATCCTGCATATTAAGATAGGGTTCTGAGCGGATACGAGCGATCTTCGTTGGGGTGCCAAAGAGGGTGAATGCAATTTGGCATGCCGCCATATTGCATTCATCGCTATTGGTGACCGCAATGAGCATGTCGGCGTCTTCGGCCCCGGCTTCCTTCAACACATCGGGGTGAGCCCCATGACCGACAACGACACGTAAATCGAATTTATCTTGCAGCATTCTTAAGCGGTCGCGGTCACTGTCGACTATGGTGATGTCATTGTTTTCATCAACTAAGTTTTCAGCTAAGGTGCCGCCCACTTGGCCTGCGCCTAAGATAATAATTTTCATGTCGTTGCCTGTGTTTTATTGTGCTGATTTTTGCAATATGGCGTAATAAAAGCCGTCCATCCCTTGGGTGCCTGGCAAAATTTGCCAACCAATTTCCGCCGGAGATTGCTGTGCAATTGGCAGCAGTGTGGCATCTTTTGTGCGTTCAAGAAAGGCTTGGATTTGCTGAGCATTTTCTTGGGGCAAAATAGAGCAAGTTGCATAAAGTAACTGGCCACCTGGCTGCAACCATTGCCAGCAATGATCTAAAATTTGGCGCTGTAACTGCGCCAGCTCTTCAATATCTTGTGATTTACGTAACCACTTAATATCAGGGTGGCGACGGATCACTCCTGTCGCTGAGCAAGGGGCGTCGAGCAGAATGCGATCAAACTTATTGCCCTGCCACCACGCATCGATATTGGCGGCATCACCATGGATAACTTCGGCACTTAACTGTAAGCGCTGGAGATTGTCTTTGACTCGTTGCAGTCGAGCCTCATCAAAGTCAACCGCAACTAGATTGATGTCGGCTTGCTCTAATAAGTGACAACTTTTGCCACCAGGGGCGGCGCAGGCATCAAGCACTAACTCGCCATCTTGAGGGGCTAATAAGGTTGCAGCCCATTGCGCCGCACCATCTTGAACTGAAACCGCACCGTCAAAGAAGTGGGGCAGCAAGGCCACATCTTTGGGGCTTTCGAGTAAGATAGCGTCGGGGCTAGAACCGGCAGATGCACTAATATCGGCTTGCTGTAACTGCGCTAAGTAGGCGTCTCTAGTTTGGCCGCGGCGATTGTTGCGCAGCCACATCGGTGGCCGCTGATGGCTTTGTTCAATGACCGCTTGCCAATCATCAGGATAGGCTTGCTGTAGACGTTTGATGATCCAAGCGGGCGTATTAAATTTTAGGGTGTCATTGGCTTCACTGAGTGGAGTCTCGTTACGCTGGATGGTGCGTAGTACTCCATTAACCACCTTAACCATGCCCTCAAACTTCAACTGGCGACAGGCTTCTGCGGTTTCAGAAATAGCAGCATGAGCGGGGATACGAGTAAAATACAGTTGATAACAACCGACCAATAAGAGTTGGTAGATTATCCGCTGTTTTCCTTTAAAGGGTTTACTCAAACAGTCACTGACACAGTTATCTAATTGTGGCAGCGCTCGCATCACGCCATAGCAAATTTCGGCCAATAAGGCTTTGTCTTTACCATTGGCAAGCGCTTGTTGTTGCTGAGGAAGGGCGACTGATAGCGATACGCCGCGTTCCAGAACGTCATAGACGGCTTTGGCCGCCAGTGCTCGAATATTCATTGATTACTCTGCTTGTGGACCGGCCAATACAGTACCAGGGGTAAACCATTCACCGCGGGCATTGAGGATATCGGCAACGGCCAGAGGTTTCTTGCCCGGCAATTGCATCATATTAAGTACCAGAATACCTTCGCCGGTGGCGATCTCCAGCCCTTGCTTACCGGCGGCAATAATCGTGCCCGGCGCAGCATTTGCAGGTTCGACTTTCACGCTTGCCTGCTGGACTTTAATGGTATTGCCTTCGTGATCGAAGTGGCTGATTGGCCATGGGTTAAAGGCTCGGATTTCACGCCACAGATTCAGCGCAGGCTTGCTCCAGTCCAAGCGGGCTTCTTCTTTGCTCAGCTTCTCAGCATAGTTAGCCAAAGATTCATCCTGCTTTTCCGGTGGCAAGGTCCCCGCAGCCAAACCATCCAGGGCTTCCAACAGAGCTTCAGGCCCCTGAGCAGCCAGCTTTTCATACAGGCTGGCGGAGGTATCTTCATCTTCAATTTTCAGCTGAGTCTTGAGCAGCATATCGCCAGTATCCAGACCGACATCCATCTGCATAATGGTGACACCGGTTTCTTCATCACCGGCCCACAGTGCGCGCTGGATCGGCGCAGCACCGCGCCAGCGGGGCAGAATAGAACCATGGACGTTAATACAGCCCAGCTTTGGCATATCCAGTATTACTTTGGGCAGGATAAGGCCGTAGGCTACAACCACCATCAGGTCGGCGTTCAGTGCGGCCAGCTCCTGCTGCGCTTCTTCATTACGCAGGGATGCGGGTTGATAAACAGGGATATCATGTTCCAGTGCCAGTGACTTCACTGGGCTTGGTGTCAGTTTTTTGCCACGACCGGCGGGGCGATCTGGCTGAGTATAAACCGCGACAATGTTGTGATGTGAGTCAATCAAGGCTTGCAGATGGCGAGCGGCAAAATCCGGGGTACCGGCAAAAATAATATTTAGTGCTTTCAAGTGCTTTCCTATTGTCTCAGTCTTTTGATTGTTGTCTGGCGGCTTTTTCAAGCTTTTGTCGGATACGCTGGCGCTTGAGCGGCGATAAATAATCAACAAATAGCTTGCCCATCAGGTGATCCATTTCATGTTGAATACAGATGGCAAACAGTTCATCAGCATCTACCGTAAAGGTTTCACCCAGCCGATCTTGCGCCGTGATGGTGACTTGTTCGAAACGGTCAACCTTGGCGTAAATGCCCGGCACAGATAAGCAGCCTTCATCATTACTGAAATCGCCGCTTTGCTTTGATAGTACCGGATTAATGAAGATTTTAGGGCGTTCAACTTCATCCTGTAAATCCATGACGATTAATTGTTGATGAAAGTCGACTTGAGTCGCAGCCAGTCCAATGCCCTTTTCGTGGTACATGGTTTCAAACATGTTATCTATTTGCTGTTGCAGTGCATCACCAAAATCGGTAACCGGAGTAGCGACAGTGCGTAACCGTTCGTCGGGAAAGCGTAAAACATTTAGTAAAGCCATGGATAAACTCTTAACAAGTCTGTCAAAATTACACCAGTTGGTTATACTGGCAACAAGAATTGGATTAATTTTAATCCTTCATGGCAAGCAATAACAGTAAAAGCTTGTTGAAGGTGTTGATTACAAGGATGGTCCGATGAAACGACTGCTACTTTCAGTGACTCTATTATTGAGTGCAGCCCCACTTCATGCTGATACGATTACACTCAAACCGGGTCATCCTGAGACCTATGTGGTTGAAAAAGGGGATACCTTGTGGGATATCTCTGCTCATTTTTTACAAAACCCTTGGCGATGGCCAACGTTGTGGGGGGCCAATCCTCAAATTGCCAACCCGCACCTTATCTTTCCTGGGGATAAACTGACCTTAGTCTTTATTGATGGCCAGCCAAGATTAGTCAAAAAGCCCATGCTATCAAAGCAACCCCAGGGGCGAATTCAGCCTAAAGGTGGCGCGATCCCGGTGGTTGATTTGGCGTTGATCCGTCCTTATTTATTACATAATAGGGTAGTTGATGCCGACTGGCTTGCCCAGCAACCTATGGTGTTAGGCGGTGAAAGCCCGTCACGCCACCATGTGGCGAATGAAATTATATATATCGCCTCGGCAATGACCTTAGGCGCTAAAGTGGGTTTATACCAGCAGGGCAGAGAGTTTGTTCGGTCGCATGATGGTTCTGAATTGGGCCAAGAGGCCATTTTGACGGCAACTGGGCGGGTGATCGAAACCGGTGATGTGTCTAAAGTGGAGCTGTTAAGCAGTTATCGAGAAACCAAACCTGGCGACCGAGTGCTGGCATTGGAAGATGATTCGTTAATGTCGGCTCAGTTTATGCCAAAGGCCGCCTCAACTAGCCAGGCTAAAATATTAGCTTCGGCCATCAATATGCGTGAAATGGGTAAATTGGATGTTGCTTATATCGATCGCGGTCAGCTCGATGGTGTGAGTGCGGGCGATGTCTTTGCGATTAGCCGTGATGGTGATGTCGTGGTGATTAACAAGGAGGGTGTGCCGGTTCCGAGTAGTGACAGAACCACCTATGATGAAGTCGTTGCCATGATTTCTGATGACCGATCTAAGCAGATGCCCGCGACTTATCGTGGCAACATTATGGTATTTAAAACCTTTGATAATACCAGCCTAGGTTTGATCATGGTGAATGAGCGTCCTGTTCGGATAAACGATAATTTATTAAGTCCTGAGCTAGTGACTGTACTTCGAGAATAACCATTAGCGCATATGTGCCTGATGCATTAATTGTTGCAGCTGTTTCTGGCCTTGGGCCGGCTAGGATCCAACAACTATTACACCAGATGTCGCTGCCTGAATTAAGGCAGCGACTCGAGTCTGATATCGATTCTTTACCTTTGTCTAACGCGGTAAAAACTAGCCTACAGTTACAACCCCAAAAAGTGGATCAAGCCCTAGCGTGGCAAGCTCAATCTCGTTCTCATCATATTATTGATATCAACCATGGGCATTATCCTCCGTTATTAAAGAAGATTAGCGATCCTCCTTTAGTTTTATTTGCCAAGGGAGACTGTGATCACTTGCTGCAGCCTTGTATTGCATTGGTGGGGAGTCGTCAGGCTTCGCTTGCCGGCAAAGCATTCACCTATGACTTAAGTGCGGCGTTAGTGACGCAAGGGTTGGCCATTAGCAGTGGGATGGCGGCGGGGATCGATGGCGTGGCGCATCAAGGGGCGTTAGCCCAAAAAGGAAGCACGGTGGCCGTGTTGGGGACTGGCGTAGATGTTGTGTATCCAAAGCGTCACCATAGCCTTTATCATCAGATTGCCGCTCAAGGTTGTCTCATTTCAGAGTATTGGCCAGGCACTCAGGCCTTTGCCGGCAATTTTCCGCGGCGTAATCGGATTATCGCGGGCATGAGTCTTGGGGTCGTGGTGACGGAGGCTCGGCTGCAAAGTGGCTCATTAGTGACCGCAAGATTAGCGTTAGAACAAGGGCGGGAAGTCTTTGCTGTTCCTGGCAGTGTGGCCAGTGGCGATTACGAAGGGTGTCATTATCTTATTCAACAAGGCGCTAAGCTTGTGCAGAATTCGGCCGATATTATTGAAGAGTTACACGGTTTAGGTGGTCTACATTTGCAAGAAATGCGAAAATGCGCGCCCAAGGTCGACTCGGACAACTGTCAGTTGCCATTTGCCTCTCTGTTAGCTAGTGTAAAATATGAAGCGACATCAATAGATGAGGTCATTGAGCATAGTGGGAAACCAGTGGATCTTGTATTAGAGCAATTGCTTGAACTTGAGTTACAAGGGTGGGTTGCTGCGGTACCCGGTGGTTACGTCAGACTAAAGAGGAACTAGTTATGTTCGATATCCTCATGTACTTATTTGAGAACTATGTTCACAGTGAAGTAGAGCTAATGGTGGATGAAGATGAGCTGACACAAGAATTAACCCGTGCCGGTTTTCATCAAGCAGATATCCTCAAAGCCCTCAGCTGGTTGGAGCGTCTCGCCGAGCTTCAGGAAAGCGATAAGCCGTATTTATGCAATCATAAGCAAACGTCATTTCGCATATATACTGCGGCTGAAATGGCCAAAATCGATGTTGAATGTCGGGGATTCTTGCTGTTTTTAGAGCAAATCCAAGTGCTGAATGTTGAAACCCGTGAAATGGTTATCGATAGAGTCATGGAGCTTGATGAACAAGTGATGGTTCTAGATGATCTTAAATGGGTGATCTTAATGGTGCTATTTAACGTGCCGGGTCATGAATCTGCCTACGAGCAGATGGAAGATTTAATCTTTGAAGAGCCCGATGGCATGCTGCACTCCTAAGTCGGTGAATAAAAGGAGGCATTGCCTCCTTGTTTGTTTCTACAAGTACCAGTGCTTGGTCACTGACGGTAGGTGACTTGGGATTAAATAGTCCCGATATGCATAACGTGCAATCCGATTGGGCTTAAGCGTTGTTGCTGGGCTGAGTGAGCTCTTTGGCGCGTCCTCAAGTAACGTGGTTAACCAAGATTGATATTGCGACTGATACTGTGTCAGTTCAGCTAACAGTTGCTCATACCCTTGGAAATAATCGGTTTTTAAAAATTGACTCAAGTTAACTAGCTGCTGCGGGTGATGTTCAGCTAAGAAACGAATGGCGAGATAACTCCACTTATAGGTCCGCGCTTGGCCGTCAGCATACTCGGTGGCAAAAATAGTCGCTAAGTCTGGAATGGCCTCAATATCGTCATCCAGAGTTTGCTGCCCAGCATTGAGGCCCTGTTGCCATTGTTTTTGGGCAAAGGATAACGTGACCGGATTATGATTGCCTTTAGCGACATACTCGGCTAATCCTTCTGACCACCACACCTGTTTACTGGGAAAGTGCTCAAAGCCCCCATACTTGACGAAACGGCCGTCAAGATAATGCACATATTCATGGGCTAAGTTCCAAATAGCAAATTCTGGCTCGACCCACCATTGTCTAAACGCAAAGAATCGCGCTTGATTACCAGGCTTAGCCGGCTGACCTTCGATATACATGCCACCATTATCAGTATCAATATCAAAAATTAACTGACCATAAGCGTTGTATTGACTCCAATTATCAAAGATCACTAACTCAAGTGTTTGATTAAAATCATTGGCGACGGCCACCGATTGAGTTTGCAACAAGCGATGGAAGCCGAGCTCTTGCTGTTCGAGCGTCTGGCAACTCGATAGCATCTGTTCACGGCTCAGCGCTTGAGTCACAATCGATAGGCGCTCATTACATTGATGACGTATGGGTAAAACCTCAGAGATATCGGGGATGTGACAAATATTTGCTTGTTGTTCACAGCGGGCTTTACGGCCAAAAATATTGACATGGTAGCCTAGGGTATACGCTTGTTTGGCTGCTAATCCACGCTGATTTACATCTTCAGCGGCAATTTGAGCCACTTTGGCATCGATGGCGGTCTTCGCATCACTACTGGAGCCATCCTGATTGCTTGGTAGACTTAAACGATACTGTGCGATAGCCCAATAGGCATTCTGTTTAACCCAATCTTGGCCATGTCTTACTCCGTTAACCTGAGCGATATGGAGCAGAGCTTGATCAAGTTGGCTCGACAACAATACTTGCGCCAGCGCGCTGGTGTTATCTCTACTGCTGCGATAATACAAAAAGCCTGCTGCGCGCAAAGATTCCCACAGGGCGTAATCGTTGGCGAGCGTGACCTCTTGGCAAGCTAATTGCTGTAGTTGATGCTTAAGCCGTGGCAAGAGCGCCGCAATATATTGGCTGTCTTGCGCATCATCTTGGAAATAGCGATATAAAGTAACCGCAAAATGCTCCTGCAATCTTGGGTTGGAGCTAAACTCATTAGTATCACTAATGGTCGCCAGGGCCGAGGCGAGAGCTGGGCTCTGACTGGCAATCGTTTGCATATCTCCATAGTAACTATAGGCGCGCAAATAACCGAATAAGATCTCCTGCTGTGCAGGTGTAGGTTTCCGCTCAAGCTTAGCAACCACCTCGTTATAGAAGGCAGGGGTCAATAAATGATGTTGGCTGGCAGCGAAAAAGTCGTCGCTGTTTAATGCTAACAGTCGATCAGCTTTGGCTAAGGGGGCTGGTGGCAAGCTCAATTGCTGACATGCCCCTAAGGGTAACGATAAGAGTAAGCATAATGCGAGGCGATGGGGGGGCATGATTCATTCCTTGAATATTTTTTGTATACAATATAACAAGCCTTAGTGTCATGACCAGTCTTTATCGATAACGCGTGATTTAGCGGTATCCTCACAAGGGGCTTGCGAGTAAAATGACCAATCTTACTAAGCATTGAGAGTGCGATGTCTAAAATAGATCAGCAATTATTTACGGCTCATGAGCATGCGCTAGAAAAGGCCTATGAACAATGTCCTGTGTGCGGATCTGAATTATCGGTGCGACACAGTAAACACGGTGGATTTATCGGATGTAATAATTATCCCCATTGTGATTACACTCGGCCGCTGGTTCAACATGAAAGCATAGAAGCACAAGTGATTGAAGGTTCTGAATGCCCTGAGTGTGGTCATGAGTTAGCCGTCAAATCAGGGCGTTTTGGTATTTTTATTGGTTGTACTCAATATCCCTCTTGCCAACACATTGAAAAAACAGTGGATGATCATCAGCCGGTTGCTTGCCCTCAATGCCGCAAGGGCAGCTTAGAGCAAAGAACTAGCCGTTATGGCAAAAACTTTTACGCGTGTAACCATTACCCTAAATGCAAATATTTAGTCAATTACCCCCCAGTGGCTCAAGCTTGTCCTAGTTGTGATTTTGGCATATTGGTTGAGCGCAAAGGTGCGGCCGGCAATCGTCTCGAATGTCCGAATAAACCTTGCAAATATAAGTGTGCAGTCGATTAGTGTGATCTCGATCATCAAAGTTTTGCAGGACATCTCGCCTTATGTATAATTTCGCCACTGTAATAGATGGGGTTACGGTGAGGCGGATTATTTACTGGTGAAATAATCAAACATAAATTTGAATGGAAGGTATCTACGGCATGAAGCAAATTAACCCATCTGATTCGGTGTCTTTGTTGCAACAAGGCGGTGTCATCGCCTATCCCACCGAAGCTGTGTATGGCTTGGGTTGTGATCCTGATAATGCAGCCGCAGTCGAAAAAATCTTAGCCATTAAACAAAGGCCGTGGCAGAAGGGATTGATTTTAGTCGCGGCCAATACGGAACAACTCCATGACTTTGTTGATTTTTCTCAGTTGAGCCAGCAACAATTGGCGTTTGTCACCAGTCATTGGCCTGGTCCGTTTACCTTTATTATGCCAACGCTACCGTCTACCTCGACCTTATTACGAGGTGAATTTAATTCTATTGCAGTTCGTATCTCGGCTCATCGCGTGGTGCAAGAGCTATGTTTAGCCTTGGGCAAACCGTTGGTGTCGACCAGCGCTAATCTTGCCGGTGAGCCGCCAGTCGTATTGGCAACTGATATTGTCGAACAATTTAATGGCAAAGTGGACGCGTTAATTGTGGGTGAACTCGGTGGCAGCGAGCAACCTTCGACCATCATGGATGCCATCACGGGTCGAGTACTTAGACAGGGATAATAAGATGACCGCTCCAGATATACATGCAGTAAAAGCCTTCTTGCTTGAACTTCAGCAAAACATAGCGCAAGGGTTAGAGCAACTCGATGGCCGCGTCCGATTTGCGACGGACTCATGGCAAAGAGCAGAAGGTGGTGGCGGCGCCAGTCGAGTGCTCACCGATGGCGCTGTATTTGAACAGGCCGGGGTGAACTTTTCCCGCGTGACTGGAGTCGCAATGCCTGCATCGGCCACGGCTCATCGACCAGAATTAGCGGGTCGAAGCTTTGAGGCTATGGGAGTGTCATTAGTCATCCATCCCCGTAATCCTTATGTGCCAACCACTCATGCCAATGTTCGTTTTTTTATTGCGTCAAAACCTGGCGCGGATCCTGTGTGGTGGTTTGGTGGCGGCTTTGACTTAACACCTTACTATCCTTTTTTAGAGGATGTGGTGGAGTGGCATCAAGCGGCCAAAGATATTTGTGATCCTTTTGGTCTCGAGATGTATGCAAAGTACAAATCTTGGTGTGACGATTACTTTTATCTGCCACATCGTCAAGAGACTCGCGGGGTCGGAGGCTTATTTTTTGATGATCTCAATCAAGCGGGATTTGACGATAGTTTTGCCTTTATGCGTGCTGTCGGTGAAGGTTTCTTGCCGGCGTATGCCAACGTTGTCGACCGCCGTAAAGACACACCTTATGGTGAGCGTCAGCGTGACTTTCAACTATATCGTCGAGGTCGCTATGTTGAGTTCAACTTAGTCTATGACCGCGGTACCTTGTTTGGTTTGCAAACGGGAGGTCGCACTGAATCTATTTTGATGTCGATGCCGCCTTTGGTGCGCTGGCAATATAATTACCAGCCTGAAACCGACAGCCCCGAAGCCGAGCTCTATCGTGACTTTTTAGTCCCAAGAGATTGGTTATCGCTATAATTGTTTGCTATGAATAACCAATAATCTAAATCAATGGTTATTGGTTTACCATATTCGCGGCTAATTGACTAATAGCTCGATAGATAACGACCTGATGGGCCGGATCTTTTATTTGAGTTGAGATAGCTTTATCCATACAAAGCAACCATTGGTCTTTTAATGCTGGGGTGACAGCAAAAGACATATGTCGGGCGCGAAGGGCCGGGTGGCCATATTTTTGTTGATAAAGGTCTGGGCCACCAAGCCAACCACTTAAAAATTCATATAATTTTTGTTGTGATTCTGCAATGGGTGCTCGATGCACTGCCAATAGTGCTCGGGTGTTGGGGTTTTGCTGCATTTCTTGATAGAAGGCTGCTGCCAGGTTAGCAATGGTAGGTTCGCCACCGATAAGCTGGTAGGCATTAGATTATTCGGCTTGACCGAGTGTCTCTGGAGTGCGCCGCTGGCGGCTAAATATCTTAGAAAACCACTTCATGGTAAATAATGACACCTTGTTACTTACTAGGGGGTGCATGCGAATAACTTTGATAAGTAGCGCATGGTGTTGCCCTGAATAGACTGACAATATTGATGAGGATTAAGGTTGATAAATGACTGAAAAATACGCACTCTTTGGCAATCCAGTGAGTCATAGTCGCTCGCCATATATCCACACTTGCTTTGCCGGTCAGTTTAATCAAATTATCGACTATCAAGCAATTTGCATTAACCATCCGGATGAATTTACCGCGAAGGTGCAGGCCTTTATCCAAAATGGAGGCAAAGGTGCGAATGTGACTGTCCCGTATAAAGAGTTGGCGATTAGCGTGTGTGATGAGCTTTCAGTGGCGGCTGAGCTGGCTGGGGCCGTCAATACCTTAATCGTTACTCCCCAAGGTAAGATTAAGGGGGATAACTCTGACGGGCTAGGGTTGGTTAATGACTTACAAGTGATCACCACGCTGACCAATAAACGGATATTGTTAATCGGTGCCGGAGGGGCTGCGCGAGGCTGTATCTTACCTTTGTTGCAGGCTGGGATTGCATCGCTATCTTTGAGCAATCGGACGGCAAGCAAAGCGCAGCAATTAGTTTCATTGTTTGCCCCACACGTTCCAGCTGGTGTTGAGTTTAAGTGTGACGAGCTAGCAAATCTTAGTAACGATTATGACATCATCATCAACTCCACCTCAGCGAGTCTCACCGGAGAGCTACCAGCTATTCCAGAGCACACAGTAACAGATTGCATTTGTTATGACATGATGTATGGCAAGGGCAACACAGTATTTAATCAATGGGCATTAGCGGCTGGGGCTCGTCAAGTCTATGATGGCTTAGGAATGCTGGTAGGCCAAGCCGCGGTGAGTTTTGGCTGGTGGCGTAATCAACAACCTATAACTAAGCCTGTATTGGCTGCACTAAGGCAGCAATTGGAACAAGCATGAATCAAGCAATTATTTTTACCGAATTACAGTATTGGCAACCCGAGTTACATGTGATGGTGCTGCCAGTACAAATTAATGGCGTGACGGTAGATTGCCATATTAGCGTCAAGTACCTGTTGGACGGACAAGCCCATAGCACTGATGTGGCACAACTTATGAAGGTATTCAATGCCAAGCGCTTTGATATTGAAGATGAGATAGAGCAATTTATCGAAGACAGTGGGGGCGAGTTTGATGCCCCCATCTTACTGAGTTAACACTCAGCTAAGTAATCATTCTTAAGGCGTACATAGTTATCGGCTGATTGCGCGAGGAATGCCATTTCTTCAGCGCTCAAGGGTCTCGCCGCTTTAACGGGACTCCCTACATATAAGAAACCAGATTTAAGGGTTTTATTGGGAGGAACCAATGATCCCGCTGCCACCATTACATCGTCTTCAATGATCACCCCATCGAGGATAATGGCGCCCATACCAATTAAGATACGATTACCAAGGGTACAACCGTGCAGCATGGCCTTGTGTCCGATGGTGACATCGTCACCAATGATCAGTGGGTATCCTTGCGGGTTGGCTGCCGACACTCGTGTCACATGTAATACGCAAGCATCTTGTACATTGCTGCGTTTACCTATCCTAATGTGATTGACGTCTCCGCGAGCGGCAACCAAAGGCCAAATACTGGCATCATCGTCTAAATGAATGTCTCCCACTAACACGGCGCTCTTATCGATATACGCAGAATCAGCGAATTGTGGGCTAATGCCTTGGTAGCAACGTAAATGGTTCATCAAAAATTCTCATCATCCGGCAAAAAAGCCAGTATAAAGCTAAAAAAACCAGCAGTCAGGTTGAAATCTAAGCGAACGACGTGAAACCACTAATTTTATTTATAATAGCCCTTGCGCAATCTGCGCAAGCCCCTATAATGCGCCCCACTGACACGGAATACGGCGCTGCAAAGCAACCGAACACCAGTCAGGACGGGACTTACAAGGTAAGTGACCCTGAGTGAATTAAGTGGCGCTAGGCGAAAGTTTAACCACTTAGATTCAAGGCCTGATAAAGGGCTTGACCCACTCAAGGAAATGCGTAGAATACGCATCCCTAGCCCACAGCGGCAACGTTCTTTAACAAGTAGAAGACAAGCAAATCTGTGTGGACATTCACAGTAGTTGATAAATCGACAACGATTTAAAACGTCTCGCAAGAGACTTCAACGAAGATGTCCGCATAACATGCAAATTCGGTGATTTATCATCGAATCGACAGAATTCATTGAGCAGGACTTTCGGGTCCGAAAAAA
>NZ_JAHUTT010000017.1 GCF_019209865.1 Shewanella sp. NIFS-20-20 | reverse complement strand
AGCCATTTAACGTAGCGGTTGTCGCTTTGGCGAATAAGTTAGTGCGGATAGCGTGGTCAGTGTTATCGACCAAGCAAGCATTTGAAGTAAGAGTTTAAGCCGAGTTTGCAGATGATAAAAAAGATGGAAGAACGGTCAGACCACTAGATTGAAGACCTGACATAAAAAACAGCAACGCAGTATGCTTTGGGCTTTTTGAGGACAATCTAGCGCGGAACTCATCGTGGAGCGGGTGGTTGCACCTAATGAAGACTCCGAATACATTAGCGCAAACCAACCTCGTTATCGGAAATATCATTTGCAATAACGAGGCGGACCATACATTTTTTATGGAGAATTAGCAAGGGTTGAGCGCTTTTTGTTTAGCGAGGCGTTTCGCTTGAGCCAGCACGCATTCTCGCAACGGGTTGTCATTATTATCATTGCGCCAAATAAAACTGAGACTGCGTTGCATGTCGAGCTCAGGGGTGGTGATTAAGGCTAACTCACCGCTATTAATATCATCGATGACATCCAACCAAGGCAGGGCACTTAAATAACTGCTGCCCTTGACCAAGGCCTTTAAAATACTGACCTGCTCGTATTCGCGCCAGACATTGAGTTTATCGATTTTACCGTGAATGGCGCCATCAAAAATACGACGAGTGCCAGCCCCAGGTTCTCTTAACACCCATTTGGCGACAGCGAGTTGTTCCACTGAGACGTGGGCGCGATTGGCATAGGGATGTTCCGGAGCTCCGACAATCACTAAATGATCATCAACCCAAGGTAGGGTGACTAATCTGGTATCATCGCTGCGGCCTTCAATCACGCCGAGATCGACGTCGAAGTTCAGCAAGCGTTGGATCACAGTCTGCGTATTTTCTACATTTATATGCAACTGCAATTGTGGAAAGTCACTATCAATTTTACTGATAAGCTCGGGGATCAAGTGTTCGGCGGCGGTTTGGCTGGCACAAATGTTAAGATCGCCACAAATCACGTGCTGATCATGCAAGCCACTCTCAATTTGACGGGCATCATTGAGTAAATTTCGCGCCTTAGGTCTTAGCCAATGTCCCCAATGACTTAGCACTAAGCGGTTACCCTGACGACTAAACAGCGGACGTCCCAGTTGGTTTTCTAATTGGGATAGCGACATACTCACGGCCGATTGCGTCATCATCAATTTTCGTGCTGCCGCACTCACACTTTCTTGGCTAGCAATCGCATCAAAAACTTCAATTTGTTTGAGTGAGTATTTCACTTGGGGTCTCAAGCAGAAGATAATGCGCCATGGTAATGAGGGCTGGGTTATGACTCAATAGCTTGCAGTAAGACTTGGCAGGATCTTCGATTGGAATCACGCTCTGAACTGGCGTTTTGTGAGGCGCAACTAACTTTAGCTAGGCTGTTATAATTACTTGCTTATTTAGGGATTAATGAAATAGTGCGAGTGAATCAAACACTCGCACTGTGGGTTAATCAACTAAGGCTTCAATAGGGCTTAGCCCCAATGTGCGCGAGCTTTAGCCACTTGCAACTTTTGGTAGGCTTGCAGCAATTTTTGATGCTTAGTAAAGTCAGTTAGCTGACGTATATGCATCAAGTCATAGCCTTGAGCCGTGTTATGCACATGGGCCAATGCCGCTGCATAATCTTGCTCACCAAACATACGTTTAAAGGCATGGTGATATTGGTTAAGATCGCCGTCGGCCAATTGGATGTTTAAGATGGCTTGTACGGCGTGATAAAAGCGTAAACGGCGCTGTTGCTCACAGCTGATACCGCCAGCGTTAAAGCCAGTGGTCCATTCGGCCCATTCCAAGGCAACTTCCAAATCTCCAGCGGCTAATGCTAACAAACAGCGCAGCTCACCGACTCGCAGGGTGCTCCATGGCGAACTGGCATCAACGCCGAGGCCTAGGAGTTGGTCTAACGGCTGGAATTCATCAACATCAAGCGCATCGAGGCTGTGGCTAATGTCTGCCGCTAAGGCCGCATCTTGTTTAGCATCAATCCACTGCTGAATCTGCTGGCGCAGGGCCATAGCGCGGTTATTGTTTACCCAAGTTAACTCGTAAACGGGGTAGATCTCAGAGTAGCCAGGCACCAGCACGCGGCATGCATAGGTTTGCAGGTGGCTATAATCGGCAATATATACGTCCGCGCCCAGATCATGGAACATGTTGAGCAGGTGATGGAATTCTTCATCGGTGTTGCCGTCAAAGTTCCAATCCACAAAATCAAAATCGCTATCTGCTCGGAACAGATCCCATGACACTAACCCTGATGAATCAATAAAGTGAGTTTCCAGATTGGTGTGATCGGCCACTTCATCATTATCAAAAGATGGCGCTGGGAAAATATCGAGATCTTTGAGACTACGGCCTTGTAATAATTCGGTGACCGTGCGCTCTAAGGCAATTTCAAAGCGTGGGTGAGCCCCGAACGAAGCAAAACAGCCGCCATTTTCTGGGTTAAATAAGGTTACACAAATGACCGGATATTCGCCACCTAATGACGCATCAAAACAGGTGATTGGAAATCCTTGTTGTTCAAGCTCATCGATTGCCGCCACCACCTTTGGAAAACGCTTTATCACCTCAGTAGGAATTTCAGGCAAACTGATACATTCGGCGATGATGCGGTTTTTAACATAGCGCTCAAAACATTCACTTAAGGCTTGGGTGCGAGCTTCAGTGGCGGTGTTACCGGCTGACATGCCGTTTGACACAAACATATTGCCGATAATATTCATCGGAATATAGGTCACCTGATTATCTGACTGGCGTGTGAACGGCAGGGCACAGACCCCGCGCTCAGGATTCCCTGATTGTAGATCCACCAAGCCTGCCAGAGTGACTTCATCTTCAGGATCATAATGTTGCCATAAGGCGTCATTCATTAAGCCGGCCGGACGTGGGTTATCACTGATCGGGAACCATTTTTCATTGGGGTAGTGAACAAAATCGCCATTGGCGATCTCGCTGCCTAAATAGAAGTCGGCAAAGAAATAGTTACAAGCCAAACGTTCAAAGTATTCGCCAAGGGCACTGGCAAGTGCGGCGTCACGGCTGGCGCCTTTACCATTGGTAAAGCAAGCAGGGCAATTACGATCACGAATATGCACAGACCAAACATAGGAGACAGGATTAAGCCAAGAAGCTTCTTCGATATCGAATCCCAGTTCGACTAAGCGCTGTTGCATGGTGGCAATGGAAACTTCTAAGGCTTCGTCTTTGCCTGGAATATAAGTGTGATTCATAACATCCTCATTAACATAAGGTGACGTGCTCCACGTCACAATTGCGCACATTGTATCGGGAAGCGCGCCAAAGTGAAATGATACTTGTTTGCTAAGGCATTGCGCGTTGGGCTGACCGATGACAAATGCCTGCAAATGGTCTAGAATCGCGCGTTTTCCGGTGTTGGCTAGTTTCAGTTTATGTTTACTTCTTCGCGAGTGTCACGGCGCAAACCTGCCTTGGTAATTTTAAGCCTTGTCGGCGGCTATTTTTTGCTGTGGGCAGGGGGTCCTTTGTGGTTATCACAGAGCGGCACTTGGCTCGGCATGCCGATGTGGTTTTGGGGTTCTTGTGTTGCCGCCCCTGTCGCCTTGCTCGGCGCGTTATTGCTTCTTTGTCAGCAGCAGGATAAGTCATGACCGCATTAATTGCTGTAATCCTCTATTTGCTGTTTAGCCTTTACGTTAGCCGCAAAATCGCTAGCCAGATGCAAACCGGGTTGGCCGCAGATAAAGCCAATCGCTTTTTCATTGGCGGCCGAATTCTGAATGGTCCGCTGTTGGCGCTGACCTTAGTGGCGACTTATACCAGTGCCAGTTCCTTTATTGGTGGGCCAGGCGCAGCCTATAAAATTGGTCTAGGCTGGGTGTGGTTAGCCTTGATCCAAGTGCCCGTGGCGATGTTAACTCTCGGGGTGCTTGGCCCTAAATTTTTAGCGTTAAAAGAGCGCCACGCAACCTTGCTCGAATGGTTAACTCATCGTTTTAATAACCCTTATCTGAGCGGCTTGGCCATCGTCAGCTTAGTGGCGGGTTTTATTGCGATGATCACAGTGCAGTTTATTGGCGGTGCTCGCATGTTTGCCGGTGTGAGCGGCATTAGCTATGAGCTGGGGTTAGCCATCTTTGTGGTCACTGTACTGGCCTATACCTTAACCGGTGGATTTCGCGCGGTGGCCGCCACCGATGCGGTGCAAGGTATTGTGATGGTTTTAGGCATAATTATTTTGCTGATCACGTTATTAGTCAAAGGCGACGTGCCGGCGATGTTGGCCAAGCTTAATGCCGAGCACAGTCCGTTATTGTCGCCGTGGGGCAGTGAACAACAATTGGGCTGGCCGATGATGCTGTCCTTTTGGGTGCTGGTGTGTTTTGGCACTTTAGGCTTACCGCACACTGTGGTGAGATTATTGGCGGTGAAAGATAAACAGGCGTTACGCACCGGCATGATATACGGCACAGCGATTAGTTTGCTGATGACATTATTGCCGCACTTGTGTGGCTTTTTTGGCCGAGCTATCTACCCCGATCTTACGGTGCCGGATCAAATCATGCCCAATTTGATTTCGGGATTATTTTCGCCGTGGGTGGCTGGGTTATTGTTAGCGGCGCCGATAGCGGCGGTGATGTCATCGGTGGATTCAATGCTATTGCAGTCGGCGGTCACCTTAGTGAGAGATGCGGTGGTTAATGTGAGGCCGCAATTGTCGAGTCAGCATCAACTGAGCTTAACTCGGGTTGCCATGCTATGTATTACCCTATTAGCCGCCTGGTGGGCTCTCAAGCCACCGGATATGATAGTGTGGTTAAACTTAGCCGCATTTGGTGCCCTACAATCTGTGTTTTTATGGCCTGTCGTCGCCGGTATTTTTTGGCCAGCGATTTCCGGTGAAGCCGCTTTAGCCGCCATGCTCACTGGATTGGCTAGCTATCTATTGGCCTTTACGTCTGGGCCATTGCCTTATCATATTCATGCGATAGTGCCGGCTTTAATCATGTCATTGCTGTCGATGTTGCTAGTGGTCGCTATCCAGAGCTACCGCCATAAGCACTGTTCTGTCACTGACGGTGATAACTAGCTGAGGTTATTGCATATTTAAGCGTCTAATGCGACCCAGTTGGCATTCTTCATCTGGGTTCTCATTAAAATTTAGTTTATATTGCTGCCTCTTCTAATAATAAAAAGGGTCAGCCCCATGTCGTTGACATCATCGATTGACACCACCATGGCTCAAGGTCGTCGCTGGCAAATGCCAGATACCTTAGTCATTATTTTCTTTGTGGCGATAGCCGCGGCCATCTTAACTTACCTGATCCCTATCGGTTCGTTTGAGACCCAAGAAGCTCACTATGTGATGGATGGGGTCGAGAAAACTCGTCAAGTGGTTGATCCCGACTCCTTTCGCTATGCCTTAGACGAGCAAGGTGAACCCAAATTAGCCCCAGTTCCTTTGTTTGCTGGTGGCGGCGATGTCGGCTTTTTAAATTTTGCCTTTGAAGGGCTGACCTCAGGTTCTAAATGGGGCAGTGCGATAGGGGTCATCATGTTTATGCTGGTGATCGGTGGCTCGTTTGGGATTGTGATGGCCACCGGCACTATCGATAACGGAATTTTGCGCCTAATTGATAAGACTCGGGGCAATGAGAAACTGTTTATCCCGGTGTTGTTTACCTTGTTTTCCCTCGGCGGCGCAGTATTTGGCATGGGCGAAGAGGCCATTGCATTTGCAATCATTATCTGTCCATTAATGATCCGCCTAGGTTATGACGGTATCACGACCGTGATGGTGACCTACGTCGCTACCCAAGTAGGTTTTGCCTCGTCATGGATGAATCCCTTTGGGGTCGCGATTGCGCAAGGCATCGCTGGCGTGCCGGTATTATCAGGGAGTGAGTTCCGCTTGCCAATGTGGGTATTGTTCACCTTACTCGGTATCGGCTTTACCATGCGCTATGCCCACCGTATTCAGTTAGATCCCCGCGCTTCATTCAGTTATCACTCGGATGCCTATTTCAGGGAACAACAGACAAAATCGTCACTTGAAAGCCGGTTTGGCGTCGGCGATTGGTTAGTGCTTGGGGTGATTGTTGCCACCGTGGCTTGGGTGGTCTGGGGCGTGGTAGTGCATGCTTGGTTTATCCCTGAAATCGCCAGTCAGTTTTTTACCATGGGCTTAGCTGTCGGGGTGGTTGGAGTATTGTTTAATCTTAACGGTTTGACCGTCAATCAACTGGCAACCAGCTTTAAGCAAGGGGCTGCCACCATGATAGAGCCGGCGGTACTGGTGGGCTGTGCCTCGGGTATTTTATTACTGCTCGGTGGTGGCAAGGCCACTGAGCCGAGTGTGCTCAATAGTATTTTATCGGCGGCAGGCAGCGCCATTGGCCAATTACCGGATGCATTATCGGCGTGGTTTATGCTGGTATTTCAAGGCGTATTTAATTTCTTCGTGACCTCAGGGTCTGGGCAAGCCGCACTGACTATGCCGCTGATGGCGCCACTGGCCGATTTAGTGGGAGTCAGTCGGCAAGTGGCTGTGCTGGCCTTCCAGCTCGGGGATGGTCTCACTAATATCTTAGTCCCAACCTCGGCCTCATTAATGGCGACCCTCGGTGTTTGCCGCGTCGATTGGGGCCTGTGGTTAGCGTTTATTTGGCGCTTTATGGTGGCGTTATTTGTGGCCGCCAGTGCGGCGGTGATCTTCGGCCATTATATTGGCTTTGCTTAACTCAGCCGGAGTAGAAACTAACAACAGCGCTTAATGCGCTGTTGTTGTTTGTGGCTTAGGCCGCGCGGTGGCGAAACGGTAGATAGTGCAAGATATACCTCAGAGCAACATACCCAACGACCGCCGTGGCGATGAACAGCTCAATAACGGCGAGGGTGTGCACCGTATGACTCAAGTTGGCCGTTAGGGAAAAAGTGGCTAACCAAGCCGCGGTTTTAAAGAGTGCCGTGGCGCCGATGACCATCGGAAAAGTAAAGGCGGCATACGCAGGACTAAAGGGCAGCTTCATTAAGTGAAAGAAGGCCAGATAGATGACACCAGTCATCAGCAGTGCAATGCTGACCAATAGACTGACAATCGCAATGGATGGATGACTGGTAATCGTCAGGTAGCCGGCTAACGATAAGCTGGCAGGGGCCGCTAAAATGGCAATGCTGGGTTTAGCGGCGTCAGCAATTGGCGCCCCAAAAATCAAGCGATATAACATGATAGGTAATATCAGCAGATAACAAAGCATGCCAAAAATCACAATGACTTGAGCTAGCAAATCAAAACCTTGCCCAGGAAACGTGACTGCGGCCACCACAATACCAATGGGGGGAACAAACCAGCTAGGCACCATATGATCTAAGTTAAAATCTATCGCGCGGTAATAGACAAAAGCTCCCAAAAATACCAGATGAATTGCAATCGCCGCTAACCATAACGCGAGGCCAAATTGTACCGAATAAATACCGATGGCTTTTGAGACCACCATTATGGCCATGGCATAGGTAGGTATGACGCTGCCAACCACAGGATGACTGAGTTCATTGCGCAGCACTTTAGGGTGGATCATAAATTTAATACTGAGCAAAAGCAGCATAATGGCTGCAATTATCGCACAGATAATTTGTGCTTGGCTGTCTAGCTGGCTAGACATGGACTCCCAACACCAACCTAGACTGGCGATGCCTAAAGCTAATCCTGCCATTGGGCTAGGAAGCGCTGCTAATTTTTGTATCCAAGGGTGTTGCATGGATGCTCTCTGTATCAAATGAAGGGGAACTGCCGCTATTTTACGGCAAGTTCATGCCTCATAATATTTGATTAACTAAACTTAAAGAGTAAGAAAAACTTAATCATAAAAGAAAGTCGTCCGATTTCTTGAGATTAGCTTGAGTCTTAGCGGTCAATGTAACAGGATTGTGATTAATTTTGAGGCGATGACAGTGACGGTTAATGAAGATTGATATTGCAGACGCCCAAGTCGCGCAGCAGGCTAACAGATATACCTTTACGTACTTAGGCCGTCAGACTCACCGTAAAGATGGGATTAAGACTCGGCACGCGCTGCTCAAGGCGTGCATCGAAATTATTGCGGCGCAAGGGGTGCGGGGCGTGCGTCACCGCGCGGTTGCGCAGCAGGCCAACGTATCCTTAGCGGCAACGACTTACTATTTCGAAGATATACAAATGCTGATCCATGATGCTTTAACCTATTTTGCCGAGCTGGTCTTGGCTGATGGTCAGCAATTAGAGCATTCGGCCTATGAGTTAGTGGCGCGTGCGAGAGATGACGAAGGTCAGCTAGGCATGACACGGCAAATGTTAGCGGCGCAATTATCACAGTTGGTGGTGTCTCATATACAGCAGCAAGTGATGGATAAAGACGCGCGACTTGTGGAGCGTATCTTCTTCCAAGAAGCCTTGCGCTGGCCACTATTAGCCACCACCATAGTGCAATTGGAAGACATGATCTTAGCCAATATTGAGCAATTTTTTAGTCAACTTAAGGTAGATATGCCGCATTTAGCCGCCCACAGTCTATTGGCGCTGATCCGACATTTTGAATATTATCTCCTAATCAATGACACTGATAAGTCGGCGATTGCAGCCGCGAGTATTGAGCATTTCTTTTTGCATCTCATCCCAAGTTCAGTGCCGTAATGCGCGGGTATTTTGCTGCTGCGAATACACAGGCAAATACGCAGGCAGACTAATGTCACTAGGCTGACTAAGCGCTCACCCATGTAAGTGGCAGTGTCGAGACGCAGTATTACATAGCAAAGAGCCCAACAAGTTGGGCTCTTTGTGAATGCCACAGGCTATGGCTTTTGTGAACGCTATGGCCTGCGGATGACTTTAGCGGCTGGCGAACATCCGGCGTCGTTATTGCTCGGTTTCTAATTCGCTGAACTGGCCTTGAAACAAGGGTGAGCTTAAGTAGCGCTCAGCGGCTGAAGGGAGGATCACCACAATGTTCTTACCTTCAAACTCAGGTAATGCGGCAATGCGGTTGGCGGCTACCACGGCGGCGCCAGATGAAATGCCGACCAAAATACCTTCTTCTTTCATTAAGCGATGCGCCATGGCAATGGCATCGTCATTGCTGACCGCTTCGACTCGGTCTATCAGTGACAAATCGAGGTTACCGGGAATAAAGCCGGCGCCAATGCCCTGAATTTTATGAGGGCCAGGCTTAAGCTCTTCTCCTGCCAATGCTTGGGCTATCACGGGTGAGTCCACCGGCTCTACCGCCACAGTGACGACATCTTTGCCTTGGGTATGTTTCAGGTAACGACTGACGCCTGAAATGGTGCCTCCGGTACCGACCCCTGCCACAAAGACATCGACGTTACCTTCGGTCGCTTGCCAAATCTCAGGTCCGGTCGTTTTTTCATGAATTTGCGGGTTAGCAGGGTTATCAAACTGGCCTAATAACACATATTTTTCGGGATTTGAGGCACGGATTTCTTCGGCTTTATCAATGGCACCTTTCATGCCTTTTGGCCCTTCGGTCAACACTAAATTGGCCCCGAGTGCCTTGAGCAGTTTGCGGCGCTCAAGACTCATGGTGCTGGGCATGGTGAGGGTCAGGGCATAACCGCGAGCGGCGGCCACATAAGCTAACGCAATGCCGGTATTGCCCGAGGTTGGCTCAATAATTTCTTTGCCAGCCGTCAGCAGACCTTTACTTTCAGCATCCCAAATCATGTTGGCACCGATACGGCATTTGACACTGAAACTTGGATTTCTTGCTTCAATTTTAGCCAGAACTCTGCCATTGCTGACACGATTTAAGCGTACCAAAGGGGTGTTGCCTATGGTCAGTGAATTATCTTCAAAAATTTTACTCATGGATCTGGCTCCTTCGATTTGACTGCCTTAAGCATAACTAGCTAATACGGAAAGTGAAGTGACTGTTTGCTCTTGTATATTACTTCTGGTTATAAAATGAATTGCTGTTATTTATATAGCTAAATTGCTCTTGGCGGCGGTGGATTATTTTAGTGTCATCTTAAGCCCTGGCTTGCTAAGGTTAATTAACGTTTTCATAAGGAAAGACAGATGAAGCCGATAGTGATCAGTGGCAGTGGCTTATACACACCTCCTGAGGTCATCACCAATGATGAACTCGTGGCCAGTTATAACCAGTACGCCGACAATTATAACCAGCAACATGCCGCTGCCATTGCGGCGGGTCACACCGAGGCATTGGCGATGTCGTCGGTCGAGTTTATTGAAAAAGCCTCGGGAATTAAGCAGCGCCATGTGATCTGTAAACAAGGGATGTTAGATCCTCAAGTGATGATGCCACTCATTAAGCCACGAGCCGATGATGAGTTGAGCTTACAAGCCCAAATGGGGGTAAGCGCGGCAAAAGAGGCGTTAGCTAACGCCGACTGTCAGGCGGGCGACATTGATTTGGTGATTGTCGCCTGTGCTTATACCCAGCGAGCTTACCCAGCCATTGCGATTGAAATTCAACAGCACTTAGGCTGCCAAGGTATGGCTTATGATATGCAAGTGGCTTGCTCATCCGCCACCTTTGCCATTGCGAATGCGCGCGCGGCGATCATGGCGGGCTTAGCCCATAAAGTGCTGGTGATTAATCCTGAAATTTGTACGCCGCAAATTAACTTACGTGACCGAGATAGCCATTTTATTTTTGGCGATGTCGCGACAGCCTTAGTGATAGAGCCTGCGCAAGAGCGTGGGCGTCAACGGCCGTTAATTATAGAGTCCCTTAAATTAGTCACGGACTATTCGAGCAATATTCGCAGTAACTTTGGCTTAATCAATCGTTGTGATCCGGACACAGAGCACAGTGCCAACAATTTATTCAGTCAACAAGGGCGCAAGGTATTTAAAGAGTTGTTGCCGATGATTCATCAGCACTTAGCGCAACAATTGCAAGAGACGCAGTTGAGTGCCTTCGATTTTAAACGTTTCTGGTTGCATCAGGCCAACATCAATATGAACCTCTTTGTCGCCAAAAAGCTATTGGCAGACAAGGTCACGCCTGACTTATGTCCGGTGGTGTTAGACAAGTATGCCAACACCGCCTCGGCGGGCTCGATTATCGCTTTACATTTATATCGCGATGATTTTCAGTCGGATGATTTGGGACTTTTATGTTCCTTTGGCGCAGGCTATTCGATAGGCAGTGTCATATTGCGCGCCTTGTAATGACAGGCCGCGCCATGAGCCGAGGTTTATTCAGCTAGTTGAAATTGGTCTGTTTCAAGCCAACGCTGAGTCGCCTCAACTTCTTGTTGATAGCCGTTGATAGCCGTTGAGAGGCTTGTGAGGTCAGAATCTTTGGCCGCAAATTGGAGTAATCAAGCGCACCATAACCGCGACGGCCGACTAACTTTACGTTGAAGCCTTGGCGGATCGCCTATAAATACTCTTCACATCAGCTGCCGCAATAGCTGTCTATTAACACTGCCACCTGCTGTGGCGCAATATTGTCAGCGTCAGATTGATCATATTGCAAGGCTGGTTGCCCTTGGGGGAGCACATAGTCTCCGCTTTTTCCCTGCTGCATGGCACGGACCACAGGTGCGATAAATTGCTCACAAGCGAGGTTGTCCTCTTGGGTGCTGCAAATGTCCATTTGCGCCTTAATATTGTCTTTTGTTACCAGAAATTCAGCGTTTTGACGGATAGTTTGGTTGTGCAAAACCCAAGCTAATCGTTGCTGATAGCTGCTATCACTACCGCCGCCATTGTTGCGTACATCGATTATCCAATCGGGGTGGCTATCAAAGCTGGCGCGATTGTTATTGAGCAAGGCTTCGATTGGCGCTTGATATTGCCAAGAAAAACTCGGCAAAGTCATTAATAAAGTGAGCTTGGATAGTGACGTAAATTGCGGAGAATAAGGATCCCTTTGGATAGTTGGCTCTTGCGTGACGGCTGCATTGTCATGAGTCGCGTTCAGCAATGACATAATGGCTAAATGACCTGGGCGCCATTGGCGTAAATAGCCGGCCATAATTGCTTCACACTGGGTTAATTGCGTGATGTCTTGCGCTAGGGCTTGTTGCTGCGCCTTGTCAAAGTGAGCTTGTCCCTTTTAGGCAAGATGGTAGGGCGCGCCAGTATCATAAGTGAGTAAAAAGCTCGGTAAAAACAGCAGATCCTGTTGGCAGCTGAGTGCGGCAGTATGTGAACTGGCGGGCTTGCTGACATGTCAGTCGGGCTAAGGAGTGTGCTGGTAAATTAGCACGGCTAACAAATGATTTACAGTCTGTGCTTGCGAGATGGCCTTGGGCAGTGTCTTAAGAACACTGCAAGGCCACGGAACAATAGTTAGTCTCCACTAATACTTAAGTTGCGGTAAGCCGGGCGATACTTATCAACCCACATGGCGGTGGCTCCACAAATGGCCACTGGCATTACGATAAAGTTGACGATAGGGATCATGGCAAACAAGGTAACCGTTGCACCAAAACTCATGCTGCTGCCTTTGGTTTGACGCAACGCAAACCGCATGTCTTGGAAGGCCACCTTGTGGTTATCGAAAGGATAATCGCAATATTGCACCGCCATCATCCATGCACTAAATAAAAACCAAATTATCGGGGCCAACGTTTGGCCAATCAAGGGCACTAAGAACAGCAGCAACAATAACAGGGCCCGCGGTAAATAGTATTTCAGTTTCATCCATTCGCGTCCCAGCATCCGAGGCACATCTTTGACGGTATCGATGGCTCCCCCCGTATTGAGCGGTTTACCTGTGAGTAAGGCTTCGGTTTTCTCAGCCAACAAACCGTTAAACGGCGCCGCCAGCCAGTTCATCACGGCACTAAAGGTAAACGCCATCACCACCACGAGCGAGAGCACGGCCAGTGGCCAAAGAATGACATTGAGCCAGCTGAGCGATTCGGGTAACCAAGCACTCAGATCGGCAAACACTCGATTAAGGTGCTCTAAACCAAAATAAAAGCCAACCGCAAACAAGAGAATATTAATCAATAAGGGAATAATGACAAAAGTTCGTAATCCGGGTTGGCGGATCAATTCAAACCCTTGCATAAAATAATTGACGCCACTTTTAGCTGATTGCACTTGCACGGGGATCTCCTTTGATAGCTAAGTAGTAATTTTGCGGGGTAACCCTGTGATAGCGCAAGTGAGTTTACTCTTTTACCTCATAAAAAAACGTTACAAAATGCTGCACCGTTTGCTAAAGTGGCCGCTGATACACTTCTGTTGAAGTTCCCTGACCTGTCTGCCAGCGAAATAACCTAAAGCATGAGACTTAACACGATTAAACTGGCTGGATTCAAGTCATTCGTTGATCCCACCAAAATTCCTTTTTTAAAACCTCTAACCGCTGTTGTGGGCCCCAATGGTTGCGGAAAATCCAATGTGATTGATGCCGTCCGGTGGGTGTTAGGGGAAAGCTCGGCCAAGCATTTGCGCGGCGAATCCATGACAGATGTCATTTTTAATGGGTCCAGTGGACGGCGGCCAGTCTCGGTGGCCTCGGTCGAATTGGTGTTTGATAATCCCGATGGCCGTTTAGGTGGACAATACGCCAGTTACCAGACTATTGCTGTCAAGCGCCAAGTCGATCGCCAAGGGGAGTCGAGCTACTTTTTAAATGGCCAAAAATGTCGCCGTAAAGATGTCACCGAATTGTTCCTCGGTACCGGCCTTGGCGCTCGCAGCTACGCCATTATTGAGCAGGGCACTATTTCACGGTTGATTGAATCTAAACCCCAAGATTTACGGGTGTTTATTGAAGAAGCGGCCGGTATTTCACGCTACAAAGAGCGCCGGCGTGACACCGAAACAAGAATTCGTCATACCCGCGAAAACTTGGAGCGTCTGGCGGATATTCGTCATGAATTGGCCAGTCAGCTGGAAAAATTAGCCCAGCAAGCAGAGGCGGCCAAACGTTATCGCGAGTTAAAGCAGCAAGAGCGGGCTGGCTCGGCGCAGTTATTACTGCATCAATACCAAAATTTGAAGCAGCAAGGCGAGCAATTTGAGCGGCTATTACTGGCCAGCCAAACGGAGCAAGCGGCGGCCAAAGCGCAGTGGCAAGCCATTGAGGTGAGTTTAACAGAGCTCAACATCGGCAAAGAAGCCTTAGAGCGCCAAGAGCAACAGCAAGTGGCGGAAGGCTACCGCTTGGGCACCGAACTGGCGCGATTAAGCTCACAGCTTGAATATCAGCAACGCCAACATGCTGAGGATAATCAGCAGTTAACTGCATTGCTGTCTCAGCGCGATCAGTGGCAATCTCAGCATCAACAAGCCATCGGCCATCATCAAGAATTACAGCAACAGCAGCTCAGCATGCAAGATGTCGGCACATCGCAGCAACAGCAATTAGTGGCGATGGAAGCGGCAGTGAGCGAGGCGGAAGAGTCACTACAGCAAGCCAATCATGCGCTCCAACAAGGGCAAGAGTTGTTAGCCGAGCGGCAATTGCATCACCAATTGCTCGCCAATAAACTGAGCTACCAGCAACAGCGTCATGATGAAAAACAACAGGCGTTAGCAACGGCTGAGCAACAACTGCACCAATATCAAGACCATGGCCTGCAAGCCACCATTGATAAACTCAGTGGTGAGGTGGAGCTTAATCAAGAGCTTGGCAATGAACTCAATGAGCAATACGCTGATACTGCGGCGCATCAACAACAAGCGCGGGCGGCGAATGATAGCGCCAAGGCGTTAGTTCAGCGCGAGCAGCAAGCACTGGCCGCGTTACACAGCCGCAGTGAATTAATTGACCAATTGCTGGCCAAAGCCGAGGCGAATACCGAGCATGAATTGGGAGTATGGCAAGTCACTCAGGTGGCCCCCGGCTGGGAAAAGGCCGCCGAGCTGGTGTTAGAGCCTGTATTGCAGCATGCCGTCAACGCCGGAGATGATCATGCCGCCTATGGATTTAGTCGCACTCCGCCACAAGATTTTGGCTGGTTTAGCAGTGAGGTTAATCTAGCGCCGTGGTTGCAGGGGGTTGAATTTGTTGACGATAAGGCTAATGCCTATGCGCGCTTAGCTCAGCTTCCGCTCGCGCAACAAGCCAATCAGCGCTTTGTCACTAAGGCCGGTGAATTTATTGGCCAAGGCTTCTACTTGAGCGCCTTAGCACCAAACCAGCCGATGCAATTGTTAGCTCAAGCCGCGGAGCTTGAGCAGCAGATCCAACGCAGTGAGGCGCGGGTGGCACAGTTGGCGGAGCAACAACAGTTGACTGATGATGCACTGCGCGTAATTGATGCCAAAGTGACGCATCTCGACGCTAAGCGGCAACAACAACAATTGACGCAACAGCAGTTGGAGCAAGCGTTAACCTATGCTCGTAGTCAAATGAGCAAAGAGCAACAGCAGCTCGCCCAGCAACAGCAGTTAGTGACCAAGCTTCAGGCTGAACTGACGGAGCTCGAACTATCATTGCAGCAACTCGCCGCCGAAGTGAGCCAGAGCACGCAACAGCTCAGCGAGGGGGAGGGGCGGCGAACCCTGGCGCAACAAGAGGTGGCCAAGCACCAGCAAACGGCCGCGGCATTGCGCCAAGAATGGCAACAACACCAGCAACGATATCAACAAAGTCATCGCGAAAGTTTACAGCAACAAACCGCGCTGGCACTGTCAGCCCAAACCCAGCAACAGCTGTGGGAGCGCTTACAGGAAGCCGAGCAAAAAATTAGCGCGCTTAATGCTAAAACGGCGCAGAGTGAAACTCACTTAGAGCAATTGCCGGCGTTAGAAGTGAATCATCAACAAATGCTGCGGCAACAGGCGACATTACAGGCCGAATTAGTGACAGTTCGAGGCCAATTAGCCCAATTACAAACCGAGATTGATTCAAAACTATTGCAGCAAAAACAAGTCATTGGCAAGATAGAACAAGTGAGCGCCAATTTGAGTCAGCAACAACTCAAGCGCGAGGGCATTAATGGCCAATTGCAAGCTCAGTTGAGCCGACTTAAAGAAGCTGATATTGATGAGGCCACTGAACTCAGTGGTGATATAGCGATGACGGCTCGTCAGCAACAGCTAGAGCACATTCGTCAAAAAATTGGTTTGCTGGGGGCGATTAACTTAGCTGCCATCGACGAATATGAACAACAGTCGAGCCGCAAGCAGTACCTTGATGAACAAGATCAAGATTTACGCACGGCGATGGCCAGTCTCGAAGACGCCATTCGTCAGATAGATAAAGAGACTCGGACTCGATTTAAAATCACCTTCGATCAGATCAATAATGACTTCTCATCATTGTTTCCTAAGGTGTTTGGCGGTGGCAGTGCCTATTTGGCATTAACAGATGATGACTTGCTTGAAACTGGGGTGTCGATTATGGCGCAACCACCTGGCAAGAAAAACAGCACGATCCACCTGCTTTCTGGTGGTGAAAAAGCCTTAACCGCTTTATCATTGGTGTTTGCAATTTTCAGGCTCAATCCAGCACCTTTCTGTATGCTAGATGAGGTCGATGCGCCATTAGATGATGCTAACGTTGAACGATTTTGTCGTTTGTTAAAAGAAATGTCGCAATCGGTACAGTTTATTTATATCAGCCATAACAAGATAACCATGGAAATGGCTGACCAATTGACAGGGGTGACTATGCACGAGCCGGGTGTGTCGCGCATAGTGGCGGTAGATATTGATGAAGCGGTGGCGATGGCCGACGCCGGATAAAAAAAATAGGGTAACTCATGGAAAACTTTCAACTGGTCGTGGCGGTACTGGGCGCGATAGCCATCATCGCGGTGCTGGTGCATGGTTTATGGTCAATTAGAAAGCAGCGGCCACGTCCGCTGCGCGACAGTCCAACGGCAAAAGTCTATAAAGATAATGCCGAGGCCAGCCCGCGGGTCGATCGCGATGGTTTTGATGCCGATGGTATCGGTGCCGTGCGAGTTCGCAAGTCGGTCGCCGCTGACACCAGCGCTGAGAGCACTGCTGAGATCTCAAGCCTACGCATGACGGCAGCGGCTGATCCTGCGCCTTTAGCGGCTGTCCAAGATGAGCCCGCAGCATTTGCATTGAGCCCAGAGCCAGGGGCCAAAGTCACTCGCGAGCGCCGTGAGCCCAGTATGGGCGCCAGCACCCTTGATGACAGCGCGCTGGCCTCGGCCGATGAAGTACAAATGGAGCTCGGCTTAACCACTCAAGCGGCAGCGCAATCACAAGTTAACGCGCCACAGGCACCTGAGGCGGTGGCATCTGCAGAAGCTGAAGAAGCGCCTTTGGGTGAGCCTACCGATGTCTTGGTATTGCATGTGGTGGCGAAAGAAGGACAGGTACTACAAGGGGCGGAATTATTACCATGTTTACTGACGCTCAATTTTAAATACGGTGACATGAATATTTTCCACCGTCATGTCGATAATGCTGGTAACGGCAAGGTCTTATTTTCGCTCGCGAACATGTTGAAGCCTGGCATTTTTGATCCCGATAATATGGAGCAATTTAGCACCCATGGGGTGGTGTTATTTATGACGCTGCCGTGTCATGGTGATGCCTTAATCAACTTTTCAATTATGCTTAATTCTGCCCAGCAATTGGCTGATGACTTGGGCGCCGATGTCCTTGATGGTAGCCGTCATCCTTGGAGTGATTTGACCAAACAAGCGTATATCCAGCGTATTCGTCAGCAATTGTAAGCCAAGCTCATTGACCCGATCTTAGGCCGCCACAGCGGCCTTATTGTTTTACGGACACTCATAAATGCAAGCGATTAAACAACAGATAGCCGAGTTAACGACTGAGCTTAATCAGCACAATATTCGTTATTATGTCGATGATGCCCCGTCGATCCCCGATGCCGAATATGACCGGTTAATGCAACAACTCAAAGCCCTAGAACAAGCGCACCCAGACTATATTTTGCCCGACTCACCGAGCCAGCGCGTCGGTGGCATGGCATTGACTAAATTCAGTCAAGTGACTCACCTTAAACCGATGTTAAGCCTTGATAATGCGTTTGATGAAGCCGATTTTAACGGGTTTTATAAACGGATCACTGAGCGCGTCGGCCATGTCAGTTTTTGCTGCGAACCTAAACTCGATGGCTTAGCGGTGAGTCTGCTTTACCGTGATGGCGTGTTGGAGCGCGCCGCGACTCGAGGGGATGGCACCACTGGGGAAGACATCACTGACAATGTGCGCACTATCCGTTCGATACCGCTTCGGCTTCGCGGCGATAATTACCCGGGCTTAATGGAAGTGCGTGGTGAAGTGTTTATGCCCAAGGCGGCTTTCGATAGCCTCAATGCGCGGGCAATCGCCAACAATGACAAGACCTTTGTCAATCCGCGCAATGCCGCGGCCGGAAGCTTACGCCAGCTCGACAGTAAAATTGCGGCGGCCCGTGCGCTCGACTTTTATGCCTATGCCTTAGGGGTCGTCGACGCTGCGGTTGAGCCCTTGGCAATGAGCCATTATCAACAGTTGCAACAACTCAAAACGTGGGGATTGCCCGTCAGCCATGAGGTCAAGGTTGCCAGCGATGTAGAGCAAGTGTTTGCCTACTACAGCGATGTGATGCAGCGTCGTCAAAGCTTAGCCTTTGATATCGATGGGGTGGTGTTCAAGGTTGATAATATTGAGCAGCAACAAACCTTAGGTTTTGTCGCTAAAGCGCCGCGATGGGCCATTGCCTATAAATTCCCCGCCCAAGAAGAAATGACCTTACTTGAAGGGGTCGATTTTCAAGTCGGCCGCACGGGTGCCGTGACGCCAGTTGCGCGCTTAAAGCCAGTGTTTGTTGGTGGGGTGACAGTATCTAATGCCACCTTGCACAATATGGATGAAATTGCCCGCTTAGGCGTCATGGTGGGAGATACGGTGATTATTCGTCGTGCCGGTGACGTGATCCCGCAAATTGTCGCTGTGGTCACCGACAAGCGGCCAGCGGATGCGGCGGCGATTGTTTTCCCTGAAGCTTGCCCTGTGTGTGCTTCGCTGGTGGAGCGTCTTGAAGGCGAAGCCGTGGCCCGTTGCAGTGGCGGATTATTTTGCGAAGCTCAGCGTAAAGAGGCCATTAAGCATTTTGCCTCCCGCAAAGCCTTAGATATCGATGGTATGGGCGACAAAGTCGTTGAGCAGCTTATCGAGAAAGAATTAGTGCAAACGCCAGCGGACTTATTTCACTTGAGTGCCTCTATGCTCACCATGTTAGAGCGGATGGGCATGAAATCAGCCACTAACTTAATTGCTGCCATTGCTGCGGCAAAAAGTACCACCTTAGCTAAGTTTTTGTACGCGCTTGGCATTCGTGAAGTCGGCGAAGCCACGGCCGCCAATTTGGCTCAGCATTTCCGCACCCTCGAGGCCGTGCAGCATGCCAGCATAGAACAATTGCTGGCGGTGAGTGATGTGGGCGCGATTGTGGCCCAGCATATCCATCACTTTTTTGCTCAGCCCCATAATATCGAGGTCATTGACCAATTGGTGGCGGCGGGCATTCATTGGCCCGAGATTAGCGAAGTGCTCGGAGCCGAAGCGCCACTCGCTGGCCAAACCTGGGTATTGACTGGTACCCTAACTGAGCTTAACCGTAATGATGCCAAAGCAAGATTACAAGCCCTAGGGGCGAAAGTGGCTGGCAGTGTCTCCAAAAACACCCATTGCGTGGTGGCGGGTGAAGCCGCAGGTTCTAAGCTGGCTAAAGCCTTAGAGCTCGGGGTTGAGGTTAAAGATGAAGCGCAGTTATTGGCCTTATTTGCCGAGCTTGAGCGATAAAATCTGCCAATTAATCAATCAACTTAACGCCTGCTATTGCAGGCGTTTTTACATAGTTATTCATGTGCATTAGGTGAAGCTTAATTCATTGCCCTTGTAATTCGGGTTCCTGACCGCATATCTTAGCTAATCGGCTAAGGAGACTGACTTGGATTTACAAACCATTGCATGGCGAGATGACCATGGGCGCGTAGCACCGCCATTGCTACTGTATCTATTATTGGCCTTTCTTGGTCGTGGCTATGTGATTTGGGTGATTTCTTTGACCCAATCGGCCGATCGTGCCGGTCTCGTTAGGATCTTCTATCCCTTGCAGATGGACTTTATTCAATCCTTGATCACCGGGCTTGGGGCGGTGTTGTTATTTGCCTTAGTGCTTGCAGAGCGACGCCGTAAGCCCGAATGGCTCAAGGCACCATTTTCATTATTTAAATGGATTTTGATGATGATGTTGGTGTTAGAAGGCTGGCAGTTATTCACTCGCGTCGATCATACCTTGATGGTGTTCCATTGGATGAGCGCATTTGATGCCTTGGCCTTATTTTGGGGGGCCTTGTATTTGTATAAATCAAAACACCTGCAAGCTTATCTTGATGAATGGCCGTCTGATCTCACCAGCTAACCCCATGGCGTGACACTGCGCTCACGCCCAGTTTGCGCCTGCCTTATGATCAACGCGATATCATTGTTGCGCTGTAACCTCATCTCAATGGCAACAGACTCTCAGTGCCAGGCCACTTGAGTGGTGATGGTCGCGGGCAATTTTTTGCCAAGTTTTTACACAATCTAGCTAGGCTAAATTAAAAATGCGGTATTTCTAGATAGCTGATCTATAGTGAAATTGACTGGATTTTATTATGAATGCTTGTCTTCGGTGTGAATGACAAGGGAGTGTCGCATATTGGCAAAAGCGAGCTTGCCGCAAATACCGCTCAATCGCTTACAACCTGGACTGACGGTGAAGTTACCTTTATCTTGGAAGGATCACCCTTTTTGGATAAATCGTATCACCATATCTGACGCGGTGCAGATTGAGATGATCCGCGGCTTAGGCTGCCAATTCGTGTACCTCATTTCTGGTGAACCGTTAGCGGAAGATGCAATCCCCGAGATGGCCGAAATCCATGATGTTTTGCCCATCGAAGAGATTAAAGATCTACAATTTCAAACCCGCAAAGCTCTGCGCCAGAGTCAACAACGCTTTTTACAATCGGTCAATGAAACGCGCAATACCTACAGCAAGTTAGTCAGTGATCCTGAGGGTGCCATTGCCTTGTCGGAAAAGCTGGCCCATGAGATGGTGAGCCATTTATTGGAGCATCCTAGCGCGCAATTAGCCTTAGTGGATTTGGGTGACAGCCAGATCAGCGTCACCCAACATTCCAGTTCGGTGGCGGTGCTGTCTTTGATGATTGGCAAGGCGCTTGGACTGGATGACGATGAGTTGCGCTGTTTAGCCTTAGGCAGTTTATTTCACGATATTGGTAAACTAAAAATACCTGAGTCAATCCGCAATAAGGTGGTTGACCTCAATGAGCACGAACGCAATTTCATCAATATGCACCCCAATTTTGGTTACGACATGGTGACCAAGGGCAACCGCTTTGATCCGAGAGTGTGTCATATCGTGTTGCATCATCATGAGTTCCTCGATGGCAGTGGTTACCCCGATGGTTTACAGGGCGACAACATACCACTATTGACCCAAATCGTGGCCTTGGCAGATGATTATGATCATCAATTGGCGCGCGAGGGGATTTGCTCACCGCAAGTTGCTTTAGGCTATTTATTTAAAAATCGGGTCGGTAAGCATGCCGATAACTTGATCCAAACGTTAGTGAAAGTCTTGGGGATCTACCCACCAGGCACCTTAGTGCGCCTGTCTGATGAGACCATAGGAAAGGTGATGATCACTTCATCTGAGTTGAGTTCGCCGCAGGTATGGGGCTGTGAAATCGATGGCAGTGAACCTGGGCTTAAGTTTCTTGCCAGTGCCAATCTCAAAATTGAAGAAGTGATCAAGGTGGAGTCATTAACTGAGCCGGCGCTTAAGGTGCTCAAAGCCGATGCTGCCATTAGTTATTACTTTACCGCCTCAGTGAACTGATTTCTTTAGTAAAATCTTGTTATTATCTGTAGCCATACCCAGATATCTTTGGCGGCTAACTCGCGGCCGCGACGGTTTAAGGCAGCAATAATAATGAAAAATAACGTAGCAATCATCGCCTGTGGCTGGTTAGGACAGCCCTTAGCCCATGCACTACAAGCTCAAGGGTGGCAAATACAAGGCACTCGCCGCAGCGAGGCGGGGGTACAACAGCTACAAGCCGATGGCATTGAGGCAGTGTGTCTCGACTTGGCCAGGCCCGAGTCTCTTATCCATGCCGCTAAGGCCGGCTTATTTTCGGCCGAACACATCATTATTAATATTCCTCCAGGGCTTAGAAGTGGCCAAAGCCCCGCGGATTATTTAGGGCAATTACAGGCCCTCAAACAGGCTATCATCACCTATGGTCATGGCCGAGTGATGTTCATTAGTACCACTGGGGTTTATCCTAATGGCGTGGTCGATGAAACCACTGAGCCTGCCAACGATGCTCGGGCACAGGTCTTTGTTGCCGCCGAGCAACTGTTTGCCGACCTGCCTAAGACCTGTATTGTGAGGTTGGCTGGCTTGGTTGGTCCTGGTCGTCATCCGGGACGTTTTTTTGCTGGAAAAACCGAGGTGAGCGGGGGGGACTTGGCGGTAAACCTTGTGCATTTGGATGATTGTATCGCGGGGGTGAGCTTATTATTGCAAGTATCCGCCACCGGAATATATAACTTGTGTGCTCCTGAGCATTTATCGAAACGCGAGTTTTATCAGCAAGCGGCCTTGGCGCTTGGCAAAACCGCGCCCACATTTATAGCAGAACCTCAAATGGCCGGCGCCGATAAACGGGTGAATGGCCACAAGATTTGTCGACAACATGGCTTCCGCTATCAGCATGCGCGCTTAATTCCCATGCTGGCTAATGGTTCACTGTGATGACCACGGCCACGCGATGAACGGCGCCCCAACAGGTGACTTTCGCGCCGCGACTTGGCTGTCAATCGTCAACTCGCGCTCGCATCAAAGCCATGCCAGCGCGGGGTTGCGCCTAGATTACCGCCGATTATTCATATACGGGCGCATCAAACTGGTAGCCTTCGTCGCTATAGGCTGTCACCACCACGTCCGCCACTAAACCGCTGTCAGCGCTGACTTGAGTGGCAAAGAAGTGCTGAATTTGTTGGCGGCGGCCATGGGCCGACCACGCAGCTGACGTTTCCCAAATTTCGTTAAACACGATTGGGTATTCATCACGACTGGCACTGGGATGATCAATTTGGCGGGTCAGCATATATTGTACGCAGCCCGCTTCACGGTAAGAGTCTGGCTCAAGGGCTTTCAGGACTTCAAATAATTCAGCCTCTTTGCCAAGTTTAGGTTTAAACCGGGCTAACACATACACTCTGGTGGTCATAATATTTCCTTACGTTATGAGAGGTGATGGCCTGCTATGGCTCACGTTAACATCTTAGGTGCAAATGAATAAAGTCCGCTGATGTCATTTGGCCAGCGGCTTTATCTGCCGTTAAGTGCTGGCAAGCCGCCACCGGTGGCCGTTTTTTCAAGCGATATTGCCGCTGCGCGCTGCACTTAGACATAAGATGACACATCTCGGTTGTTGATTGGTAGGCGGTGTTAACTTAAGATGATGTTATTTTTAACAATTTAACGCCGACAACCAAGGAATATAACAATGAGAAAATCCCTGCTTGCCCTAGCATTAGCCAGTACCTTTATGGCTGGCTGTAACACTGCCAGCCCGACCAATGAGGCCGTCACTGCGTCGTCCGCCAATGCCCCAGCTGCTGAGTTAGGCAGTTTTGGCGTGGATTTAAGTGCTAGAAATACAGCCATTAAGCCGGGCGACGACTTCTTTATGTACGCGAGTGGCACTTGGTATGACAACTATGAGATGCCGGCAGATAAAACCCGTTTTGGCGCTTTCACAGCATTAGCCGAACGCAGTGAAGCCCAGGTCAAAGCCATTATTGACGATATCACCAGCCGCAGCGATTTAACCGCTGAAGAGCAAATGATTGCGGATTTTTATCAAGCGTATATGGACACAGAGACCATCAATAAGCGAGGTATCGATCCGATTAAACCGACCCTGACACAAATTGCCAATATTGATACCGTTGAGCAATTAACCCAAGTGTTTGGCGAGGCGTGGCTCAGTGGTGCCAGTTCACCCATTGCCGGCGGCATGTGGTTCAATCGCTTAGATCCTAATCAATATCAAATGTCCATCGGTGCCGCGGGCTTAGGTCTGCCAGATCGTTCGTATTATCTAGAAGACAGCGAACGCTTTAGTCAGATCCGCGCCGCCTATGTGGATCATATTGCACGCATGTTGGCCTTTGCCGGCCTCGATGATACCCAAGCGCGTGCGCAAGCAATATTAGCCTTAGAAACCAAAATGGCCGAAGGGCAGTGGCCACGTGAAACACGCCGTAACCGCGATCTCACCTTGAACCAAATAGAACGGGGCGATTTGGCCAAAGAGTACCCAGGATTCAACTGGGACAGTTACTTTGCCAAAACAGGTTATCAAGTACCGCACTTAAATGTCAGCCAACCAGAGCCAATTAAGGCAATGATCACCTTGGTGAATACCCAACCATTATCGGTTTGGCAAGACTATCTCACCTTCCATACCATCAGTAACAATGCTGACTTATTAGCGGAAGATATTTACGCGGCAAATTTTGCGTTTAACGGTAAAATTTTAAGCGGTCAAGAAGAGCCGCGCCCACGCTGGAAGCGGGCTATTTCTGAAATGTCAGGCACCCAAACGTTAGGGTTTGTGATTGGTAAAGTCTACGTTGCTCGTTATTTCCCTGAGTCTTCTAAGCAACAAATGGCCGAACTGGTGGAAAACCTTCGCAGTGCCATGGGCGAGCGCATCGATCAACTCGATTGGATGGGGGCAGAAACCAAAGTTAACGCGCATGCTAAGCTGGCCGCGTTTACCCCTAAGATTGGTTATCCCGATGTCTGGCAAGAATTTGATGGCGTGACCCTGACTAACCATGATTTGGTGGGTAATATTCAGCAATTACGGCAATTTTTTAACGCAGACAGTGTGGCTAAAGAATTGGAAAAAACTGACCGTAACCGTTGGGGCATGACACCGCAGCAAGTGAATGCTTATTACAATAGTTCTTTTAACGAAATCGTCTTCCCTGCGGCAATTTTACAACCACCATTTTTCGATCCTAACGCCGATGCGGCCGTCAATTATGGCGGCATTGGGGCCGTGATTGGCCATGAAATGGGCCATGGCTTTGATGATCAGGGCTCCAAGTCTGATGCTAATGGCATTCAACGTAACTGGTGGACCGACGCCGATCGCGCTGCTTTTGAAGCCAAAGCCGATCAATTGGCGGCGCAATACAGTCAGTACGAGCCACTGCCAGATAATTTTGTGAATGGTAAAAACAGCTTAGGCGAAAATATTGGTGATGTCGGTGGACTCGCCATGGCGTATCATGCCTATAAACTCAGCCTCAACGGCAAAGAGGCACCAGTTATCGATGGTGTCACTGGCGATCAACGTTTCTTTCTCGCTTGGGCGCAAGTGTGGAAAGAAAAACGCACCGAACAAAGCATGCTTAACCAATTGCGCGCGGGCACCCATGCGCCGGGTCGATATCGTGCGCTTGCTCCGCGCAACCACGATGCTTGGTATAAAGCCTTTAATGTTCAGCCGGGCGATGAATTGTATTTACCCGAAGCGCAGCGAGTTCGGATTTGGTAATCGCCTAAGCGTTAACGATGTGGATGCCAGTCATATGACTGGCATTTTTTTTGTGGTTAGGTAGCGGGTTAAATGTCACGGTAAACCCTCACCCGAGCAACAGACTATTTAGGAGGGATGGTAAAGTAAAAGTTCAAGCACTTCTGATATTCGCTTTGGATCGCTCATAACTTCCTTAACGGCATCGGAGACTTAGCATTGTATTAGTGCACAGGCGCGTTGACCTCATTTGATCAGAGAGCACGCGCTCAGTTAACTATATGTAGGCACCGAACCTATCAACTTTTTACCAAATATACCATCTGGAGCCACGCGCATTGATGATGAGAGCGCTGTTATGCCAGCGTCAGGGCGCGATAGGCGTTAATGATTGGCGTAACATTCGCTCCATAGCCTTTACTGAGCTGCTGATAATGCGTGAGCAACTTGCGCTGATAACGCTGACGTAAGGCGCATTCATCTTTGCTGTCATGTTGCCACAGTTGCTCGCCAATGGCGGTGATGGGCCTGTGATGTTGGGGCTGAGTCGAGACTAACAGCACTTCATAAAATCGTTGATTTTCAGCCACCAATACTTCCTGTAATAAGCCTAACTCCAGCGTGATTAACTGTTGGCGTAAATGGTAAGTCTGATTGGTTGGGCATAGCAGAAAATCCAGTGGCCGCTGTGGGTGTTGGCTACAAATAGTCGCAACAAAATGCGCCATTAATTCGCCGCCAACGCCGGCAATGATGATAAGTGAGCGGCCGGGGTATCGAGTTAATGGTAAGGTGGCCACATCAATACAATGGGTGTGCCATTGGTGCGAGTCGGGATCAAAGCGCTGCAGTTTGCACTCAAGCTGTTGCATCAGCTGTGGCACGATATCGACAAAATGTACCTGCGCGGGTAATTGACGAGACAGTAATGCCGCCCCGAGTAAACCGTGATCGCAACAGCAATCCCAGATCTGATCATACGTGGCCGCCACCATGGCATTGAGTTGGCTTAAGCGTTGACTGAGTTTCACAAGAGGCCTTCATCGATGACGCATGTTTACCATGCGGGCAAAAAGGGGCGCATTGTAGAGGTATTCACAGGGATTAACCTTCGCTTAGTTCACAAATTGGAGCCCTCCGTGGCGGCGGGGGCCAGTGAGTTGATTGTTGGCTGCCAGCATGACTCGCTAGACAAGAACGCGCTTGCCACGGGCGTTTATCGCTAGCATTTGACAGCGTATCTATGTGATGATTTTAGCCTGACCAGTGGCTGCAAATATCGGGAGCCATACCTTGGCGCGATGCCTATGATGCCATCGCACCAAGGTCACGGGCAACAGGAGAGCTCATGATACAATTTACTGCGTTAATTAAGTGGCACCGAGCAGGGCAGGTGTTCCTCGACAATCAATACAGTCGCGCCCATGTTTGGGAGTTTGATGGCGGCGTGATCGTGGCGGCGTCCTCGTCACCCCATGTCGTGCCAGTCCCCTTATCCATGGCCGACAATGTTGACCCAGAAGAAGCCTTTATTGCGGCGTTATCGAGTTGTCATATGTTGGTCTTTCTATCGATTGCGGCGAAAAAAAAGTATGTGGTGGATGATTATCATGATCAGGCGCTGGGCGTATTAGCCACAGACGAGTCCGGTAATATGGCGATTACCGAGGTACGACTGCGACCTAAGGTAACCTTTGCAGGTGAACGGCAACCAAGCCTAGAACAATTGCAAAAAATGCATCATCTGGCGCATCAGCATTGTTTTATTGCGAATTCGGTCAAAACCCAGGTGACCATTGAGGTAGTCAGCTAGCACCAAACCATCGCGGGCGCCAACCCGTGAGGACAATGGCCTTGGGTCAGAAAAGAGTTTTTACTCTAATATCGTCCAGCAAGTGATCCTAACACCTCGGTTGACGGTACTATAAAAGCTGTTGTTGAAGATAACAGACTGACAAAACGATAAATACTGCCTTCAGTGGTAATCAAGGCATCAACCGTTAAGGGATTTCTTTATGTTTGCTACCTATTCACTCGCGTTTTGGGGCTTATTGGCCATCATGTTCACTGTGCTGATCCAGGCCATTGTTGCGGCGACGTCCAAGGCCGCGCAGCCGGGCGCTATTCCCGGTAAAATTGATGCTAGCTTAAGTCATGGCTCGTTCGTGTTTCGCGCTAACCGTACCTTTGCTAATTCGCAAGAGAATATTAGCCTGATGCTGGGCGCGTCTTTTTTAGCCATTTTGGTGGGCGTCGATGCCTTGTGGACTGGCACCATTATCTGGATCATGGCAGTGGCTCGAGTGATCCATATGGTGCTCTATTACGCAATTGCGACCGAGAAAAACCCGAGCCCAAGAAGCTATTTTTACTTAATTGCTTTGCTTGCCAATATAGCCTTGTTAGTGGTTGCCTCTTTGGCCTTGATATAACTCGAGCGGCACGATTCATCATTCAAACTGCACTAAGGTCGGCTTAGACTGACCTTGACTCGTTTGATGTTACTCTGGGGTCATGTCAGAGGGTTTCACTTGACAATTTTGGCGTCACTTCGCTTACTAAAATACAATATCAAGCTAGAAACGGCTGCTTATCTTGCCGATAAAGCTAGTGATAATCAAAGTGTTACCCACAAAAATCTCAAAATGTAATTCACAAGTTTGCGCTCAACGCCTGACACCCACGATTGCCTCAGCTGACAGTATTACTAATCGTCTGTCGCAGGCTATGTCGATTGCTCGACCCGCCGCTAGCACAACCTTGTGGGTTCAAAGACGATGTCCATCTCATCAGTGGCTATTTTATTGGGATGTAAAGATGACGGCTACCTTATGACACAAAATTTACACGCATCATGGTTTTTCTGAATCTGGTGTCGCCGTTAGGATAGGCTGCGCTAACTCTCCATATCTCAAGCTGCAAACTTTTGCTAAGAGCCTTGTCTAAGAACGCTTGCCTGCCGAGCATGCTTTGTTATTGTACGCCCATTAAAAAAATGCCAGAACATGTTATATGGAGAATAGTCCTTCAAGGGCAAAGTGTTTGTCGCGAACTCGCATTGTTTTTGCGTGTTTCATTTTTGTTGTCAGCGTGTTAACCTGCCGATGTCTTTGGATAACAAATGGATTTGATATGAAGATTAATAACTATTTACTGCCTACTGCCTACTGCCTACTGCCTACTGCCTACTGCCTCTACTTTTATTCGGCTGTAAAAGCACAACTACAGTTGGAGTTGATGTAAATGTAACGTTCCCTCAAGGTAATTGCGATGCTGCTGGTCTTAATTGCGTTAGCGTTACGATTGGAGTCGGTGTGGAATCAATTATACATAGCGGTGGCGGTGGTGGCTCAGATAAAACTGAAGAGGAAGAGAAGCAAGAACAAAGAGTCATTATTAATGACTGGAGTGAAACATTATACGTACAAAATGGCACAAATGTAGCGCTTGAGTCAATTGAGATAACACTTATTGATAACGGTTATGTGACTGCATCCCAAAATTTTGAGGGAGTAATCATTAATGGCGAAGCAAAAGTTAAAAATGCAACTGCTGTAGTTGAATGGTTTTATCCTTACAAAAATAACACAACGGAAATAAAAGTTAACACAAACTACACCACTGATATTATAGATCCTCATTCGGAAATTGTTGGAACCAGTATTACGTCATTTGCTGGGGTTACTATGAACACTGCGGTCACAAGAGTAAACTCATACTGTGCCCAGTACCCACGAGCTGCCAGATGTGGAAATTTTCAATTCCCTGATGTCCCAGATTATTAATATTATAAAAGCGGGAGTATTAAGGTGAATTAAAAGTTTTGCTTTACCTTAGTCTTCGATAGGAGTGTCTAAGAATTAATTTAAAATTCAGTCAATAGCAAGCGTCCATGTTGCTATTTTAAAAAGAGGAGGCTGGATGGATGCGTTTTGCTCATATTTATTATTTAATTATTTTCATTAGTTTATCAGGTTGCAGCAATATCATAGCTGATAATCCCTTGGCTGGTGGCGCAGTTATCACCCATTCTGATGGTGAGATTAATGTCATAATTAAAAGTGGCGATTTTTCATTTGATAGTTATGAAAGTATTACCGTAAAAGACATTATGTCCTATGACATAGTTACACCGCAGCGCCATGGCAAATCAAACATAAGTTTTATTAATGATAATGTCCCAAGTTTTCTGAGTGAATTAGATATTACGTTATTCAATATGGCTTTGAATGCTGTTGATGTTCCAATTAAAAATATTGTGTTAGTTCCTGTTGATGAAAAAAACTTTATCTATGAAGTGACCATGAATCGTACCGATTTACCTGAAACGATTTACTTTCCGATCAGTAATGGTAGTGATATCAATATAGCGACGCAGATGGGTACTATCCTACATGAATTAACTCATCTGGCGACAGAGGTTAATTTAATTTCTAAATTAACCCAAGGTGAGGACTTCCATGAATCATTCAGCTTCTATGATGAGTTAATTGCCAACAGAATCGGTTTATGTTATCGATATATTTTTTTAGATATTACTATTGCGAATGATATAAATAAACAACAAAAAATAAAACTCACCTTGAATAACAGAGATATTGCTGCAGATTATTATCTTGCCTATGAAGAACTGAATTATATTATGTCATTACGAAATTTTGAGTTTACAAGTTTGCTGGCGGCAAAGGTTGTAAGTAACAATTTAAATAACCTTGGCGTTGACTACTGCTTGTTTTTTGCGCCAAAATATTATCAAGGTATGAAGATAAATGATTGGTATCAATCAGAAATCAACAAGCGGCATGAAAAAAAGATAGAAAAAAATAGGAAATAAATGGTCACCTCGGTTAAGTATTAAGATGGCAGGGCAAGATCATGAACATTTCTTGTCCAACATCTGGTTGAAATTGACCTGATACACCAATTGTGAACTTATGCTCCTCTTTTGAGGAGTCCCCATGAATTTAGATACCATTAAAGCGTATTTCAGCATCATCCGTGACGAGCGACAAAGCGCAAAAGTAGACTACCTATTGTTCGATATTTTGTTTGGTTCAATCTGTGCTGTAATCGCTGGGAGCCAAGGCTGGACTGACATTTGTGAGTACGTGCTTGGTCATCATGAGTGGTTCTTTAAACAGGGCTAGTTTGAAAAAGGAGTGCCTGTTGATGATACCTTTGCTCGCCTGATTGCCAATATTGATCCAGCTGAGTTCCGCAATGGCTTTCTAGATTGGATGAAAACCGTACACAAGTTAACCTGTGGTGAAGTCGTCGCCATTGATGGCAAGACCTTACGGGGCTCCTATAACTGAGGCGATAGGCAAAGCACCATTCACATGGTGATTGCTGACATAGCGCGAGGATGCGGGTTAGATCATTGTTTTAATATGGGTGGCTTTTTATTTTTTATTGAAACGTTATGACCTCGTTAAGCGTGAGATGATTGCTGACATAGCGCGAGGATGCGGGTTAAATCATTGTTTTAATATGGGTGGCTTTTTATTTTTTATCAAAGTCTCGATGTTGACGTAACCACTCTAGCTTTACGACACTAAATTCATTAATAGACTTCCAGTCATCGCCCTCCGAGACTATGGCGGCGAGAACCAGAAAGATAATATCGACTAAGTCGTGGTCTAGATTGATGTGAGAGCGAGGGTCTTCAATGAGTTTCAAATGGTCGAACAATGACATGCGAGATCATCATGGCAGATTAACATGCCTGATCAGATCACGCTTGCTGTGAAAAGTTCAATTCATTAACAAAGTATGATCCTGCTCTGGGTCATTATCAGCCTTAAAAATAGAACGCGGTCAATCCTCAATCGCAACCAAGTGCCCCAAACTGAATTATTGCCAAAATTAGCGGGGATTTTAGCAAATCAACTTTGTCCGAACTACTTCACACTCAAGCAATGACCGCGCCAAACGAGGTTGAATCAACGATTGCAAGTGCACGCCGTCATGGGAGGTGTTTCCTTGTTCACCGCTAACGATCTCGGCGCCGGTTAATCGCGTGCGTTATTCCTAACCCATTGAAATTATTTAATGCGTTTATTCTGGAGTACAGGGGAAGAACCACAATATTAACCATTGCGTGTTCGACATTAGTCTAAGGGGCGGGTGATAACGTTCAGGGTTAACACTTACCGCTCTTCACTAAAACCACTGTATAACAATTAGTTATGTTATTTTGGTTGTTATTCGCAACCACTGCATAGACTAAGGTCTTGATTGTGGCGTGTTACTGACTTGTTAGATTGGTGTTGAACATTGAATTCAACAAGGGAGTCACTATGGCTTTTGAAAATAACGATAAGGCAAAAGGCTATTGGTCTGAAAATCTCAGACTGGTGCTGGGATTGCTCGCAATCTGGTTCGTGGTGTCCTACGTGTGCGGCATCATGTTGGTTGATACTTTAAATCAAGTCCATTTTATGGGCTTTAAGTTGGGATTTTGGTTTGCTCAACAAGGTGCCATGTATGTATTTGTCGTGCTGATTTTTGTGTATGCAGCCAAGGCAAATGCCCTCGATAAAAAATATAACGTACATGAAGACTGAGGACTGAGCCATGGATTTACAAACCTTAACTTATTTGATTGTGGGCGGGTCGTTTGCTCTCTATATCGCCATTGCGATTTGGGCGCGTGCTGGCTCGACTAAAGATTTTTATGTGGCAGGTGGCGGGGTACCGCCGGTTATGAATGGTGCGGCGACGGCGGCAGATTGGATGTCGGCGGCGTCGTTTATTTCGTTGGCTGGTATTGTCTCCTTCGTCGGTTACGACGGTAGTGTGTACTTGATGGGGTGGACCGGTGGCTATGTGTTACTGGCCTTATGTATGGCGCCGTATTTACGTAAGTTTGGTAAATACACTGTGCCTGACTTTATCGGTGAGCGTTATTACTCACAAGCGGCGCGTACGGTGGCCGTGATTTGTGCCATCTTTATTTGCTTTACTTATATTGCGGGGCAAATGCGTGGCGTTGGGGTGGTGTTCTCGCGCTTCTTAGAAGTCGACATCAATACCGGGGTGTTTATCGGTATGGGGGTGGTGTTCTTCTATGCGGTGCTTGGCGGTATGAAAGGCATTACTTACACTCAGGTAGCGCAATACTGCGTGATGATTTTTGCCTTTATGGTTCCGGCAATCTTTATCTCTATCATGATGACCGGCCATATCTTCCCGCAGATCGGCTTTGGTGCTGAACTGAAAGATGCCGCGGGCAATGGCTCTGGGGTGTTCTTACTGGATAAACTCGATGGCCTCTCGGCCGAACTGGGCTTCAATCAGTACACTGAAGGCTCTAAATCGATGATCGATGTGTTCGCGATTACGGCAGCATTGATGGTGGGTACGGCAGGTTTACCTCACGTCATTGTGCGCTTCTTTACTGTGCCACGTGTGAAAGATGCACGGAGTTCGGCCGGTTGGGCACTGCTGTTTATTGCCATCATGTATACCACCATCCCTGCATTGTCGGCGTTCTCTCGCGTCAATATGATTGAAACCATTAATGGCCCTGAGCAATCGGGTGTCGAGTATGCACAAGCGCCTTCTTGGATTAAAAACTGGGAGAAGACAGGTCTTATCACCTGGGATGATAAAAACGGTGATGGCAAGATGTTCTATGCCAATGGTGAGCGCAATGAAATGAAAATTGACCGCGACATCATGGTATTGGCAACCCCAGAAATTGCCTCTTTACCTGCGTGGGTGATTGCACTGGTCGCGGCGGGTGGTATGGCGGCGGCCTTATCGACATCGGCAGGACTGTTGTTGGTGATTTCAACCTCGGTTTCCCATGACTTATTGAAGAAAAATCTGGCACCCAATATTTCCGATAAACAAGAACTCTTATATGCCCGACTTGCCGCGGCAGTGGGAATTATTATTGCGGGGTACTTCGGGATTAATCCGCCAGGATTTGTGGCGGCGGTGGTAGCCTTGGCCTTCGGTTTGGCAGCATCGAGCTTGTTCCCAGCCATCATCATGGGTATTTTCTCGAAAACTATGAATAAAGAAGGGGCTATTGCCGGTATGGTTTCAGGTTTGTTATTTACCTCTGCCTATATTGGTTACTTTAAATTTATGAACCCTGAGATTAATAATGCTGACCATTGGTTCATGGGTATTTCTCCTGAAGGTATCGGTATTATCGGTATGTTGGTTAACTTTGCTGTTGCCTTAGTGGTCATGAAGATGACGGCGAAAATACCCGATGAAATCGGTGAGATGGTCGAGTCAATTCGTTTCCCTAAAGGGGCGGGTGAAGCGCAAGATCACTAATGCCATCACCCTCCAGATGACAAGGCGCCTTAGGGCGCCTTTTTTCCGTTTTGCACCTTAGTCTTATAGGCTTTATGGTCAGGGTTCCTTATAGTGGATTTATGGTGTTATTGGTCAGTTGAGCGAGTCAGTGGATGGATGCGAGTGAGTTACAACCTTTGGTGCAATTTATGCGTTCGTTAGTGCCGTTTGATTGTTTGCCTGAGAGCTCGTGCGAGCAGGTAGCGCGGCGGTTACAAATTAGCTATTTCAGTACCAGTCAGCGCCAAGTGACGCTAAAAAGCGACTGCTTTAGCTTGTATATTGTTCGCAGCGGCGCATTTGAGGTGAATGATCCTCAAGGGGAGTTACTCGATAGGTTAGGCGAGGGGGATTATTTTGGCTATCCGTCGCTACTCTCGGGCGAGGTCAGTCATAATCAGGTCAATATTTTAGAAGATGGCTTAGTGTATGAACTCGATGCCTACACCTTTAATGAGCTGAGATCCTTAAACCGCGAGTTTGACCGCTTTTTTAATAAGGCCTATGCCAAGCGTTTGCGCAATCAAGCTCGCTTTAAGGCCAAAGATCAAAGCACCATGAGTCGGATTGGGGCGTTAATGAGTCGTCCGGCCTTAAGCATTGAGTTACAAGCCAGTGTCGCCGATGCGGCAAAATCCATGACCCATGCCCGGGTATCTTCGGTGGTGGTGACTGATAACCAACAGCTGGTAGGGATAGTAACCGACAGAGATCTGCGCAGTCGAGTATTAGCCGCCGGCCTTGATGGTCGCACGCCAGTGGCCAGCATCATGACACCATCGCCCTTTACCGTAAGCCCCAACACCTTAGTGTTTGAGGCCATGAGTATCATGAGTGAACAACATTTACATCACTTGCCAGTGCTGGAGCATGAGCAAGTGGTGGGCATGTTGACGAGCTCGGACATTATTCGCTCCCAAGGTTCGCAGCCGTTATTATTGATTGCGGAAATTAATCGGCAGACCGTGATTGAAAAGTTGATTAGTCTGAGCCGGCGTATTCCTGAATTATTGCAAAAACTCATTAGTGCTGACGCGCGGGCCGAAGAAATTGGGCGAGTGTTAACCTCAGTGACTGATGCGCTGACCCGACGGTTAATCGAGCTCAATATGGACTTACTAGGTCAAGCACCGATGGCGTTTTGTTGGTTGGCCTTTGGCTCTCAAGGGCGGCAAGATCAGGTCGCCTGCTCCGATCAAGATAATGCATTATTGTTGGCTCACGAACCGGATGATTTTGCCCGTGATTACTTTGCCACCTTAAGCGAAGCGGTGTGCCGAGGGTTAAATGATTGCGGTTATGTCTACTGTCCAGGCGGCATCATGGCGCAAAATTCCGCTTGGCGGATGTCGTTAACGGCTTGGCAGGGGCGCTTTCGTCGTTGGGTGACCACTCCTGAGCCTAAGGCGTTGATGCATGCCAGTATCTTTTTTGATATGCGTTCGGTCTATGGCCCAGAAAGCTTGTTTACCGCCTTGCAAGATAATGTCTTAGCCTCGACCAAGGGCAATGATATTTTCTTAGCGGGATTAACTGCCAATGCCCTACAAACGCGGCCGCCGCTAGGATTTTTTAGAAAGTTTGTCTTGGAGCGTGATGGTTCAGAAGTTAAAGGCATCGATTTAAAACACCGCGGCAATGCGCTCGTGACCGATATTGCCAGAGTCTATGCCCTCAGCGTCGGCTGCAAAGCGGTTAACACTGCCAAGCGACTGCAATCTTTAATGCAAGCTGGCGTGATTGACCGCCGCTTAGCCTTAGATCTTGCCGATGCGCAAGAATTTATTGCCCATTTACGCTTGGCAAATCAAGGCCAGCAATATGCCCAGCAACAACCCTTATCAAATTACCTCAAGCCTGGGGACATATCAGGATTGACTCGACACCAATTAAAAGAAGCCTTTAAGGTGGTTGATGATGCCCAATCTGGGGTGAGATTACGTTTTTTACGGAGTTTATAAGGTGACTTGGTATCGCAAGCTTTTACCCTTTAAGCTCGGTTGGGAGTGGCAATATCGCCAAGCCGCTGCCCGGAGCCAGCAGCCGTTATTACGCCGATATTACGCCAGTTTACCGGCGTTAGTCGACGCGCCAATCAGTGCACTACCCCTGCTGGCGTTCGATATGGAAATGACCGGCCTTGATGCCAGTAATGATCATATTGTTAGCATAGGTTGGGTGGCCATTGATGGCGGCAAAATTAATCTGACTCGCGCGGGCAGCTGCGTATTGAATGTGGCGGGAGATGTGGGACAAAGTGCATGTATTCATGGCATTGTCGATCAAGACACCGAGCGTGGCCTTGAGTTAGCCCGTGGCCTTGAGCTCTTTATGGAAGCGGCGATTGGTCGAGTGCTGGTGGCCCATCATTCCCCGCTGGATTTGGCCTTTTTACAGCAGCATGGCGGCGCGATTTGGGGCGAGTCTCTGGCGCTGCGGGCTATTGACACCTTAGCATTAGAGCAACGCAGGTTGCAGCTTGCCCAGCAGTCTATTGGCAGTGGCGCGCTGCGCCTTGATGCCTGTCGGCAACGCTATGGTCTGCCGGTTTACCCCGCTCATAGTGCCTTTGTGGATGCCTTGGCATGCGCCGAATTACTCTTGGCGCAAATGGCCGCCGCCAAGCCGACGCAATTGCGACAACTGTTTTGCTGATTAATGTCTACGCCACGGCAATAGCGGCTGGGCAGCAAAATCATCGATTCTCATTTGGCGCCTTAATTAAATGGTGACCATTGGCCGGGAGTCGCCACACACGACACAATTTTACACAATTAATCGCTGGCGAAATATGCCGTGGCCAGCAACACTCAACATATCGGTTGAACTTGAAGCTTTTCATAGGCTAGCCTGATATTGCCCGTTCATTTTTGCTAATTAGACCTAGGATTGCCTTTGTCATTGTACCGTCAGTGTGTGTTGCTTATCATCGCTCGAGTTGCCGTTAGCCCGTCATGGCGGGTACTGGCGGACATTGCAAATGGCGAGGCGGTATGAATCCTATCGGGTTAGCGCCGAGCGAAATCATCAATCAGCCCCGCCCTGTGCCACTGGTGGCGGGGGCGATTGTTTGTTGCCATGTGTTTGGCGTCATCGAGCATAGCGGTATTTATGTGGGGGATGATTGCATTGTTGAGCTCCAAGGCACCGGCTTAATTCGCCCGATCTCCATGGCGCGTTTTCTACAAGGGCGCACTGGCGAATATATCTTTGTGGCCACCAACTCTATTGGCCAGATCTTAGTCGAGCCCCGCGCGATAGACGCGGCCATCGCTGCCATTTATCACTATCGCCATTATCATTTGTTGAATGATAATTGCCATCGGTTTGTTTGGTATTGCCTCAGCGGCCAGCAGCGGCGGGTGATTGATTTTGACGAACTAAATCTATTACTGGCGCAACGGTTCGGCCATGCTATTGAGTGGCGCAGGATGGACACCAGCGCGGCAAGCTAATCATTATAGAGAGTGCAATTTGCGCCGCCACTCGGCGGCGCGTAGGGTCAGTGGGCGCTTTGATTCAGTTGCTTTGGCTCGGTTCTAATTTACGAATTTGGATCAGCATACCAAAGCGCGGGTGATCGAAATAATGCAACTCATTGCTGCGCACCCGGCGATTTTGTTTCATCGCCAGCGCATAGAGATAAGGTGAGGTGGTGGCCGCCGTAGGTGTTTGAGTGAGGTTAGCGCTCATCGCCTCCGCACTGGCCTGCTGACTGCTATAACTGTGTATCGCGTCCTTTAAGTCTAATTTTTTGCCTTCAACCCGCAACACTAAATCGGTTTCAATATAAAGAAAGTGTTCGAGATATATCAATAAGTCGCCATCCAATTGCCACACAGGTTGTTGCGCCTGCGGACTCACACCGACACTCAGAAAATCTGGCTGAGTTAACTGCGTTGCCGCCATCGGTTGCCCATCAGTATTGTCGCTATTTTGCCGAGGGGTAGCCGACTGGGTGCCGTCCATGTTGTCCAGCGTGTCAGTGGCTGTTGTCGCTGACGGGTCGTGGTCGATAGCTGCGCCCATTACGCTATATTGCGCGGCAAAGTCTTTACCACCAAATAAGTGAATAGGACTGGCTTGGCGACGCGGTTGCATATTTTGACGCCAGCTCATATGCAGCAGACCAGTCGTACCGGGTTCTTTACTTAACTGTTTGATATATTGCTCGAACTGGCCATGACTGGCGGCGAGTAAATAAGCCTTGTTAGCGTTTGGATTGGCCTCTTGTGCCGTTACTCCCGCGGGCGAGTTACCTGCGCTCTTGGTGGTGATCTGCACTGGCATTGGGGCAGGGTAAATCATAGTGGGGGCTTGGCCCTGTTGCTGCTGCTGGCATTCTTGGGCTCGCGTCACCCAATCATTAGCATCACAAGGGGTTAAGGTATGTTGTAAAGAGAGCTGCTCTCGAGCTACCTCTGGCGTGATAAGGTCAATACTGCCACGGGTATTTGGCAGCTTAGTGTTATCGGAAAACGCTTCTTGTATTTGCTGGGGCTGGCTATCGCGACTGAATACATAGATCTCGACTTCAAACCACGCGTCTTTAGCATAGCTGCTCGGCATAAAGCCCATCGCGATGCTAGAAAATAACACCAATACCACGGTTTTAATGGGGGTAGGCAACACGTTTTACATCTCCAAACTTAAGGGGCAGTGCTTGTTGTTTAGCACTGCGGCTAACTATTATTGTGCCTGAGCGCGATGACGACTTAAATGATCCAACAATTGTCGGACGTTTTGCAGGCGCTCTTTGGCTGTCGGTGCCGGTATGTTGAACTTTAGCTTATTCGGGCCGTCCATTCGATATATTTGTGGCTGGCTCTGTAACAAGCTGATGATAAAGCCGGCATCTATGGTGTGATGCTCGCCAAATTCTATGCTGCCACCATTAGCATGCCACTCCACCTTGTTCAGTCCCATGGTCGTGGCTTGATGCTTATAGAGCGTCAATTCAAATAAATTCTTGGTGGCTTCGGGTAACAGACCAAATCGGTCAATCAGCTCGACTCGTAATTCATCTAGCGCCGCTTCAGTGTTGGCATTGGCAATGCGTTTGTACAAAGATAAGCGCATGTTGACATCGCCAACATAGTCTTCGGGTAAGAGGGCTGGGACCCTCAGTTCAATCTCAGCTTGTTGTGCCAGTAAATTGGCCAGTGATGGCTCTTTACCTTGTTTGAGCGCTTCCACGGCGCCTTCTAACAACTCCATGTACAAGCTAAAGCCGATTTTACCAATATGGCCGCTTTGCTCATCGCCCAGCAGTTCACCGGCGCCACGGATCTCAAGATCTTGGGTGGCGAGCATAAAGCCTGCGCCCAATTCTTCTAAGGCATCAATGGCTTCGAGGCGCTTGCGGGCATCGGTGGTCATGCGCTTGGGGTGGGGTGTCATCAAGTAGGCGTAGGCTTGATGATGAGAACGACCCACTCGACCACGTAATTGGTGTAATTGCGCGAGACCAAAATGATCGGCTCTATCAATAATAATGGTATTGGCACTGGGGACATCGATACCGGTTTCAATAATGGTGGTACACACCAACACATTGAATCTTTGATGGTAAAAGTCACTCATCACCCGCTCAAGTTCACGCTCACGCATTTGGCCATGGGCGGTGACGACTCTAGCCTCTGGCACCAGATCGCGAATATCTTGGGCGCACTTTTCGATGGTCTCGACATTGTTATGTAAGTAGTACACTTGGCCACCACGAAGAATTTCACGCATGATGGCTTCTTTGGTGGTCGCTTTATCATACTCACGCACAAAGGTTTTTACTGCTAGGCGCTTGGCTGGGGCGGTGGCGATAATCGATAAATCGCGCATGCCAGACATGGCCATATTTAAAGTCCGAGGAATGGGGGTTGCGGTTAAGGTCAAAATATCGACATTGGCACGCAGCGCCTTAATTTTTTCTTTTTGACGAACCCCAAAGCGGTGCTCTTCATCGATCACCAGTAGCCCTAAATTGTCGAACTTGGCTTCGGCTTGCAACAGTTTGTGGGTGCCGATCACTATGTCGAGCTTACCTTGGCTTAATTGTTCTAATACCTGTTGTTGTTCTTTGGCGGTTTTAAATCGGCTCATGACCTCAATTTCTACCGGCCAATCGGCGAATCTATCTTTGAAGTTTTCATAATGCTGCTGTGCCAGCAAGGTGGTGGGGACCAGCACGACCACTTGTTTACCGGCATTAACCGCCACAAAGGCGGCGCGCATCGCCACTTCCGTTTTACCAAAGCCCACATCACCACACACCAAGCGGTCCATGGTTTTCGCCTGACACATGTCAGCGAGCACGGCCTCAATGGCGGTCTCTTGATCGACGGTTTCTTCAAAGGGGAATCCATCGCAAAACTGAGCGTACTCTTGCTCATCCAAGCTACAGGCTTGGCCGCCTCGGGCTTCGCGGCGGGCATACACATCGAGCAATTCAGCGGCAACATCACGGATCCGTTCAATGGCTTTGCGTTTTGCTTTGCTCCAAGTTTCATTACCTAAGCGGTTTAAGTGCAGCTTTTCTTGCTCAGTGCTATTAAAGCGGCTAATCAAATGTAGCGAAGACACGGGCACATAGAGTTTGTCTTCATTGGCGTATTCCAGCAGTAAATATTCGGCGCTGATCCCGCCGACATCTAAGGTGACTAGCCCTTGATATAAACCGACACCATGATCTAAATGCACCACGGCTTGACCGACTTTGAGCTCGGCTAAGTTTTTAACCAACATGTCTTGGCTAACTTGCTTTTGCTTATCGCGGCGACGTTGCTGCGAAATGCGCGCGCCAAACAGTTCGGTTTCGCAAATGAGACTAAGGTTGAGATCGGTTAGCTGGCAGCCTTGTGATAAGGGCGAAACAATCAAGCCAATAGGGGCTTGGCTCAGTAAAAATGACTCAAGGTGCGGGAACACGGTGGGCTTGATATGTATCTTGGCGAGGAGTTCTTGTAAGGCTTCGCGGCGTCCTTCGGATTCGGCGCTAAATAACACGCGCCCCTGGGTGTGTTCTAAAAATTGGCCAATGGCTTGCAGAGGCTGTTTAAGCTTGTGGTTGACGCTAACATCGGCCACGGTGGTTGCCTTGGCATTGACAGCTTTTTCATGGTCAGTATTAATGGCAAAACGTGGGTATTGCTTAAATTTGGCAAAAATTTGCTCAGGCAATAAGAACAGTTCTTCGGGTGACAGTAATGGCCGCTGGCTGTCGATATTGCGATCGACAAAGCGGTTATTAATTTCTTGGAGGTAATGACGACAGGCGCCATCAATGTTACCTAAGGTGATGAGCTGTGAATCGGCGGGTAAATAATCAAACAAGGTGGCGGTGTCGTTAAAGAACAGCGGTAAATAGTTCTCGATGCCCGCAGGCATTAAACCACGACTGACCATTTGGTAGACGGATTCAGGCGCCTTGCTGATGACCTCAAAGCGACGACGGTATTGCTGGCGAAACAGCTCCAAGCCTTTGGCATCGGTAGGGAACTCTTTGGCCGGCAGCATGCTTAATTGTGGCAAGGCTTCATTGGAGCGTTGCGTTTCAGGATCGAAATAGCGAATCGATTCGACTTCGTCATCAAATAACTCAATCCGGATAGGTTGGCTGGCACCGCTTGGGAATACGTCTAAAATCGCGCCGCGAATGGCAAACTCACCGTGCTCGTAGACTTGATCTACTAAGTGGTAACCGGTGTCGGTTAAGGTTTGCCGCATATGTTGCAGATGGTAGCTATCGCCAGGTTTAAGCACCATGACGTTGGCTGCCATAAAGTCACAAGGCGGCAACCGCACCATTAAGGTTGTGATGGGCACTATGAGTAAAGTGGCTTCACCATTAATCAGTCGCGATAAGGCGGCTAAGCGCTGGGACACTAGATCTTGATGCGGCGAAAAACTGTCATAAGGCAGGGTTTCGCGGTCAGGAAATAACACCACATTGGCGGCGGGTAACAGATAGTTGAGCTCGGCTTCTAATGACAAGGCCGTCGGCGTATCAGGGGTAATGATAACGCTGGTGCCTCGATGGTCCTTAGCGATATGCGCTAAGGTCAGCGCGCGGGCAACCCCTGACGGGGCATTGAGATAGCGGATGGCCGGCTTGGCTAATGCCGCTGGCGGGGATAACAAAGAAAACTCGCTCATGTGCCTAAATCTGTTACTCGGCTAATCAGATGGCTGTCATTGTAGAGCCTTGATTGTTAAGGTGCCACTATTTATCCATCCCCCGGATGACAGTGAAATGGCCAAGACAGCTGTAACCCCACTAATTTGGTGATTGTTTGAGCTGTTTGCGCCGCAGTTGCAGTTGCTTTTGTTGTAAACGCAGACTCGCTTGCACTAATTGTTCAACGTCTTCATCTAAGATCCGCTCAAAATCGAGCTTGATTTGCCAATGATCCGGCATGTCGGGGATAGCTTGGCAATGCGTGACTTTTGCAATACATAAAATGGCGATAAGCTCTTCTCGGATAGATAGGGTGGTACGGTACAAGCTATCGGGTTGGAGCGGCGAGAGATTGATAACAGTAAAGCCTGAACCACCAAAGTGACTGCCTTGAAAACAATCGCTGTCGTCAATCTCTTGTTCAAGAATATACTGCAAGACTAAATCCACTTTACGGGATTGGATCTTCAAATAATCGATAATCGCCTTAGATTCATGCTCCAACTGTCGCAGTTGCAGCATGCATGAGGCCTCGATGGCCTTGGCTTGACTGATGAGTTGCACGCCTGAAGGTTGCAAGCTTTTTAGCGCATCGTCATCTGGCAGTGGCTGGGTCCACGGCTGTAAATACGCATTAAAGCGGCAGGCGACGCTAAAAAACTGGTTATCTTCGCTCACAGTTTACTCATTTTATTAAGAAATCTTATTGTTATTATCTGTGTAGCTTGGCAAAGTAGGCAAGTTTTTCACGAAAATAGTGATTCTGGCCGCCAAATTGAGCCTTACTGGCTTGATTAGAGGCTAAGTCTTTATTTCTGTATGTGTAACGCCTATTATCTTGGCTGCCTTATTTGCCCATGGATAGCTGCGACCTGTCATGAATTTGCGACTCCCTTGTATGATCGGCTGGCGCTACTGGCGCGCCAAGAAAGCCAATAGCTTCGCCTCGTTTATTACCTTTTTTGCCGTCATGGGAATTTTTCTCGGGGTGGCGGCCTTGATCATCGTCGGCTCAGTGATGAATGGTTTAGAAGGCCAGTTAAAGCATCGTATCTTAGGGGCGGTGCCGCAATTGGTGATTACCGCCGCGCCCGACCATACCTTGCCGACCACATTAGCGGCTGAATTATCCCGGTTGCCCGACGTGATTGCCGTGACGCCATCGGCCTCGACTCAAGCGATGATCCAAGCGGTTGATGGTATCCGTGCCATTCAAGTGTATGGAATTGAACCTCAACAAGCAGCATTGACTGGGGCTGGTGATACGCGGGTGTTATCGACCTTAGCGGCGGGGGATTATCGCATCGTGTTAGGTTCGGTGCTGGCAAACCAACTTGGGGTCAGACCCGGCGAGCAAGTGCGAGTGATCTCTGGAGACGGTGTCGTCTATTCGCCGCTGGGGCCGGTGCCATCACAACGCAAGTTTACCGTGGCTGGGGTGTTTGAGATGGGATCGCAAGTCGATGCCCATGTCGCTTATATCAATTATCAAGATGCGCGGCGTTTGATGCGACTGCCAAGCGAGGGCATCAGTAGCTATCGTATGTACCTTAGCGATCCCTTTGAAGCGGCCCATCTGGTTGGCGGGGTTAAGCAGTTACTCGCCGCTGACAAGATTACTGCCAAGGTTAGCGATTGGCGTCAAGATTATGGGCACCTCTTTGCTGCCGTCAAAATGGAAAAAACCATGATGTCACTCATGCTTAGCTTGGTAGTGGCCGTGGCGGCGTTTAATATTGTCTCGGCCTTGGTGATCATGGTGGTGGACAAAACTGCCGATATCGCCGTCTTAAAAACCCAAGGCTTAAGTCATGTACAAGCCATGGCGGTATTTATTGTTCAAGGGTCACTCAATGCCTTAGTCGGTCTGGTGCTTGGCGTGAGCGGTGGGGTGATACTGACGTTATATCTCAATGATATTATGACGATGTTGGGATTATCTATTTTAGGGCCTGGTACCCAGTTGCCGGTAATTTTATCCATTTGGCAACTGGTGGTTATTATTGTAGGCACCTTGCTTATTACCTTATTTGCCACCTTATATCCTGCGGTGCGAGCCGCCAAGGTTGAGCCGGCTAAGGTATTGCGTCATGAATAAATTAACAAGAGAGAGTGACATGGAACAATGGGTGTTGCAGGTCAATAATGTCAGCAAAGTGTTTGTCGATGGCAGTGTTGAAACTGAAGTCTTAAAGGGCGTGAGTTTGTCTGTGGCGCGTGCGGAGCAATTAGCCATTGTCGGTAGTTCTGGTTCGGGCAAAAGTACCTTATTGCACATCATGGGCAGTCTCGAAACCCCGACCTCGGGAGAGGTGATCATGGCGGGGCAACACTTAAGCCGCCTATCCAGTGCCGAGCAAGCGCGGTTACGAAATCAAGACATGGGCTTTATTTACCAGTTTCATCATTTATTGCCTGAGTTTAGTGCCCTCGAAAATGTGGCCATGCCGGCGCTTATTGCTGGGATGCCGGTAAAACAAGCCCACGCGAAAGCGCGGCAACTGTTAGGCCGAGTTGGGCTTGAGCACCGCTTAAGTCATACTCCGGATAAGCTCTCAGGTGGCGAGCGGCAGCGCGTCGCCATCGCCCGCGCTTTGGTCAATGATCCTAAATTGGTGTTAGCCGATGAACCCACTGGAAACTTAGATGCCAAAAGTGGTGACGCTGTCTATCAGTTAATTCGTGAATTGGCGGCGCAATTAGGCACGGCCTTTGTGGTGGTGACTCATGATCCGCAATTGGCCGCGCGGATGGATAGGCAAGTGCTGATGCAAGATGGGGTATTGGTCAACGGAGCCAACGCATGAAAGCGATGCTGGGACTCACCATTGGTTGGCGTTTTTACCGAGCGCGTCAAGCCAATGGTTTTATAGGCTTTATCTCCATGGCTTCCACTGTGGGTATTGCCCTTGGGGTGGCTGTTTTAATTGTTTTATTGTCGGCCATGAATGGCTTTGAACAGGCGCTAGAAGATAAATTTCTGGCGGTGGTGCCTCAAGCTGAGTTAGTTGGCGCTGAAACCCCCATCGCCAATTGGCGACAGATGATGACTGAGGCCAGTCAGATTTCCGGCATTGCAGCCAGTGCCCCTTTTGTCAGGATTCAAGGCTTGATCCAGAAACAGGGCGGCTTTCAAGGGGTGGATTTGGCTGGCATCGACACTCAATATGAGGCAGAGGTATCGGCGATAAAACACTATATGTCCGCCGCCACCTGGCAGGCGTTATCTGTAGACACCAATCATATCGTTTTAGGTCATAGCTTGTTAGAGCGGCTAGGCCTGAAAGTGGGGGATAGTGTGTCTTTGTATATTCCCAACCAAGACGGTCAGGGCTTGGCCAAAGCCCGTAGTTTACGCTTTGTGGTGGCGGGTAGTTTTAACTTTGGCGGCGAGATTGAACAGAATCTAGGGTATATCCCCATGGCTTATGCTCAGCAGGTCATGAACTTAGGTGACAGTGTGTCAGGGGTGCGCATTCGCACTCATGATGTGTTTGCGGCGCCGGCGCTGATCCGGCAATTGGGCTATCAACAGACACAGTATTTATATTTGAGTGATTGGACTCGGACACAAGGGCATTTATACCAAGATATACAGTTGGTTAGGATGCTGATGTATCTAGTGCTAGCCTTAGTGATTGCCGTCGCCTGCTTTAATATTGTCTCGACTTTAGTGATGGCGGTGCGCGATAAAACCAGTGAAATTGCGATTTTGATGACCATGGGCTGCTATCGCTGGCAAATTATGTCGATATTTATGGTGCAAGGCTTGATGAGCGGAGTGATGGGCACTGTGATTGGTGGGGTTGCCGGCATCATCTTAGCATTAAACTTAAGCGACTTGGCCAGTGGTATCGAGTCGTTATTAGGGATGAAATTACTCGATAGCGATATTTATTTTATCGACAGCTTACCGTCGCAGTTGCAATGGAGCGATGTTAACTTGGTGGTGTGTTTAGCGCTGGTGATGAGCTTTATTGCCACCTTATATCCCGCGTGGCGCGCCAGCAAGGTATTACCTGCCAGCGCCTTAAATGGTTAATCATTGGCTTAGAGCTGGGTTTCGTGATTTAAGCTTAGATTGAGGCACATCGTCGATATCCATAGCCAGTTGCCGCGGCGCATACATAAAATAAAACCCAGCAAGCTTGCGCTTACTGGGTTTTATTTTATGGGTCTCGCTCAGTCTAGGGCTCGCTTCAAGCTCGGGCCACTGCTACTAGCGCTTGGCATAGTGGCTAGGGTAGACGTCGTTTTCTTTGCTGCCATTTAAACATGATGGAGTATTTCCACAAATTAGTAATGGCCAAATAGCCAACCAATGCACTGGCGCAGGCCAAGACGCCACAACCTAATAGAAAGGCCGGACCGAAGGTGTTCAGACTGGAACTTAACCATTGCCAACTGGCCTCAAAGGCAAAGTGTTGCGCGGGTTGACCAAGGAGTTGTGCGCCGAGTAAATAGGCTAAATAAAACATAAACGGCATAGTGATAGGGTTGGTTACCCATACCATGGCGACTGCCACGGGTAAATTAACATGGAACATGATGGCCAGCGCGGCGGCTAAGACCATTTGAAAAGGGATGGGGATCCAAGCCGCAAATAATCCCACCGCAATAGCCCCTGGCGCTGAATGACGATTGAGTGACCATAGGTTTGGCTTTTGTAACTTATCTCCAAACATCTTTAAGTGTTTATGATCTTTCAATGTTTGCGGATTTGGCATCCATTTAGCGATGAATTTTTTTGGCATGAGTTACGGCTACTGTCTTTACTTAAGCGGTGATTAATTCAGTTTTAGCCGGATTTTGCATCGGCGTCCTGTCCAATATCTTCTGGCCTACACTGCCGAGTGTTGAGGTGGTACTCGGCTGTTTACTGTTGGCAGGCCTATGCAGTTGGCGCGGTTTGGGTTTGGTGACCGGCGTATTGCTGGCCATATGTTACTTTAGTGTTTACATGAACGCCATGTTTGCGCTGAATAACTCGACGCAGTTGCGTGTCATGACGCCAACAGTAGACAAGTATAGTCCAATTACCCATCGACTGTCTGTGGTCGAAGATGTTGAAATAAAACGGGTTTCTGTATTATCTAATGGCACGCTTAAACTCGATGCCACGCTTGAGCGGGCCGGGTGGTTACCTGCACAAAGCTTGCGACTGTACTGGCGCGACGCACCAGCTGCGGTGCGTGCCGGTCAACATTGGCGCGTAAACGTGAAATTAACCCCGTTAACCTCGGTGCAGAATCAAGGGGGATTTAATCGGCAACGTCACTGGCTGAGTCAGCATATTATTGCCAAAGGCAATGTTCAGTCTGGTCAACGCTTGGGAGACGCGAACTCGATTCGAGATGCCATATTAGCGCGCCTTAAGCCCGCGATTGCTGTGCAAAGTCACCATGGCTTGCTTGCGGCCTTAATGCTGGGGCAACAACAAGACATCAGCGCCAGTCAATGGCAACAATTGCGCCACACGGGGATGGCGCATTTGGTGGCGATCTCCGGCTTGCATCTTGGGGTCGTGGCTTTTTGGAGCGCTTGGCTACTGCTGGCGCTGGGTAAACGTTGCTATGCCAACGAGCAAGGTTGGCCGCAGCGTGTCGCCTTGGTGCTGGCCATGTTGGTGACCTTGGCATATGCCTGGTTAAGCGGCATGGGGCTGCCGGCACAACGTGCCTTGGTCATGCTGGTGATCTTTGTCATTCTGTCATTGTTGCAGCGTTACTCGAGCCCTTGGGAGCGTTGGCTTTACGCCTTATTTGTGGTGCTATTGATTGATCCCTTAGCCAGCTTAAGCGCGGGCTTGTGGTTATCCTTTGTGGCCGTGGCGGCCATCTTGATGACGGTAGCGCAATTACCTGCGATTAAGCCTAATGTGAGCCGCAGCCAACGGTTAATCGCTATGGTACAGGGATTTTGGGCGGTGCAATGGCGTTTAACCTTAGTATTGTCTGGGTTGCAGTTATTTTTATTTGATGGCATCAGTGTATCGAGCATTGTGATGAACGCCTTGATGGTGCCATGGTTTTCTTTGGTGGTGATCCCGCTGGGATTATTAGCGTTAGTGAGCCTGTTAGTGCAATGGCCATTGACTAGCCCTTGGTTGGGCTTGCTGGAGTTAACCAATGTCAGCTTGCAACCTTTTGTGGGCTTGTTGCAAACCAGCGACCTCTACAGCGGCTGGTGGCCAGTGCCTTTGGCTTGGCAGTTACCACTGCTGTTGGCCATGTTGGCCCTGTTGTTAGCCTATCTCGGGCGCGGGTTCTGGCGGGCAGCTACTGTGGTGTTATTGCTACCTATATTAGCGCTGGTGCCATCCTCTTCGCCTTTATGGCGCGTAGAAGTGTTAGATGTGGGGCAAGGCACGGCAGTAGCTATCGTCAATCATCCGCGGGTGATGATTTACGATAGCGGCGCCGCTTTTGGCGACTTTAGTTATGCCGAGACTGAAATCATCCCTTGGTTGCAAGCTCAAGGGTTATCGCTGGAGTTGCTGGTGATCAGTCATAAAGATAATGATCATGCTGGCGGCGCGAAAGCATTGATGAAGGCGTACCCTCAGGCACAATTAGTGACTAACTTAGCGTGGCCACAGGCGCAGCCCTGTCATCAAGCCAGTGGTCGCTGGCATGGGGTTAGCTTGGAATATCTATGGCCGCCGCAAGCGATGACGGGCAATAATGGTTCGTGTGTGTTGCGCCTGTCTATCGGTAAGGTGCGGGTACTGCTTAGCGGTGATATTGAAGCGCAAGCCGAGCAATCCTTAGTGGCTGCCTATGGTCAGGATGCCCTTAGGGCGGATGTGCTGGTGGTGCCTCATCATGGCAGTTTAACTTCATCGTCGGCTGATTTTATTGCGGCGGTTGAGCCAAAATGGGTGGTGTACACTGCCGGGTTTAATAATGTGTATGGCTTCCCCAAGCCTGAGGTATTTGCGCGTTATCAAGCCATCGGCAGCGCGCAGTACATCAGTGGAGAGCAAGGGCAACTGAGCATTAGCCTTGATGACAATCAAATAGCGGTGCGTGGATTTCGCCAACATAGCTCACCATTTTGGTATAACGCTGTGTTTGGATTTGGTGACAGCCAAGATGTGCAGTAGAATGCCTGCTTTGCCATTAATATTGTGACTTCATGACTGACGCGGAAAAGAACGAAGTAAGTACTGTATTTAGACGCCTGCTTGGCTATCTTAAGCCGATGAAAGGAATGTTCCTTCTGTCTATTTGCGGTTTGATCACCTATGGCTTAGTCGACGCGACTTTTATTGCCTTTATAAAACCATTTATTGATGAAGGTTTTGGTCAACACGCTGCCAGTGCAGTGCCCAGTGGCTTAAGCTCCAGCATCGACTTTAGTCAGGATGTTGGTTTTAATGCCAGCAATAAGATCATGACCTATGCCCCCTTGGTGGTCATTGGCTTATTTACCTTACGAGGCATGGCCAACTTTGTTTCGACGTATGGCATTTCGTATATGAGTGCTCAGTTGATCATGAGCATGCGCCAGCAAGTCTTTGAGCATTATTTACGCTTACCTGTGAGTTATATCGACCGCGAAAACTCAGGCAATCTGATTTCTCGCGTGACCTTTGATACCGAACAAATTGCCAGAGCCTCCGGCAGCGCCTTAATCTCAATTGTCCGTGACAGCGTCACCGTCATTGGTATGGTCTGCTTGATGTTTTATTACTCGTGGAAATTGTCCTTGTGTATCTTGGTGATCGGCCCGTTAATGGGGTTAGTGATGACCATTGTCAGTCGCCGTTTTCGCAAAGTGTCACGTCATATTCAATCGGCGATGGGGGATGTCACCGCCACGACGGAGCAAATGGTGAAAGGCCATAAAAATGTGTTGTCGTTTGGCGGCCAAGAAACCGAAGCCAACCGCTTTGCACATATCAACAATCGTAATCGCCAGCAAAATATGAAGCTCGCGGTGGCGCAAGCTATCAGTCAACCCACTATCATGGTGATCGGCTCCTTTGCTTTAGCCTTTGTATTGTATGCTGCGAGCCTTGATAGTATGCAGTCTGAATTGACCGCAGGAACGTTTGCTACGATTTTGGGCGCCATGTTAGCCATGTTGCAACCTATTAAAAACCTGACGCGAGTGAATGCCGAATTTCAGCGAGGCATTGCCGCTTGTACCACAGTATTTGAATTATTAGATACTGAGCCTGAAGCGGATCCTGGCACTTATACCGTGACGCGTGCTAAAGGCGCCTTACAATTTAAAGAGGTCGCCTTCCGTTATCCTGAGCAAGAGAAACTGGCGCTTAATGGGATCGAGTTTTCGGTGCAACCGGGGCAAACCCTAGCCTTGGTGGGCCGCTCAGGTTCAGGTAAGTCGACTATTGCGAGTTTGATCACCCGTTTTTATACCGGCTTAGAGCAGGGGGATATCTTGCTCGATGATGTCAGTATTTATGATTACAGCCTGAAATCGCTGCGCGATCAAGTGGCGCTGGTTTCCCAACAAGTCACCTTATTCAACGATACGATAGCCAATAACATTGCTTATGCCTATCCAGGTCAAGTCAGTCGTGAGCAAATTATCGAAGCGGCCACCTTGGCCCATGCGATGGAGTTTATTGAGCTGTTACCTGAAGGCTTAGATACCCAAGTGGGCGAAAACGGGGTGTTATTATCCGGTGGTCAACGTCAACGTATTGCCATTGCTCGTGCCATGTTACGTAACGCGCCGGTGTTGATCTTGGATGAAGCGACTTCAGCGCTTGATACCGAATCAGAAAAAGCCATTCAATTGGGCTTAGATAATCTGCGCCATAACCGCACCTCGGTTGTGATTGCTCACCGGTTATCGACCATTGAAAGCGCCGACCAAATCTTAGTGATCGATCAAGGCAAAATTGTCGAACGAGGCACTCATCAGAGCCTGTTGGAGCATCAAGGTATTTATGCCAATTTGTATCAAATGCAATTTGGTAACTAAGTATGCAGCATTGGGTTCATCAAATTTGGTATGGTAATCACTGGGCTAAGTACCTGTTATTGCCATTCTCTTTGCTGTTTGCCGTGATAACCTCGCTGCGACGCCGTTTGTTTAGTTTAGGGCTTAAAGCCCAGACGTCATTGCCCGTGCCTGTGATTGTCGTTGGCAATATTACTGCAGGTGGCAGTGGTAAAACCCCCACGGTGTTGTATTTAATTGAGTTATTACGCGCTGAAGGTTATCGACCTGGGGTGATTTCTCGTGGTTATGGGGTCAGCATTACGGCTCCGCGCTGGGTCAGCCCGACTGACAGCGCCAGTGACGTGGGTGATGAGCCGGCGATGTTGGTGCGTCGTAGTCAGGTGCCCATGGTGGTGGCCCCCGACAGAATCGCCGCCGCCGAGTTGTTATTGGCCAAGGCCGATGTCGATGTGATTATTTGTGACGATGGCCTACAACATTATCGCTTAGCACGAGATATTGAAATTATTGTGGTCGATGGTGATCGCCGCGTAGGCAATGGCTATTTACTGCCCGCCGGTCCCTTGCGTGAGGGCCCGTGGCGGCTTAATACCACAGAGTTTGTGATTGCCAATGGCACGGCGGCCGCAGGTGAGTATCCAATGATGCTCATTAATGCGGGACTATTCCATTTAGATGGTCAGCGCTCGGCTCACTTAGATGATCCCGCGGTGGTCGCCATGGCGGCGATTGGTAATCCTGAACGCTTTTTTGCAAGCCTAGTGCAGCAGGGCTATCAATTAGTCCGCCAACGGGCGTTCAGTGATCATGCCCCTTTTAATGAAACTGAACTGATCAGCTTAAGCGCGGGTTTACCATTGCTAATGACTGAAAAAGATGCGGTTAAATGTCGCGATTTTGCACAACCTCACTGGCGTTATTTGGCCGTCAATGCCAAGCTAACGCCCGAATTTGATTCCCGTTTGCTAAGTCGGTTAGCGGATGTGGTGGCAACTAAGAAAGGAAACTCTCATGGCGTTTGATAAGAAATTACTGGATATCGTCGCGTGTCCTGTGTGTAAGGGCAAGTTGGAATATAACAAAGAGCAAGATAGCTTAATCTGTCATGCTGATCGTTTAGTGTATCCCATCACCGAAGGTATTCCGGTGCTATTAGCAGATAGAGCCGAGCCATTACCCGCCGAGTGATGCCGTTACGTCACAGCCATAAAAAAACCATGATTGTTCATGGTTTTTTATGGTTAATCGCCCGTCGAGTGGGCTGGCACTAGCTTTGTTTGATCCAAGGTGTCGCTTTTACCGCCCATTTCTGACTTTGGCCTAAGGCTATGGCAGAGCGATGGCGCAATCTAAACAAGGCCTGATAACACAAGGGCACCAAGTATAAACTGGTGACGGTTGAAAACAGCAAGCCACCAATGATGGCGATTGCCATGGGGGCGTAAGGTGGGCCACCCCCCCCAATTTGAGTGTCTTCTAATGCCAGCGGCACTAAGCCTAACACCGTGGTTGATACTGTCATTAACACCGGACGTAAGCGAGTCATACAAATGGTGGTGATGGCTTGCGATAACGCTTCCAGCTCAGGTCGTTGTTGATTGATTTGATCAACCAGCACTATGCCGTTATTGACGACGACACCCATCAAAATCAAGATCCCTATCATGGCCATCACCGACATCGGCGTCCCCGTGAGTAATAATGCCCAAAACACGCCGGTAATCGAAAATAGAATCGATGTAATAATCGCGCTTGGTAATAACAGTGACTCAAATAGGGCGGCCATCACAATATAAATCATCGCGATGGCTAAGATCATGTTAACCACCATGATCCCTTGCTCTTCATTTTGACGCTCAAAGCCGCCGCGTAAAGAATAGCCGTAGCCATCGGGAAATGGCACGTTATCTAATAACGCCGTGAGTTGTTCACCTGCGTCCTCCATGGTGATGTCATTGAGGTTGGCGCCGATGGATAAGGCTGTTTTACGATCATAATGGCGAATCGTATCAAAGCGCGGCACGATAGCGATATCGGCCACATCGCCCAGACTGAAGGTGCGGTTCTGTTGTCGGACTAACGGTAATGAACGCAGTGCATCTAACGATTGTTGCCACTGTTTGTCATAGGCCAGTTCAATTCTTATCTCGCCATTAGGATCATGGCGATAAGAGCGCAGCTGGCTTCCCCTAAGCGCGGTGGCCACTAAACTCGCCAACTGAGACACCGGGATATTTAAGCGGCTTGCCATTTCATTAGACAGTTGGATAAGCACTTCTTGCTGACTGCCATTCACTTCTGAGCGCACATCGCTTAAGCCATCAATATTGCGGATCAGAGGGAGTAATTGTTCCGATAAGCGAATGAGCTCGGTTGTGGAGCGGCCGGTTAAGGTGATGCGCAAGCCGTTTTGATCATTGCCCCAACCAAACTGCGGAGTGGCGATGGCAAAATGGGGAAACCCTTGACGAATCTGCTCTTTAAGTTCGGCCATAGGGATCGGGATATCGGGTTTGAGGATCAATGTCGATTGGCCATCATCCGCTGAATAATAGCTATAGACTGACTCGATAAAAAAGGCCTCTTGATGTTGATAGAGATAGGCTTCCATCTTGTCTATCATGGCTTGAGTCACATGTAAGTTATGACGGCCTTCCACCTGATAGTTGATGTATAAACGGCCATTACTTTCACCATCAGATTGGTCTTGTTGCACTAACGACAAGGGCAATGCGGTTGAGGCTAACAAGAGCACTGCCACCACAGCGCCAATCTTCGGGTGCGCTAATAGCCAGCTGAGGCTGCGCTGATACTGGTGAGTTAATTTGGGGGTGGTTTGTATCGCCTTCGGCGCAAACTTAAGGGTAGTCAGTAGCAAGGGCAGCAGGGTTTTAGCAACTAACAAGGACACTAATAACGAAATACAAATAGCGATGGCGACATGTTCAAGGAAGATGGTTAGCTGTACCTTGACCCCAAAAATATTGGGCAAAAACACGATAGCGGTGGTTAAGGTGCCGGCGAGAATTGCGAGGCTGACTTTATCGACCCCATCGAAGACTGCTTGGCGATTGCTTGGGTCATGTTCCTGCTCTTGCAGCACCGACTCACTGACGACCACTGCATTATCAATTAACATACCGATGGCCAAGAGTAAGCCCATCATGGATAAAATGTTTAAGCTGTAACCAAGGACATACATGGCTGCCAGCGTCATGGAAATCGATACCGGCACGGAAATTACCACCACTAAGGTGAGGCGAAAATCGCGCAAAAATAGATATAACACCCCAAAAGATAACAGTGCCCCGATGCCGCCGGCCATCAGCAGATCTTGCAGCGATGATTTCACACCATCGGCTTGATCCTCCATGATGTATAAGCGTACCCCAGCAAATTGAGGATCTTGTTTGACTTGCTCAATGACATTGATCACCCGTTCAGACACGGCGACTAAGTTTGAGCCAGAGTCTTTAAATACATCCACACCGACGGCAAAGCGTCTATCGAGATGACGCCCTTCAATTTGCTCTGGCAGGGCATAGCGCACGCTGGCAATATCTTTGAGCAATAATTTGTCGGTTAGCGCGATATTTTCGATGGCGCTGATGGAAGTAAACTCCCCCTTGGGTGAGACCTGAAATACCCGTCCTTGCTGGCGTAAACTGCCACCATTGATGACGAAATTTTCGGCGGCTAAGCGCGATTGCAAGGCGCCGGCTGAGATCCCCGCTCGGGTTAAGCCCAGCGCATCGACACGAATTTCGATTTGTTTCTGTTCAACCCCATAGAGGGTGACTTGCGATACCCCATCTAAACGCTCTAAGGGTTTACGCAGCTGCTTATCTAACAAATCAAACGCATTGGATAAATCCCCCTCACTGGCGATACGAATGGTGAGGATGGGCATATCTGAGGTCGAAAATTGACGAATAAATACTCGCTCAACATCTGTGGGTAACAAATGGCGAACGGCATCCACTTTTTCTCGTGCTTCTAATGCCTTATTGGCAACATTTTCTCCCCATTTCATGCTGAGTTGGATATTGGCCCCATTTTGACTGGAGTCAGACTTCATGTCGGTAATACCGCTCATGGTGGCTAATGATTCTTCCAGCACTTGGGTAATTTCTCGTTCCACTTCCGCAGGACTTGAGCCTTTATAAGGCACTTGAATAAAGACCCGTGGAATATCAATCCCCGGAAACAGCTCCAATGGCAATAACCGACTGGCCACTAATCCAAACAATATGATCGATAAGAAAAACATACTGGTGGTGACAGGGCGTTTAATGGCTAAGCGAGTGAGGTTCATGCGTGCTCCTCAACATTCTGATAGTGCTTGATATCAAACAACTGATAGAGCACTGGGATGACCACTAAGGTCAGCAAGGTGGAAAACAACAAGCCACTGATCACAGTGATCGCCATGGGGGCGCGGACCTCACTGCCTTCACCAAACCCAAGTGCCATAGGTAATAAGCCTAATGAGGTGGTTAATGTTGTCATTAGAATGGGGCGTAAACGAGAATGGGCGGCTAATTCAATTGCCGCTATTTTTCGCTCGCCTGCTTGCCTTAGCTGGTTAATCTTATCGATTAACACAATGGCGTTATTGACGACTATCCCTGTCAGCATAATAAATCCGATAAACACCACCACGCTTAAATGGGTGCCACTGATAAATAGGCCTAACACACTGCCGGCGATGGCAAGGGGAATGGCAAACAGGATCAACAAGGGGTGCAACAGTGATTCAAACTGCGACGCCATGACTAAATACACTAAGCAAATCGCAAGAGCGATGGCAATTTTTAACGACAAGAAAGATTGCTGCATTTCTTCATTTTGGCCACCAAAACGGATTTGTAGTGAGCTGGGGACATTCGCTTGGCTGAGCAAGCTTCCGGCTTCTTGCACGGCTTCACCTAAATCGCCGTAAGCGAGATTGGCAGTGATCATTGCGACTCTTTGTTGATTAATGCGATTAATGGCCGATGGTCCAGTCGCTAAACTGACTTCTGCGACCGCACTTAACGGCAAAGATTGCGCACTATCAGGGTTAATGATCATTTGCTCAATATCGCTGATATTGTCACGTTGTTCGAGTTCAGAGCGGATCAAAATATCCACTTTTCTATCGTTGACCGTCAGCTGACTTGCGACTCGGCCGCCAATACGACTAGCAATGGTTTCAGCGACTTGTGGTGCTGTCATGCCCAATTGCGCCAATCTGGCATGATCAAAGCGAATACTGAGCTCGGGTTGGCCATCTTTGAGGCTTGAGGACAAGTCGGTAAATCGAGCGGAACTGGCCAAGCGGTTAACTAACTGCGCGCTCGTGTGCTTTAACTGGTTAAGATCATAGCCAATCAGCTCGATTTGTAAGGGCGAGTCAAAGCTAAATAACTCCGGAGGTTGAATTTGCACTTCAAGCTCAGGGATCATTGAGGCCTGCTGCCGCAAAATGGCACTAATGGCGTCGTAGCTTGCGGCATCCTTGAGGCTGATTTGTAATCGCCCCCAATTTTCGCCACCGCGACGAGTATCTGAGGTCATTAAGCCGCCGGTACCGGCTTGCGAAAATACATGACTGACGCTGGGTTGATCGCTGACCGATTGCCCAAGCTGGTTTAAGACCTTGTCGGTTTGCTGCACATCATAGCCAGGCGGTAAGAGCGTATCGACATACACTAGGCCTTGATTCATCGGCGGAATAAGTTCAATCCCAAGGCGAGGGAACAATAATAATGCCGACAAAGGCACACATAATGCCACAAACAAGGTGAGGATACTTTGGCGCAATGCCATGGATAATAGACCATGGTATAGGCGTTCTAAGCCGGCATAGACATAGTTAAACCCTGCGGCCAGTGGGCGCATGATTAAACCGACAGTCCAAGACACTATCCTTGTGATCGTGAGTACGAGTGTTAATAGAAAATGCGGTAACCAACGAAACAAGATATTGATAGGCAGCATAAATAATGTCGCACTATAGTGGGTTAACTTGGCCAGTTTCCCCTCAGGTGTTGGCTTGGCTTCACTGCTTACGAGTGCTGGCAGGGCACTAAAGCCTTCTCTGGAGGCGAGCATAGGTATCGCCGTGAGTGCCACCATCAAGGAGGCGAGCAGGGCAAACGTGACCGTGGTTGCTTGATCTGAAAATAAACTGCCGGCAATGCCATCGACAAAAATCAATGGCACAAAGACCGCAAGGGTGGTGAGGGTGGAGGCCACAATCGCACCGCTCACTTCTTGGGTTCCTTGGATAGCGGCCTCAATTCGGCTCAGGCCTAACTGGCGATTTCTATCGATATTCTCAAGCACCACAATCGCATTATCGACCAAGAGTCCCACCGCTAAGGCAATCCCACCAAGGGACATAATATTGAGGCTGATGTGGGAGAAGTACATCATATTAAAGGTGGCAATCACTGAAAATGGGATCGACACTGAAATAATTAATGTCGCTAGAATATCTCGTAAAAAGAGATAGATAACCAACATGGCCAGCAAACTGCCGATAAAAGCGGCGCTGGTGACTTCACTGACGGCACTTTCAATAAATTGCGATTGGTCATAAATCAGGGTCAAGGGTTTATTGGGCTGATCCCATTGGCTGGTTAAGGCCTTAATGCGCTGCGCGACCTCGACGGTATTGGCATCGCCTTCTTTGTAGATTGCCAGTTCAATCGATTCTTTATCGGCAATTCGAGTGATATCTGAGCGTTCCTTATGGGCATCCATGACCTCAGCCACATCCCCTAAGCGAATGAGCCGTTGTTGATCCCGATAAACAATCACATTGGCAAGCTGTTCGATATCGGCGAATTGATTGAGGGTTCGTACCAAATATTCTTTATCACCTTGAGTGACCTTTCCTGCAGACAAGTTAATGTTTTCGCTGCGAATTCTTTCACGGAGTTGTTCGGCGGTTAGGTTGAGTTGTGCCAGTTTTTGTTGATCTAATAAAATGTGGACTTCTTGCTCTAACCCCCCAGATAAGCGCACCGCAGCAACACCATTAATGGCTTCGAGTTGGCGCTTGAGATCTTCTTGGGCATAAGTGCGTAATGCTTTTAATTCAGCTTCAGTTTGACCTTGGGCCGATAAGGCAAGCCGAATGATGGGGTCTAGATTGGGATTAAAACGTAACAACAAAGGCTTATTGATATCCAGCGGTAAGCTAATACTGTCGAGTTTTTCACGGACATCTAAGCTGGCAATGTCCATATTGGTGCCCCATTCAAACTCCAAGATGACATCTGACATGCCGGAGCGAGAAATTGAACGGACTTGTTTGAGGTTTTTGACAATACCCACCGACTCCTCAATGGGTTTAGAGATTAATTGTTCCACTTCAACCGGAGCGGCGCCATCATATAAGGTCCGAATGGTCAGGGTGGGGTAGCTCAAATCCGGCAGTAATTGAATGGTGAGTCGGGTTAGGCTGACCATACCAAATAACATGATAGCCAACATCAGCATCCATACCGCCACCGGCCGTTTGACCGCGGTGCGAATCATAGACATAGGTAACTCCCTAATTTATTGACTAACTTGACTGGCAACGGGCAGTTGTGCGGTAGCTTCGACCAATGAGCTTGGGATCAGCAGTTCAACCAAGGCTTGATCTTTGAGGTTATGTTGACCTCGGCTGACTACGATTTCCCCAGGAGCGAGTCCATCAAGTACCTCAACCGTATTCCCTTGGCGGTAACCTAATATGACAGGGCGGCGTTGGGCCTTATTATCTTTAATCACATAAATAGCTTGCTGCTGATCTTGTTGGATCACCACATTGAAGGGCACCAGTACCGAATTACGGCGGGTATCAAATTTAATGGCGACTTTAGTAAACATACCGCTCTTGAGTTGCCCCTCGGGATTACGCACCCTTAAGGTGACTTTAAAGGTGCCATTGTTGCTATCTATGACAGGGCTAATTCGCAGGACATCGGCAGGGATTTCAGTGGTGGGGTTATGGCTGGCAAATAACATGGCTTGCTGCCCCAACTGTAACTGACTGAGTTGTTGCTCGGGTAAGTAAACAATGCCATGGAGCTCATCTTGACTGACAATATGAAATAAAGGGTCAAACTCACGCACCATATTGCCTTGTTTGACATGACGCGTCGCAATCACGCCATCAATCGGCGAGCGAATTTGGCTCTCTTTTACTTGCAATTCGGCTAAATCACGGCGGGCCACTGAGGCTTGCAGGTTATATTCGAGTTTAGCTAAGCTGTCGGCACTGATGTATTCTTGGTTATTCATTTTTTTTAGGCGCTGCAACTCTTGCTCAATAATCCGCACCTCGGCATTGGTGCGGTCTAATTCATATTGCTGACGTTTTGCATCGATGGATGCTAACAGTTGACCTTGCTTCACTGGCATGCCTTCTTCGACATTAATGCTGGCGATTAATCCGGCAACACGGGTCATGACCGTCGCTTCTTGCGGGGCTTCTAAGGTCGCGGTGGTGTTGTAGAAAGAGGAAATATCGCCATGGCTGGCGGTCACGGTTTCAACGGGAATGGCATATTCTGCTTTTTCTTCTTGTTGTTGTTCTTCGCTACAAGCGCTGAGACCCAGTAAGCAGGCGAAAAGCGTGGCATGTCGTACAATTCGGTAAAGGTCCATGGTGATGTCCATTTGTTAACAATTTATCCATAATTAGCAAGTTGTGTGCCAATGATTTATGTCTTTTGATATCAGTGGCTTACGGTTTTTACGTTTAAGGGTAATGATATGAGAATGGCATAATGTGGTGAAAATGTTAACTTGGTTGTGGGTTTGACCACTCGGGGATAACTCGTCAAGGTGGACGTGATGTGGAGGGGGATTGCGTAACGCGCTAATAAAAAAAGCGCCCTAGGGTAATGCCGTTCACTTAGTGTGAACGGCATTTTTCTTAGACTTAATGGGATACTTGTTTTTACTCATTTTTAACGCACGTGGATAGGCCCTATCCCGTTTCCCATCAAGCTTGAACTGTCTCGCA
>NZ_JAHUTT010000016.1 GCF_019209865.1 Shewanella sp. NIFS-20-20 | reverse complement strand
GTATTAAATGTACGATATTTACCTAATTTGCCACACTTATAAGTAGTAACCCACCTCCGCAGCCATTTATTGGTGTGGTCTACAGAGGATTAAGTCTTTTTAGAGGGGAAAATCCCTAGAACCCCATTGTGATACTTGGTAATCATTCCCCCCACGAAATTTATTGCCATTAACTGAAGTAATAGCACGTTTTAACTGATGGTATGCTTCACCTCTGTTCAAGGCTTGCTGGACGTAATGACGCAACGTTGAATTATCAACATACTCCAAAACATAAATAGATTTAATTAAACGGTCGTACTCATGCAATGCTGACAATCTTCGGCTCTTGCCGTTACTCAACTTTCTAATGATTGTGCTTTGAGTGGTGGTTTTACGACTCAATGAACAAACAATATGCTGAATATTGTCCCATTCTTCAGCAATTAGCTTATGATTAATATCTTTCTTTAATTGAATACGGCCTCCGTTCTCTTCAGTCACTTCAAATAGCTCAAAAAACACCTTTTTCATTTTCGCGTATCGAGGGGCGAATGTGTAACCAAAGAAATCTAATATAGCGAAGTTAACATTATTGGTACCATGCGTATCGGTCGATAAGGTATTAGGCTGTATATCTGAAGAGTTGTTATAGAGTAAGTCAAAAGCAAAGTGACCTTCATATTCGTTAGCGCCAATGACTTGCGTACTCACCGGAACATGACGTGGTCAACCAAAATTGACCAACCCAGTTAAGCTACTTTTTTCAATTTCTTCATGTCCGCCTCATATTGATTTGAAATTTCCATACTTTATCTAATTCATGTTTTTCTAAATTAGCTAAAATGCAACTCAGAAATGTCCAGAAGTGAGTTGTGTGGTGTCGAGTGGAGATTGTACGATTAAGCCCCTAAGTAATTAGTCCGTCAGTCTCCCTCGGTAATCAAATTAGTACATCTTAGCGATCAAATTGGTAAAAAATTAGACATGTAGATGAATGCCCACCTTAAAAAATAGACAGCGGGTTGGGCTGGGTGATTTTTCTGGTGTTAGACGCCAGCAACCCATGCGGCAGAATGGTTGCTCACTTACTCGTCTATTTTTAGCGGGAATTCTTAGCCAACTGTATGAACTGTATGCGGATTTGAGCAGTCGAGTGATGCGCACTTTGGAGGAGATGGCACCACGAGTAGAGGTTTACTCCATTGACGAAGCGTTTTTAGATTTAACCGGTATTGAGTCTGTCCTATCCCTTGTCGAGTTCGGACAACAAGTGCGAGAGCGCATAGGCCACTGGATTGGGATCACCGTCTGTGTAGGCATTGCACCGACTAAAACACTCGCCAAGCTGGCTAACCATGCCGCCAAGAAATACCCCGCCACTCAGGGGGTTGTAGATCTAACCAATCCAGATCGGCAACGTCGATTGCTCGCATTAGTCCCGGTTGATGATGTTTGGGGCGTTGGTAGACGGCTTTCTAAGCGTTTAAATGCCTTGGGTATCAGCACAGCCTTAGACCTCGCCAATGCCTCACCTAGAGCCATCAGAGACCAGTTCTCGGTGGTTTTAGAGAGAACCGTCAGAGAGCTCAATGGTGAGTCGTGCATTGAACTTGAAGAGATCCCACCAACTAAGAAACAAATTGTCTGTAGCCGTTCATTTGGCGTAAAAGTAACGCACTTTGAATTGTTACGTGAGGCCGTATGTGAATACGCAACCCGCGCCACTGAGAAGCTACGCAAAGAACAGCAGCAAGCCAAAGTGATGACCGTGTTCATACGTACCAGCCCCTTTAAGGACAACGAGCCGCAATACAGCAACTCTGCATCGGGTGAGTTGCTGATCCCCAGTTGCGATACTAGGGATTTTATCGAGCTGGCCAGTCATTTACTCAAGCGGATATGGAAGGATGGTTTTCGTTATGCCAAAGCGGGCGTCATGCTGTCTGACTTTTACGATCCTGGCATGTTTCAGCCAGGACTATTCGATGACGTATCGATCCGCTCTAATAGCCAACAGTTAATGTCTGTATTGGACACCATTAACCAAAGTGGTGCCGGAAAGGTTTTCTTTGCTGGACAAGGTACGAAGAAAGATTGGTCGATGAAGCGAGAGCATTTATCTCCCGCTTATACAACACGCTGGGACCAGTTGCCGCGAGTGAAGTAGCGCCGAGAATTCAGTAGGCATTCACTCTGCGACGCAGCATGTTGAGCTTATCAACCTGGCGTCGAATATCACTGAAAAATTCCTCTTTCTCCATGGCCAGCGCTAACTCCCATTCTTTGGCCAAACCTTGGCAGTCCAAAAATGAGTATCTCAGCTTCGTCTTTGAGATACGCAGTCCTTTACTAAAGACTACGCGCTTGCCTCGTTGACCGTGAAAGCTGTTGATGTACCACTCAATGCCAAAGCCATACTTAAAGTCTCTGATACGGACACCAAGCAGCCCCCAATCTTTAAATGGCTCATTTTCACGAACCTTGTAATGGGTAACCCAAAAGTCATCAACTTCAGCTCGTGCCAGCGCTTTTAGCCTGTCCGTTTCTTGCTGAAGTAAATCTGATATCTCTGCTTTCCATTGTTCATTGACGATTTCTACCAAACCAATTTCCCCATCCAATTAACCCCAAAAGCCAAAACCACTATCCGTTTGGCTTTTGGATCGAAACGCCAAACGTAAAACTGCCGTAACAATCGCTGTTTGGCGTCTCGATATAAATCAACTCGCGCAATCCCATACCTGACAAGGGATGCAGCCCGATTTCACTTAAAAACGCCTGAAAAGACGTATCGTCATGAAGATACAAACCGTTTGGCGAGTTCAGGCCAGAAGGCAAACGACGTTTGGCGTCTCGATTTTTTTGGCTTAGTCATCCGCCGCCAAACAGAGCCTATTCTCATACTTTTGCGAAAATGCAATAGGCAGATAGATGAAAGGATTTGTCACCTTTCTGCCCACCGCCAGTGCACCGAATCCTGATAATGACATTTGAGTGAACCGCCAGAGCACTTGGAAATGCCCAAGCGTGACCTGAGCGGTTAGTTGAAAACCGTTAGAGCACTTTGAGTGCACAGGAGATAAGTATGTTTGTACTAGGCGTAGATATCGGTTACTCGAACCTGAAGCTGGCAATTGGCCAATCAGGCAGTGAACCGAAAACTATTATTCTGCCTGCGGGGGCCGGTCCTGCGGATCGTATGCCGGAGCGTATCGGTGGAGGCGATGATGAAACTTGTTTGTATGTGTCTGTCGAGAATGAGCGTTGGGCCGCTGGTGTGCCTGCTGGACGCCTTCAAGGTTGGGAACGGGAGCTTCACCCAGAATATCCCACCACAAAAACCTATAAGGCGCTTTTTCATGCCGCCTTGTTAATGGCTGAAACAGAATCCATCGATTTGGTTGTCACTGGATTACCGGTTTCCCAGTTTCATGAACCACAACGTAAGTCAGACCTTGTGAAGCGTTTAAAAGGTATTCATCAAGTAACGCCTAAGCGCAGCATCACCGTTCATGACGTCAAAGTGCTGCCGCAGCCTGCCGGTGCCTATATGGATCTGGTTCAAACAGGTGGAGATTTGGGCTTGATTGAAGAAGGTCGCGTCGTCGTCATAGATCCAGGCTTTTTTTCTGTTGACTGGGTTGCCCTTGAGGCCGGAGAAATTCGCTACAGCTCATCAGGAACCAGTCTTCAGGCAATGTCCGTGCTACTGGAAACCATTGATAAGCTGATTTCGGAAGATCATGGTGCCAAAGTGGGTATGGATCGACTTGAAAAAGCCATGAGAACCGGCGACTTGCAGGTGCTGCTATTTGGAGAAAAAGTCGATATTTCACCTTATCTGAATGCTGCAATGAAAAAGGTAGCGCCTGTTGCTCTTACAGCCATGCGCCAATCTATGCGCGACGAAAGCATCAATGCGGACTTGGTATTGATCGCCGGAGGTGGAGCCTTGGCTTATAAGGAAGCGGCCAAGGAGATTTTTTCACGAAGCAAGATCATCGTGCCGGAACAGTCTGTTTTGGCGAACGTCCGAGGCTTCTGGTTTTATGGGGCCTGATTATGAGAGTTGTCGTCAACATTCCCCCAGGGAGCCACCCTGAACTACTCAAAGAATTGGAAAAGACGCCGCCACGGGAACGCGCTGAGCGTCTGCGGATGCTGGCCACCTTTGGGTTAATTCACATGAGCCAACCCAATCTATCCACGACATCTGCACCGGTGGATGGCCATGCACCAGATGGTGAAGTGACTTCTATGAGTACAGCGCCAGAACCCAAAGCAGAATCACGTAAACAATCATTAAAATCAAAACTAGGGCTGGGCTTATAACATGGCGTTATCAGTTAGCTGGCTCGATGCCAGGTTAAATAAAGAAGCAAAAGAAACCGTAGTAAAAGCCGACCGAGATGGGCTAAGTGCTCGGGTATCACCCAAGGGCAAAATTGTTTTTCAGTTTCGTTATCGTTTCGATGGCAAGCAACAACGGGTAGACATAGGTACTTACCCACTTATGAAGCTTGCTGAAGCCAGGAATGAGCTAGATAGGTTAAGGGCAGTACTTGATCAAGGCCGAAACCCCAAGCTCTACCTACAGCAAGAACGGGCCAAGTATTCTGCCAATCAAAGCTTCGAATCGATTTTTCGAGACTGGATAGACTCTGCCGGTAAGCAAGGGCTAAAGGAGAAAACGTGGCACTACCAAAAACGCAGCAGTGAAATATATTTGCTGCCCCGACTTGGTAAGTACCCATTAACTGACATCAATGAATTGTCCTTAAGAAACTGTCTTCGTGAGGTTTCGGAAGCGTCTCCGTCAAACACAGAACGTCTAGTGTCTGTGCTGCATAAGTTTTATGACTGGCTGATAGATGAACAGATTTTGGAAATTAACGCTGCCGCTGGGATCACTGCAAAGAAGGTCGGCGGTAAGAAAGGCAAACGAACTCGGGTGCTAAATGACAACGAGATCAGGATACTTTGGCGCTATTTGCATGAGTCAAAAATCACTGAGAAGAATCGCATCTACATAAAACTGCTTCTCTTATTGGGAGGGCGCAAGGGCGAACTCATTCAAGCTGAAAAGCATCACTTTGACTTGCAATCTGCAATGTGGACAGTGCCCATAGAGATCCGCAAACAAGGTGAGAAAATTGGAGCGCCGATCATGCGGCCATTGATTAAGCCAGCTATTGAGCTGATTGAACTAGCGATGCAGATGAGCAAATCAACTTACTTGTTTCCCGCGAACGGACAAGAAGAGCTTGCCACAAATGGCTTTGATACCACTATTCCTAACAATGTGAAAATCTGGGCTCGCAGATCGCTTAGTGTTGAGATGGAACATTGGTCTATGCATGATCTTCGCAGAACGATGCGAACGCGAATGTCAGCCATCACCACGCAAGAAGTTGCCGAGTTGATGATTGGCCACAGCAAAAAAGGGTTGGATGCTATCTACAACCAATATCAGTACCTGGATGAAATGCGTCATGCTTACGACGTTTGGTATCAACAGCTAGAGACCATCATCGAGCCGACAGGCTTTTCATTCAACTGGCGTTTCGGACAATAAAATAAAAGAAAGAGGCTCAGTCCTCTTTCTTCTCATACTCCTCCAAGTCTTCAATGTGCCACAGCTTGTTTCGTGTATTTCGGTTGATGCGAGGTTGCGGCAAGCTGCCATCTTTTATTCTTCGCCAGAGCGTCGTATAGCTAATGTGGTAACGAGCCATCACTTCGTAAGATGTTAGAAAAGGGGTTGCCTGGTGCGCTACTGCTGTCATCTGCATTCTCCTGAAAATCAATGTAAAGCTATCATCGCCTGATTCATCACTAGTTGATGGTCAGAAAGATGCATGATTTGTTCAGAAGATCAGCCTTATCAAAACACAAATGTTGCTATTAGGTACTTTTCAGCTCAAACCTATGAATAACAAGGGCTACAAGGCGGTTTGTGTCATGAATAGCAATCAACATGCCTAACGAGAAAAATTTGTACACACTGTTTGTACACTCGCAACGATGACACATCAAAAACCACAATGACGAACCCTTTAAATTCATAAGCTTACAAACATAAAACTAGAGATGATCGCATTTATTCCGCTTTTGTAATGTCGAAACCAAAGTACCAAAAGCAGAAGGCACTTTCTTCATCAAACCCAGTAACCACAAGGCCTACAGCCAGATTTGTGTCATGGAATTTTCGCCAAAGGCCTCTAAAACGGAATTTGTACTCAAGTTTGTACACACTTTCCGAGGTTACGCTTGAACATCATTGAAAAGCAAAGAAACGAGAAAAAGACAAAAAGCCTTTAAATTCAGTACGTAGAGATGTGATTGTGGTGTGCAATGAAAGGTGGTTTTAAGCGTTGAAAGGCTGGGCGGCATCAGGATGCGAGATAATCGCAAACGTACGTCGCAAAGCGACTTCTGTTGCTAAAGCTGAGTTTGACATCGATTAAAATCTTCTCGTAAAAAGGTTTGCACGTGTTTCACTGGGCCGGTCATGTAGATGACGGCGATGAATATGCAAGTGAACAACAATTGCGGCTATTTTCGCTGATCTGCGGCCGATAAACAATCTATGCTTGGCCATGAGTGCGCTATTGCTAAAAATGACAGGAGATATCAACAAAAACGAGTGGCTAAGCACTCGTTTTATGACAGACAGTGAAGCCAGCTTATGCCTCAGGCAAATGTTCATCCGGGAGCATGAGCAAATTGTTAGCGCCGCCATCTTGTAGCGCTTGCTGAATTAATCCGAGCTCCATCCGCGCATATCGATGTTCGACAAAATCATAAATGTTGGTGGCTAAAGCTAAACGTAAGTAGTTACTCGCTTTTTCGTATTGCTTATTGGCTATCGCCGTTTTGGCTAAATAGAAATAAGCCTCACATAAGCGCTGAGCATATTCACGCGACGAGGTTAACTCGGCTTTGGCCGCAGCAAACACTTGATCTTCAGTGGCCTTACCCAGATAAAAATCCACCAACACGCTAGCCCAAGTATCGTTTTCTATCGCGCCACGATTTTGCGCCAAGGTTTGCAATGCTAATTCAGGCTGAGTTTCTGCCTGAATAAGATATAACCACAATAAACGGTAAGGATCATTGGGTTGGCGCGCCACAAAGGTTTGTAAATCTTGCTCGGCTAAATTGTCACGTCCGGCATAATGTAAGGCAATGCCGCGGTTCAAATAGGCATAATCGTAGCTAGGAGCGAGCTCAAGCACACCATCGAATGCCTCAAAGGCACTGGCATACTCCCCTTCTTGGGTATAATAGATGCCGAGGAAATTATAGGCATCGGCAAGATCTGGTTGAATTTTTAAAGCTTGATGAAAATCAATCCGACTCAATAATCGCAACCCCACACTGTCGTGTAATACCCCCCGTTCATATAAAAAACGGGCCCGTTGCGCCGGTGTGAGTTCAACCGAAGCTAAAATTTCATTCAGTTTGGCGAGTGTCACTTCCTGTTCGTAAGCTGGCAAAGGTGGCACAATTTGCAACCGACCTTGTGACGCTTGCTCAGGACCAAATGTTGTCGTTGCACAACCACTTATCGCACTGGTACATACGAGTAAAGCCAATACCTTTAACTGCGAAATAAATTTCATCCTGTGTACCCTTTCGTCCCATCTCGATTGGTATAGCTACAATCATAGCAAGCGCAGCAACAAGCGGCTATCTATTCATGCGCAAATATCTCAGATTGTCTTGCCAATACATAGACATAAAAAAAGAGACCCGAAGGTCTCTTTAAACACAGTACGACAGAATTACGCTTCAGCTACAGGCGCTTTAGCTTCTTTAATCGACAAACGCACACGGCCTTGACGGTCAACTTCCATCACTTTCACATCAACTTCTTGGTTCAGTTGTAAGTGATCAGAAACGTTAGCAACACGCTCTTCACTGATCTGTGAAATGTGTACCAGACCATCTTTACCAGGCAGGATGTTAACAAACGCACCGAAATCAACGATACGGATAACCTTACCCTTATAGATGCGACCCACTTCAACTTCTGAAGTGATTTCTTCAATACGGCGAATCGCTTCTTTAGTCGCTTCACCATTAGAAGAGGCAATCTTAACAGTACCGTCATCATCCAACTCGATAGTGGTACCGGTTTCTTCGGTCAACGCACGGATAGTCGCGCCGCCTTTACCGATAACATCACGAATTTTCTCAGGGTTAATCTTGATGGTCGTAATACGTGGCGCGTGATCAGAGATATCATCACGAGCAGAACCAATGGCTTGGTCCATCACATTCAAAATATGAACACGAGCACCATAGGCTTGCTGTAAGGCAATTTCCATGATTTCTTTAGTGATACCTTCGATTTTGATATCCATCTGCAGAGCAGTAATACCATCACGAGTACCGGCCACTTTAAAGTCCATGTCACCTAAATGATCTTCATCACCTAAGATGTCAGACAGTACAACGAAATCATCACCTTCTTTCACCAGACCCATCGCGATACCCGCAACAGAAGTCTTGATAGGAACACCCGCATCCATCAGCGCCAGAGAAGTACCACAAACAGAAGCCATAGAGCTTGAACCGTTTGATTCGGTGATTTCAGACACTACACGGACAGAATATGGGAATTCAGCGGCAGTCGGCATCACAGCGTTGATACCACGCCATGCTAACTTGCCGTGACCAATTTCACGACGCTTAGGTGAACCCACCATGCCAGTTTCACCTACAGAATAAGGAGGGAAGTTATAATGCAGCATAAAGCGGTTAGTGCGCTCGCCCATGATGCTATCAATCTTCTGGGCATCACGTTCAGTACCTAAGGTACAAGTCACTAACGCCTGAGTTTCACCACGGGTAAACAGGGCTGAACCATGAGTACGTGGTAATACACCCGCCATTACGCTCAGGGCACGAACCATGTCAGGTTCACGGCCGTCGATACGTGGGTTGCCGGCAATAATACGGCTACGAACGACTTTCTTTTCTAAGCTACCTAATAACTCTTCTAACTCGCGAACATTCAGTTCAGGCTGAGTTTCCAGTAATTTAGCAATCGCAGCTTGCTTAACAACCGCCACTTGATCTTGACGCTCAAGCTTGGTGATAATTTGGTAAGCGGCAGTTAAACCTTCTTCGGCCAATGTCTTGATTTGAGCTACTAATTGCTCGTCTTTCACTGGCGCAGACCAGTTCCATGTTGGCTTACCGGCTTCAGCTTTAAATTCGTTAATGGCGTTAACCACAACTTGCTGTTGATCATGACCGTAAACCACAGCGCCTAACATCACTTCTTCAGGCAGAGCATTCGCTTCTGACTCAACCATCAGCACGGCACCTTGAGTACCAGCAACTACCAAGTTCAATTGGCTGTCAACCAGCTGTTCCGCACCTGGGTTCAGCAGGTATTCACCATTGCTATAACCAACGCGAGCTGCACCCAATGGACCGCTGAATGGAATGCCTGAAATGGCAAGCGCTGCAGAAGTACCAATCATAGATACAATGTCTGGCTCAATCTGTGGATCCACAGAAACGACAGTGATGATAACCTGAACTTCGTTAACGAAGCCTTTAGGGAACAATGGACGAATTGGACGATCGATTAAACGGGCAATCAATGTCTCATCTTCAGATGGACGACCTTCACGCTTAAAGAAACCACCAGGAATCTTACCTGCTGCGTAAGTTTTTTCCTGATAGTTTACAGTCAAAGGAAAGAAGTCACGACCTGGATCTGCCTGTTTCTTACCCACAACAGTCACTAAAACTGTGGTGTCGCCCATGCTGGCTAAAACAGCGGCATCCGCTTGACGTGCAATAACACCTGTTTCCAGGGTGACTGTATGTTGACCATACTCAAAACTTTTTACGATAGGATTCACGTGACCCATTCCTTAATTTAATAACCTTAATTACGCGCGTAAGTATACTGCAATACCTGTGAATAGATAAAGAGCGCTTTAAGCTACATTGGAAGACAATTTGATGATAACGAGGAAATATTGCTGATTGGGGTGGAAATGACCCACGATAAATTGCAGCCAATAAAAAAGGAGGCCAAAGCCTCCTGTTTTACCTTGATAGCATGAATCAAGGAGTCATGCTATCAAGTGGGCGAAACGCCGTATTAGCGACGCAGACCTAAACGCTTGATCAGGTCAGCATAACGAACAACGTCGGTACGCTTCAAATATGCCAGTAACTTACGACGAGCACTTACCATACGTAACAGACCACGACGTGAGTGGTGATCGTGGATGTGCTCTTTGAAGTGACCTTGCAGGTGGTTGATCTGTGCAGTTAACAGAGCAACTTGAACTTCAGTAGAACCAGTGTCGTTTTCACAACGGGCAAATTCAGCAACGATTTTAGCTTTCGCTTCAACGCTTAGTGACATGTTTATCTCCAAAAATTAACTATATAAACCTTAGCCGATCACTAACTCAGCCAAGGGGAGCGGTATTTTAGCCAGATTCTCGCCAAGGCGCAACTGCTTAATCCGCAGATTGGATCACGATTAACCGCTTCGGTGCCAGTAAGCCGGCCTCATTAACTTGGCCAATACCCACAAAACGGGGTGGTTCACCTAGGGTGATCCTCACCAGCGTATCGCTAGGGGCATTTGCCACTTGCACCGGATTACCATTCATCAGGAACGCTGCCGCGTGGTCAGGCACATGGACGACCGGAAAATTGGCAACCGCAGTATCCATTGGCAGTAACAAGGGATCTAGTAGGGTCGACGCCGCTAACGCTTGCTCTTGCGCTTGGTCAACCAAGGCTTGTAACTGCTCTAACGTCACCATTTTTTCATAGGGATAATCGGCAACCTTAGTACGACGCAGCATGGTGACATGAGCGCCACACCCCAGCATTTCGCCTAAGTCGTCAGTGATGGTACGAATATAGGTGCCCTTAGAACAATGAATATCTAAGGTTAAATCGTCACCTTCTAAGCTGACAAAGTTAAGCTCATACACTGTGATAGGTCGCGCTTCGCGCGGCACTTCTTTACCTTCACGAGCGTATTTATATAAGGGTTGCCCCTGATACTTTAGTGCAGAAAACATTGAGGGCACTTGCATGGTATCACCACGAAAATGCGCTAACGCTTGTTGCAACTGCTCATCGGTAATATTCACCGGTCGTACTTGCACGACCTCGCCATCAGAATCACTGGTGTCGGTTCTGACCCCTAATTTTGCCGTCACTAGATAACGCTTATCGGCATCTAATAAGTGAGACGAAAATTTGGTGGCTTCACCTAAACACACAGGTAACATGCCGGTGGCTAATGGATCAAGCGCGCCAGTATGGCCGGCTTTTGCCGCACCATACATGCGTTTTACTCGCTGCAGAGCGTGATTTGAGCTCATGCCCGTCGGCTTGTCTAACAACACAATACCATCAATAAAGCGACCTTTGGGACGACGCGCCATTAGGACTCCTTAGGATCGTCTTCGCTCGTGCCGTGAGCTTGCTGTTTCTGTTCATCTTCACGGATGATTTTGCTCACCAGGTTCGACATCCGCATACCTTCGACTAACGAGCTGTCGTAGACAAAACGCAGCTGCGGCATCACGCGCAATTTCATGCGGCCTGCCACTAAGGTACGAATATAAGGTGCCGCGACATCTAGGGCAGATAACTTATCAGCGATAATTGCATCGTCTTCTTCAAAGAAGGTCACAAACACCTTGGCGTAGCTGAGGTCACGAGACACTTCGACATCATTAACTGTCACCATGCCAACACGGGGATCTTTCATGTCCCGCTGCAGTACCTGGGCCAACTCTTGTTGTAACTGTTGGCCGATACGACGGGTACGACTGAATTCTTTTGCCATAATAATCACCAAAGGGCGGTATGCCGCATCTGTTTGATACTCAAGTACCAAAGAGACCGCACCCGCCCTTTATCAATTCAAATGAGATTAAAGTGTGCGTGCCACTTCAACGGTTTCGAATACTTCGATTTGGTCACCAACGCGAACATCATTATAGTTCTTAACGCCGATACCACACTCCATGCCGTTACGAACTTCTTGCATGTCGTCTTTAAAGCGACGCAGCGATTCCAGTTCACCTTCATAGATAACCACGTTGTCACGTAGTACACGAATTGGTGCGCTGCGCTTAACGATACCTTCAGTAACCATACAACCAGCAATCGCACCCAGCTTAGGCGACTTAAATACATCGCGAACTTCAGCCAGACCAATGATCTCTTGCTTGAATTCTGGTGCCAACATACCGGTCATCGCAGCACGGACTTCATCGATCAAGTCGTAAATCACGCTGTAATAACGTAAATCAACACTTTCAGATTCGATGGTCTTGCGCGCTTGTGCATCAGCACGAACGTTGAAGCCCATCATGATTGCATTAGAAGCCGCCGCTAACGTAGCGTCAGTTTCAGACAGTGCACCCACGCCGCGAGCGATGATGTTCACCTTCACTTCGTCGGTAGACAGCTTCATCAGTGAGTCACAAATCGCTTCCAGAGAACCTTGTACATCAGCCTTAAGCACGATATTCAGTTCCTGAACTTCGCCTTCAACCATGTTAGCAAACATGTTTTCCAGCTTAGATTTTTGCTGACGGGCCAGCTTAACATCACGGAATTTACCTTGACGATACAGAGCAACTTCGCGGGCTTTACGTTCATCACGTACCACGGTTGCTTCATCACCAGCACTTGGCACGCCAGACAAACCTAAAATCTCAACTGGAATAGATGGGCCAGCTTCAGTGATCGGGTTACCGTTTTCATCTTTCATGGCACGGATTTTACCGTATTCCAATCCACACAAAACGATATCGCCTTGACGCAGAGTACCTTCTTGAACCAATACGGTAGCAACGGGGCCACGGCCTTTGTCCAGTTTAGATTCCACGACAACACCGGCAGCCATACCATCACGTACCGCTTTCAGTTCTAATACTTCGGCTTGAAGTAAGATGGCTTCCAACAGTTCATCAACCCCAGTACCTGCTTTAGCAGATACGTGGACGAACATGTTTTCTCCACCCCAATCTTCTGACATCACGTTGTGCTGAGCTAACTCGGTCTTAACGCGATCTGGATCCGCTTCTGGCTTATCCATTTTGTTCACGGCCACGATTAATGGCACGTTACCCGCTTTCGCGTGCTGGATAGCTTCGATGGTTTGCGGCATAACACCGTCATCGGCAGCGACAACCAAGATCACGATATCGGTCGCTTTAGCACCACGAGCACGCATGGCGGTAAACGCGGCGTGACCAGGAGTGTCTAAGAAGGTGATCATGCCATTGTCAGTTTCAACATGGTATGCACCGATGTGCTGAGTAATACCACCGGCTTCACCAGCAGCAACTTTGGCACGACGGATATAATCGAGCAACGATGTCTTACCATGGTCAACATGACCCATGATAGTTACCACTGGTGCACGAGGCTCCATGGCGACATCACCGTCACGGTCAGCCAGAACTTGATGCTCCAGTTCGTTTTCGCGTAACAGGATAACCTTGTGACCCAGCTCTTCAGCCACCATTTGTGCGGTTTCTTGATCCAACACTTGGTTAATGGTCACCATTGAGCCCATCTTCATCATTTGCTTGATGATTTCAGTCGCTTTGATGGCCATTTTCTGAGCTAATTCTGCCACAGTCACGGTTTCGCCAATACGCACTTCGCGGTTAACCGCAGCGACTGGCTTATTAAAACCATGGGCCATAGATTTAGGCGCATTGCTGCGGCTCTTCATATGGCGCTCACGACCGTCACGAGCATCTTTACCGCCACGCTTTTTAGCTGCGGTTTTATTGCGACTGCGACGTCCGCGTTTTTCTTCATCCATATCAACCGTGTCTTCAGCTGCACGAGCAACCACAGAGGTCGTGATATGGTGATCACCGTTTTTCTCGGCTTCTAAACGTAGGCGCTCTTCTTCATCCCAACGTTTTGCATTTTCTTCTGCTAAGCGACGTGCTTTTTCTGCGGCTTTCGCTGCTTCTTCGTCGGCTTTGCGCTTGGCCAGTTCTTCTTGGGCCGATTTAATCTTTTCTTCTTCCAAACGGGCTGCTCTCGCTTCTGTTGTTTCTGCATCAACTTTAGTTGTTGATGGGGCTTGAGCTTGAGAAGTCTTCTCAGCTTTCGCCTTAGCTTCTGCAGCGGCTTTTTCAGCAGCCGCTTTAGCCGTAGCTTCGGCTTCTGCTTTTGCCTTAGCTTCTGCCTTGGCCTTAGCCTCGGCTTCTGCTTTTGCGCTAGCTTCTGCTTCGGCACGAGCTTGTGCTTCAGCTTCGGCCGCTATCGCTGCCTCATCACGCTTAACGAAGGTCCGTTTCTTACGCACTTCAACTTTAACATCTTTAGACTGGCCACCGTTGCCGGCCACACTCAAAGTCTGCACAGTTTTGCGTTGCAATGTCATCTTAGTCGGGACGGCATCACCACCATGTTGCTTTTTAAGATAATCCAGTAACTGCTGCTTTTCTTGCTCAGAGACAGTATCACCGTTAACTTTTTTCACACCTGCGGCAGAAAATTGCTCAATCAAACGATCAACATTTTTTCCGACTTCTTGCGCAAGTTTTTCGACTGTTGTTCCTGACATCAGTTATTTCCCCCTGTTGATCGACTAGGCTTCTTCGCCAAACCAACAGATGTTACGGGCAGCCATGATCAGCTCTCCCGCTTTTTCTTCTGTCAATTCTTCAATCTCGATCAAATCATCAATGCCTTGTTCGGCTAAATCTTCTAACGACACGATACCGCGACTTGCTAACACAAACGCGAGGTGACGTTCCATTCCGGCCAGCGCAAGTAAGTCATCACTTGGCTCAGCCCCATCCAATGCTTCCTCAGAAGCTAACGCTCGGGTTGAAATCGCTGCTTTAGCACGCTCACGCAAGGCTTCAACAATGTCTTCATCCAGACCGTCAATAGTCAGTAACTCAGCTTCTGGTACGTAGGCAATCTCTTCTAATGAAGTAAAGCCTTCGTCTGCCAACAGTTGAGCAAAATCAGCATCAATCTCTAATGCATTAACAAACAGGTTAACCACTTTAGCGCTTTCAGCCTGATGCTTGGCATTCATGTCTTCAACCGTCATCACATTCAATTCCCAACCAGTTAACTGGGTAGCTAAACGAATGTTTTGACCACTACGGCCGATCGCTTGAGCCAGAGAATCAGCCTCAACTGCGATATCCATAGAATGGTTGTCTTCATCGACAATGATTGACGCAACATCGGCAGGTGCCATGGCGTTAATCACAAATTGTGCTGGGTTATCATCCCACATGATGATATCTACGCGCTCGCCACCCAATTCATTGGATACCGCTTGCACACGTGCACCACGCATACCCACACAGGCACCGATAGGGTCGATGCGACGATCGTTCGACTTCACCGCGATTTTAGCGCGGCTACCTGGATCACGGGCAGCGCCCATGATTTCGATCATTTCGTCAGCAATCTCAGGTACTTCAACGCGGAACAGCTCAATCAGCATGTCAGGTTTAGTACGAGTTAAGAATAACTGAGCACCACGAGCTTCGGGACGAACTGAATACAGTAAGGCACGAACGCGATCGCCTGGGCGGAAACTTTCACGGCTGATCAAGTCTTCTTTATACAATACACCATCAGCGTTATTGCCTAAATCAACAACCACGCTATCGCGATTGCTCTTTTTAACAATACCAGTGATCAACTCACCTTCTTTGTCAGCAAATTGCTCAACCACTTGAGCACGCTCAGCTTCACGTACTTTTTGCACGATGACTTGCTTGGCGGTTTGCGTGGTAATACGATCGAAAACAACCGATTCAATTTCATCTTCGATGAACTGACCCACTTCAATACCAGGCTCTTCATAACGAGCGGCTTCTAAGGTGATTTCACGGAAAGGATTTTCCAGCGCTTCACCCTGATCATCGATGACCTGCCAACGACGGAAGGTTTCGTATGCACCGGTTTTACGGTCAATAGCAACGCGGACGTCGATATCACCTTCATATTTCTTCTTGGTCGCAGTCGCTAAGGCAAATTCTAGCGCTTCGAAAATCTTCTCACGCGGAACTGCTTTCTCATTGGACACTGCTTCAGCGACCAGCAAAATTTCTTTATTCATGATCTTGCCTCGTTCACCTTGAATCTATCAAAACTTAGCGATTAAGTTGCCTTTGCGAATATTATCAATAGCAACCAATTTTTCTTTACCATCGACAGTCAAAGTCAGCATTTGACCTTCAACTTTGGTGATGACGCCTTTCATATTGCGGCCGCCATCGACTGGCATGGTCAATTGAACTTTCGCATCTTCCCCGAGATAAGCCGCATAGTGTGCAGCCGAAAACAGAGGACGATCGACGCCTGGAGAGGATACCTCCAGCGTGTATTCGTGTGTAATTGGGTCCTCAACATCCATGATCGCACTGATCTGACGACTGGCAGCGGCGCAATCTTCGACATTGATACCCTTATCGCTGTCGATATATACACGTAAGGTGGAATGTTTACCCGCCTGCAGGTATTCAATTCCCCACAGCTGAAAACCCAGAGCCGCCACAGGTGGCAGTAACATCTCGGTCAGTTTGGATTCTAGTGTTGCCAAGGTAACCCCCAAAAAACAAAAAAAGGGCTAATAAGCCCCAGTATTTCGCCGTATTCCGGCCAATTTAAAAGTCGCAAATAACAAAAAACCCCGTAATTACGAGGCTATTGATATAAGAACCTATAAACAGTTACGCTCAACTTAATGTTAGCGCCACTGGGAGTTTGGTTGCGGGGGCCGGATTTGAACCGACGACCTTCGGGTTATGAGCCCGACGAGCTACCATGCTGCTCCACCCCGCGTCCGAAAACTGCTGCCAGTATATGGACTCTGCCATCTACTTGCAATATTTGAGAAAAATAAAACGCAATATTTTCTCAAATTTGGTGCCGAGAGCGGGACTTGAACCCGCACGACCGTTAGGTCACAGCCACCTCAAGGCTGCGCGTCTACCAATTCCACCACCTCGGCGAACTTGCTATCAATCAGGGATCTTATCCTGTGATTGAGTTACTGGCTGTTCAACTTGTTGAGCAGGACCAGTTGAAAGACTTTTCCAGCTATCATCTTCTTTTGCTGAGTTTGCACTCAGGTTGCCGATGATTAAGCTTAATGCAAAGAAGCTAATCGCTAAAATTGCAGTGGTGCGTGTCAGGAAATTGCCTGAACCACCTGAACCGAACAGAGTCCCTGATGCACCGGCACCGAAGGAAGCTCCCATATCAGCTCCTTTACCTTGCTGGATTAAGATCAAGCCGATTAAGGCGATAGAAACCAACAAGTAAACAACCATTAATACATTAAACATAAATTATGCGCTCATCGCTATGGAACACAGGGTTAAAAACTCAGCCGAGTTTAAACTGGCACCACCAATCAGTCCACCATCAACATCAGGCTGTGCGAAAATATCTGCCGCATTGGCCGGAGTCACACTACCACCGTAGAGGATCCTGATATTTTCCCCAATATAAGGAGACACTTCAGAAAGTCGTTTACGAATAAACGCATGTACTTCCTGGGCCTGCTCTGGTGTCGCACTTTTACCAGTACCTACTGCCCAAAGTGGCTCGTAGGCGATTATCGCATTATCAAAGGCCATGGTGCCATTTTTTTCAATGACCACGTCCAATTCTTCAGCAATAACTTCAAACGTTCTTCTTGCTTCACGCGCTGGACCTGACTCACCAACACATAAGATCGGGGTCAAACCATGTCGCTGAGCTGCCGCAAATTTGTCGGCCACGATATCACTGGTTTCGCCGTACATTCTGCGGCGTTCAGAATGGCCGATAATCACGTATCGACATCCGGCATCTGCAAGCATTTGCCCGGAAACTTCACCTGTATAAGCACCAAATTGATGCTGACTCAGATTTTGAGCTCCCATTCTGACTAAGCTGCCACTTAAGGCCTCTTTATTTTCTTCCATCAGTCGTTTAACACTTTCGAGATAAATGACTGGAGGACATAAGACTACTTCAGCAGAATCGTCCTTTATCTTGCGAGCAAACTTACTGAATAAATCTTGCGCCAATTCAGCACTACCATTCATTTTCCAGTTGCCTGCAACCATGGGGCGTCTGAGTGCCATCTCTGTCTCCTCTGAAAGCGGGAGGGATAATATCGAACCCCTTAGCAAGTTACAATAGCTAAACTTATAAAAATCATCTAAGTGAGTGCGAATGCTTACTTTTTGCTCCCGCAGAACATTAATTGGGCAAGTTGCCTTGCCCAATCATTTACTTAGCGGCCTCAGTTACGGCTGCGGCGATTTGGTGAGCAAATTGTTCGACCTCAGACGCATCTTCGCCCTCGACCATCACCCGAATTAATGGCTCGGTGCCAGATTTTCTTAACAACACGCGCCCGCGCTGACCTAACTGCGCTTCAACCTGGCTCACGGCTTGTTTGACCCGTTCAGATGATAACGGATCGCTTTGGCCCTCAAAGCGAACATTCACCAATATCTGTGGGAACATGGTGAGATCCGCCGTTAAGGCTTCCAAGCTCAATTGCTGACGGCGCATAGCAGCTAACACCAGCACGCCGGCAATAATGCCATCGCCAGTCGTTCCATTATCTAGGCTTAAGATATGGCCGGAGTTTTCACCACCTAAACGCCAATTCTTTTCTTTTAAGAGTTCCATGACATAGCGATCACCGACGGCTGAACGCGCAAAAGGAATACCGGCAGCTTGCAGGGCCAACTCAAACCCTAGGTTTGACATCAAGGTGCCAACGACTCCGCCTTTCAAGGTGTCACGCGCGTTGGCATCCATGGCGAGGATATACAGAATTTGATCGCCATCGATTACCTCACCATGTCGATTCACCATCATGATCCGGTCGCCGTCGCCATCAAGTGCAATACCTAAATCACTGCCGGTTTCTACCACCTTAGCTTGAATGGCCGCCATCGAGGTTGCGCCACAGTCAAGATTGATATTAACGCCGTTAGGACTGGTGCCAATGGTGATAACCTCAGCGCCGAGCTCACGGAATACATTGGGCGCAATATGATAAGTGGCACCATGCGCGCAATCGACCACTATCTTTAAGCCTTCTAAGGTAAATTCAGCCGGGAAATTACCTTTACAATATTCGATGTAACGCCCAGCGGCATCCTCAACGCGGGAGACCTTACCCAATAAATGAGATTCCACACAAGTCATCGGCTTTTCGAGTTCAGCTTCAATTTCAAGCTCGACTACATCATCTAATTTACAGCCTGTGGTTGAGAAGAATTTGATACCATTATCATAATACGGATTATGAGAGGCACTGATCACCACGCCAGCCTCGGCGCGGAAGGTGCGAGTCAAGTAGGCGACTGCCGGAGTCGGCATCGGCCCTAACAGCATCACATTCAAGCCGGCTGCCGATAAACCGGCCTCTAGGGCTGATTCAAATAAATAGCCCGAAATACGGGTATCTTTGCCAATAATGACTTTACGAGTGCCGCTGCGAGATAATACTCGCCCAGCAGCCCAGCCCAATTTTAAGGCTAATTCGGGGGTCATCTTGCCCGCGCCAACTTTGCCGCGAATACCGTCCGTTCCAAAAAACTTTCTCATTATTGTATCCATTATTTCTGTATAAGCTTAAAAAGCGACTTACCACCACCGCCAGTAAATCATAAGCGATGATCCTTTACTATCGACGATTACACCACTAATTTCAGCCATGTTGGCCGTGAGCCTGGGTCATTTGCCAGACTTTGAGCATATCTATTGTTGGCGCGACATCATGCACACGAATGATATTGGCACCTTGCTGGCATGCCAGTAAGGCGGCGCTCACACTGCCACTGACTCGCTGATCCACCTCTCGCCCCAATAATTGACCAATCATACTTTTACGAGAAAGCCCGATAAGTAAGGGCAACTGCAATGAAGTAAATTTAGATAGGTTAGCAAGTAGCTGGTAATTATGAGCCAAGGTTTTACCAAATCCGAATCCGGGATCCAAGATAATATTATCTAAACTGATACCTGCAGACACACATGCTGTGATACGAGCCTTAAAAAACTCAGTCACCTCCTTAATAAGGTCATCATAGCTTGGGTTCGCTTGCATGGTTTGCGGTTGACCTTGCATATGCATTAAGCAAACAGGCACTTGCAATTGCGCGGCCATGGCAAGGGCTCCGGGTTCAGTTAAGGCGCGAACATCATTGATCAGATGGCAACCGGCAGCAACGGCGCCGGCCATCACTTCAGGTTTACTGGTATCTATCGATAACCACACATTATGGCGACGACTGATGTATTCAATGACAGGGATAACGCGTGCCAACTCTTGTTCGACACTAACTAACGGCGCACCGGGGCGCGTTGACTCGCCGCCGATATCGATGATTTTCGCCCCTTCACTAATCAATTGCTCAGCATGGGCACACGCTTGCTCAACGCCGAAGAAATGGCCACCGTCTGAAAATGAATCAGGGGTGGTATTCACAATCCCCATCACCACAGGTTGGGTCAAATCCAGCACCAGTCCTTTTGAGTGAAGTGTTTTCATTTACTCTCCGTAAACAAGAAAACCCCTTTCGGGGTTTTCTTTTTTATATCAACCGATTATTTAATATCGGCTTCGCCACTGTCCTTGAGCGGTGTTTCTGGCTTAGGCTCAGAGGTCACCTTAGGTTCAGTATGGTCACTCTCAGTTTGCTCAGCGGGGCGAGCATTAGGAGTGTTATTATCATCTCGCGATTGATTATCGTCTTGCCAATCCGCTGGCGGGCGAACTTCACGGCGAGCCATCAAATCGTCAATCTGCGGAGAATCAATAGTTTCATACTTCATTAAGGCATCTTTCATGGCATGTAAGATATCTAAATTATCTGTCAAAATCTGCTGAGTACGCTGATAGTTTCTATCAATAATGGCTTTAATTTCAGCATCAATGATCGTGGCAGTTTCATCAGACATATGCTTAGATTTTGCCATTGAACGCCCTAAAAAGACTTCACCATCTTCTTCGGCATACAATAACGGTCCAAGCTTGTCTGAGAAGCCCCACTGAGTCACCATGTTACGAGCAATCGACGTCGCATACTTAATATCTTGTGAGGCGCCCGTTGACACTTGATCACGGCCATAAATCATTTCTTCGGCTAAACGGCCACCATACGCCACCGACACTTGGCATTCGAGCTTACGACGACTCTGGCTGACAGCATCGGCCTCAGGTAAGAAGAAGGTCACCCCTAAAGCACGACCACGAGGGATGATAGTGACTTTATGGACGGGATCATGTTCCGGCATCAAATAACCGACAATGGCATGCCCAGCTTCATGATAAGCCGTCATTTCTTTATCGGCTTCAGACATCACCATCGAGCGACGTTCAGCACCCATCATGATCTTGTCTTTGGCGCGCTCAAACTCTTCCATGCCTACGACGCGGCGATTACCACGGGCAGCAAACAAAGCGGCTTCGTTGACTAAGTTAGCCAAATCAGCACCCGAGAACCCTGGCGTACCACGTGCAATCACGCTGGCTTTGACATCATCACCAATGGGGACTTTACGCATGTGAACTTTCAAGATCTGCTCACGGCCGCGAACATCCGGTAACCCCACCACCACTTGGCGGTCAAAACGGCCTGGACGCAATAATGCCGCATCCAATACGTCAGGACGGTTAGTCGCAGCAATCACAATAATGCCTTCGTTACCTTCAAAACCATCCATTTCAACCAACATTTGGTTTAATGTTTGCTCACGCTCGTCATGTCCACCGCCTAAACCGGCCCCACGTTGACGACCGACCGCATCGATTTCATCGATAAAGATAATACAAGGGGCTGATTTCTTCGCTTGCTCGAACATGTCACGCACACGAGATGCACCGACACCGACAAACATTTCAACAAAGTCAGAGCCCGAAATGGTAAAGAAAGGCACCTTAGCTTCACCGGCAATGGCTTTGGCTAGTAAGGTTTTACCGGTACCCGGTGGGCCAACCATTAACACACCCGTTGGAATACGGCCGCCAAGACGTTGGAATTTAGTCGGGTCACGTAAGTAATCCACTAACTCCTTCACTTCTTCTTTGGCTTCATCACAACCGGCCACATCAACGAAGGTGGTTTTGATTTGGTCTTCGCCCATCAGTTTGGCTTTGCTTTTACCAAACGACATCGCACCTTTACCACCGCCACCTTGCATTTGACGCATAAAGAAGATCCACACACCAATCAACAACAGCATGGGGAACCAAGAAATAAAGATTTGGGTTAGAAAACCCGTTTGTTCGGCTTCTTTACCCGACACTATGACACCTTTACTCATCAAGTCATTTATCAGATCTTGATCGTAAATCGGCATGATAGTGGTGAATTTTTCACCGCTGCGCTTAACTCCATCAATAGTCCGTTGGTCGCTAGCAATAACTACCGACGCGATATTACTTTTTTGGTTAGCATCCAAAAAAGTTGAATAATCCATCTTCTGCGCGGAGGAAGAAGAGGGGGAGTATCCCTGGAACACCGACATCAGTACGACGGCGATGACCACCCAGAGTATTAGATTTTTTGCCATGTCACTCAAATTACTCGACCTCTTAAAGTCTTGCGATGATTAACGCTAGATTACTACAACTTGTAACCTGTCGCCACAAGATAGACTTCACGCGAACGTGGGCGTGATGAGTCTGGTTTACGGGTTTTGACTACCTGGAAGGCATCCTTCACCGCTTTCATGTATTCGTCAAAGCCCTCCCCCTGAAAGACCTTAACGGCAAAACTACCATTGGGTGCTAAAACTTGGTGACACATATCAAGCGCCAGTTCCACCAAATACATAGCTCGGGGCTGATCAACCCCCCCGGTACCACTCATATTGGGCGCCATATCTGACAACACGATATCGACTTTGGCATCGCCGACTCGCGTTAATAGAGCCTCCAATACTTTATCTTCACGGAAATCGCCTTGTAAGAAATCAACACCCACAATCGGATCCATCGGTAAAATGTCACATGCAATGACCTTACCCTTACCCCCAAGCAACTTCACCGCCACTTGTGACCAGCCCCCAGGCGCAGCCCCCAAATCGACGACTGTCATGCCGGGTTTAATTAACTTATCCTTTTGTTGCAACTCTTCTAACTTGAATGCTGCTCGCGATCGCAAACCTTGTTTTTGAGCTAATTTGACATAATGATCATCAAAATGCTCGAGCATCCAGCGGTTTGAGCTGGCTGAACGTTTTTTACCTGACATCGAATTTCCGTGAAAATGAGTATTACACTGAGCCTATATAAGGGTAGAATAGCGGTTTTTCAACAGTAACTCAGCATAAAGTTGGTAGAAATGAACTTAACAACCAAACAGAAACAACACCTCAAAGCATTGGCGCACAACTTAAAGCCTGTGGTGTTGCTGGGATCCAACGGGTTAACCGAAGGTGTACTGGCTGAAATCGATAATGCACTCGGTCATCATGAACTGATTAAAGTGAAGGTAGCCACCAGTGACCGCGACATGAAAGCCGCCATTGTAGATGCTATTGTCCGTGAAACTCAGTCTGAAAAAGTCCAAGTAATTGGCCATATACTGGTGTTGTTCCGTCAGTCAGAAGAAATGAAGATTGCTTTGCCACGAGCCAAGTAAGTTTCAACAAAAAAGCCGCTAACGATTAGCGGCTTTTTTGTATCCATTAAATATATTCGACGGCAACAATTTCAAAATCTGTCACGCCACCGGGAGTGACAATGGTCACTTCGTCATCGATGTTCTTGCCAATTAACCCACGAGCGATCGGTGAATTGACGGAAATGAGGTTCAGTTTAAAGTTGGCTTCATCGTCACCGACGATGCGGTAGGTCACTTCATCATCGGTATTTAAGTTCAAAATGGTCACTGTGGTACCAAAAATGACCTTACCTGTGTTGTCCATTTTAGTGACATCAATGATCTGTGCATTCGACAGTTTGCCTTCAATATCCCGAATTCGCGCTTCACAAATGCCCTGCTCTTCACGCGCAGCGTGATACTCAGCATTCTCCTTTAAATCACCAAGTTCACGCGCCGTAGCAATGGCTTCGGTAATCTTAGGGCGTCTATCAAACTTTAAAAAGTCCAGCTCTTTGCGCAAAGTTTCTGCGCCAACGACGGTCATTGGAACCTTATTCATAACAGTCCTGTGTCTCCATTAAACAACAGTAGTCCAAACAAGACAGTGCTCATTTGGCTCAAAATAGGGTGGAATTGCTGCCGCAGCTCGTGGATGAGGCGGTGCATAAGAATGTATTACAGCTTACCCAAGCTTGCGTCCATATGAAAGAATCTCCATGAAAAAATATTTGCTAAGCAGGTGTTCTATACTTCTGCCAGTCAGATAAAACGAGAAGCCTTATGACAGATCAACAACGAGGTCTTTGGTTGGCCTTTGCAGGCATCATGATCCTAAGCTTTGATAGCCTGTTAGTTCGCCTTATCGGTGGTTCGCCTTGGGACTTGCTCTTTTGGCGGGGAGCATTGCAAGCAACCTCGCTGTTATTCATCCAATTACTGTGTAATCGTGATGAATTAGTGAGTGATTTTACTCCACCGACTAAATTGGTGCTACTAGCAGGGATATTATTTGCCGCGTCGACTATCTGTTTTGTGGAGTCGCTCGATCACACGCAAGTCGCCAGTACCTTGGTGATAGTCAATACCGCGCCATTATTTACGGCATTGCTTGCCTTGTTGTTGCTCAAGGAAAAAATTGAACGTCCAACCCAACTGGCAATCGCCATTGCCGTCTCCGGGATATGGCTTATCTTTGCCTTTGCGCCAGGCCAAGGCCAATGGGTCGGTAATCTCTACGCCCTATTTACCGCCATGTCTACCGCCATCTACTTAGTTATCATGCGTAAAACCAAGGGCCAGCATGCTGCCAATTTCTTAATTAACTCAGGTATTCTCATCGCGCTATTCTCATTATATAAAGGCGCCAGCCCCTTGAGCGTTAGCCAAAGTCAGTTTATTTATTTAGTGATCTTAGGCGGCGTGGTCGTGCCTAGCGCTTACCTGTGCATTTCAAAATCGCCCGCGTATATTCCAGCGGCGCAAACCAGCTTTATTTTGTTAGCCGAAGTCCTACTCGGCCCTTTATATGTCTATTTATTCATCGGCGATGTGCCATCAAACAATGATCTGACCGGCGGGGCGATCATTTTACTGACGTTAGGCGTGCACACTATTTGGCAAATACGCCATCACCAAATGAAGACATAGTCAGTTTTCAATCATTGTGATGATAAATGCAACCAACAGGCTAAAAGCTGAGCAAACAACTCGTTACTTTAAAAAAACGACTTGCCAGTACCGAAGCAGGCCTCTATTATAGCGCCATCAAGCAGCGACAGCGGTTTGATAGCAGACTAACTCTGACGTTAGTTGCCCGAATAGCTCAGTCGGTAGAGCAGAGGATTGAAAATCCTCGTGTCCCTGGTTCGATTCCGGGTTCGGGCACCAAATTTAGCCGGCATAGCTCAGTTGGTAGAGCAACTGACTTGTAATCAGTAGGTCCCGAGTTCGACTCTTGGTGCCGGCACCATATAAACAAAACAACCACCTTTTAGGTGGTTTTTTTGTATCTAACGATTCGGCAGCGTGTCACTGCACTGCCGCCCCAGAAGCACCCCATAAAAAAAGCCACCCGCAGGTGACTTTATCCAGAGGCTGCCGGCTATTGCCAGCGGCGCATCTTATGCCCTTTAATCGCATAAAAGAAAATAAACAGATAACAAGGTAAGCCTATCCAGTAAGCCAATTGGATATCAGCAAAATGGGCGATTTTACCAAAGACCAGTGGCAAGATAGCGCCACCCGAAATGCCCATGATCAGTAAAGCTGAGCCTTGAGCGGTAAATTTACCCAAGCCTTGCAAGGCCAACGGCCAGACCGCCGGCCAGACCAAGGCATGAGCTAGCCCCATCAAGGCGACGAATGTCACTGAGTCAGGGATAACCGGAATGCCAGACCAGCCCCAGATGATATCAGCCATCAGGGTCGATTCCGTTGAGGACAATGTGGCACCAAGCACACAGACGACACCCGCAATGGCCGAGCCAATTAAGGCAGTTTCTTGGCTAAAAAACCGTGGAATACAGGTTACGCCAATCAAGTAACCCACCACCATAAACACCATTGTGTATGAGGTTAATGATGCAAAATGAGCCACACCGATGGATTCGCCATATAAACCAATGGTATCACCAGCAATTACTTCAATCCCTACATAGCAGAATAAGGCAATCGCGCCGAGAACCACTTGTGGGAAATGGATAATCCCCTTGGCATCCATATGCTCAGTCTCATCTTCATCAAACTGCAGTTCTGGCAAAGAGGAAAACTTCACCAAAGCAATCAAAAAGACTAATGCAACCGCCATATAGAGATAGGGCACCACTAAACGTGAGGAGAGCTCAGAAATTTGCGCCGCGCGCTCGCTAGGATTTAATGCCGCGAGATGATCGGCACTGAAGTTATCTAACCCAGCCAGTACCAAGGCGGTAAATAAGATTGGCACTAATACGCCAGCACCTTTGTTGATCAACCCCATGATACTGATACGCATCGCCGCACTTTCTCGCGGGCCAATATGCACCACATAAGGGTTCGATGCGGTCTGAAGAATAGTTAAGCCAGTACCTAAAACAAACAAGGCCACCAAGAACAACATATAATTGGCGGTTTGCGCTGCAGGGATAAATAACAAGGAACCTACCGCCATAATACCTAGGCCAATGGCCATGCCATTTTTATACCCCGTTTTCTTAAGAATATGCGACATCGGCAATGCCATGACGGTATAAGCAATGTAGAAGGCAAATGTCACAAATAACGCTTGGAACTCGTTCAGTTCACATATGATTTTAAGAAAGGGAATTAACGACCCATTCAACCAAGTGACAAAACCAAAAATAAAAAATAATATGCCGATGATGGTCATGGGTAACACACTACTTTGTGGTCGACCCTTAGCTTCACTTACCGCACTCATACTCATATCCTGCCTCATATCCTTGTTATCATTATTAAGCGATAGGCATCCCGCCTAATGGCTACGTGCCATTTACCTTGGAGGTAAATCGTTTTTGTTTCAGGCTTGTTAATCTATCAAACCACAAAAAGACAGCGCTGTCATCCTCGTGGCCAGTGCTAACATCTATATCATCACACTTTAAAAAATATCTGACGTTTATATAACCAATACAACACCAACCATTGCACTAACAGTAATGTCATCACCGCCAGCAATGGCTGCCAAGTCAATGGTACAGCGGCCACCAGCCCACCAAACACACTGTCAGCAAGGTAACGCCAATTCACTAGGCTCGAGGCTAGATAAATGACAATCGCATTGGTGCCAATAACCGCAAAAAATAGTGAAAATCGGTGCCATTTGAGCACATCCACCATGAAATAAAACAAGGCAAATAATAAGATACTGTAACCACTGGTCACTAAGACAAAGCTTGCTGTCCATAAGTCTTTATTGATAGGCAACCAAGGCGATAACAATAAGCCGGCAAGAATAGCGACAGATGCCAGAGACAACAAGCCTGCTATCACCCGGATTGCGCTTAACTGCTGTTTAATGAAGCGACCAACAAACACGCCCACCAGCGCATTAACTATCGCCGGTAAGGTCGATAACAACCCTTCGGGATCATAGGCTTTATTCTGATAGGTGATCCCAGGCAACCAATGGCTATCAACCCAGGCATTGATTGAACCATGGGGACTGAATGGCTGCCCGCTCTGGCCAAGGCTCAGTTGTAATAGGCTATAGGCCACTAAAATAGCAGCGGCTATCCAATATTGGCTATTCACTGAGGTATGCCACACGATCAACGCGGCAAAAAACCAAGCAAAGCCTATGCGGGCTAAGACGCTGGCATAACGCACTTGCTCGGGATCCAGTTCGACCCCCGTGCCCCAGCCATGGTTGTATAAGATCCCAAATAGCACGAGCAACAATAATCGAGTGAACGCGTGACGATAGTTGGGCAAGCGCTGAGCGAATGGCAGTCCATCGAGGCGCTTAGCCGATAAGCCCAAGGCCACGCCTGATAAGAAAATAAACAGCGGGAAAATTAAGTCGTAAAACGTCAATCCATGCCATTCACTATGGTGCATCTGGCTATCTAGCCATTGAAATCCGCGCCAGGAGGTGACAACAAATAGCGCGGCAAAGATGGCCTCGCCGCCTAAGATCCAGAACATATCGAAGCCGCGAAGAGCATCGAGTGACTGCAATCTAGGCTTAGCAACTTTAGCCGCCGCTGGCTGAGGCTGATTGAGTGATACGCTAGCGCAGTCGCTGCCAGTATTATGATGAGTTGGTGTCGCGAGTCGTTCTTGGTTGTATAGGGACTAGGATAATGAACAATACCAAAGGATAGGGATTAGGTTGGATCTTTGAGGATCAGATGGGATCGTATTGTTGATGAAACCTAGGTATGGCGCGGGGCTGATGATTTGAATATCGTCGGCCCCGTGTTTGTTTGTGGGATTTGTAAAATTGAGCAGGTTTGAGCAATCCTTTTTAAAAGTGCGTTTATAGTCTAGTAGAATGAGCAACAGCAAACCACGTTGAAAGATAATTTAAAAACCGTTTAAACATTTAAACTAATCGCCGATGTCTTTGGCTATGTGTACCACCTGGCCTACTACTTCAAATTGATGTTGTTCCTGTTTTGGAACATCTAGTGCGCTGTAAAAACTGTTGTCACTTATCAAGCGCCAGGTACCTAACATGCTTTGGTAGCGCTTCACAAAAAGCTCGTCACCGTTTCTGAAAATGTAGATGTGACCATCTGCAGGTTTATTGCGTCCGGTGTGAACCACTAGCGTGTCGTTGTTGTGGATCGTCGGTTCCATGCTGTCACCTTTAGCCCATACGATGGCTAAGTCCTTTTCACAGAAACCTCTATATTTTAACCACTTGCGCCTAAACGCTAAATGCCTGGTTGGTTCAAGCTGGTCAGGGTTTAACGCGCCATGGCCTGCCGATACCTGAATACGATACCCGGGTATTAAAGCGAACTCCTCGTTATCAAAACTGATGCTGTATAAGGCCTTTGGCTCTTTAACTTCATCATTGTTGCCAGTAGCTAACCATTCAATTGATACATTCGTTTTAGCAGCTAACGCAACCAAGTTTTCTAGTGTCGGTGAGCTTACTCCTGAAAGGTAATTGTGCAAGGTGCTATATGAGATTCCTATCTCCTTTGAAAAAGCCCTTCCGCTTTTATTACCTAAAACCATGCTTAGCCTTTGAGAAAAAGTAGATCCGTTTGCTTGCTCCGCTAAAGGAACGCTGTTCCTTTTCTGGCTTTTCTGTTCCTTTTCACTATAAGTCATTGTTACTTAGTCCGATTATTAATTTAAAACCCAGTTTCCGCTGAACAACAAAAGGAACAGAAAACTATTGACCTGTTCCTTTTGTTGATCAATACTGTTCCTAAGTTAACTAAGTTAGTCAATTTAGTTGTCTAACTAACAGCTAATCATACAGAAAAAGCGAGGAATGGGAATGGAACGCACAGATTTACATAGAGCAGACATTATTGCTGCATTGAAAAAGAAGGGCATTTCCATGAGTAAATTAAGTCGTGATAACGGGCTTGCTTCTACGACTTTGGCAAATGCTTTAGATAGACCATGGCCTAAAGGTGAACGAATTATCGCTAAAGCTCTTGGCTTAACTCCTTCTGAAGTTTGGCCAAGCCGCTATGCAGAACTACAGCAAGCGGGGTAACAGCATGGAATGGTTTGTTATCAGTGATCTTACAGGTATGCCTGGATTACCAACTACTGAGCGCGGTATTCGAAAGCTAGTTGAGAATTTGTCGGCATCTAGTGGAATAGAAAGAAGAAAGCGCCAAGGTACTAAGGCGTTTGAATACCATATCAGCCTATTACCCATAGCAACACAAACGGCGTTGTATAAGCGTCAAGGCAAAATACAAGTTGGCGATCAGGTGCTTGCTTTACCTAAGAAGAAAAGCCAGCAGTCGTATTGCCGCGAAGCCCTTTGGGCTAACTGGAATAAAACCAGCAGTGCTGCCAAAGGCAAAGCTCAACATGCACTTAATGCTGTTAAAGCCGTGTTTACGTTAAAGCGTAACGGGGTGAAATTAATGGATGCTTACGAGTCTGTTAGTGATGAGTTTGGTATTGCTATTAGCTCTATTCGTCGTCACTGCGCCAAAGTAAAAGGTATAGACGAAGCCGATTGGGCCCCTGCGCTTTTACCTAAACACTTTGAAGTTGCCCAAAGCAAAAAGGCTAACCAGTTTGCACCGATAACACCGGAAGCATGGGAGTTTTTTAAAGCCGACTTTTTAAGACTTGAGCAGCCGCCAATGACGGTTTGTTATGAGCGCCTTAAAGATGCCGCAGAGGAAAACAACTGGTATTACCCCAGCCTTAAAAGCTTAAGCCGTCGCATGGATCATGAAGTCACTAAACAGCAACGCATTATGTTGCGCGAAGGTGAACATGCCTTGCATCAGCTATACCCACCCCAAGAACGCTCGGTTGAAGGTTTACATGCGCTTGAGTGGATCAACGGTGACGGCTACCAACACAACGTATTTGTTAAGTGGTTTAACGGTGAAATATTACGCCCAAAAACATGGTTTTGGCAGGATATCTACAGCCGCAAGATCATCGGATGGCGCTGTGACATTAGCGAAAACACCGACAGTATTCGTCTATCGCTAATGGATGTGTGCGAGAAGTTTGGCATACCCAAAGAACTCACCATAGATAACACCCGTGCAGCTGCTAACAAATGGATGACAGGCGGTGTAGCTAATCGTTACCGCTTTAAAGTTAAAGAGGATGACCCGTTAGGCATCATCCCGATGCTGGGGATTAAGCTGCATTGGTCAAGTGTGATTTTGGGTAAAGGTCACGGCCAGGCAAAACCGATTGAACGCGCATTTGGTGTGGGCGGATTAGATGAATACATCGACAAACACCCGCTATGCAGTGGTGCTTATACCGGCCCTAATCCGATGGCAAAACCAGACAACTACGGCAGCAAAGCTATTGCCGCAGAAGACTTTTTAAAAGCCATTGCCAAAGGCGTTGAAATGTATAACGCCAAGGCCAACCGTAACACCGAAATTTGCAAAGGCTTTATGAGCTTTGATCAAGCGTTTAGTAGCAGCTACGAAAGCGCAGCAATACGCAAAGCGACTAAAGAACAACTGCAGATGATGATGCTACAAGCAGAGGCCGTACGTGTGACCAAACACGGCACTATTTCACTTGATGCAGGCGGCAGTATTAAGGGGCGTAAAAACCGTTATTTCAACGAGACCATGATGAACTACGTTGGTCAAAAATTAGTGGCTCGTTTTGACCCATTAAAGCTGCATGAATCGCTTGAAATATACGCCCTAAATGGTGTGCATATTTGCACTGCAGAATGCCTAGAAAAATCAGGTTATGGCGACACTCAAGCTGCCCGTGAAACCAAGCGTAAACGCACCCAGTTTACTAAGGCAAATAAGCTTGCTGCAGAGGCACAAATCAGCATAGCGCAGCAAGAACTTGCCGCCATGATGAAGCCGCTTAAAGAAGAGGTTATACCCGAGAGCAAAGTGGTGATCATGACTCGCCCAGCATCAATAGGTAACACAGCTACAGCAGTGGCATATCAGCACGACGAAGACTACCAAAACGAACACCAAGCAGAGTGCGCCGCTAACTTTAGTGAAAGCGTTGCCTACCTGCGCGAACTTAAAAATAAAAACCGACTTTAAACCCCGTTTAACAACGCAATAAACACGCGATAAAAGAGGATATATATGAGCAATGTAACCAGCCTAACCAAGGCCAAAACCACAGCAACCGATGTAGTAATGCGTGTAAGTAGCTTAATTGAAGCCAAGCGCGTTACGTCATCGCAAGTGTCGCAAGAAATTAGCGTATCACCGTCAACGCTGAGTCAAATTTTAAACGGCCAATACAAAGCTAACCCCGCCAAGATGATCGAAAAACTGGATAAGTGGCTGCGCATGCGTGAGCAGCGTGACGCTACCCCAAGTGTTGACCCTGGCTTTGTGATGACCGTTACCGCAAAACAGATAATGGATGACTTAGCCTATGCGCAAATTACCGAATCAATCGTGGTTATTTACGGCGCATCAGGGGTAGGTAAAAGCAAAACCTTAGACGAGTACCAGCGCTGCAATAACAACGTGTGGAAAGTTACCGCCAGCCCTAGTCGCTCAAGCCTTACAGAATGCTTGTACGAAATCGCGATGGAACTAGGCATGGACCAAGCGCCACGCACCAAAGGGCCATTAGCGCGGGTTATTCGTCAGCGCCTTAAAGGCAGCGAAGGCTTAATTATTATCGATGAAGCCGACCACCTTGATTACCCGACATTAGAAGAACTGCGCATTCTGCAAGAAGAAACCGGCATTGGCATGGTGCTAGTGGGTAACAACAAGGTTTACACCCAGTTAACCGGTGGCCGTCGTAACGAAGACTTTGCTCGCTTGTTTAGTCGCATAGCTAAAAAGCGCGGCATACACAAAACCAAACAGGCTGACGTTCGTGCCATTGCTGAGGCTTGGCATGTTAACGGCAGCAGTGAAATGAGCTTAATGCTGCAAATTAGCGAGCGCCCAGGTGGCCTGCGTTTATTAAGTAAAACCCTAAAACTTGCGGCCATGTTTGCCAAAGGTGCCGCAATTACCGAGCAGCTGCTGCGCACTGCATTTACTGAATTAGAAACCAACGAGTGAGGTGAGTAATGGAAACAGTAAACAAGATGGACGAAAACGTGATTGTGGTCGTTAACGGTAAGCCAGTTGAAGCCAAGCGCTTTATCACTAATCGCGAAGGCAAAACCTACCAGTTTGACCGCGTAGCAATGAAAGTGAAAGGTGGCTTTTGTTTAGACCAAATGCGTGAAGATGAAGTGATTATTGCCCCTGGTCTTATCTACCGTGAAGTAACTGAAACAAGGAAAGCATCATGAATACCAGACAACAAAATCAAGCGCTGATGCTGACTGCCATTGGCCGATTAAACAACAAGGGTATAGCAGTGATTGATAAAAACCACTTTGCACCTAAGCCAGTGATTTATATCGCCAAGCCAGATGCGCAATTGCAACGCAAAGCGGTGCAACTTACTGAGGTGCATTATGGCCAAACAAGCCATGTATGCATTGCTGAATTTAACGGTTGTCTAGTGCGCTGGGATGACTTTCAGCTTGCACCACAACCTACCGTAAACAACATCATTCATATGCCAAGATTGGCAAGCTAAGAGAGAAAAACACATGACTAACAATACTGTTCCACAAGGCTTCCGCATGAACGCTTTAGGCCATGCCGTACCAGAAAGCCAAGTAAAAGATATCGACAAACTGCGTGACGACATCGTGCTGGATATTGTTGAAGCCGCAAAAATGTTACAGGGCAAAATGGCGATATATAAAACCAACGCCATGGCACAAGTAGCCGACTTTGTTGACCTTAGCGCCAGTGAGTTTGGGGTTAAGTTTGGCGGCACTAAAGGCAACGTTTCGCTAGTGTCGTTTGACGGCAAATACAAGGTGCAGCGCAGCATGGGTGAACACCGTGTTTTTGATGAACGGATACAAGCCGCTAAATCAAAAATTGATGAATGCATTAAGCGTTGGTCTGTTGGGTCAAGTGACCAAATTAAAGCCTTAGTTGAGCTGGCGTTTCGGGTAAATAAGCAAGGCCACATTGACGTTAACCAAGTGCTCAGTTTGCGCCAGTTAAACATTACTGATGCTGATTGGCGTGATGCCATGGACGCCATTGCAGATTCTATTCAGGTGATGGGCACCACACCTTACTTGCGCATTTATGAGCGCCAAGATGATGGCAGTTACAAACAAATAGCCCTTGATATCGCCAAGTTATAACGAGGCCATATTGTGGTGCTACTGACTCGATATGGAGAGGTTCGCCTAAGTCGCCACGCTATTTTGCGGTGGCGACAACGAACAGGGCGTAATTATCCGCAGTTAGTTGAAGCCATAGCCACAGCCAAACGGCCAAGCAAACAGCAATTGCGGCGGATTAACAAAGCGTCAGGCTGGCAACCCAGGCGAATACTGGAATGCGACTGCGCTTATTTTTTAATTATTAATCACAACATTGTCACTGTGTACGACAAAACCAGAAGGATTGAACGCTATGTGTAATGAGTTTAAACGCCTATTCACTACCGCATTAACCCGCAGTGAATTAGAGCGCGAAATAGCAATGGCAGAAGCGCTAATTGAACACGATGGAACAGGGTTTCCGGATAGCAGTTTTGAAGATGGTTACATAGCGGCCATTAACTTTGTGCTGGGTAATGAGATGTCAAATGTTGAAGAAGAATACAAGCAACTTAGAGGTGATCAAGATGAATAAACCACTCACTGAAAAACAACTAAAAGCCCGTGAATATTACCAACGTAATAAAGCAAAAATATGCCAACAAAAGCGCACGCAGTACGCCGCTAATTCAGCGGTGTCGCCAACGTCTAAACAGGTTTTTAACACCAGCATTAATGCATGTAGTTCGAATTTTAGTGAAACAAAAAAGGCAGATAAATCAAAAGTGGTCAATCCGCAAAAGCTTATTGTTCGCCGCAGTATTGAAGATATTCGAATAGCACAAGAACTGGGGATAAGCATGAGTGACATGGCGTCAATATGAAACGGCATGATCAACTTATCGCCTACATTATGCAGCATCGGCGCTGCAACCAAAATGAGGCAAATGATTGGGCTAATGAACATTTGGGTAGTGACTGGCGCAGTCGTAAGACGACCAAAACTAAACGGATCATAGTGAAAGAATTAACAGAGAGTGAAACCGATAATGACTAAATTAACAAAGCAACCCCTGATTAGTAAGCCGATGTGGAAAGCCCTAGAAGCGGAACTTGCCGGTGGCTGGGTTAATGTTGCTTTTCGCTATAAGGGTTATGAAGTGTCTATTGCCCGTGTGCGTCAAAGTGAATCAAAAACCTGTTTGTCGGTATATATCGATGGCGTAATTGAAGGCGCTTGGATTAGTAGATTGGATAAACAGCCTGATGATGCGCCCAGTATTTTGCGGGACGTTTGGAAGTTGAAAAGCATTGCTAAATACAAACCTAAAATGATTGCCGATATCGAAAAAATTTACGGCAAACGCCGCGCCAAAAAAGAGTGCCCAGATCTTCATCAGCGGATTGAATACCTTTTGCCCTATTTCGCTAAAGCCTCGGTGCTTTGCAGCCAGTTTAAAAAGCTTGACGGGTTAGCGCTGATTAAAGCCGATTGCCTCACTGCGGCAAACAGTGGCGGTGAAGCGTAAGTAATGCGAAACAGGTAAGGCCAAGCAGTGCCTTACTTGTCTGCCTAGCGTGGTTGCTAGGCACTGATGAGCAGCTAATTAAGGGACAGCTATGTTTGGTGAATACACGCCATTAATTAATCCAGCACTGATTGAACGACGCATTCAACGTGGCACAGCAATCATTGATGGCGAGATTGGCTTGCTAAAACGTTGCCCTCGCTGTTTAGAGTTTTGGCCGCAAGACACATTGTTTTGGTCGCCAGCTAGCCGTGAGGCTGACGGCTTACAGTGTCGCTGTAAAGCCTGTCAGGCTGAACATAGACAACAACGCAGCAATGCTGCATAGGAGGTGGGAATGTCGTACACAGAAATTTATTCGATTGGTAGTAATCATTGTTTAGAGCTAGGTGAGGTTAAGAATGCATGGCGTGGTGCAATGTATGTATGGAATCAAATAGCTAGAGAATACTTTGGGCTTGATTGTTTCCCTCACTTCGATAGCGATTTACAAAAACGAGTTTGGAATGCTGCTAATTATCATGACTTGAGTCAGTCTGAAATTATTGTGCTCGCTTCAACAATGGATCGAGTAACTGTTAAGTCTAGTGATTTGCCTAGGCTAATTTCGGCTTTTGAACAATATGGGGAAAAGCATTTTCAAAGCTCGTTTAATGAGCAAGCTATAATTTTAAAGTCAGCAGACTTATTGCCAGAACATAAAATTGCATGGAACCAAACATCAGTTAATTGTTTTGATTACTTACCTATACATGACGAATCAACTGATACATATATTTATAGTGATTTAGAAGGTTCTTGGGATCTATTTGAGCAGATTGATTCTGTCAATGAAGAAAATTAGAGGCATAACTATGTCTAACGCATTAAAGCTAGTACAAATCGGTAAGCGTGATCTGCAATTGGATGATGATATGTATCGTAATCTGTTAGAGCAAGTCACAGGTCAGCGCAGCGCGAAAGGGTTAAGTGACTCACAGCTTAATGATGTTGTTGCATTGATGAAAAAGCGCGGGTTTAAACCTAAGAAAAAACCTGTGGCCAGAGCAGCAGAAGTGGCTAAGATACGCGCCATTTGGTTAACCATGTTTGACCAGGACTTTGTTCGTAGCAAAACCGATGTGTCAATTAACACCTATGTTAAGCGCATGACAAAAACCAGCAATGGCCAAGGGGTTGAACGCATTGAATGGCTAAAGCCAGCACAAGCGGCAATGGTGTTAGAGGCGTTAAAAAAGTGGCATTACCGCTGTATGGCTGATGCCATTATTGCCAAAGGTGGGAAGGTTCCTGCTAACGACAAGCTCACAGGTCCAGCGGGTTATGATAAATTAGCAGCCTATTATAATGAGCATTTCAGTACCTAAGCTAAATGACGATCCCATGACGATGGGATCACCTATGCCATATACTAACAACACCTCGCCATGCGGGGTGTTTTTGTATTTAGCGTTAGCGCATTTAAGTGAGGTAGTGGCCATGAACAGTGACAAAACAGAACATGCAGATAACAGCGACTTTTTTGGTTATGACAATATCAGTCTAGAAGATGTTGAACGCATTGCCGACGATGAAGAATCTGCTCGTTGGCCTGAGGCCATGCGCCAACTTTATGCCATGTTCCGCCATGAGCTTGAAACCCATCAAGTTGATAGCAAAATAGCCATCGCCTTGCTTAATCGTATTTGCCGTGAGTTTGGTGGCGTGCAACTGTACTTGCCCCGTGGTCGTCAGCTTGAGGCTGAAATTCAAAACTTGTCTATTTGGCATGAGTTTAAAGGTGATAACGTTGAAGAACTGTCACGCAAGTATGATAAATCGATGCAGCATGTTTACCGTGTTATTGCTAAGATGCGCAAACGCGAAACTAAAAACCGACAACCAGAATTGTTTTAAGGATAGGGTTATGAAGAAATTACTTTTATTAACTATGGCGTTTGTGATGCCATCATATGCAGCTAGCATTGATGACATTGTCAAGAGCTTTGAAATGTCAAATGTCTACGTTGCAGACTGGTACCGAAAAGGCGATAGTTTGATTGCTGAATCTCATAATGAGTATCGTGATTTAAAAATAAATCTATCTGAAACAAAAGGCGCATTAACAATAAAATTGCCTGCTTCTAAAGAGCCAGATATTATTTCCATAATGCCATGCTATAAACTCACTGCATTTATTGATTACGATAAATCACCTACATGGAACGACCCTGAAACAGAAGATGAAAAATTAATAAAGACTGTGTTTTATCAAATTGTAAAAAATGGAGAAGAAAAACAAGTTTCATTAAATGGCTGGAAGTTAACAATGAAACGTTATTCAAATATGTTTAGTTGTGAAGTGGCCAAACAATAGCAACAATCAAAGTTAATTAATTACTCATCTCTATAAAAAGCACAATCAGTTTAATGTTTTATAAAACTGGTTGTGCAATGAAAACCCTCACATTACATCGAAATTATTTCCCCCACGGCACATTCTCATATCTTTGTGATGAAAATGGCAACGCTATTCTTAATACGATTGAACGCCCTTGGAAAAACAATCAAGCGGGTATTTCATGCGTACCCGAAGGCACTTATGATCTGCTGCCACATGACAGCCCTAAGTTTGGCAAATGCTACGCACTTGAAGCCACAACACTAGGGGTCACTCGATACGGCCCGTCGCAACGTACTCACATTTTAATTCACCCTGCTAATTTAGTTTCACAGCTTGAAGGTTGTATTGCACCAGGCACTGAGTTTGGTGTGGTCAATAACCAGTGGGCAGTGGTTAATTCTCGCACCGCTTTTGATTACTTTATGGCTCACCTAGGTGGTGAAACGGCCAAGCTTGTTGTGCGAAGAGCATAATAAAATGGGTAAAAACTGGGACTATTCAAAAGCAAAAGGCAAGGCAATGCGCCTTGATGCTGAATTATTAGCGCATGAAAACGGCCTACCTATGGTTTCACCGCCGCCATTTTTTAGCCATTGCGGCACCATGCAATCGTACTTTGAAAGAGGATGGCACAGTATTACACCATGCGATATTCGTATTCATTTAAAGAAATCAATAGTGCCCACAGGCACAGACAAGTTAACAAAACTCAGGAGCTTACGGCAATGTCACTCTCTTTAATATTAGGCGCAGCAAAACTGGCAATGGATGTTGGGCCAGCGGCCATTCGTGGTATTTCATCATTATTTGGTGGCAGTGAAACCGCAGAAAAAGTGGCCGACATGGTTGAGCAAGTTGACGGCGCACTGGGCATGAATAAAGACCAAAAGGAAATGGCCCTCACCCGCGAGATGCAAAAGCTACCGCCTGAAAGTTTGGTCGATCTTGAGCGCATTAAAGTGGAGATGGAAAAAGAAATCACCCGCCGCCAAGCGCTAACGCTTAATGATAAGCAAGCCGAACATCACGAAACGCAAACCACTATTCGTAATGGTGATAACGCTAACGATGAGTACGTTCGCCAGACTCGCCCCAAGTTAGCACGGCAATCTTTTATCATGATGGTGTTATACATCATGGCCTTTGAAGCATTAAAAGCCTTTGGTGTAAGTACCAGTGGCGCGGATGTTTACATGGCACTCACCATAGGTACACCCGCCTTTGCTTACCTTGGTTTACGTACCCTTGACGGCTTTGCCCCTTATTCAAAATCGAGCGGTGACAAAGTAGCAGGTATGTTGTCCAGTGTGATAAAGGGGCGCTAATGACCGATTATTTAGATGGTGCTCAAGCAGTCGAGCAAGCGTTTCGTGACAATGCCATCGCGCGGCAGCTGCGCCGTGAAGTTGAGCAACCAGATGAAGATGATCAAGGCAATCGCTACTGCTTAAGTTGTGGTAACGAAGTGCCTAAAGCCAGGCTAATTGCTTGGCCAACTGCCGTGCGCTGCGTGTTTTGTCAGTCGCTTAAGGATGGCAAGTAAATGGAAATATGGATTAAAACCTATTGGCCTATGATGTGGGCAGTGTTAAGCACAATTGGCATGTTAATACTGGCACTACTGTCTAAGACCTACGCCAAGCGTGATGAGCTGGTAGAGGTGCGAACGGACATTGCCAAGGTCGATAAAAAGGTTGATGAGCTGCAAGCCCATGTTGATGCGCTACCCACCCAACAACAAATTACCGCGCTATTAGTTGAAATGGCCGATACTCGCGGTGAGATGAAAGAGCTTAGGGCGCAGATAAAACCCGTAGAGCATTTGGCTCAATTGCTGTTAGAACAGCGTTTAAAGGATGATAAATAGGGGTTTGTATGGACAGCATTCATAAATGGTTATTGGTTGTTTTTGCGCTAAGTTGTTTAGGTACCATGTTTATGAGTTGGGCTTTTATTGAGCTTTTAATTTATATGTTTAAGGAATAAGTATGAGCTTCAAAACATTATTAATCGAAGACCAGCGTTTAGTGATTTTGCGATCATTAAAAGAGATGCAGGGTTACGAGGCTAACGAGTCAATTGTTGATTCGTGTCTTGATGCCTATGGTCATAATGTCAGCCGTGACCAAGTGCGCAATCATTTAGCGTGGTTAGACGAGCAAGGTTTGATCACCATTCGCACTGTGTCTGATTGCCAAATTGCGCGCCTTACTGGGCGTGGTGAAGATGTGGCAACAGGACAAGCCACTGTGCCAGGTGTAAAACGCCCACGCGCTAACTAAGCAGGTAATAACTATGCAACGTTCGAGCAATCGCAAGTCAAAAGTTAACCTGCTGCCAGAGGATATTCGCCAAACGCTTAACGCGCTTATTCGCAGTGGCGACATGACCCAAAAAGACATACGTCTTGAAATTAATAAAATGATAGACGAGGCAGGGTTAGGTGAAGACACCAAACTCAGCCGCACCGGCTTTAATCGTTATGCGCAAAAAATGGAAGATATGGGGGCGCGTTTACGTCAGTCACGTGAAGTGGCCGAAGTGTGGACCTCAAAGCTAGGTGATAAACCTACCTCAGATATTAGCAAGCTGCTGCAAGAGTTTGTGCGCACCATGGCATTTGAAACCTCAATGAAGATGATGGAAGCCGCCGATGCAGATGGTGAAGTTATTCCCCCTAAAGCCTTAAATCAATTAGCGCTTGTGGTGCAACGTATTGAGCAAGCAGCTATGACCAGCCATAAAGTTGAGAAAGAAATTCGTGCAGCGTTTGCGTCAGAGGTGGCCGATGCCACAGAGGCTGTTGCTAAACGCGCAGGGTTAACCGAAGAAACGGTGAAGATGCTTAAAGCAGAGTTTTTGGGGATAGCATAATGAACCAGCCACTGCCAGCCGTTAGCGCTAATGATCTTATTGAGTTTGATAAAACTGCGCTTTTACTTGGCTACCAGAAACGCTGGATAGCTGATACCTCGGTGCTTAAGATTGCTGAAAAGTCACGGCGTACCGGTTTAACGTTTGCCGAGGCCGCTGACTCAGCATTAAGTGCGGGAACTGCTAAAGGCGAAGGCGGTAATAATGTTTTTTATGTTGGCTCAAACAAAGAAATGGCGCGTGAGTTTATTGACGCTGTTGCGCTATGGGCCAAGATGTTTGACAAGGCTGCGGGTGAAATACAAGAAGATATTCTCAATGATGAAGACAAAGACATTTTAACCTTTGTTATTTACTTTGAGTCAGGCTTTAAAGTGCAAGCGCTATCAAGTAACCCCTCTAACCTGCGTGGTATGCAGGGTACGGTTATCATCGATGAAGCCGCATTTCATGAACGCTTAGCAGAAGTATTAAAAGCGGCTCTGGCATTAACTATGTGGGGGTCGAAGGTTCGTTTAATCAGTACCCATAATGGTATCGATAACTTATTTAACACATTAATCAACGATAGCCGCGCCGGCAAGAAACGCTACTCAGTACACTCTATTACCTTAGATGATGCTTGTAATGAGGGCTTGTATCAGCGTATTTGTCAGGTCACTAAAAAGCCCTGGTCACAAGCGCTAGAAGATGAGTGGAAAGCCAACCTATTAAAAGATACGGCCACCGAAGAAGACGCATTAGAAGAATACTATTGTGTGCCTAAAAATGGTGGTGGCGCTTACATTAGCCGTGGCCTGCGTGAACGTGCGGCCATACTTAATGCCCCTGTTTTACGCTTTACCGGTACCACTACTTTTAATGAGGCCAGCGAGCATGCCCGTATTGGTGAAATGCAAGAGTGGTTAGAGCAGCATGTATTGCCTGTGCTTGTTACCTTACCGCCTGATTTACGCCATGCACTAGGGGAAGACTTTGCGCGCTCGGGTGACTTAACTGTATTTGCGCCTATCACAGTTGAGAACGACACCAAGCGCACGGTACCTTTTTTGGTTGAGCTTAAAAACGTGCCATTTAAACAGCAAGAGCAAGCGCTGTATTTTATTTGTGATCGCCTGCCTAGGCGTGATGGAATATTTCTTGATGCCCGTGGTAATGGTCAGTACCTCGCCGAGCAGGCCCGTTATCGATACGGTGCAGAAGTGGTTGAGGTGATGCTGTCGGTGGCGTTTTACCGTGAGAACATGCCACGTTTTAAAGCGGCATTTGAAGATAACGAAATTATTTTACCTAAGCATGAAGATGTGATCACTGACCTTGGGCAAATTCAAATCTATCGGGGTGTGCCTGGTATTGATGATAGTCGCACCAAAGGCAGCGATGGTAATAAGCGCCACGGTGACAGTGCTATTGCTATTTTTTTAGGGTACCTAGCATCAAAAGCCGACCTTACCCGTTACGAACTGCATACCATTAAAGCCACTGCTGATGAGTCGCAACGGCGGTTTTTTGGCAGTGCAGCAGAAAACAACCGATTTGACGACACGCTGCGCCAAGACTTGCGCGGCAAAGGGATTAGACTATGAGTGCAATATTAGATGCCAATGGCAAGCCATTTAAAATAGATAAGCAAATAATGAGCGATGACATTGCCAGGGCTTATACCACTGGTGTGCGTAATCCTCGTCCTGCTAGTGTGGCATCAACGTTAACCCCGCAACGACTAGCCAGCGTGCTACGAAGTGTGATTGACGGTAACGACCCCGAAGCCTACATGACATTGGCAGAAGAAATTGAAGAGCGCGACTTGCACTACTCCGCGCAGCTGCGTACTCGTAAGCTAGCCGTTGCTGCTATTGCGCCAACGGTAGAAGCCGCCAGCGATGAACCCGCTGATGTGGAAATGGCCGAGCGGGTACGTGACATTATGAATGATGATCAAATACCGGAATTGTTTTTTGATTTGCTTGATGGTCTGGGTAAAGGCTTAGCGGTAGTGCAAATACTATGGGACACAAAAACAACCCCATGGAAGCCACAGGATTACAAATGGGTTGACCCACGGTATTTGCGTCAAGACCAGGACACGCTAGACCAAATACTATTAATTAGTGAAGAAGCGCCAACAGGCGAAGTGCTTGAACCCTACAAGTTTATTTTACATACCCCACGGTCTAAGTCAGGCAGTGTGTGGCGTAACGGTTTAGCGCGATTAGTGGCTGTGATGTATATGCTTAAGTCATTTACCATTCGTGATTGGTGGGCGTTTGCTGAGGTGTTCGGTATTCCAGTGCGTATTGGTAAGTATGGCGCGAACGCCAGTGAAGATGACATTAGTACCTTGATTAATGCCATTGGCCGTATTGCCTCTGATGCCGGTGCGGTTATTCCTGAGTCGATGAAAATTGAACTGGTTGAAACCGCTAAAGGTAATGGTGGTAATACCCTGTTTGAAAACATGGCACGTTGGTGTGATGAACAGGTATCAAAAGCGGTGCTTGGACAAACCATGACCGCTGATAACGGTAGCTCACAATCACAAGCCACTGTGCATAACGAAGTGCGTATTGATATTGCTAAGTGGGATGCGCGCCAACTTGAATCGTCTATCAACGAATATTTAATTAAGCCGTACATCATATTAAATTGGGGTGTGCAAGTTCGTTACCCCAAGGTGCGCATTAAGGTACCTGAGCCAGAAGATCTTAAAATGCTGGTCGATAGTCTTAAGCCGATGATTGAAAGCGGTATGAAGGTATCAGCGCAAGAGGTACGTGAAAAGTTTGGCCTGCGTGAACCAAAAGCAGATGAAGATATTTTGCAGCCAGCCGCGCAGCTGCTAATGCAATCACCACCGTTAACAGATACTGCAATGAATCGGCATACGCCATCGGTTGCGATTAACCGAGTGATGAACACCGCCGAAAAAGAGATAGACATACTCACTAATCAAGCCATGAATGAGTGGGAACAAGTTGCCGACGAGTTTATGAATCCGATTATTGAACTGGCCAATAACGTTGATAACTACGATGATTTTATTGCGGCATTGCCTGCCCTGCAGGAGCAGCTAGGCGCGGATGAGTTTATTGCCCAGATGGCGCAGTATATGTTTCAGCTACGCGGCCTAGGAGATACCCAAGATGGCTGATCCTAATTTCACGTTTACGGAGCTAGTCCCTAAAGAGGCGCTAGCTTGGTTTAAGCGCAAAGGCATTAAGCCAGGCTTTGATTATCGTGACGTATGGAAAGAAGAACAGGCCAACGCCTTTACCGTGGCCAAGATGCTGAATGCCGATCTACTGGTTGACGTTAAGCAGATTGTTGAGGATGCCATAGAACGCGGCCAAACCTTTGAGCAGTTCCGCGATATCTTAAAGCCGCTGTTAGTTAAGTCGGGTTGGTGGGGCGTGCAAACCATGCAAGATCCATTAACCGATGAAACCAAGCTGGTGCAACTTGGGAGTGAAGGCCGTTTAAAAACCATTTACAAAACCAATATGCGTACGGCCAGAAGCGCTGGCCAGTGGGAACGTATTCAGCGCACTAAACGAGTGCTGCCCTATTTGTTGTATCAACTTGGTCCCAGTGAGCAACACCGCATAGAACATGTTAAATGGAACAACACCCTGTTGCCTGCTGATGATCCATGGTGGGATGATCACATGACCCCCAACGGATGGGGCTGTAAATGTTGGATAAGACAAGTGTCACAATTTGAAGCCGAGAAACTTATCGCCTCAGAAACAGTGACAACCGAATCACCCGCAGGCAAAACTAAGCAGTGGGTAAATAAGCGCACCGGTGAAGTTGAAGTGTTGCCAGAAGGGATTGAACCCGGTTGGAACTACAACCCAGGTAAAGGGCGTGAAACCATGCTTGCAAATGACCTTGCCCAAAAAGAAGCGCGAATGCGTCAAACGCTCTCTAACAGCGCTTAACTATCTACTGGCTACAAAGTTACTCGAAAAAAAGTTTAAACGTTTCTGAGGCGATTTAAACATAGTTTAAACATGGTTTGGATTGATGTTTTAGCTTGGCTTGCGTTTGTTCGCTTGCCAAGCTGATTTTTTAGGGTAATCTTTAAGCCCTCAGTTAGACCCTCCCATTGTCACTCTCCCCATTTTCAATACCACTGCATTGAGCAATTGACGTTATTTATCGTCAATGGCGTTTATTGCGCATTCTGAAATCCGATGGTTTGTAACTCTCCGCCTTTAAGGAGGTTGCTATGTAATCTTAACTGGAGTTCTTAAATGCAAGTCAACGCTCTCACTGCGCTTTGCTTCAACATGATGGCCATGTCACCTGATACAAATGGCATTTGGTTGCCAATGGTGCCAGCTGGCAGTTTTACAGGTAAAGATGGCCGCAGCTGGGTAAACGACAATCCAGATGCCATTGTGGCTAACTTTGTAAAAAAGCGCCCATTTGATATTGAACACTCAACCCACATCAAGGGACCTGCTGGCGAGCCAGCCCCCGCCTATGGTTGGATAACGAAAGTTGAAAACCGTAATGGTGAGATATGGGGTTTTACTGAGTGGAACAGTGAAGGCAAAGAAATGATAGAGCAGAAGCAATACGCTTTTTACTCTCCTGCATTTACATTTGATGAAACCACCAAACAAGTTTTAGCGCTGGCTAGCTCTGGCCTAACGAACGACCCCAATTTAAATGTACCCGCCCTTAACCGTAAAGAGGACAACCCAATGAAGCTGCCCCAGCTGATTATTGCCGCGCTTGGCATTGATGCAGAAGCCACTGCAGAGCAAGCCGTAGTGGCGATTAACTCTCTTAAGCAGGATAAAGAAGTCGCATTAAACCGCGCTATTACGCCTGACTTAAATAAGTTTATCCCGATTGAAACTCACCAAGTTGCGCTTAACCGTGCTGTGAATGCTGAGTCAAAACTTGCTGAAATTGCTGAACAAGAAATTGAAGCGCTTGTACAAACCGCAATTGATGAAGGAAAAGTTGCCCCTGCTAACAAAGCCATGTATCTCGGCCTGTGTCGCAGTGAAGGTGGCGTTGAGCAGTTTAGCGAGTTTGTTAAAACCGCACCGGCTATTGCGACTAATTCGCAAAAGAAATTGCCTAAAGACAACCAAGGTGAGCAAAAGCTGGAAGAGCATGAGCTGGCCATGTGTCGCAAAATGGGCGTGTCGCATGAAGATTTTATTGCGGCCAAAAAACAACTTAACGTAGGAGCTAAGTAATGGCTACTCCAGCACAAGTATTAGAAGCACTACAGGCCACTATGTCAGCGGCCTACACCAAAGGCTTAAGCGCCGCTAAGCCGCAGTGGTCAATGATTGCCACCGAAGTACCTAGCGCGGGCGCAGCGAACTTTTATGGTTGGCTAAAAGATTTGCCAGGCATTGTTGAATGGACGGGTGATCGTCAACTTGCCGACATGGGTAAGCATGGCTACTCAATTGACAACAAAACGTTTGAAAGCTCTATCTCTGTATCACGTGAAAACGTAGACGATGATCAAATTGGTCACTACAGCGTGATTGCGCAGAACTACGGCGACCAAGTGGCGTACTTCCCTGACACCTTGGCGTATCCGTTATTGGCGGCAGGTTTTACCACCTTGTGTTATGACGGCCAAAACTATTTTGATACCGACCATCCGCTAGAAACCACACCCGCGACTACCTTCACTAACGTGATTGGTGATCCAGCCACCGACACCGGTGAACCGTGGTTCTTAATTGATGACACTAAAGTGCTTAAGCCAGTTGTGTTTCAAAATCGTCGTCCGTTTGTGTTTAAAAACATGAACCCGAACGAAGAGTACACCTGGTTTAACAACAAGTACGCTGCCGGTGTTGATGGTCGTTGTAACGTGGGCTTCTCGTTCCCGCAGTTAGCGATTGGTTCAAAGGCTGCGTTGACCGAAGCCAACTATACCGAAGCTAAAAAGCTTCTGCAGAAGATGAAAAAAGTTGACGGTACGCCGATTGGTGTGCGCGCGACTAAGTTAGTGGTTGGCCCTGACAATGAAGCTGCAGCGAAGAAGTTAATTGCTCGCATGTTAATTGAAGGTGGCGATACCAACATCTACTACAACGATGTTGAGATTGTTGTGTCACCGTTAATTAGTGCCTAACGCTTAGGCCAGGCAAAGATGATTTTTGGCGCAAGGACGCGCCAACCTTAACCGGAGAACAACATGGCCAGCAAAATTGTACCAGTGGTTGGTAATGATTGGACTGAGCTTTCAGCAGCCCCTAAAGGCTGTTTTGAAAATCAGTGCAGTGCGCCATTAATTTATTGGGTATCTGATGTGGCCCCATTATCAACGCAGGTGATTGGGCATTCGCTCAGTACTGGACACGACAAAGGTTTTCAAATTGATGACACGCTATCAATGAAGCTATGGGCAAGAACCTTGTCAACCAACGGTAATGTCATTGTGACGGAGTATTAATATGTTTGGCGAATGCTGTCCGTTTGTTGTACCTAAGGTGTTGGCCCGTGCAATATCACTGACCCAAACCGCCAACAATTTAAAGCAGACACTTGCCGCCAGCAATGTTCCGCAAACCGTGTTGTTTAATGTGGTGCCGTTGGCCTCTACTGCCCTAGTTATTAATACCGTTAATGGTGAAACCACCATGGTTAAAGCGTTTGATGGCATGGTAACGGTGTCGCTTAATGTGATACGTGAAGCCACTGGCTGAGGGCTAATTCAATGGGGGGTGTTTATTGAAGTGTATGACCAAACGCTTGGTCAATGGATAGCTTATCCGGGTTCACTTCGCAGTATGTCAATAGACACACAAGCCGCGTACGAGATAAGACCCTTTGACTTTACCGCCTCAGTGACTATTGGTGCTGGTGAAAAGTTTAGATGGCGTCATTACACCAGCGATGCAACCAAGCAAGTATCGTTAATTTCATTTGCTGCAGCTGGGCTGTTGCCATCTAGTGCTGCAGCTGTAATGAGTTTTTGGGGCGTTAAGCCCTAAGTAAAGATGGTTTAAACCCGATTTAAAAGGAGTTCAACGTGAGCAATGTCACAACCAACAAACCAAGAAAACCCAAAGCCAAAGCGTCAGCGAATGCCGGCACAGGTGACACAGTGGAAAATCATACCGCCGTCAAAGAGGCGCAAGCCAAACAGGACGCGGCATTAGCAGAAATTGAAGCCAAGGCTAATGAAGAGGCTGAGGCACAAGCTAAGGCTAATGAAGAAGCAAAGGCTAATGAAGAAGCAAAGGCTAATGAAGAAGCAAAGGCTAATGCAGCGTCAACCTCTGACGCACAACAACAAGTAGGTACTCATGAACAATTGGATAAGCAAAAAGGCACTGATGACGGTGCTAAGCCTGGCATTGATGCTGTGCACATTCTTGGCGCTTTTACAGCATGCGCTAAGTCGGACGCTGGATTTTGGCGCAGTGGCGTACAGTTTCATCGTCAGCAAGAAACTTTGGTGCTTGTGGTTAAGCAAGAGTCGGATGCGATTGAAGGAGTTTCTCCGCAAGGTTATGAACCAGAACGCGTGGTGTGTCTCACTGCTGCGAAGGCGAAGCGCGTATATGACGAGCCAAACTTAAACGTTGAAGACGTAGCGCTAGAAGATCTTATTGATCCAGCCAGTGTAATTAACCAGTAAGGCGGCAGTGATGGCAGTTTATGCAACCAAGCAAGATTTGATTGACCGCGACGAGGCCATGCTATGGAACTTTGCGATTGATCGAACCACAGGTGAGCTTAATGACACCTATATCGACCAAGCACTAGAGCAAGCAGATGATGAGATTAACTCATTTTTAACCCGCTATGTGCTGCCCTTGGCCACCGTGCCAGGCATGTTGAATAAGCTTGCCATCACTATTGCTTTTTACTGGCTAGCAGACCGTGACCAACAGGCCACTAACTTGTTAGAAGAGCGCTATAAAATGGCGCTTACTACTCTACGTGAAATAGGTGCAGGCAAACGCGACCTAGGTTTACCCACGGTGGATAAACCCACCGAAACCAGCATAGGCAAGGTTGAGCTAGTGCAAGATAACGAGCGCTTGTTTACCCGTAATAGCCTGCGTGGTGTTTTGTAATGTCAATCAGTGTGCAGGTGACAGGCACCCAAGACCTGCTGCGTTATCAGCAGTTAATGGATACCTTAGGTGACCCCAAGCACAAAGCCGAGCTGCTAGACAGCTTAGGTAGCCTTGTTGAAAGCCAAACGCGGAGACGCATAGCCGATGAAAAAACATCTCCTGATGGTCAGCCTTGGGTTGAGTGGTCTGATGCGTATGGTGCCACTCGCTCAGGCAATCAGTCGTTACTTCAAGGTGACGGAGATTTGTTGGACTCCATCCAATATGTGGTCCAGAAAAACCAAGTGCGTATTGGTTCGCCGTTGGCGTATGCGCAAGTGCATCAAGAGGGCTTTAGCGGCGCAGTGCAAGTGGATGCACATACGCGCCTTATTACACAAGCCTTTGGTAAAGCGTTGGCGTTTCCGGTGTATCAGTCGGTAGGCGCATTTACGCGCTTAATGAACATACCACAGCGCGAATTTTTAGGCTTAAGCCGTGACAACCAGCAAGAGGTATATGCCGTGCTGGGAAGCTTTTGGCAGGAGCTAATGCAGTGAGAATAACAATATGACCACTCGCCCAAGTTTTAATGTGACCGGCTCAACCGTATGGGCCTGTCAGCAAATTGTTGATTACCTCAAGCCAACGCTTGAAGGTACCGATCGTGAAATAGATAAAGTACAAACCGTTGAGCGCCACATAGGTAAGTTTGATACCCCTGCTGATGTTAAGCGTTGGCTGTCTAACCGCGATGGTGGGGTGCGTGTTGCTGCGCTACGTGTGCCGCAGTACGAAACCATTGGCGGTCGCTTAGTAGGTAACGTGAACTTTGTGGCTTATGTGTTTACCACCGACCAGTTCGGCTACGAGAAGGACACTCGCGCCGAAGTGATAGTGGGCAAGATTGCCGGGTTGTTGCTGCAGCGTGGCGCATTGCCAACGGCATACAGCAAAGCCATGGCAGTAAGAAGTGACAACTTATACACCACCAAGATTGATGAGTTAGGCGTGTCAGTGTGGTCGGTTACCTGGTCGCAGCAATGGTACCTAGATGAAGCCATTGACCCTGCAACCTTAGATGATTTCTTGCGCTTTGGTATGACAGGCCAAGTTGCAGAAGGCGCGCCAGAGCTAGAAGGCGTAGTGGATTTACCGCAGTAAAACAGGAAATGAATATGTTAATTAACCTAAAACCAGCAAAGCCAAATGTGCCCGTTCGTAAACCTGATGGCGGTTATCTTGCCACTGACGGTGAAGCGGTTAAGCGTTCGTCTTACTGGGTTCGTCGTATTAATGACGGCGATGTCATTCAATTTAAAGCCGCTGCGTCTGCTAAAAAGTCGCCAGCTAACAAAGCCAAGGCAGGAGAATAACCATGTCACTCGGTAGCATCCCAAATGATATTAAGGTCCCTCTCGTTTATATCGAGATTGACAACAGCCAAGCCAACTCAGGTACGCCAGCCCAGGCGCAAAAGTTATTGGTGATTGGTCAGCAGCTGGCAACGGGTAGCGCTACGCCGTTAACCCTTAGCCGCATTACCACAAGCGAAAGCCAAATGGACTCGCTTTATGGTTATGGGTCGATGATGTCACGCATGTTAAAAACATTGCGTAAATCAAATGGCTATACCGATGTGTATGCGCTAGGTGTGGCTGACTTAACCGGTAGCGAAGCCGTGGGCGAAATTACTGTTGCGGCCACTAATGCCAAGGCGGGTGTACTTGCCCTGCTGATTGCTGGTGAATCTGTGCAGGTTGCAGTTGCTGCTGATGATGATGCCGCCACCATTGCTACTGCGATTATTGCAGCGGTTACGGCTAACAAAAATCTACCTGTTACCGCAGCGCTAAAAACGGCCACCACTGAAACGGTTGAATTAACTTGTAAATGGAATGGCGCAACCGGCAACGACATTGATGTGCGTTATAACTACTACGATGGTGAAGTGCTGCCCAGTGGCGTGAGCTTAACCTTAGTTGAAATGACGGGCGGCGCTGGCACCCCAGATATGGACGAAGTTATCGCGGCTATACCTAACGAATGGTACAACCATATCGTGATGCCGTTTAACGATACGCAGTCGATGAACGATTTACGTGATGAACTGGTGACCCGTTGGGGCCCACTTAAGATGATTGAAGGCATTGCTTATACCGCGTTCCGTGGCACCTTTGCTGAAACTGGCGCATTTGGTACTGCCCGTAATGACTTCTTATTTACCTGTATGGGTACTAACGCCTCACCTCATTCGCCATTTGAGTTTGCTGCGGCTTATGCGGGTAAAGCGTCTTTCTCGTTAGGCATTGATCCTGCGCGTCCACTGCAGACATTAGTCATGACAGGTATTTTGCCACCGGCTAAAGCGGTGCAGTGGGATATGACCGAGCGCAATCTGTTACTGGGTGATGGTATTGCCACCTACATGGTAACGCCAGGCGGTGAAGTGGCGATTGAGCGTGAAGTGTCTATGTATCGCGTCAATGCCTTTGGTGACCCAGACCCAAGCTATTTAGATATCACCACCCCAGCCACACTAGGCTATCTGCGTTACTCGCTGCGCACTATGGTGACGAATCGTTTCCCACGACATAAGTTGGCTAACGATGATGTGTTAGCGCGCTTAGACCCAGCTCAGCCAGTGGTTACCCCTAAAATTATGCGCAATGCCATGTTAGAGCTTGCCAATAACGATTGGGTACCTAACGGCCTAATGGAAGACTTTGACGGCTTTAAAGATAGCTTAGAAGTGTATCGTGACGGTAGCGATCAAAACCGCCTTAACACGGTATTTAACCCAGACATTGTTAACCAGTTCCGTATTTTTGCGGCGCTGATGCAATTTAAACTCTAATCAATAGGAGCATAAGCACATGGGACAAATCCTAGGTGAAGTGGTTATTCGTGCCAACAGCAAGCAGCTGAAAACGAAAAAGGGATCTACCCTAAGCCCAGGCGGTTATACCCGTACTCCACATGTTGGCCCTGGTCGTGTGTGGGGGCAGTCTAACGAATACACTGTGCCTACCATTGCTGTGGTGATTGCTGCCGATGAAGATGTGGACGTGCTTGAAATTAACGCCCTTACCAATGCCACATTAACGTGGGAAGGCGATAACGGCGTTGACTATATGATGACCGATTGCGCGCCACAGGCACCTTTTACCATTAGCGATAGTGGTGATGTGACCGGCACGTTCCAGGGCAACAAAGTCGAGCGTATCTAATGGCGGTGATGACGTTTGATTTAGTGCATGGCCTCAAGGCGGGTGAAAGTACCCACCTTGAGGTGGGCCTTAAAGAGCTGACCTCAGGTGATTACATTGATGCGCAGTTAGCGGCTGAAAAGGTAGTGGTGCAAGACGGTAAAGCCATAGCCTATACCAGTGATGTGCTTTATGGCCTAGAGCTGCTAGTGCGCCAAGTGGAATACATTGGTGCAGTGCAAGGGCCGATTAGTATTAAAGAGCTGCGCAAGTTGCACCAGGATGATTTTACCTTGTTGCAAAACAAAGCCAGCGAGCTTGATCAGTTAATTGCACAGGAGCTAGCTACTCGGGGGCGACCTTAGGGCGCTGGGGGATATTTGCGAGAGCATGCAGCTAGCCATTAGCTCTCGCGTTCCGCTTAGCGTCTCATGCGCTATGTCACTGCGCCGCTTGGTGCGCACCTATCATAAGTTAAGAGATCTTATTCATGGCCCAGCAACTTAAAACCGATATCATTTTAAACCTTGCTGGCAACCTTGCGGCTAAAGCGCGTCAGTACGGCAATTCAATGAGCGACTTTGCCAAGCGTAACGAAAAGGCAATGACGCTGGTGCGCAGCTCTGCCGCTGCTGCAGGGCGCGGTATTGATACCTTGGGTAATCGCTATGTGGGTATGGCTGCTGCGTTCGCTACCGGTGCAACGGTGCGCAATATTGGTAACTTCTCAGAGCAGATGACCCGCATTGGTACCAACGCCAAGTTAACCGATGATCAAGTCGCCTCACTGAAAAACAATATTCTTGAACTGGCTAATCAGCAAGACATTCGCATTGACACCACAGAGTTCGCCTCGGCCATTGATGAGCTGTTGGGTAAGACGGGTGACTTTGAATTTACCATTGCTAACCTAGAAAACATGGGCTTGTTTATGCAGGCATTTGGCGCTGATGCTAAATCAAGCGGGGCGATATTTGCCCAGTTCCGCGAGAAAGGCATTAAAGATGCCAAAGACGTAATGAACACTATCGATGATTTATACAGCCAGTTTGCGGTGGGTAGTGTGAACGTTAAAGATTTAGCCTCAATATCAGAGCAGTTATTTGCGACGTATCAAAGTAAAGGGCCACAAGCTATTACCCAGATGGGCGCATTAGTGCAATTGTTTGCTAAAGCAAAGGGTAATGCCAATGAATCATTGACATCTATTCAAGCCGTGTTTGCAACTTTTTCAGATAAGAAGAAAGTTGAGTTTTTAAATCAGCAAGGTATCGAAGTATTTAAAAAAGGCACTAAAGAATTACGCCAGCCTGTTGAATTATTATTAGAGATATTAGATAAGGCTAAAAACGACCCGCTTAAATTGGGTGATATATTTGACCAAACATCATTACAGGGTTTGGCAGCTTTATATTCGCAAGAGAATAAAGATCTATTAACTCAGATGACAGTTTCATCTGGTGAATATGGTGAAACACAAAAAGCCTCTGCTAAAAATGCCGCTGAATTTAATAATGCAATTAAATCATTAAATACCTCATTTAATAAATTTGCTGAAAGTAGATTATCAAAACCCATTCAAGATTTAGCCGATGCGATTAATAGTGTTGACGATAAAACCATTGATAACTGGCTTAAATGGGGCGAGGCCGCATTGTGGGTAGTAGGTGGTTTGGTCGCAGCCAAGAAAGGATTAGATCTTGCTGGCTCTATTAAAGGCGTATTTGGCGGTGGCAAAGGTGGCGCTGGCGGCGGTAAAGGTGGCTTTGCCGATATGGGCGTGATGCCTGTGTATGTAGTGAACATGGGTAAAGGTGGTATGGGCGGTGCTATGGGTACCGACATTACCGATGCTATGGGTGGCAGCAATAAAGGTAAAAGTAAATGGAGTAAGGCTGGGTCAGCTGCTAAGGGCGGCTTAGCGACTTTGCTGATGTATCCCATTGTTGAATCAATTGCCGATGCTGCCGTGGGTGATACTGATTTTGCCAAGTGGGCTAAGGCCACCACGTTATCTGATTTGTTACCCAGTGTATTTGGCAGCGGCATTAAAGATGTTAATGCGGGCTCTGACATTGCAGGCATGGTCAATGGTGTCAGTAGCAAGCTAGCACTTGATATTGCTGTATCCGATGATCGTATAAAGGTTACCCCTCGCAATGTTCCACTAGGCGTTACTGTTGATCCCGATACCGGCATTAATTAACTCGAAAGTTATAGGAGCTTTAAATGGCATTTGAAGACCGTTTAACTGCCTCGTTTCGAGGTGTTGAATTTTTATTAGAAGAAGCCGATGGCGAAAGTGGCCGTCGTGCTATTCCCCATGCTTACCCAAAAAAAGAGATTGGCTATACCGAAGATAACGGCAAGGTGCTTACCCAAGAGCGCATTAGTGGGCGCGTGGTGGGTGCTGATTACTTTGAGCAGTTGCAAGCTATTCTTGAAGCATTAAACAAGCCTGGTGCCGGTGAGCTTGTTCACCCATGGTTTGGTATTCGTAAAGTGCAAGTTGGCAAGGTTAGCCACAAGCTGGTTAATCGCATTGATGGTACCGCCACCATTAACTTTGAAGTATTTGAAGTGGGTGAAAACCTATTTCCTAATGCCAAATCAGATACCGCTAAACAGATTAATGCTGATGCTGATAACACCAAAGATGCCGTTGATAAAGCCTTTGAAGATGAGTTTGATACCGACACCTTAGAAGGTGCTGGCGATATGGTTGATCTGTTTTTAGATGATTTAGATGAGCTGACCCGCAACCTGCCCTCATTGCCTGATGATCTGCGTGAGTGGACCGATAGATTGATGCGCGCTAAAGACTCTATAGGTGAGCTACTTGCTTACCCGGGTGAATTGGCACGTGAAGCAATGGGCCTGATGGAAGACATTAAAGGCGTGGTTAAAGACCCAATCCGCGCTTTAGGTGTTTATCAGAACGTGCAAAACCGTTGGCAAGGTACCCGTGCAGAGTTGGCTATTACCGGTGGCTTAGCACGTGATATATCAAGCGAAGGGGGTAAGGCTGGCTCAGTACCTAAGCTGGCTAATCCATCAAAGCAGGCAGCGGTAATCGCCAATGCTGCGGCGTTTAAAAACTTAACACTTAACCGTGCGGTGTTGTCTGAATGTTTGGCGTTGGGCGATGCCGATATTGTGCAAAAGCTTGATGATGAAGCAACAGTATTACAAAGCCTGTCTGGTGCTGAGCGTAATGCGATATTAACGGGGCAGCAGCTTAAAAATATTGGTTATGGCATTGCTGATAGATTAGCTGTTTACGCAGCAGCTGCAGTAGAGAGTAGCCGTTCGTCCGTGTGGCGTAATATGCGTGTGTTAAGGCAGTCAGTGCTAGCCGATACGCGCGCCCGTGCAGAGTTATTGCCACAGGTGAGCATTTACAAGCCTATTGAGTCGGTACCGGTTGCATTAGTTGCATGGCAAGAAACGGCCAACACAGAGCGCCGCGATAGCATAGTGCAGCGTAACGGTTTTGCTAACCCTGCGTTTATTTTGCCTACTGATAAGGTTGAGGTAATAAACTGATGGCTGAACCGATTGTATTAAAAGCCGGTGGCAATGTTTACCAGGGCTGGACTAAGGTTGAGGTGACTCGTTCGCTTGAGGCGATGTCTGGATCGTTCTCGTTAGAGCTAACGTGGAAGTGGCAAGGCAGCGAGCAGCAATATAAAGCGTTTGTTGAACCCATTAAGCAAGGCCAAGCATGCACGGTTGATATTGGCAGCGAGCGGGTTATTACGGGTTACGTTGATGATTGGATCCCAAGCTATGATGCCACCACGGTGACCATTAGTGTGAGTGGTCGTGATAAAACCGCTGACCTAGTTGATTGCTCAGTTGACCACCCAAGCGGCCAGTTTAACAACCAAACCTTAACGCAGATAGCGAACACAGTATGCAAGCCGTTTGGCATAAAAGTGGTTGTTAATACTGATGTGGGTGAGGCCTTTGCGCGCATTCAAATTGAGCAAGGTGAAACCCCGCATGAGTTGTTATCACGTTTGGCTAGACAGCGTGGCGTACTGTTGACCAGCGATACCTTTGGTAATTTGGTGATCACCCGTGCCAGTAAAGTTAAGGCGGGTGTGTCATTGATACTGGGTGAAAACGTGCTTGCTGCCCGTGGCCGTTTTAGTTGGCGTCAGCGGTATAGCAAGTTTACCGTTAAAGCCGCAGGTGCTGCCTTTGGTGAAAAGTGGGATGGTTCGGCATTATCTACCGTTGGCGGTATTAAAGCCGATATTACAGACAGTGATATTAGCCGTTATCGCCCTATGATTATTGTCAATGAAGAGATCACTACGGCAGAGGGCGCAGCTAAGCGCGGCCAGTGGGAACGCCAACGCAGCATAGGTAAATCAAACACTGCTGAATATACGGTAACAGGCTGGCGCATTCCGCAAACGGGCAAGCTTTGGAACATTAATACCATTACCCCTGTTATCGATGAGATATTAGGTTTAGATGAAGAGATGTTGATTGCCTCGATAATGTTTAGCGAAGACGATGCAGGCCGTTTGGCGGTGATTAGTGTGGTTAAACCTGATGCGATGGATATACCTGCAGAAGCTTCAAAAGAAACGAAGTTAAGTGGTGATCAATGGAGTGTGAAAAGTGGTAACTGAACGTTATATTGATCGCCTACTTGCACCGATTAGACGCCGCATTACTGGCATGCTGACCCGTGCCATTGTGACTGACCTTGTTGAAGACCTGCAGCGGCAAAACCTACAGGTAAAAATGCATGCCGATGAGTCAGCAGATAATATTGAGCGCTTTCAAAATTATGGTATTAGCTCGGTTCCGCCTGCTGGCTCTGAGGCGATATTGGCCGCGCTGGGTGGGTCGCTTTCTGGTTTGGTGGCCATTGCCGTTGAAGATAAAAAATATCGTCCAAAAGGTGAAAGTGGTGATGTTTTTCTATACCATCTTGAAGGGCATAAAATCCGCTTGACCAAAGACGGAAAGATACTGGTTACAGCAACCGACGTTATTTTCGAAGTCGCCAACTCCTTTACTATCATCTCACCTGAAACATTAATTCAAGGCCCTTTGCATGTGACAGGTGGCATATCAACAGACCTCGGTATTTATGCCGTTAGCGGTATTACCTCAGACAGTGTTGTTACTGGATCTGATTTAAGCGCTAATAATATTTCTTACCTAGGCCACACCCACAACGACGCAGAAGGTAGACCAACAACCACACCGCAATAGGTTTTTTATGAGTGTAAGCATCGTGTTCGACATGGTGAAAAATTCAGGTGTGCTGATTGATGGCAGCAACGAGGGTGGTGATATCGATGGTGAGATATCCGCCCTCGTTTTGATCTCACTGTTTACTGATGCAAGAGCGGATGATTCAGATGAATTGCCCGATGCATCTAACGACCTTAGAGGTTGGCCAGGTGACACTTTTTACGATGCGCCTTGGGGCAGTAAATTGTGGTTACTGTATCGCGAAAAGCTGACAACAGAAGTGCGTAATAAAGCGGTTAAATATGCCGAAGATGCACTGGCTTGGATGCTTAAAGATACCGGTGATGGTGCGTTGGCTAAAAGCGTAAAAGTGACGGGGTCTATTCCGCGTTTTCAAACCTTGGCCTTGAACATTGTGATCACTAAACCTGATGACGAGGTTATCTCGTTTACCGTGTCAAAACGATGGGAGACGCAACGTGCCGTTTAATGTACCTACGCTACGCAGTTTAATCGACAGCGGCTTAATTGATATTGAAGCCTCGTTAGACACCATCTTACCTAAGTTTGGCATTGAGCAGGCGCTTAATGCTGCGGTGAGTGGTAGCGTTCGTGACCTGTATGATTTTCAAAGCTGGATAGTACGCCAGATAATCCCCTCTTCTGAATCAGAAGACCAAACCATTATTGATACCGCCAGATATGAAGGCGTTATTCAAAAGCTGGCCACAAGCGCGGCAGGCCAAGTTACTTTTGCGGGTAATACCGCTATCCCTATTGACACCGTGATGACGCATTCAGATGGCCGCTTGTATCGAGTGACGCTATCTAATCCGCCATCGGTTGGCAATGTTATTGTGCAAGTTGAAGCAGAAGAGCCAGGCGCAGCAGGTAACCTGCCTGCAGGTGAAACCTTAACCTTAGTTTCTACTGTGCCAGGCATACAGCCAAACGGTATTAGCAGTGGTTTGATTGGCGGTGCCGATTTAGAGTCTGCTGCTAAGGTGCTTGAGCGGCTTTTATTCCGCAAGCGTAACCCGCCTATGGGCGGCGCTGTGCATGATTATGTGGCATGGTGCCGTGAAGTGGCAGGCGTTAACCGCGCCTGGGCTGAGGACAATTATCAAGGCCCTGCCACCGTAGGTTATGCGTTTGTTTTTGATGACCGAGTGGACATCTTACCTACTTACCAAGACCAAGTGGCGATGGAGGCTTATATCTATCGTCATTCTGACCCTGCAACTGGTGTTGATGTGGGCCGTCCAGGAGGCATTGAGGCGGTTTATATTCCGCTAACACTGAAAACCACCAATTTAGTGATTGGCTTAACGCCTGAATCACCTGAATTACAGCTAAGTGTAAAAGCCAGCATCGAGGCGTACATTAACACTTTAGGACCAGGTGATACCTTGCTGTTAAGTGGGGTGCGCACTGCCATTGGATCAACCGTTGGCGTGACTGATTACACCTTAGATTTAAATGCAGACGTAACCGCGTTAGCAACAGAGCTGCACGCACTAGGTACTATCAATGGCGCATAGCGTAGCGCAGTGGACTAACGCCATTATGGCCCAAATGCCCCGCGGGGTAATTTGGCAGCGCGCTACGTCGTTAGACCTTTATAAGTACGCCCAAGGTTACGCACCAAGGCTAGAGCGAGCCGAGGCAAGCGCTGATAACTTGTTGTTAGAAATGCGCCCAGAAACCACTCAGCAATTGCTTGATGAATGGGAAGAATATTTAGGCCTGCCTGAGTGTATAGCAGAGCCTAATTCTAACTTTGAATATCGCCGTTATGCCGTGGTTGAAAAGTATCATCGCAAGGGTGGTTTACAGGCTTGGAACGTACAGCGACTAGCAGAGGATTTGGGATTTACTGTAAGCGTTGATGAGGTGTTCCCCCACCACTGTTTACGAGGTTGTACTTACCCATTATGGCCGCAGCAATATCGCTATATTTTGCGTGTAACAGTAACTGGTATTCCAGGTGCGTATATGACCTGTTTAGATGACGTATTAACCCCACTGCTGGCCAGTGACGCCAGAGTGCTTGAATGCACTTTAAACCGCTACAAATTAGGCGGTTTGTATTACGAATTTTACTACGCCGTTTAGGCATTTTTCTTTAGCAATAAACCCGCTTTAAACAGCGTTTAAATGAGTTTCGATTAGGAGAGTTAACATGCATCCGTTACAGAATGGTTCACAAGCCGAACAGCGCCCAGCCAGTAAGCCACTAACAGGCCTAGCAGGCTGGTTTACTGAGTCAGGTGAAAACAATGTTCCCAGTTACCCTGGTGCGGATTGGTTTAATCATGTTATTGCTGAGTTTCAGAATGCGCTGGCTGAGACGGGGGTGGAGTTTGATCCAGAGAATGATGACCATCTGGCACAGGCGTTTATTAATGGAAATTTATCGTCATCTGATAGTGCATCATTAAGCAGGTTAAAACAAAAGTATGGTATAGCAGCATGGGCGCAGGCTGCCAATTATCGGCATTTTTTGATCGATATTGATGATGCTAAATCGGGGGTTTACGTCATCCCAGCTGGTCAAGTAGTGAAATTCCAAAACGCGACTATCACGCAGTCTGATGACGGTGTTTGTTTTTTAGGAGACTCCATAGGTTGGCGCTTATGCGGCAAAGGCATAATTACACGGGGAACGAATAAGCCAACGTCTGAAGTTGCGGGTTCTATTGGATTAAGTGTTGGACCAAATGCGCTTAAGCATACGATTGATGGTGGCATCATTATTGAACGTTTTAAATCGGTTGGTGTCAAGTTTAATGGCGGAGGATTATTATCTGGCACGGTCGGACGCAGTTACACCAACGGTCTTACATGTCGAGAAAACTGGGACGGCTTTCAATTTTTAGACGGTTTCCCTGCAGAATACCATTCGTTAACCAATTGTTTTTCGACAGACAATGCCAATAGAGGTGTGCTGGAAGAGACTGGCAATACTAACTGGATTGGTGGGACTATTTCTGGTAACGGAGGTGGCCTGCATTTACGCCACCCAACCGCAGGCGGGAATCCACATCATGGCATGTTTGTTGGTACAAATATTAATCACAACAATAGTTACCAACTTTGGGCTGAAAAGGTGGCCTTTGGTTATGATTTAGTAGGTTGTCACTTGTACGACAATGGCAATGCAGCAACCGGGCGTATTAGGCTGGATAATTGCCGTGGTATCAACATTATCGGCGGTACCATTGGCGCGGCGATAGAATACACTAATGATGGGCACGTGCATGTTGGCTATAACAGTATCAGTAATAACAAAGTTGAACTTAATAAGCCAATTATCACCGGATTACCGAACTTTGACAGAACGAAGTTGATTGTGAAAGATAACTTTGACATTAACGGGTCATGGGATTTCAACGATCTAGCCTATGCGCTGGGTCTATCAATGCAAACACTATCCGATGATAACGTAACAACAGATCCGTATGGGTTATATGTTTTCGATACTGAACAGGTAGATATTAGAGGGACCATGGGAGTTAGTTTTGTGACTCCTAACTATGGCTTATACGAATGGAATATTAATCTTAAACTTTCTACAACGGAACAAGGTGTTGGCCAGTTTGTAGAAATTTTGAGAGACGACGCAGGCTCAGGTACGTGGGCTGTGCTTGGCATAATACCTGTTGTTTACCTTTCAGCTGCCAGTGCTTCAGCGAGTGGATCCTTCATTTATCCAGCATCTAAAGGAGCGCAGCTTGGGTTTAGATTGCGCAGCCCTGCAGGCTATTTTGGCACCAAGGTTAAAATTGGATCAACAGTTTCCTATCGGAATATATAAAGCCAGAGACTAGATAAATCAGCACTATTTTTTTTGCTCGTTTATCTAGTCTCCCCTGCTCAATAGTATCGGCGCGCTACATTGGTTCATGAGGCATCCTTGTTATTATTATCTCAGCCCTATTCATTCAAACGTTGTCACTGACCAGTTCACCGCCAATAAAGGTTTTAGCGACAGTCAACGACTCATCGAGCACGACGAAATCGGCTCGCGCGCCCACTTGTAGATGACCATGGTCTTCCGCGATATCAAGGTACTGGGCAGGATATAAGGAGGCCATGCGTAATGCTTCCTCTAACGACAGTCCCAGCATGTTGACACTATTACGCACCGCTGAAGCCATATCGAGCACGCAGCCGGCTAACTCGCCGGTACTGGCATTCAAGCGGTCACCATCACGGATCACCTCTTGGCCAAATAGTTCGAAACTATTGTTCTCTTCATCGCCAACCGGCGGCATCGCATCGGTAACCAACAATACTTTGCCTGGGGACTTGGCGCGAATAGCAATCCGAGCACTGGCGGCATGAACGTGGTGACCATCCATAATCAGACCACACCAGGCATCACTGTCGAGCGCTGCACCCACCATCCCAGGCTCGCGAGAGCCTAGCGCTGACATCGCATTAAATAAATGAGTAAATCCATCAGCACCGGCGGTGATGGCTGCCATGGCGGTGTCATAATCGGCATTGGAGTGACCAAGACAAACTTTAACCCCAGCGTTCACCAATTGACGTATAACGTCGGCCGAGACATTTTCCGGCGCCAAGGTTACCAACCTAAGTCCTAAGTCTTGCCGGCAAAATTGATGTAATTCAGCATCGGCAATGCGGCGGATATGCGGTGCGGGATGCACCCCTTTCTTTGGGACTGATAAGTGTGGCCCTTCGAAATGGATGCCAAGTATCCCAGGAGTTCCCGCCGCGATAGCCAGAGCCATCGCTTCACTGGCAGCCGTCATGGCACTAATATCATCGGTGATCAAGGTCGGCAACATCGCCGTGGTGCCAAAGCGTGCATGCGCCTTGGCAATGGCGCGTATGCCTTCCTGACTCGGGGTACTGTTAAATAGCACCCCACCACCGCCGTTGACTTGTATATCAATAAAGCCAGGCACCACCTTACCGAACAGTTGTTGGGGCTGCCGCTTGCTTGAGCATGCACCTAAGGACACTATGCGGCCCGCTTCTACACAGAAATCCACATTAAACAACCATTGCTGTCCATCAAACAGTTGTTCCGCCCGAAAGTGTGTACTCATTGCAATTGACCTCTTACTAAAACTATCGATTATAAAGTTTGGGTAACTTTTTTCAGACCTTTAGGATTATCGGGATCGATACCACGAGCAATCGCCACCGCAGCCATATCAATATAAAAACGTTGTAACAATGCCAAGGGCGCGACTCGGGCGGCTAAGCCTTCAGTCGTCTGGTTTAAGTGGATCATATTGGCACCACGGGCCGCGACATTTTCGATTTGTTCAATATGGCTGGCATAAGATTCGTCGGCCACACAAGCATCAATCACAGTTAATTTTTGCTCCACCAAGGTCACAGGACCATGGAGAAACTCTGCGCTGGAGAAGGCTTCGGCATGCACGCCGCCGACTTCTTTCATTTTTAAGGCTATTTCTTTCGATACTGCATAGCCAAAACCACGGCCTAAAATCACTAGGTTTTTCACGCCTTCTAAAGCGGTTGCCGTTAACTGTGGCTCGGCATCAACCGCCCCTTGTAATGCACCAGGTAACGTCTCGAGAGCCTCTTGCAACTCATCACTTTGTGACCAATTAGTCGCTAATTGCAACAAGGCCGATAAGGTGGCTAAGTAGCTTTTGGTGGCGGCAACGGCTTTTTCTTCACCTGCGCGTAACGGCCAAACTTGATCGACTATATCCTTGATAGGGGCAGTCTCGTCATTCACTAACGCGATACAGTACGCACCGGCTTTTTTGGCCATTCGCGCTTGAGCTAAGATGTCAGGACTACGCCCGGATTGTGAAATCACAATCACCAAGCCACCTTCAAGTTGCAATGTTTTACCATACACACTGGCAACCGATGGTGCGGCGGCAAAGGTTGGCACGCCCAATTCGACTTCCAATAAATACTTGGCAAATACGCCCGCATGATCAGATGAACCACGGCCGACTATCATCACAAATTTTGGCTTGAATTCACGTAATTTCTGGCCGATTTCAGTGGCTAAGTCTTGATTTGCTTGTAACTGTTCGCGGATCAACGCTGGGGCTTGACGAGCTTCGCGCTCCATAATTGTTTGAGTCATGTGTAATTCCTTAATGTCCGGCATAATTTTCTGAATATTGGGCAAACATGACCGCCCCCATTTCGGGTGCGGCTACAATAGGCTTAATCGCTTGAGTCACATCGCTAGCTAAATATTGATGCAAAGGCTCGGCTAATCCGCCAATCATTGCAAAACGACTGGGGCTAACACTGAGGAGCTTTCTGGCCAGTTGATTAATATACCCAGCCCCGTCGTGAACAATCGCCAGAGCGACTTCATCGCCTTCTTCAGCACTGCTAAAAACGATGTGAGACAACTTGGCATAAGCGCTAGAACATTGACCGGCTAATTGCCCGACAATCCCCATAGCATCCTTGCAGTCAAAAAAGTCTAATAATTTGGGGGTCATGCTCGTAGGTTCCGCAAAGCCATCGAGGGCTAAAAGTACATGTTCGGCCGCTTTCAGCCCAAGCCATGCCCCACTGCCTTTGTCACCGAGGGCAAACCCGTGCCCGCCCAAGATAACTTGGCGATCCCCCATGTGAGCATAGCCACAAGAACCGGTACCAGTAATAATGACGGCCCCATCTTCTCCGCCGTGCGCCCCGAGGCAGGCAGTATGGAGATCCGTGGTTAAATGCAACACCTTAAACGGGTGTTGCCATGCAATCACCTGCTCAAATAACCGCGGCACATTAACCCCTGCCAGCCCAGCACCGACGATTAATTCTGATATTTGACTCGCCGCTAATCCAGCATCAGCCAACGCTAATAAGGCTGACTGGGTTATCGAATCAAAGGTTTGCTGTAAACCGTGTAAAGGATTGGCTCGTCCAGCAACACCGACACCTAACGCGCCGCGTTGCTGACAATACAGTAAAGCTCGACACTTAGTGCCTCCGCCATCTATGCCTAAATACAGTGGCAATTGAATGTGCGCATTAGAGATCATCTCATCCCTCATTTGACATCTGTCCATGGGCGCCGCCCTGTTAACGGCAAGCGCATATCGTTAAGAACATGTTACCGCAAAAATGACAGCGTTGTCATTTTTAATTATTCAAGCGGTTCCAGTTATGATTTGAGCGGCCAACATTAAGATTCGCCAGAAAGTAAAACTTATATATTCAGCTAGTTAGTTAGGGTCAATTGCCTACCGGCTCGCTCGCCAGTGGCTGAACGCACCCTGACATTCACGGGTAAATCAACAGCAACGGCTTGGATCCAGCGATGCCAGCGACCATCTTGAGTTTGGTATTCCAGCGGCAGGCCAGGAAAGCGGCTATTCATGTGTAGCAAACCGTCGACGACCCGCGCGCCAGCTAAAGGCACTCGATAGGCGACGTTGGCCAGATCTAATTTACGCAGCTCTTTATGACCTAAAGTATTGGCCATGACCTGCCATTGCTGTAGCTGCTGCTGACGCATTAATGGAGTAAAGTAACCACTGTCCTGATGATAGATGGCCCCTTCCGCTTGATAGGGGACCTCCCACTCAGGCTTGTGCCAGGCGCGCTCAGCCAACATTAGCAAGCGCGGAAACGTCAGATAATCCACCAGCTGATGAGAGCGAATCGTCTCGCTCCAAATCTGGCCTTGAATACCAATAACATCACGGCCTGGGGCGAGAGGCGCTTGGATTGTGACGCCTGCTGCGTCCAGTTGCTTGGTGTCATCGGCGACATAAGGCTTACCATTGATATCGTGCCATTGTTCGGCATTGGCAGCGAGATTGCCCGCCATAAACTCAAATACTTTACGCGTAGAATTCGCCCGCATCGCCCAGTAATAACCGTGCTCTTTAGGGTCGGCCACATAAGGCATATCAAAATATAAGACGTCCGGTACGGACACCACGGTATCCCAGCCTTGGTTTGCATGTTGGTGCGCCCTCACATGCCCTTGGTGATAGAGGCTATCCCAAATATTAGATTGCACATTGGCAGGCATATACCCCAAGCGAGTATGACTCATGCCATCGCTCCAACCGGCTACGGCAATGCCCTTGGCCGCTAACAACTGACTAATGCGCTCAATAAAATAGCCTCCCAGTTGTTCGATACTCGTCACGTCATAGGGGTTATTTGCGACAAATTCATGACATGCCGGTGACTCAAGCCAAGCGCCTGCCGTTTCATCGGCACCGATATGGTATAAGCTCAATGGCGTTCCGGCTTCTTGATGCATAAGCGCGATTTCGTCGATCACTTTATCGATAAAGCGAAAACTCGACTCGAGGCAAACATTCATGGTGTTATCGTTATAGTGCTGGATAGACGAATATTGGGTGGTGTCCTGGGGATCACTTAAGCGATATTGCTGCGCGGCTGCACCACTGAGCTTAGCACTACGCGCGTCCATGGCTTTAATGGCAGCCCGAGAATGCCCCGGCATATCCATTGAGGGAATGATCTGAATATGACGCGCCTTGGCATAGCGCAACAGCTCGATATATTGTTGGCGCGTGTAATAACCATTCACCGCCGATCGGGGATCGGGACCACTGCCTAATTGCGGCAGTAAACAAGAGTGCTCACTGAGATCATGACAGCGTTTACCCCCAATATCGGTCAATTCAGCCAGATCAGGAATTTGCAAACGCCAGCCTTCGTCATCGGCCATGTGCAGATGCAATTTATTTAGCTTGTAGGCCGCCATTTGATCAAGCAGTTTGTGGATTTTCCCCACATCATGAAAGTTACGAGCAACATCAATATGCACGCCACGAAATGGATAGCGCGGACTGTCACTTATCGACACCTTGGCGACACTTTGCTGCGCGACATCGAGCAAACTCGCTAATGACATCAAGCCATAAAACATCCCGCGAGCACTGCCTCCTTGGATATTGATGCCGTCATCATTGACCACTAAGGTATATGCCTCATCCGCCAATTGCTGGTTATAGTCGAGCTGTAAATGAACCCCCGCCGGCTGCTGAGTTAGCCCCAAACTGGCTAAGCGCTCGAGTGCGACATCGGCCACTTTTACCTCACCACTGACCTTAATTCCCGCCGCCAGCGATAATGACCCTGAGCCGAGGCGCTTAATATCAGTAGGGCTGGGGATAATTTGGCTATCAATCCGTGCGGTGCTCAAGTCAATGGGCTGATTTTCATCATATAATTGGCTGGTAGTTATCCATGATAGTTGATCTTCACTACCACGGCGGTAATGCTTACTCTCATCGCTAAAAGCTTGCGCATACGGCTTAACTTCCATGCCAGTCTCAGCATCGGTAAGTAAACGGGTGCTGGCGATGATCTCCGGTTCAAGTCCCGCTTTAACCACATAATAATTAGGCATGACATCGCTTTCGGCTAATTGCCATAACTGGGCAATAAATGGGATCACGAGCGGGGTATCCGCCGAAATGTGGGCAGCGGCGCCACTTAGCTCCACGCGGTGTAAATCCCCTTGCAGGCGTTCAATGTTAGCAGCCGCCACTAACGTTTTATGAATGGGGCGGATATGGCTGAAATATATCGCGACCTGATTCAGGTCAAGCTCCTGAGCGGAAGTAAAGACCAACTGCGCTCTGAAGCATTGCTTGTTGCCGGTAAGCGCTACGCAATCATCATCGGCGACATTGGTGAGCAATTGATAATTCACCTTAAGATTATCAGCAATCGCCTTGAGCTGCGCCTGAGCGCGTTCTGACTCATTGATTGGGGGTTGACTGGCAGAACTTGCCAGCACTGTGGCTTGGTGGCTGGCTGCGACTTCAAGGTGAGCCTTGGCATAACTGAACTCACACACGGACATCGTCATAACAAACGCACATGCGCTAATGATAGGTTTCATCGATTTCCTTGGTTTAACTGTTTCTGTCTAGTCCAATCATGCCTAAGAAGGACGACACTCTGGCTTGACAGCGCCTGACGCCAGATAAAAAAATGGCTGGATACATCGCATAGATGAACCCAGCCCATGTAGTATCTGGGGAGAGACTAGTAAACATTACGGTCGGCAATTGCCTTCCAAATAACCGTCACCAACACAGTAACAGCAATCAACAAGCATGAAGGAGACCTCATCCATTCATGCAGACCTTCACCAGCGCTGTCATACAAGCAAATGACAACGCTGTCATTTAAGATTACACAAGCCACCAAAAGATTTCTACATCTATTTTACTTTTATTATCATTTTACCAACATCGCCGACTGACACTTTCTCACCATCAAACAAAAACCGCGACCTAAGTCGCGGTTTTTGTTTTGGCAGTCATCGCTGATTAGCTATTGGCTTCAGTCCGCGCTAAACGCTGGATTTGGTTAAGCGAGGTCAAGTGACTATAGATAGGACCAATCAGACCTAAGCGACGTAACTCGCTAAATTGCTCTTCCGACAGGGCCGACAGCTTAGGTTCGCTGATCAAATACAAGCCATTAATATTGCGCTTTTCGCCTTTAATGTCGACATTTAAAGTTTGCGACTCGAGCAACTCGAGTTCGGCTAATTTATTCAGCAACGTTTTAGTTACTTGATCTTGTTGGAAGTGTTCAATTAAAGCTTGCTTACGAGTGGCTAAAAACTCGGTTTCTTGGTCGCCGTTAAATAAGGCTTCTCCTTCGTTATCGTTCACACTTGGGCTGCTATCACGAATTCCAATCCAAACCTTATCTTTCACCTCTGGGTTTAAGACTAAGCCCAGTGGATAATCACGGACCACGTGCGGTTGATATAAACCGGTCCAACGTCCGTCATTAACATATAAATTTTGGCCAGGTTTTAACCCTAACATGGCAACGGCTTGAAACTCACCCGTTTCAGTATTTTTAACAAACACGATGGGGAATTCAACAGCGACACGTGGAAACTCATGGAGAGTCACTGGAACAATATGTTGGTCTTGTAAGTGCGACAGATCCTGAGCACCGATTTTCAATTGACCGTGTTTGGTATGATCCAGCAAAGTAATGGCTTGAGTCATGAATATATCCCTTTTCCTATTATTTATTTTGGTGGCGGGCTCGGCTTTTTGTCCGTGCAATTACGCCAAAGACGCAACAGTTATACCTATTTTTGACGCAAAAATAAAAAGTTATTCAACACAAACGCAACATCGCCTCCGAAATTAATGTTTTTGAAGCCCATATTGGTGAATGCGTTCGATTAAGTCTCTGTGCTCTGGCAAGGCTTGTCGCACTCGCTGCGCCGCCGCGGCTAATTGCTGTGCCTGCTGATATAAGCCAGGTGGAGGATTTGCTGGCAACTGCGTCGAAAAATGCATGCCGTAAAGGACATAGAGATAATTATCGACATCAAAGGCTTCAAACTTACTGAAAAAATCTGCACGCTGAGGGAGTGAGTCTTGCCAAAGGGCTAATCGCTGCTGTAACTCGCTCGACAGGTGTTGCGGATTGCGATTATCGCGCCAAAACTGACTATCGCTGCGATCTGACAAGTAATAGTGCAACTTAATGAAGTCCACCACCCGTTGCCAACCATGGCCGACAATCGCGTTAAATCGCTGCGCTAAGAGAGGTAATTGTTCGACCGTTTGCGGGATCCGCTCGGCCAATAATTTGGCGGAAAAGTCGGTCAACATAATCGAGGTTGCTTCGAGGGGTTCTAAGAAACCTTGAGCCAAGCCTAAGGCGACACAGTTACCACGCCAACTCTCGGTTAAATAACCCACCTTCATATCGATACGCCTAAAGGGCAGCTGGCTATGCTCAGGGCCGAGGTATGCTCGCAGCTTAGCGCTTGCTGTTTCCTCATCCATGTGTTGACTCGAGTACACTAAACCGACCCCGCGCCGCTGGGTTAAGGCAATATCCCATATCCAACCGGCTTGATGTGCGGTAGCCACGGTATAAGGGGGGATCGCTTGCTGTGGCGCGGTCGGTACTTGCACCGCTAATGCGGTATCGACCAATAACTGCTCGGCGACACTATGAAAAGGCACTTGCAAGGCTTTTGACATCAGCAGGGCTTCAGTGCCGCTGCAATCGATATAAAAGTCGTAGTTGAGTAACCCCTGATCTTGGCTGACTAAGCCGCGAATATGACCTGACTCATCCACCACAACCTGTTCGATATGGGTTTGTTTATGCACAACCTTAAATTTTTGCTTGGCATTCGCAGCCAATAATTGCGCGAACTTTAACGCATTGAGATGATACGCATAGCCAAGTTGCCCCTGCCATTCTGGGGTAGTGATTGATTTTGGTGCCTTACCCGCTTCACACGCCTGATATTGCAATGACACTAAATCGGCATAAGTTTGCGAACGGTCTTGGCACCATAATGGGCTGAGGTCTTCGCCATTTGGACTCGGCTTATCAAACAAGTGATGGTAAGCATTAAGCGAACCGTGCTTGGCGCTATCTAACCAATTAACAAATTTAATAGATTGCTTAAAGGTCACATCGCAATGTTTAATAAATTCAGTTTCGCTAATACCAAAGGATTGCAGTGACTGGCGAATCGCTGGCACTGTGCCCTCCCCCACTCCAATCGTGGCAACCTTTGGCGATTCAATCAAAGTGAGTTCAACATCATCCCGATGCATCAAAGCCTTACCAAGATGATTAGCCGCCAACCAGCCGGCCGTGCCGCCACCAACAATCACGATACGTGTTATCTTCATTATCATTCTCTTTGCTGCAAAAAAGCCCAGCAAATGCCGTAATGCCGATCAGTTAAGACAGATCGCTTGACGATCTCACTGAAAGGATCAAAATCCGATGACCCCTTGTCATCGGATTTTTTTATGCAACTTTCAGAAGCTTTGGCGCGTACTCATATCAATCG
>NZ_JAHUTT010000015.1 GCF_019209865.1 Shewanella sp. NIFS-20-20 | reverse complement strand
ACCTTAAAGATGATGGTGAGGCCGTTGGCAAAAATCGTGTATATCGGATCATGAGAACAGCTGATATTAAGGCTGTACGTGGCTATAAGCGCAATCCAAGTTTTGGCGGAGGCGATGTTAGTCATACAGCACCAAATACGTTAAATAGAGGGTTTGACGTCGCTGAGCCCAATAAAGTTTGGGTGACCGATTTCACCTATATTCGAACTCATGAAGGCTGGCTATATCTCACCGTTGTTATCGATCTATTCTCTCGACAAGTTGTCGGTTGGACAATGAAAAGCACAGCTAGAGCTGACCTAGTTATTGATGCACTACTGATGGCGGTATGGAGACGTACCCCAACAGAAAAGGTGCTTATCCATTCCGATCAAGGCGTGCAGTATACTTGCTCTGATTGGCGCAGCTTTCTTAAAGAGCACAACTTGGAAGCGAGTATGAGTCGAAGAGGAAACTGTCATGATAATGCAGTTGCAGAAAGCTTTTTCTCATTACTGAAAAAAGACAGAATTAAGCGAAAAGTCTTCAAAACCAGAGATGAAGCGCGTGCTGAAATATTTAACTATATCGAATATTTCTACAATCCAGTGCGGCATCATGGTAGTAATAACGGACTGTCTCCAATGAAGTTTGAAAAGCAGTATTATGAGAACTTAGAAAGTGTCTAGAAAACTAGGGGCTTACCAGAGTAAGAAACTCAGCCATTTTTATCTACTTAGAGAATAAAATAGTTTTCCTTTTTTAGCATTGCAGCTATTTCATTGCCAATATCTTTATGCCAACCATTTGGATAAAGATTATGACTCGTAGAAAAGTTACTCTGAATAATATTAAAAATATTCGATGCTATACCTGTTTTCGAAGGTAAGCCCCAATAGTTACCACCTGATAAGTTTTTCACTCTCATAACTGAGGTTGAGGTAGGTTTAAATGTCTCAGGTTTGACTGTTGGCACAGTCACAAATGAGTAAGTAAACTTTTTTAATTTAGTATGACTAAAACCATTGCTCCCGACTGTAGCATTAGATGAGAAGCCACTAGAAGCATAGATCAAATCCCATAACATCGGAATTTGTGCATTATCATTCCAGTTAGTCTTACATTGAATTATTCCCAACTCTGTCTCTATGAATCTCGAATCAACAATATCACTCAACAATCCCATTAACTCACTATGACTTCCCGAAAAATCTGCTGACAAAGCAGGATCTACTGGAAATGTAATGGCTAAAAGATCGCTCTCAGTATTAGAAGAAAAATTACCATAATTCACACTTATGGCATAAGAGATACTAGGTGGTATGTTAGCCTTTTTAGATTTGATAACAACTGTATTGCTACCTAATAAACAAAGGTTCAAGTACCAACAAACAAGAGCTTCCCAAGCTGCTCCACCTCCTGATACATCAGATTGACCTCGCCCAGAAGAGGTTGTTTTAAATATGTTATACAGCTCGTTACCGATTACCTGCAATTCCTTTGCTGTTGGCGGTTTACCATTTGTTATTTGTTGAAAGCTAGGCTTCCATATAGGCCAAACTTTCTTCATTGTTCCTAATGAAAGTAGATCCGTTACGACTACTTTTCTAAGTTGTTCTACAGCATTCATTCTTTCAATTCCCAAATTGGACATCCAAAACTTATGTACCACTACAATAATTAAATGAGCTCAACTTTACTTTTCTGTTATCAATTATTTGAAGAAATTTGCAATTGTCTGCTTGGATGAAATCAGAGCAAGCCTTGCTGTAGCCCTTGTGCAAGCAACATATAGGTCTTCAAGAGAAAACGCTACCTTGTCACCAGGAATACTTACATCTACAACTATTACAGAAGCGGCTTCAAGACCTTTAAATGACTTGATTGTTGAAAAGAATATCGTATCCTTCTTACCCAGATCTTTAATATTTTTGCTTAAATTAAGACCATGCCCAATAGTTTGTCCCTTCATTGATGAGTTCTCGTATTTATAGGGACTCAAAATAACGACTGAACCTTCCCCGCTCCATTGCTTCGCTATCTCCCACGCAAGCTTAGATTGGTTTCCTGTATTCATAACTACAGGAGGTACACCAATAGGCATCCCTGGCATTGACTCAATTCTGAAGTCTACACAACTATTGGATGCATCATTTATTTTCACAGTATTTCGACAATTATAATGAAGATGAAATACAACCTCGGCTCCGATAGGCGTACCACTCCCTGCACTATAAAGGTCTTGTTTCCAATCAGCAAAGAAAGCCCATTGTCCATCATCAGAACGCAACTCAAGTAACGCTATCAATTGTTCCTCTGAAAAGTCCTGTCCTTCATCCACAATAATTGCATCATATTTATCAAGTACATCTACTTTATCCATAACAAAACTGGGCAAAATATCCCTATAGAAACCAGTCTGACCAACCATATTCCTATTCTCTGGGCATATTTCAAAAAACAGCTTATCAACGTTCCATATGAACTCTGCATGTTCAGGGTTGTTAAGGCACAGTGACTCTGCCAATGCTTTGTTGTAACAAACATAAACAGCTCTTTGCCCTTGCTCAACTAGAGCTTTCAGGCGCCATAAAGCCAATATAGTCTTACCTGAACCTGCCGGCCCTATGACTGCAACATTTGGTAATTGAAATAAACCTTTCAAACTAGCAAACTGCTGTCTAGTTAATTGCTCAATATTGTTTATATCGCTAGACACGTCTTTCTCTGTGTCTACTTTTTGAATATGGAACTTCCTATCTTTTAATTGGTCAATTATCGTTTCTACAACTTGAGGAGTGAAGTGGCTAGAGTAATTTCTTCCACCACGCTTCTCTAAAGAATTCCTTATTCTCGTCGCTAATTGATTCATATGACGATGCGTTGCAAGAGTAGACTCATCAAACATATCAGGTAAAGACTGTGCTTTTCCTTGTGGATACACAACAAGGTACGAAAAAAAACCAGGAAAACTCTCCCACCTTTGTTTTGTATTCAGTACACCTGTCAAATCATGCATATTACGTGTAGCTTGCTCTGGAGGTGACTCTCTCAAATTTAACCAAGAGCCATCAGCTTGCTTACGCCCCCAAATGCCATCTTCGTTAACTCGAAACTCTTTAGAGCCCTTCACTTCAACAACAACTAACCCTAAGTTAGGAACCAAAACGACTATATCTGCCTCACCATCACGGACATAGCCATTTTTATTAAGCGTCCACATCACACTTGGCATGACAACCCAATCAGTTGGCAGTTGATGTTTGAGTTCCTGTATTACTTTATTCTCCCAAAATTCAACAGGCATATTTCCAATAATTCTCGGCATTCTAGATAATTCCTTTATTCAGAGAGACGGGCAACAAATGTAAAACCTTCAACATCCTTCTTTGACATAAAGCCAGGTTTACTTGAACGCAATCTTGGTGTCGGTAAGCCCTTTTTGCATGAGGCCGTAATAGGGATGAGCGCCCCACAAGGCTTTGCAGCCAACCAAACTTCTTTATCATTGAGCTGATGAATAAGAAGAGGAGATTCCTTAGACCAAGTTTGACTCGCAAATAAAAATGTATCGCCAACAGCTAGGGCATTAAAATCTTCTGAATTAAGAATAATATCTGGTAGCGATGGTGCAATAGACTCACTAGTGTCCTCTGAATTTGGAACAACATCCTCAAGATTAAAGAGTTGTTGGTCATCTAAGTTTGAATATACCCATATCATCCGACGAGATAAGTTAAATGAGTCTATGCGTCTGAGCGTTTTACACTCATGTTGATTAGCAACTCTATGTGCCTCTTCAATCGCATTCAATTTGTTAGCGGCCCCATCCCAAAGTGGATGCACAACAACATTAAAAGTACTGCCTTCGACCCAACCATGTATCACACCTTCATGGATAGGTATTCCCCTTGGAGAGAGGTCATTTTCAAACCATTCTTCAACTAACAACTCAGCTAATTCAATCCAACCTCCTTCTCTACCAAACGGAAGAGTTTTTCCATCTACTGCAAGGTCTAAGCCAGGTCTATATTCTCTATCTAGCATTGAAGCAAGCAATTCGATTCCAAGTTGCCAGTCCAGAAGACCATGCACTTGACGATTCCTGAATCCTCGTAAAAGTAAGTCAGGGCTTCGCCATTCATTGCCCTCTTCAAGAGACAAGTTGATTTCTTGACGTATAAGCCTTCCCATAAGAGCTGCTTCGCCTTCACCAAATAAGCACCCTCTTAAAATAGACTCTAATCTCTCATGTGCAGTTTCAACTAGACCTGCACCATTAGGATGGGCATCAGCCAAATACAACTCCCCTCCATTTGGAGTATGTAATGCGTGAACTGATGCTATCTCGATATCCATAGAGTCAACATCTAGATCTAAAGCAATAGCTCTTTGTAAGATAGTTGCAGCCGAATACCATGCAGCCCTACGACGAGAAAGCCGAGATTCGTTAGGTCCATCAAAATATTTTAAACCATTAGCATCCTCCATCCTGATAGCAACTATGTCTGTAATTTTAGCTGAGGTCAGCGCTACTCTGAAATCCGGATTTTTATCATTTTTTTTCCAGATGGATTCTCCCTTTGCGTGATACCAACCATTCTCGCTAATTTCTGAAACCTCTTGGAAACCAAATCCTTCACCTAAATTAGTATTGGTTCGAAATACCTGACCACCAGATTCCATTTTTGTACGAGTATTGCAAGTAGAGCGGTAACCATCAGCACTTAGCTTTGGGCTCATTATTTCTGTTCGTCCAGAACGACCACGATGCTCTCCAGCGCCTAAAGCAGGTTTGATTGTATTCATATCTGTTGCAAATGCTCTAGGTGAAACTGCCATATAAGTTATGGCACCTTCAAACCCACAACTAGGGTTAGGACAAATAACTCCCTCTGGCGGCATAGTTAACCAATCAGGGATCCATACACCATCTATACTCTGGTGTGTTTTTAGGTCCGATATTTCAACCTTCTCTACATGTAAACTTCTACACGCTGGACAACGAACATGAATGAATGCAGCGCCAATAGGAGCTCCAGATGCATTCCAACCATCACCTCGGGGATTACTAAACAATGGGCCACAGATGTACTTAGGAGTAAGTTGACGTTTATCCCAAGTTCTCACAGACTCAGGAGCAAAATCTGCTATAGCTTGATCTGAAGGACGGTCTAAAGACTTAGCATCTGTCAATCTAGATTTTTTGCCACTTGGCAAGTCAAAATAAAGCTGACGAACACTGGTTGGCATACCAAACATAGGTAAAACACCAGCTTCGGCAAGACGTTGAGCTAATGTAGTTCCTACATATTTATCACTATCAACAACCTCTTCCATTTTGTCAGATAGTTCTTCAACAACAAATTCCACTAATTTTACAACTGAAATGCTCGAGCCAGCTGCAATCACCTTTGCGAGTTTATCTATTTCTGAAGTATGTCCTGATATCCAATCTCGAACCTTGTATATATTAACCTTGGCTTCATCGAGCATTCCCATTTCACCGTGAGTATCTGGTGTTTGGCTATTATCAGTCCAAGAAACTCCTACACTCAAAAAAGCTCTTCTCAAAATCTCCTTAGCCAATAATCGTTGTGCTAATATTCGTTGCTCATTTCCCATTGAAAGGCTTGGTTGAGGAGGTACTCCTCCTGTCATTTCATCAGGATGTTCGAAATGAATCCGATCATGAGTTTGGCCTCGACAGAAGGTAAAGCCTATTGAAAATGCCTGGCCTTTACGTCCTGCTCGACCAACCCGTTGTTGATAATTAAAACGTTCTGGTGGCATATTAGCTAGCATCACAGCTTGTAATGAACCAATATCAACCCCAACTTCCATTGTTGTTGTAACAGAGAGAAAATCTATCGAATCTACATTTTTTAACACTTTCCGTTTAGATACATCTTCAATAATTTCATCATCAAAAAAAATATCCCTAAAATGCCTCTGCCGTTGGGCCTGATCGTGAGTTTGTCCAGTTAATTCCTCTGTATGTATACGGAATAAGTTCGACTTATCTCGGGACTCATAAGCGTAATAGTGCAAGTGTTGGATCTCAGTGGCCGGCCTTTTTCCGTTAGGCTTATCATCTAGTACACCACAACAACGTGAGCATACACCTGCAGATGCTTGCCAATGCGTTCTTCCGCAGTTTGAGCAACACCATGGCCGTTCTTCATCACTTACAACTCGCACCCAAAGCTTTTCTAACCTGATAATACCCCATGTATCCAAACCAGAGGCATGCCCTACTCCTGAAAAAGTTGTCGCCACAGAATATAAAAGTGTTTCGTAGCTAACACGATGCAACTCTCCAACACGGATAAGATATCGATACACTCGTTTCTTAGCCTGCCCTTCAGTTTTTAATCCTGTTGGTTGGCTAAGTTCCCAGCCGTCACTAAATTTCTTCCAAGGATTAGGGTCAAATCTATTCTCTTCAGTGAGTATTCTGAGCACGCTATTGCAAGTTTGACGGAAAACATCATCAGACATACTCAAAGGCACTTTCATCTTTGCATTAGGAGAAAATGCAAGGTGACCAATAGCTTGTTCTTCGAGGTCATACAAAAGTCTTCCAGTCAATGCACGCCAAGCGTTTTTACGAAGTGACATTCCAACCTGTGCAATATGATCTTGTTCAGAATCAAGATTTAATTTAGGTAATAACTTTCCCTGATCAGATATGAAAATAGATGTCCAATCTTGTGTCCCCAATTTTTTCTTATCTATCGATACTCCACCAGGATTAACCCCATTATTAATGAAGTTTTGCCAAATAGGAGTTAATAGTTCAGAACCCGTTTCGGGCTTTGCAAGAATATCATTTACTTGAACAAAACCAGCCTTAAAAGACTTTGCTTCACCAAAACGCTGAAAATCAGATTCATCAGCAAAGTCAGGATCATTAATAACCTCTTTAGCCGACTTAACAAATTCTTTGAACTCTTTCACCTCAGACGGACTAACATCATCGCGACTTATAAATTCATTTCGATATCTGATAAATTCATCTTGTTCACCTAACTCGAGTAATTCCGCAATTTTTTGCTTAGCAGGCAGTATGCCTTTTTGCGATCTAAGCTTAAGCTCATGATTTATAAATGTACGAAGAAGCAGTGACCACTGCTCTTCTTCAACTCCAACTGACAGATTTGCCGCCGCTTCACGGCTATCAGAGAACGCCACAAGTTTTCTTGTATTGCCCTCAGGTAAAACCGCCATGATATGTTTTGAAAATAGATGTGACATTCGAGCAAGACCCGTCACAAACGAACGAATAGGAGTTCGTCTACCATAGCGCTCAGAATAGTTAATATGACAAGAAGGGCACCTTTGAGGCAAAGCGGAGTATGTATATTGTTCATTCTCTGATGTATCTAGCTGAAAAACATAACAAGCTAAGTCATCGCCTGAACAACCTGTGAGACCTAGATTTACTAGACCAGTCTTAGAATTGATTTTTGCGGGAAGCCATCTTGCTGATTTTGTGTCTTTGGGTTTACCTGGCCGTTTATCATCTCCATGAGTTTCAATAGAACCGTGACTCCACATCAGGTTTTCTGGTAAAATTGGAGGCTCACCTTCTTTACCACATAGCCACACCACTCCAACATCTTTATAGTGCTGAGCGTCAGTACGTGTTTCGACTGTACTCTCAGGTAGCCCATCTATTTGAGATTCTAGTGGCGTTAGCTCAAAACTCTGAGGCGGCACTCCTGGTATTATAGCTCGACTAGAAACCCTATTACCGCTCAGAAGTTGCGTTCCACAACACTCACAATATAAAACTTCAAGAACTCGACGCCGTTCATAAGTCAGTTTTTTTTCAGGTAGCAAAGTACCTACTCGTCGTTGACTATCACGATCATCTAGCTCAATTGTCGCCCACAAACCATCAATGTTTTTAGCCATCCAATGGAATCTGAGTCTAGGAAATATAGAACCAAGCTGTTTGGCATAATCTGAACCGATAGCTTTAAACAAACCTTGAGCTGCCCTCAATTGTTCTTCGAGTGTACTCAAATCTGAAAACCAAAGTTCTACAACCTCATCAATAGGCTTTGCACGAATATGCCCATTCCCACAAAAAGCTGTCAAGATACGTTTATTGTTATCATCCTTCTCTGCAGTAAGAAGATCAACAACCGCCTTCAACTCAGATGATTCTTCATCTGTCGGTAAATCACTCAGGCGTAAACACGCTTCTGATATATCAAAACTAAAGTTAGGTTCGCTTTCATCTAGAGAATATGATGGCTCACCTGATTCTATATGAAATCGAGCCTTAGCTCGCTCTGGGGTAAACCCAAAAAACTCACCTAAATATTTGTATGTTTTGTCATCTTTACCATCAAGAGAGGCACTAGACGCTAATATACGCAGTTGCGGGCTGTCAGGATTAAGACCAAGTCTCTCTAGAAGCAAGCGGAGCAAGTAAGCAACTTCAGTACCTGCTGAGCTGCGATGCAAGTGCAACTCGTCAACAACAAGTTGAAAGATGTTGTTCTCTCGATCTTTTGCTAACCACTCTTTAGTGGTCTCAAAAATATCAGCATCAGCACGATCATTTACTAGCTCTTTTGAAGCATGTCGCATAAGCATGATCGATAACATACTTGTATTTGTTACCAATATGTCTGGTGGCGCATCTTGCATCTCCCACCTATGAAACATTTCTGCTGCATCTGGAGAGATACGGCGAATGAAACTAGCTTCTTCTTTAGCTTCCGATAAATTACGTCTCGCTCGCACTTTTGCTTCTAAATCTTCTGTATCATCGACAATAGCAAGCTGTTCTATACATAGTGCAACCTTTCGATTGAGCGCAGTGTAAACTTCCAATGCCTTATTTAATTCAGCATTAAGTTCTGAACGTTTAGCTGAATTAGCTTTGCCATCGGGCTTTATAGGATGCCCAGCAATCGGTGTCGAACCATTGAATCTACCAAAACGAATTCGATTACGACTTAAGTGAGAATCTAATGCAGATAGCACCTCGTCCGAGTCTAATGCTTGACGTAATCTTGATACCTGATCCTCAACTAGAGCATTCATTGGATACAGGATAAGAGCTCTAACAGCCGGAGTACGTTTCTCTCCTCTTAAATCTTTCCTAGAATCGCTCCACTTTGGTGGATTTTCTGATGTCCAGACTAAAGGAGATTTATTTGAAGGCTCTGACCACTCAGATGAAGAGGCAGTTGCCTCTCGAATTATATTTGCGATAGCTGGCAGCAAAAACGATTCAGTTTTACCAGAGCCGGTACCTGTAACAACAACGCAATGTTTACCTTCAAGAGACTTCTTCAACATGTTTTGCTGGTGGGAATAAAGAGGGTAATCACCTTTAAAAAGACCAGCTTTAACGATTGCCTTAAATGCTTCCCTACCTTTAATATTTAAACTAGGAAGATCTTCTTCTTCGAGCTGCGTTAACCTCTTACCAGACTTATAATTTGTAATTGGTTCAATATATGGAACTTGAAACAATACACCGTCTTGATCTAGTAACTTTTTTCGATCTTCTTCAAAGCTATCTGAGTTAGTACCGAATGCTGAAGTGATATAGCGCTTAATTCCATCTTGAAAAGTTTGAAATGCGCCTATTGGATCCTTCATTGAAATTCCTTAATAAAATATTGTATTTCTATTTCTTACTAACCGATGTCGAGAGCAGCACCAAGCTTTTGTGCTATAACACGGGCAACTTGTTCTGGAACATTGGGGTACGCAAGCCAACGGCCTTGCGCCATCTGGGCGTAAAAAATATTACTTGAAAGAACTAACGCTCCAGTTAATGAATTAACAAGCAACACTCTGTTTTCCCCAACCATGTCCTTTTTTTGTTGTAGGTAAATAACTTCTGGAGAACAACCATTGCACAACACCAAGGCTCTTTCTAACACAACAGGTAAACCAACTCTCGCAGGGATCCAAACAGTCCCAGACCTTGAGTCATAATTAATTGGTGGTGGATATATTTCTGGATGAGTTTTACTATATTTCTTCGCAACCTCATTGATAGCAAGCCACTTCGCCCATGCTGAATCACGCACAAAAGCATAATGGCTTTCATTCGCTAATACATGAATTTTATCGAATCTCACATCAAGGTCTTGAAGTTTCCATAGCTCCCATATATCTGATAGTTTTCCTGTCGGATTTTTTTTAAAGTAGCCTTCTATCGCGATAAATCGCATTGCTTCATCTTCAGAGTTGCCAATGGACTCCATTGTATTTTTTCCCACTTGCGCCTTAAACCCTTCAAGGTCACCTGACCAATTAGAAATTTTAGTTGCTGGAACTGCTGCAAATTGAAAACCTAAGCGACTACTAATTTCTAGTGCTTTTTCACTATCCTGTATAACCAAACGCCATGATCCATTCTCAAGTGATTCATTATTTCCCCCGTATGCATGCCAAGCATCCTGCTCTGCCGCGATTAGTTGCCAATGCTCTAGCCGCAATGTCCCTGCTACCCCCCAAACAGAAGAACCAGAACACATAACGGGTAATGAATAAAGAGTTGGTGCAACAGCGTGAACTCTGGCCGTATTCCCCTTATTAGTGGTGGATAGCTCAATATATCCTCTACGACGAAGTTCAAAAAGTGCAAATATTGGCTCAAGATCAGAGTCGTTTGATTGAATTAGGCGCATTAGAAGGTTTTTAGCCTCCCCATAAGCCAGACTGCCAGATTGAACGAGACGATCTAAAAATTTTCGATAAATACAGCTATTTTCTAAATTGAAGGTCGCCCGTTCTTGAAGTACAGCGGCATCGAGAGAGAAAAAATGCTCTGGCTCACTCTCTATTTTCTCTTCATATATTTGGCCAGTTAACAAAGCGCCGATCATCCCATCACGCGAGACTTGAGCTTTGCCAAAACGATCTAGACAAAAATCTCCACTGATCTGTACAACATCACCACTAAGCCCTGTTACTTTTAGTCTTGCCCTTCCGAGTTGGTTACCTTTTGAATCGGTAACTTGAATGTCATAGTTAGCACTTTTCGCACTTGGAATTCGTATATGGAAACGTCTTTTTAGCTTTAGATATTTATCATTGAATGCATTTTTTGGGGATAGACTAAAGCTAGGTTGCTCCTCACTAAAATTAATACCACCGCTACCTAGTAAGCAACTATCATCAGGAGCATCTAGTTCTATAATTGGTAGATCATACGGAAGGTACATCCGGGTATAGCCACGCTGGACTGACCGTCCACCGACAAAGCGGATAGGATTGGGCTTTGAATGTACCTGCGATCTTCCATCGGGAAGAAGGCGTTGCGCATCGCTTAAACCAGAGCAATCCATGAGACATAAAAGCTTCCAGTCATCAGGAATTCCATCAGCCTCAATAAATTCACTTACTGGCTGCTCTCGGACAACATACTGCCTCAGGCTCTCAGTACTCTTCGGCGGTGCAAGCAAATATGCAGGACCATTCGCGGGAAGGCTACTGGGCTTCAGTTCTAGCAGTCCATTTATATTGTCATTAGAAGGTACAAGAACCCATAGGGGGGTAAGAGGCAATGAAAGCGATAATCTCAATGGTTCCAAATCATCAGTACTACTGTATTTCAGATTAAATGGTTGTATATCACGAGCTGCTTTAGCCGCAATCTGCCAGATTATGTTATCTTGTGAACCTTGTTCCCTACAGCTTATACCTTCAGTCCCCCAAAACTTCCCTGTCCAAAAAAAACCTAAACACTCTAGCTCGAAATAACCACTGTCTTGAAGTGCTGGCAAAAACCAGCGCGGAGAAAGCGTTAATTGGTGCTGAGAAGCCACTACGAGCGATATTCCCAATTCTAAATTATCACCTCGCTCGTAAGCCCCCTCAGAAGAACTATTGTCAGCACTTTTTCTAGGTATCGAGCCATCCCAGTCAGAGTAAGCATAACGAACAATCTCACGAATCGGCCTTTCAAATTCAGAGTCATCTAATGCCTGATTAAAGCCAGTAGAAAATAGATTTTCACAGCCTTTAGCATAGCCAATAATTTCTTCCAGCTTATCTTCTGACAATTCTTGCCCAGTCTTTAGCTGCAACTGAAAAAAGCAATGGGGTAGGCGCTCTAGGTCATGCTGCTTTACAATACTCTGCGACGCTGGCACACCAATTTTTTTATACCCACCCAACCTTCTCTTATGGAAAAAGCCAAACTTTCCGTCGCAAGACTCCGACCACTCTTTTAAATCTTCCCACAACTTCTCAAGCTCATGCATATCGACTGAATTGAATTTATTAGTCAAATTCAGCTCTTCGATAAAATTTTGGTAGTAGCCACCAGTCCCAATCTCAGAGAAGTTTCGAACTAATGCAGCTAAATAAGGTAGATAGGTCGGTGCTTTGAAGCCTCGATATGTAGAATCAAGATCCTCTGGGTCTTCGTAACTAATGAATGCAGATATTGATGTAGAAGTTCGTTGTGCGAGTAGCTCTGTCGCTTTTTTTACTAAACTGCAGTGTTCTTTGACACTTGATGGACCTTTGCGAACCGCATTTAAGAACCCCGAATCTCCACCAATATCTTGCCCAACTTGGTTGAAAAAATCTCTGTCTACGCGAAGAAAAACCTCTTCTCCTCTAGATGCTTCAGAGAAGAAGCAGCGTAATAGGCGTAAATTCCATTCAAAAAATAAATCTCCAGATGGTTTGCACTTCATCCATGCTAGAGCCTCTGAAGATTTAGTTATAGAGAAGCCTGATTTCATATTCATCCACCCCTTACTCCATAATGCTTTAAACTTATAGAATAATGACTAGAACCCTCTCCATTTTTTAAAAATGTTCTAAATGACATTTTCTTAAAAAAAATCACTCCTAATACTCTAGATAACAAAAGTCTAATTTTGCTGTCGTTGCTCATATCAGCTATCCCTTGCAATCATTTTTTCAATTTGTATTCAACAGTGGCAAACGAAATAACGTTAACATTCTAAATTACATTCCATTGACATTTTAGATGCTAACTTATACAGAATCTTTATCTCTGATCGCAAAGTTAAAAAATATTATTCCATTCATAAAGCCCCCTTTAGACGTAATCCCATCTAATCATTCCCCTTTTTATCCCTCATTTTATAGTCTTATGGTCCATTACTTTAAAGTACAATCAACCTCATTTGAAATAAATAACATGGATTTAACCTGTAAAGATTGCGTATTTACCGCCAAGACCAATAAATTCCCAACAAATTTCACATCTATATCATCCTTATGCTGTAACCAATAACGGCACAGCAAAGCAGCTGGTGGCATTTCGCCCACCAGCTGCTTTTTACTTTCTATTGATTCATTAAGGAGGCTTTATGCCTATAGCATTTATTGCTGGCTTTGCGGTTGGCGTCGGTATCTATCGAGCTTTGAAGGAGTCTTACTATGTTTAATTTTGTGATGCAAAAGCCAATAGCGGAGCTGTTTCTGCTTGGTGTTATTGCTGGCTACAAATGGGCAGTTGAGAACGATAGTTAAATCTAGTGTTTAAGCCTGTAGGGGGATAATGGCCCCCCATTTATGCTGTTATGACAGAACTTAGCAAGACTTTTCACTTTGTAAATCCCGTTCTTCAATCCGCTCTAATATCCACTCTTGAATTTCACTTTCTACCCAAGCCACTGCACGACAACCTAGTGATACCGCTTTGGGAAACGTACCGTCTTCAATATATTTATAAATTGTTGAACGTCCTAAGCCTGTAGATGCAATAACGTCTTTTAGTTTGATTAGTTTCATGATGAGGTCCTGGTAGTTAATCTCATTCAATAACCAGTGACAGTATTTTTTAACTTGCAGTCCCTTCCCTAAACCTGCTCTCAACAATCAACAGCCCTCACGCCATAACTCATTAATTTTCCATCTAACTCAAAATTTTTTTAGATATATATCAATTCTGCACATAGACCAACTAAGCAAACAAGGAGCCTTAAAATGCCAGCTAAATCATCAGTTCCTGACACCGTAATCTGGCCAAAAACGCCTAATGAAGTTTTAGCCACTGCCGCCAACATCATCGCCGAAAAGTTAGTTTCTGACGATGTCTTCACTAATCCTGAAGCAACTAAACAATTTTTGACCTACAAGATGATCAACTACGAGCGTGAGGTATTTGCAGTAATGATGCTCGATAACCAACATCGGCTAATGGGATTCAATGAGCTGTTTTTTGGCACCATTGATGCTGCCAGCGTCTATCCCAGAGAAGTAGTAAAAGCCGTATTAGCAGTTAATGCCGCTGCGGTTATCTTGGCCCACAATCATCCATCCGGTGAAGCTGAGCCCTCTCAAGCTGACAAACTGATCACCAAGCGTTTAACCGATGCATTGGCATTGATCGATGTGCGAGTACTCGATCATATCGTGGTAGGTAAAACACCAGTGTCATTTGCTGAGCGCGGCTTGCTATAGCAACTGTGTAATCAACAATGACGAATACCAACAGGTTACCAAATCTATAAGGAGTCCAGCATGATTGAATTTACTGACAGTTTTTCTCAGGCGTGTGTAGCAGAAGCTTGCGCCGCGTTTCCTGACTTGCGTAGAAGATTAATGGTTGAATTGATCTTACCGATGTTTGCAAGACCGCTTAATGAGAGAGGTGAGACGACAGGTCAACCCATCATCAAACCCAACCCGAGCTTGCATAAGACACTGCTATTTGTCTCTCCAAGAGATCTGGTTGAGCATTTACCAAAAGAGATTGGTTTTTGCCGCTATCACTGTACCTGCAATGAGTATGGCCAACCTACCGATGTTTGGCAGCGTTCAATCAACGGTATCTATTACAACCATGGCTGTAATCAGCACTCCAATTGGAGCGTACATACCTAAATACATGCCCCAAATTAAACATCTGCCATCACTACTTATCTGTTCCTCTATAGCGTTACCTCGCTTCCACCAGCAACACATCAATAACTCAACAAATATTCAAAGGAGTATCAGCATGACAACGATTCAATCATCTTTACCCTATCAATGGGGCTTACAGCGTAATATTACGCCGCGATTTGGTGCGCGGCTTATTCTGCAAGGCAGTCGTTTAGACTTCCTGTGGGATCGCTCAGGCTTTGTCGGCAACTTTCCCCCAGAGCAAGGTCAGCTACTCAACGACGCCTTCCCAGAGATCATTAAGCAACTTGAGAACCAAGTATCACTGGGTCACCTCGATGCGCGTCAGCAACGCAGCATAACCTTACAACACGCTAGCTTTACCTGTGAGGCCGATACCCTCGGCAGTCACGGCTACCTCTATATTGCGATCTATCCAACCACAGCTAAGCACTAAGACAACTAACGCTCCGTACAGCCCTCAAAACTTATTATCAAAGCCAAGGTTTAGCCGCGAACATTCAACGCTGATAGCACTTAAGCTTCCCCTTAAGTTAGCCCTTTAGCGACATCCGTAACCGCTTCAATATCACTAAGCCATGTGCTGGTGGTAGCCACTTACTATCTAATTCTTTAAGGAATAACTCATGACCATACAAATCGACAACACTCAAACACCTAAAATGCCTCGCGCATTCTATCAATTGCTTGAACAACAACTTCAAAGCCTCACGCCCAAAGAGGCTAATGTCATCACGCTGAACTTTCGTGATCCCGACTACAGCGCCGAAAGCGGCGGCTATCATCCAGTAGAGGTGAGATTAGAGAAACAGCAAGACTATTGGCGACTCGTGTACGTCACCGATTTGGCTTATCACGGCCACCCCTATCCAGAGCTAGTTAAGGACATTGATATCTGCTTTAACTCCAAGCAAGTGTATAGCGTGTTCAGTGGTTGGATAAGCCAACAAGAGGGGCAAGAACTAATCGACCTATTTAGTCACAACTTCGTTGCCTACCATCAGATGGGGGCCTATCAGATAAGCCATTGCCTAGGTTGACTCTATATTCATATTTCAACGCCAAGTTCCCATATTGGTAAAACGGGAACACGCAATCCCTTACCCCACGGGACTTTGCGAAACCAAAGTGCCCAAAACATCGAAATAGCAGAAAAAAGGAACATGCCCATGCCTGAGGTCCAAGCCGTTAAAGATCATGATACCGTTAAACTCATTAGCTACTTGTTAGAAAGACAGTTTAGTCAACAACTAGCCGATGTGTGGAATATAGGCCTTAACCTTGCTCTACGTATTTCTGATCTACTCTCAATTAGATTCAGCGACATCCAAGGCGACAGACTTATCATTAAGGAGTCTAAGACTGGTAAAGTTGCCAATATTCAACTTAACTCGACAACTATTGAGCGGATCACTCGTATCCGTGATGACCATCCTAACCATATCTACCTGTTTCAATCCTACCGTAACCAACGTGCTAAGACCGCCAAGCCTGCACCACTGTCCAGACGCTACGTAGGTAGAGCGCTTGCGATGATAGGCGAAGAGGTCAAACTTGCGTTAGGGACTCACTCTATGCGTAAGACTCGTGGTTACCTACTGTACCAACAAACCAAAGATATTGGTCGGGTAATGAAGATGCTTAGGCATAGCGGTGAGGAGACAACTCTTCGTTACATTGGCATTGAACAAGAGGATGTTGATAAAGACTTCATTAACTTAGAGATATGAAACCTTGTTGGTTTGCTATCGGAGGGCCTTTAACGCCCTCCTTTATTTTTTGTCTAATAGAACACCTTTCGGCTGTAACCGATATTACGGTTACCGTCATTTATATCTTTGGTTGCTACTTTAGCCAAATAGGTAAACCGTTGCCAAAAGCTATCAAGTTGACTATGACAGTCAATTGAGTTTCGATCTAAGTAACAAATAGCATTCTGAGGGATATGAACTGATGCCTTAACTTCTATGTCTAACATACCTATTGCGCTCGACCAGGCCCCTACAATACGTGAATACATATTGTCTCGATTTAAGTCAAAAGCTCCTATGTGAGCGAATGCATCTTTATTAAAAAATAGTACTAGATGATAGTGCCAATTATGAGATCTAGCACGCTCCCTTACCCACACATAACTAAACCCTAGTGGATGATGTTGATTACGCTGTGACTTCCATGTATTTAGTCTTACTTTAAATGCATCAATAAACCGCGATATACAGGCTGAGTCTTGATAGTGAATATTGTCAGGGAAATGTAAGTCTATTCGTAAGCAAGTTATACGATTATTACACGCTAACTGCTGCTGAATTACTTTATAGAGAACTGATAAATAGTTCTCTACATGATGATATTTAGACGGTGTATTTAGCTGGTGGAAAGACTCTAATTGAAACATGATTCATACTCCTATGATTAATTACATAGGTTTATGCATCTGAGTAATCTTTTACATAATTATTGTTCTAAACACGTACGGAGTTAAGAGTTATCTATATATTACCATTACCGAATCACACCCTACAGGCAATACCCTGGAATGCTAAAACAATAAATTAACTTACACCTTAGAAGCTATTACACCCTCCCATTAAAACTACCCCACTACTACTCTGGAATTAAATCAAAAGACATTAACTATAAAAACCAAAAACACTCGTAGCACTCTTATTAACACAAGTTGAGAAATCACAATTAAACAACTACAGAAAAACGACGAAAAGCCTTGTATAGCGTGAATAGAAAAATACTTAAGCCACTAAAAAGCCACTAAAAAGCTACAAGAAAACTACCAATAAACTACGCTTTGACCACCACAGAATCACATGGTAGACTTTAACAAACTAAATAAATAAAACCAACACAATGTTAATACTGAGCAGACTTGATTCACAGGAAGAAAGAGAGAATAGGTTCCTACTAAAAAAATTAATTAAATCAAAATCGCTAACATTAGATTTATCAACAAAAAGTAAGAGAGAAATTCACAGCTTAATTAGTGAATATTTCGAATTAACTCCAAATAGGATATTAAAAAGTAATATCGCAAATGCTTATTTGGAATTAAATGACGAAACAAAATTCACATATAGAAACATTAAAAAAATAAATGACGAGATATTGGAATCTTGCAAATTAAACATACTAGATAAAAGTCACTTCTCTTGGTTAAACCAAAAAGACTCATTAAGAACTTTAATATGTTGGTATTTCATCAGGACAGGGAAAGATATAAACCACACGCAGTATGCACCTACATTCCAAACGGATAAAGAACCACCGATTAGTCACTATCAGGACAATACAACAAAGGTTTACGAAACAATAATTGGAAGCTATTATCTTGACAACTCAATACACAGGTTTAATTCAATAATATATTTTTTAGACTTATGGGAAACTACGGTAACGGTGCATTACAATGCAAAAACACACTTAATAGAGTGTTTAAAAAATGAATTAAGAGAATATGAATCATACACACTAAAAGACATAAGTTGGTTAGTAAAAATTGATGCACGAGACATAGATTGGCTTTGGAATAGTGTAAGTGAAAACTTATACTCTAATCATTTATTACCAATAACCCTCCAAGACAAATATGAATGTTCCATCACAGCTATTCATTTTGCAATAAAAAAAGATAAACAGAACACAGATAAGTATCTTAAAAGGCTAAGAAAATCTCTTACAATGAGAAACTTAAGGCTCAAAAATAAAAATTTAGATAAAAATATCATTAATAACCATCATGATAAAGCTATACAGGAATTGAAGTATTTAGCAGACTCATTAAAATCTCAACTCGATTCAATACAAAAAAATACTGACAAATTGAGCATAAATAAAAAGGCTGATGCCCAAATAGATGAAATCAGTGAAAGAAATGACAGCCTCATTGAAGAAATCAAGGAGATAATCACAGCACCCTCAAATAATGGTCTATTTTAGTCAGTTTTCTGAAAATAGAAATGGCCAACCCTTTTCCCAAGATTTAGGGCTAATGAGTTGTTTGATAGGGCTGCACTACATTTAAAATAACAAGGAATTACCTGTTTCTTATGATAATTCACAGCCGTGACATATCATTTATGGGCTACATTTCTTAGTATTGCATACTCAATCTACCAAAAATTATCGCACTTTCCGTTACAAATGTTAGTAGTACTTAGTTGTCAACTTCAAAGCGTAGAATCAATAACTACATGCATTTCTAGTTACCTTTTACACACTTGATTTAAAAAGGCTTAACTTGTTTACTAGTGGGGCTGTAACTCGCAAAAGTCAGTCGCTTAAGCATAAGATTAAAATGAAGTAAATAAAGCCTAAAGGGCTAACCACAATGAGCTGAATGAGTATGTAAGATAGTTGTTCTTAGGATGCGACTATTGACTTCCACACTCCCCGTTCAACATACAAGCTTTCACCTGAACTATGTGGTGGGTAAATTGGTGGGCAGTAATGCGTATTACAGCAACAAATAAACACCAACGATTTGATTTAATGTGCTTTTAATAAAATAATACACATTCAAATTCAGAACGTGGAATAAGATTGAAGCGGTTAGACTAGCTCACAAAACACCTTAAAAAGCCTCAATATTTGAGGCTTTTTGCTTTATGTCACCATCACTGAGGGGTCACTCAAGCACCCTTAGTGCGGGGGCCTCTGGATAGGGGCAAGGGAAATCGCCGGCGTTAACATTGGGATAGCGCTCGGTGCTCAGGCCGCTGGCAAAGCGATAGAGGGCATCTTCGGTAAAGCGTAGCGCGGGATAAAATTGATCTTGCTTGCGTCGCTGCCCCTTGACTCTACGGGGGCGCTGATTGATATAAATGCTAAGTGCCCAGGCGGTGTCGTGCTCAAAACCAGGCGGCCGATAGTTATCAAAATATTCATGAAGATACGCGCTGAGATCCGCGATGTGGGCACCAATCGAAGGATCTAAATTGCGAAAATAAGTCACTTGGCTCTGTTCAAAGAAATGCTCAATATTATCCAGCACCCAAATGCCATCTTCATCGGTACTCATCACCCCCCTTGCCCGCAGCCAACCCACAAGATGCAATTTCCAGTATTGATAAAAATCTGCTAACACCTGCTCGCGATTAGGCTTCATCGGATAGTGGTTGAGCATGCAGTAGCGGCTATGCGCCTCCATAAAGACCACCAGCCAACTGCCGTCATCATAGGGATACCATTGCTTGCCCGACAGGTGGATCACTTGGCCCTGCCAGCTCATTCGATGGGCATTGGTGCTAATGGATTGTACCCCTGGATGTGCCCCCTCGGCGTCAGTTATCCGCTCGAGCGGCCAATTTAGCATCTTACACAATGAGTTAGATAAACTTAATAACAGCGCCATCATCATTTACCGTTAGCTGGGGTAAGTTTTATGCTAGCAGCTTAGCTTGGGCTTTGCGCTCAATCATGAGGGTAACGACACATTTAGTGACCAATTGCTGCGGTGGCTGACTGGTTAATTTAGCCGCAACACCGCATACTTGATGATTAAGATTCTCAGGACGAACCGTAGGAGCCTTGTTATGAATGCTGCAACCTTAGTGTTACTCATCCCGATTGTGGCGATTGTGTGTGGCGCCATTATCTCCATTGTTAAAATAAAATCGTCGCAACAAGATATCAGTCGTCACCAACAGACGGCACATGATGAGCTCCAAAAAGAGGTCGCAAAACTTAAGGAAAGAATTGAAGTGCTTGAGGCGTTAGCCGTTGATGAACAACAACAATTACGCCGTGAAATTGAGCAACTGAAACGCGCTTAAGGCCATTTTACCCTCAAGGCAATTTTAGTTAGACTGGTGTCAATACTATTCACTATTGTCTGAGGGAATGATGAAAATCAATCGACGCCACAGCGCCCTTGATCCCCTCAGCATGCTCATTCGCGTGGTCAATTTGTTGTGCTGGTTGTTATTTTTTATCGCCCTCGGCGTATTTCATTACGGCCGTCCTGAGATTGATTATGGGGTTTTGCGCCACATGGACATCGCCATTCGCAGCGAATGGCTCGATGGCACCCAACCTTTTTTGTACCTGTTATTGTTAGGCTGCGCCTTGTTATCGATTACGGCGTTTTATTTGCTTAAACGGCGCAGTCGGCGCCAAGGCGATCACCGTGGCTACAACTTGGTGAGCGTTTTGGCCTTTAGCGTCGGACTACTGCTATTAATTACCTTGTAATTTAACGGGCAAAAATACTCACAGTCACCACATCTTCATACTGGCCCGCGCGCGCATAGGGCGAGGCTTGGTTCTCAAACACTAAACTTACGTTTTTACCTGTCTTGGCCCGCTCGGCAATCACCAGTTGCGCTTCGCTCGCTAAATCGATGACTTGTCCGGCAAACAACATCTGGTATGGCACTTGATGTTGGCTCTGTTCCACGTGCACTAAGGCGCCATGGTTTTTGGAGCTCACCCGCATACTCACCATGGTGTTGCTTTCTAAATACACAGGTAATTCACGCTGGTTACGCCGAGTTAAATCTCCTAAGTGCAATCGAACTGAGGTGCCCGCCGGTTGCAGCCAACCGCCTTGAACGCCAGCCAATTTTACTTGCACAAATGGATTCACCTGATAATCAAAGCCGTGGCGCTGCCAGCCTCGCTGGTCAAGCTTGCCCCCCGCTAACTTCACATCTAGCATGCCTTGATAGCGCCCAGGAGACAGTAACTTGCCTTGAGCAATATAGACCCAAAGATCATATTGCTGAGCCCCGTTTAAGGACATCACATGATGATCTCGCCCCAAGTGATTGAGCTGTTGCCGATTGGCCCGCATCATTTGATAGTTGGCCATGGTGCCTTGCCCCTGCAACTGTAATGGCCCGCCTTGCGGTTGACGCACTATCAGTTGTTTGGCACAGGTGCTAACCCCTCTATCGAGGTGCAAATGTGCTGGGATCCAGACGCCATCATTATTGGTATCGATTTGGGCTGCGGCCGTGACAAAGTCGAGCTGCCAGCGGCCTTCGCACTCGGCCATCGCCTCGGCGCTCATCAACGCGAAACCGAGCCACACACCAAGCATTAGCTTAAGGGCGTTCATGGTTATCCTCCTTGGTACAGGTCATGGACAAGATGCCCATGTCAATTAAACTTGAGGCCTTGGCCTCAATGGTGACCGACATCGGCTGGCAACCGGGCTGAGCTAGGCGCATCTCATACTCGCCGGGACTCACGCCGGCAATATAAAAGCGACCTTGCTTATTAGTAAAGAATGCTAATCCTTGCCCAGAATTATCAATCTCACCCTGCAAGTAAGCCAATGGTTCGCCTTCGTGATTGCGTAAGATCCCCATCGCCGTATACGAACTGTCGGAACCAATCACGGCCACATGGCCAGTGGCCGCCCCCGGCGAGATGGTCAATCGACTATCTCCCCAGTCATAGCCTAAGGGGGCATCGGGCACATTAATATCAATGTTATTAATCGAGTACGCCACATCGAGTGGCAGTAATCCATTGAGGGTGCCATCAGCTGCGGCGGTATATTCACCGCTCTGATTCACCTCTAATTGCAATTCACTCTCGGCCAACGTTGGGTGTAACTCGGCCACGAGGAATGGCCCCGGTTGAGCTCGGCCCCAGCCCACATGTGAGCCAGCCAAACCGATGGCGGTATTGGCACGAATGGATGCCGAATAACGAGGATCGCTGTCGTTAAATTGGGTGCGCTCGGCCACCGCCTCCCAGCGACCACGATTGCCGCTATAACTTACTTGAGCAAGCTGGCGGTCACGTTGATCTTCGTATTCAACCAAGGCGCGCATGCCCATATCACCGACCCGATCATTATTGAGACGACTAAAATCAAGCCGCGAACGATTAGCCTCAGTGTTATAACTGGTGCCTAAGTTGTAGCCTCGCTCGGCATTGGCCCAGTGCCAATCGAAGGTCAAAAAATACTGCCAATCCCCTTGGGGGAACTCGCTATTTTCGCCGTAGCTCATGCCCGCCCCAAGGTTAATATTGCCTGAGCGCCAATTAAGAATGGCGGTGCTATTGAGCTGCTTCTCACCGTCAGGGGTATGGTAATAGGCCCCTGAGACATTGGCATCCCACTGACCGTTAATGGTCCACACATAGTTAAATAGCATCCGCTGATAACTCAGGCCATAGGCCTCATCTTCCCACGGCATCCCCATAAAGTTATCGGCGTATTCAAAGGCGAGCCGTAAATTCGGGGTTTGACTCGGCGAAGCGCCAACCACGGTACTTTCAAAGTTCACGGCATAAATAGAGCCAAAACTATCAGTATTGCTCAGCGATGCACGCAAACTCAGATTGCCGACATCGGTGCCAATGGTGGCGGTGCTTCCTAGCCCTTGGCCATATTTAGCGGCCGTGGCATTGACCCCGATGGTCAACCATGAGGTCCAGCCATATTCGACAAAGCCGTTAGCCGCCCACGTCGATAAATACGCAATGCCATCATCGCCATAAATAGACGGTACCCCTGCACTCAAGGAGTAATTGACTATGCCCTGTTGCAGCAAGGTACTGTTATAAAACTGGCTGAAAGTTAAGGTTTCGGTTTTGCCCGACAAGTAGCGTACATACACCACGATGTCATTCGCGCCATTGTTCATCGGCAAGTTGGCTAAATTAAATCGGCCCGCCTCTTGGCGACCGCTATAAATGATTTGGCCGTTGACGGCGATGTCAATGTCGGCCGACTCTTGCAAGATCAAAATTTGCTGATTGTTAGGGCCGATCACCCGGTTGGGTTGCAATTTGGCGTAGTCACTTTCAAGGCTGAACCCGCCGATATTAAGGCTCGATAAAAAGCCCGAGGTGCCCGAGGTCACGTCCCCTAACGATAGGCGCATGGGTAAGTGGGGATTATCGTAAAATGCCGTCCACTCGCCCCGTAAAAATTGCGATTGCCCCTCATCTAACTCGAGGTAATTGGCCGTGGTGATATTCAGCCCTGAGGCACCACCAATATTAAATTGAGCCAACCAATCAATGGCGCTATTTTGGCTCTGCTCATCCCCTTGCCAATTTTGGGTATGGGCAAAATTGAAGCTATTTAACCAACTAAAATCACTGCTGGCCGATGGCACAAAGGGAATATAGTCTTCAGCAAAATCGACGCCTATCTCGCCCATCGCGTGCGTGGCGATGACCACAGATAATGACAAGGTTTGGCTATCCAATGTGACGCTAATGCCCGCTTGAGCTAACGTCGATACACTCACCATTCCCTGAGTTTGGGGGTTGGCAGCCAATGCCTGCCAGGTCGACGCAGCGACACGACCGCCCAATTGCGCTTGCAACGCCGGTAAAGACACCGCGCCAATGTCCATGCCTTGCAGTGTGACAGCCACATCACCTAATTCGCGATCACCTGACCATAAGGGCAATGACATTGTCATGGCCATCAGTGGTAACGGTGATACCAGCAAGGCGAAGATAATACTAAGCCACATCCCACCTTTCATTTACTGTCCTTGTTCGCCGACGGCAGCGCCAATTGCTAGCGCGATCTTGGCTTAATATCCTTGCGCTTCAACCTCAATCAATGGCTCTACATCGCTAATCACACTGGGGACATTAATGCGTACGCTCTGGCCTGGTGCCAAAAATTGACGTTCGGCGCCGGCTTTTAAATCGTCCCAGCGCCACTGATATTGTTGTTGCTGGCTGTTGGCGCTAAAGCGAACTTGTGGCAATACGATCACCCCATTGCCTTGATTGGTCATGAGTAATTCAGAGCCATCGGCATGGATCTCAGTGGTCATTGCCGGCAGCACTTGCTGCGGGGAAACAAATACCAGAGCCCCGATTTGAAAGAGCATTTTAATGCTGTTATCTGCCTCTTGATCTTTAATGGGCAACTGACTAAATACCACGCGGTAAGACTGCGCTTCGCTCACGGGGGCGCCAATATATTTGACCTTAATGGTTTGGCTCTTACCGGCAGGAATTAATGCTTGTGGAGGAAAGATAAAAAAGTCGTCGCTATCGGTAAGGGTTTCAGGCGCTTCACCGGCCACTTGTCGTTTTTTTACAAATATTTCAACCGGTAACGGTTGTTCAGTAGGGTTGAGCACTTGGAAAAAACGTTCACTTTGCTGGCCTTGATCTTTGAGAAAATCGACCATGGGGTATAGCTCAAAACTATGAGCTAACGGGGAGAATAACAACACAGCGTTCAGTAGTACGGCACTTAGGCGCATATAATCCTCAAAAAGGGGCCCGCGGCCCCTTGTTTATCCCCAATCTCACTATCTCATGTTGGGGTTTGTCCTGAAATTAGCTTACTGTGGGTACAGAGATACATACATAGAAGTTGCGTACTTACCCGCTTTCTCCCATGAGTTAACTTCTGGCTGAACGGTCAGTACGTTCATGCTACCCATGTCTTTCACTGTGGCATTGCTCACGGTGAAGTTTTTAGAAATCGCGTGGTAGTTCTCAGTAGAACCCGCATTGGTGTTGGCATCAATACGGCCTTGTTCACCGTTAAACTTAACCACTAATGGGATAATATCTTCATTGTTATTCTGATTAATGAATGGCTGAGCACCGACCACTAATAAACCATTGCTGCTATCAATATTGCACCATGCTTTAAACTTAAACTCACTGGCTTGGCCTTTTTCCAAGTCCAACGTCATGGTGAGATCTTGCTTAGTAACCATGCGGCAGCGCTGTGGCACTTCACCTTGCAGATCGACGTAGAATTGAGTTTGACCGTCATCACGTGCTTCGCTTGACCAATTGGCTGCGCCAGCAGTGGCAGTGAACATAGCGGCAATCATTAAACTAACAGTAGAGGCTTTCATTTTCGGACTCCTTCCCAGATTTATGTGTGTGGTTATTTCCAATACACTGTATAAATCTGCTGCCAAATTAACTATCGGCCAGATGGCCAATTGCCATGGCAATGAGGAGGGAGAAACTACCTAAACCGCCAAAGTGGTGATCCAGATCACACTAATCAGGCCTCTGCGAGCAACAACGAGGTTAATTGTCCTCGGCCTTGCTTGCCTGTTTTTAACAAAATACTCGACACATGGCTCTTAATGGTGCTGGGACTGACACTCATGTTCATGGCAATGTCTTTATTACTTTTCCCTTGAATGAGGCATAAAAATACTTGTTGCTCACGAATTGAAAAGCTGTATTTAGTACTCAGTTCATGAATGGTTTGCGTGGGTTGCGGAGTCTTTCTGAAGTTTTGCCTTAACGACAAAGACATGGCGTGACGACTAAACCACAACTCTCCTGCGATAATAGTCCTAATGGCCCGCGGCATCATTTCTAAGGTGGTATTTTTGATGATAAGCCCAGAATAGCCCAACGAAATAAGCCCAGGGACACTTTCTTCGTCAATGGTCTCAGCATTAACAATTAACCAAGCACCGCCACGCTCAAGGGGATTAATTAATAATGAGGTTGGATTGCCTAAGGACGCTTTATCAAATATCACTAACGTCTCGCTATCGAGATGCCATAATGCGCTGGCATCATTAACGGCGATAAATTGATAGCGCTCAAAAATACTGCTAAGTCCGGCAACCACCATGGTTAGCCACCCCGGACTTGCTGAGGCAACGTATATAGTGCGGCAATCCATTTTTTTCTCTGCTGTCATTATTTAACCAGCAAGAACCTTACCTTACACCTTTAAAATCAACAAGCTAACTTAATTTGATGATACATTTTGTTACAACCGAGCTCGTGCAGGTTTATAACGCTTGCGCGGGGATCTCGCTGGCCGCAGGGATCCCCCCTGCAGAGCGCGCCTTGGCTACCGCCCGATAAATGGCTTGCTCAACCACTTCAGCGGCAACCACCCCAAGCAAGTTAATGTCGTTCACTGTGACTTCGCCAGTGCCGGCGGCAAATAAGGTATCACCATCATACAGGCTGTGTACCGGTCGAATCGCGCGAGCAAAGCCATCATGACCCATTTGGGCAATTTTTAATGCCTGTGCCTTGGTGAGCTTAGCGTTAGTTACAATCGCACCTATGGTGGTATTGGCACCAGCAAACCCTTGACCTTCAACACCATTTATCAGTAATTGTGTTCCAGAAACAAAGCGTTTGCCATCTTCGCTGCGGGTGGACGCCACTAAGGTATTGTCCTTTACCACGTCGCCCCAGGCATTCACCGCTACCAAGGCACCGATCACGGCACCATTAGCTAAGGTGGTGCTATAACAGCCTAAGCCGCCCTTGGTAGCGCGGGCCATGCCGGCAATTTTACCGACACTGGCACCGGTGCCGGCACCGACATTGCCTTCCTCGACACCGAGTCGATGCGCAGCCTTAGCCGCCGCAAAGCCCATTTTGGCATCTGGACGAGCGTTAGCATCCCCTAAGGCGAGATCAAATAGCACTGCGCCGGTTACAATCGGCACGTTCGCCACCCCAACATCAAAGCCAATGCCTTGTTGCTCAAGGTATTGACTCACGCCCGTCATACTATCAAGCCCAAAGGCGCTGCCGCCTGACAGCACGATGGCATGGACTTTATCCACTAGATTTTCTGGCCGCAGTAATTCGGTTTCACGTGTACCGGGAGCGGCACCGCGAACATCCACGCCAGCGCTCGCACCCTGATCAAACCGCAGCACAGTAACCCCGGTTAACCCTTGATGATCTGACATCTGCCCGACCTGCAGTCCTTGAATGGCAAAGATCGCCTCGCAAGCATTATCGGCAGCAAAAGTGCTGGCGCTGACAGTTAAACTCAGCGCTAACAAACAGAGGTACTTGTTCAATCAACTCACCTAGGGGTTCTCAATGACTTATGACGGCATCATACCTGAATTTATCCATGAATTAAGCCGAACATTGCGCCATTGTGAGCCAGCTAAGCACAGCCATCCTTGCGGTTACTCTTCAGTTTGCTCTTGGGGATACACCCGATCGCCAAGCCACACAAACACTAAGGTCAGCAACCAAGCTAATAGGGTCGGTGCGGATATTTGGCCATTGAGCATCGCACTTAATCCGCCAAACACGGCAATGGGCATGGCTAAGCTAATGGCCGGCAAGAAATGCGGCACAGGTAAGGATTTAAGTTGCTGCAAACAATAGATAAGTAACACCAGTTTCACCACGATGGCTAAGGCTAGCCATTGCCCCAATCCCAGTAAGATCATGGCCGGAAGTAGCAGCCATGCATTGGCCGGTGTACTGGGTTTCCAGCGATGGCCACTGAAACAAATCAGTACCAGCGCCACGATTTGCCACAAGGTCAACGACGCTTCGCCTGCCAAGCGGCCTTCGGCTTGCAAGACCACTAGCCCAAAAAATAACGAGCACGCCATGGCGACCAAGAGTGCGCGAAATTGCCATAGCCGCTGTTTATCTAACGCTTGAATGATCACGGGCACCATGATCCACACACTGAGACTCATTTCTAACGACTGGCCACTTAAGGTGCTGAGATATATCCACAAGCCTAAAATCAAATAGGCTGCCGCCACGCCTGCGCCGGGCATAAACACCAATACCGCCAGCAATACTGCCAGTTCGGGTAGCGCCAGTTGTTGTGCTGCCAACCCTACCGCCAGCGACACACAAAGCGCGCATGCAGCGACCCAATACACAATGGCTGTCGTCATAGCATCCCCTGCATAGAAATTAGCTAAGGTATTAATTCAGTGTTGTTATTTCAACATAGTCAGTCAAGCGGCTGAGGTAAACTTTGTGGGTGAAATTTATGCATTTGTGCGAAGCAGTCAACACTAATGATTGCGTTCACTGGCGCAACTCGACTAAGTTTGGCCATGCTCATTTTTCCATAAGGCTTGCAGTGCCCTCCAACACGATCCCAAGCAGCTTGATAGGCCGCATTTGTGGTGCCAAGGCAGCGGCCTTGCACTTCAGCACAGATAGCATCATGTTTCAGCAACTAGGTGAAAGCATCAGCTTGACTTGGCAAAGCTTAGTGGCTCCGCCGCGGTGGCATTTAAGTCTCTTTGGTTGGTTACTCCAGCTGCGCACCTCGACCAAAACATGGCAAATAGCCATGATTAATTATCCCGCCCGCCGCCACTATCAAGCTGACATGCTGCGTTATTGGATTGCTAAGCATCAGGCTTCATTGCTCGGGTTAGTCACGCGAATAGAGTGCGGGGTTAAGCAAGGGTATCCCAGAGCACGTCAGCTCGAGCGCATCCAGCAACGCGCCCTGCGCGAGCAACAAAAATGGCAATGGGCGCAAGCGGCTATCGCCTCCGCCAAACTGCCAATCAGTGCCGAATTATCCGAGGCGATCACCCAAGTCATCGCCATCGCCCACTGGCAAGACCAAGACAAACAGGCCATTCAGCACGCCTACGTCGATGACCAATTAGCGCAGCATCAAGCATTATTTGACCAACTAGAGAGCCAACCGCTGACCGCAAGCCAGCGACGGGCATGTGTGATTGATGAGCATAATAATCTGGTGCTGGCCGGCGCAGGCAGCGGAAAAACCAGTGTCATGGTCGGCCGCGCCGCCTATTTATTGGAGAGTGGCCAAGCCCAACCGGAGCAACTCTTGCTCTTGGCGTTTGGTCGCGATGCCGCCCAAGAGCTCGGCGAGCGCATCAGTAGCAAGCTGAGGCTAACATCGATAAAGGCCACTACCTTTCACAGCCTCGGCCAGCACATCATTACTCAAGTGGAAGGCGTTGCGCCGCAATTGTCGCCGTGGGAGCAAGATCCGCAAGCGCTGCAACGCTGGTTGCTGAGTCAACTCGAACAATTACAACAAAATCCAAGCTACCATCAGCAATTACAACACTATTTAGCACGCTGGCGCATCGTCGAAAAACACCCCCATGACTTTGCGTTAGCTCAGCAGCACCAAGCCTATTTAGCCGACCATCAGTTATGTAGCCTCAGTGGCGATCGCGTCTGCTGTTTTGGTGACTTGATCATCGCCAATTGGCTATTCAGTCGCGGCATTGCGTTCCAATACCGTCAAAGCACCTCAACACAAGGCGATACCAGTGGCGGCTTACTGGCGGACTTTTATTTACCGGCATTGGGGATCTGGCTCAATTATTTCAGTATTGATAGCTCATATCAGGGGCCCGCGTATTTGGCCACTACGGACTACCAAGCGCAAATTGATACCAAACTCGCTCACTATCAACGGCAGCAATCCCCGCATATCCACTTGTATTATCATCAACTGCAACAAGGCAAACTCACCCAATGCTTAAGCCGCGCCCTCGCTAAGCTTGGCATTGCACCGAGCGCTATTCCGGAGAAAAACTGGTTGAGTGCGCAGCCGACATTGGCGCAAAAATTACTGCCGGAGCTGACCGAGCAATTCGCCGCCCAAATTGGTCTATACAAGTTGCATCGACTGGAGGATCCCAAGGCGCGCGCCCATTGGTTACGCGCCCTTTCCCCGCAGAACCAAGCGGCCGCGCGGGCATCGTTGGTCTTGCTCGAACCCATAGTCACCCGTTATCAAGCCCAGCTTGAACAGACGCGGCAGATTGATTTTAACGACATGATTATTCGGGCCAGCCATTATGTCGACAGCGGCCAATTTGTTAGCGCCTGGCGCTGGATCATGGTAGATGAGTTTCAAGATATCTCACGGCCAAGAGCCAAGCTTATCAAAGCCCTACGCGACCAAGTCAACGGCGCCTCGCTTTGCTGTGTCGGCGATGATTGGCAAGCTATCTATCGTTTTAGCGGTGCCGATATCAGCTATACCCGCGATTTCAGCGATCATTTTGGCGATGCACATATCCATTGCCTCACCACCAGCTTTCGCTTTAATAACTCCATCGGCGAGCTAGCGAGTCAATTTGTCCAGCAAAACCCCCAACAACTCACCAAGCAGATAGCGTGCTTAACCCAAGTGACGCACAACGCCATCAGCATGATGTCGCGGCCTCAATTGGATAAACATAGCGACTCGCTCATTGCTGAACTGCTAGCAAGCATCGCTACATCAACCCAAAGCGTCGATGCCACGACCGTAAAGGCGGTGACTCGGGTATTAATCCTCGCGAGGTTTCGCCACCAATTACCTGCCACCGAACGCCTGCGGCAATGGCAACAACAGTGGCCCCACGTATCGCTGCATGCCATGACCATTCATGCCAGCAAAGGCATGGAAGCCGATATAGTCATTATCACTGGGTTAGTGTCGGGCCGATTTGGCCTCCCTGCTCGTCAGCCATTACCAGCTATGCTAGATGCGCTGCTGCCACCGGCGGAAGCCTACCCATTCGCCGAAGAGCGGCGTTTATTTTACGTTGCCCTCACCCGCGCCAAGCATCAGGTGTACTTGCTGAGTGATAGCCACAATCCCAGCGAATTTATCGCCGAGCTTGCCTAATCGACGGGCCAAATAACTCGCGGCGCGGCGATGGCACTATCGCCCCAGCCCTTGGCGCCGAGAAACCTTGCCAAGCCGTGACTGACCGCAGGCGGGGTGAGCACTTCTTACCCTAGTTGCGGCCACATGGCGCAGCGCCAGTCCCCTTAGCCAACACCTTGATGGTGGGCAGCGGTGGATAAAGCAGCAAGCAAACAGGTTGTGGCGATAAATAATGCAGAAACCAGTTTCTATTCAATAAGATAATTTTAATTTTAGTAGAATTTACTTAAAATAGACTCATACACTCAGGTCGACTCCAATCCCATCTCACCGTGTTTTTGTCACAGTGACACCTTCAGAGTAGAACCACCGTTTAGTAATTAATCCCCAGGTAGCCAAGCTGCTGACATGGGCTAACGACTCATTTTTTTGTGTTAGGACATTCATGAATAAACACCTTATTGTTTTGGCCTTTATCGCCACACTTAGCGGTTGCGGTGGTGGCAGCTCCTCTAACGATACCCCCACGCCGCCGGAACCCGAGATCCCAGAGCCTGAGATCCCAACGCAGCTCCATGCCAGTTTCTCCCTCGATGGTGACAGCACCTTTGGCGAGGGCGTTAAGTGTAATCAGCAAGATGCCTCAGCCTTTGAAATCACTGTCGGTGACTCTGTCAGCTGCCATTATCAAGACCAAGGTCAAGACGTTCTGCTGGCAAGTTTTAGCAATGTACAGGCCGATAAAGCGCGCACAGGCACTCGCACTGAGCGCAAGCAACTGTTGCTGGCAAGCAGTGATGAATTTAGTGAACAGCCCAATGCCACCCGCAATGCTCACACCTTAATCAGCACCATGGGCACCAGCCGAGGTCAGTTTATTGATTTACGCTTGAGTGCCCTGCAAGCGCTGCAATTTAGCAATTATTATCAGCATGATCTCCAGATGGACCATGATGCTTTTGCAGAGCTTATTAATCAAAAAGAAGCCAATGATAACCAAGTCGGTAAATTACCATCGACTCATGTGCCCGACAGTCAGCCGGCTGTCACCCCTGGGGCATCGAGCGATTTAGGCGCCTCGTTTGTGGCTGCCAATGCCGAAGCGAATTATCACTATCAGCCCAAAGATACCATTTTAAGCCGCGCCACCTTAACCGACGCAGACGACAAACCCGTGGCAGGAGTGGAATTCTTTAGTCGCGCGAGCCGTGGCATCACTAACGCCCAAGGTGTGTTTACTTTTGCTTGGGGCGATACCGTTGAATTTGGTATTGATACCTTGACCTTAGGCAGCACTCGCGGCAATCAGCAACAAGTTCGCTTGTCACAATTGGGCGAGGGAGACTTAGGCCAAAATATCCAAACTTTAGTGACGCGTTATAGCGAAGATAAGGGCGATCATTGGCTCATCCCGGCTTTGGTCGGTCAAACCTTTAGCCAATACCCTAACGTTATTAACGAAATCATTGCCTTAAGACTGAGCGCACACGATCAGTCATTGGATCTCGGCAACGGCCAAACCCAAGTCGTTGCGGGCGAGTTTTTAGCTCAATTTAACCAAGGCCAAGCCCAGCAAATCGATAGTATCTTATGCAAAAACGACTGCTTACGCAGCGATACGCCAAAGATCATCAGCGCAGCAGTCACTGCTAAAGATGACGCCGGCAAGATTTTAGCTGAGGTGCAAAAGCTTTGGGGTAGTACCAGCGCCATGCAGCAACAAGGCTGGAAGGCGGTGAACAAATTCCATGTGTTCCATGACAGCACTAACTTTTACGGCAGCACAGGTAATGCTCGCGGTCAAAGCACGGTTAATATTGCCAATTCTGCCTTCCCGATCTTAATGGCTCGCAACGATAATAACTATTGGTTGCCCTTTGGTAGCAAGCAAGCATGGGATCCACACAGCTTAGCCTATATTACCGAAGCGCCATCTCAGGTGATCGTTGATAAAGTCAGCGCCGAAACCGCCACCTTTAACCTCCCGTTCATTAGCTTAGGTGACGTTGGCCAAGGCAAAATGATGGTCATGGGCAATGCAAGATATAACTCTGTATTAGTGTGCCCTAATGGCTACAGTTGGGAAGGTGGCGTTGCCAACGGCCAATGCATGAAATCCAACGATAGCGATGATATGAAAGGCTTTTTCCTAAACGTCTTTAACTATCTGAGCGCAGGTCAAACCGGCGCTACGCTTGATCAACCACTCACTGTCGGCACCAATATTGCGACCGTTTACTTTAAGCGTCATGGGCAAGTGCCGGGCAATAGCGCCGACTTCATTATCCATCCAGATTTTGGTGTCACCACCGAGCAACTGACCAGCTTTGCAGGGCTCGATCCTGCTACCATGCCGCTACTGATCCTTAATGGATTTGAGTACGCCCTCGCCACCAATGGTAACCATTACCATCTGGTCATGAGCGCGGATGTCACTCAACCGAAGATCAACCAAGATGATGTCAGCGACTTAATTGACTATATGAGTCGTGGCGGCAGTATCTTGATCATGGAAACCTTGATATCTAACAACAAGGACACCGCCTATGCCCGTCTGCTAGACAGCGCCGGTATCGCCTTCGGTCAGGGCGGCTCAGTCGTGAGTAATGGCAATGGCCCCAATGGCGGTTATGCCGACAGACCGCGGAGCCAACACGAGCATGCCATATGGGTTATCGAGCGCTATAGCGCCGTCAAAAACGATCAAGACCAAACCGTGGCACCTTACACCATCAACAGCGATGGCAGCGTCACTTGGCTGTATCAACAAACCAATAAGCCCGACGATAAGCCCACTCTGGAAGTGGCTAAATGGAGTGAAACGAACGATAAAGGTGAGATCATTCAATTGCTCGCCTTTATTGATGAAGGCAATTCTACCGATCTGGCGGCCGATAAAGCACGTATTTTAGGGGCCTTTACCGCTGAGGATGGCACCCCGCTTTACCAAGAGTGTCAAGATCCAAGCTATCACTATGAGATCAATTGCCTCGAGTATCGTCCCGGCAATAACATCCCGCTCACCGGCGGGATGATGGTGCCCCGTTACACTGAACTGAGCTTGAGCGATCCCACGGCCAAGGCGATGATCAAAGCCGCCAACCTCGGCAGCAATATCGAACGCTTATATCAACACGAGTTATATTTCCGCAGCAAAGGGAAACAAGGCGAGCGCTTAAGCAGCGTGGATCTTAACCGCCTCTACCACAACATGACGGTCTGGCTGTGGAATAACTTAGATTATCGCTTTGAGGCAGGGCTGGATGATGAGCTTGGCTTTAAGCGGTTTACCGAGTTCCTCAACTGTTATAGCGCCAATCGCGCCGGCGGTGGCACCACTTGCCCTGCAGATGTGCATCAACAAATGCAGAGCACTGGCATGTTGCTGGGTGACACCGATGGCCGTTATGCCGGCTACATGAACCCCAGCTATCCACTCAATTACATGGAGAAGCCCGTCACCCGCTTAATGTTAGGCCGCTCGTTTTGGGATCTGGATATCAAAGTCGATATTCGCCAATACCCAGGTGAAGCCAATGGCACCACCAGCCAAGGCCGTAGCCAAGTCGAATTAGGCGGTCATACTGCGGCGTGGTTTGCCGGTCATCGCCAAGCCACAGGTCAGTGGGCCGTAGCGCAACAAGCCTTTAGCGTCAGTGTTGATAGCGATGAGCCTATTACCATTACCGTGGCCTTAAACGATGATTTAACCGGCCGCGAAAAACACGAGCTTGGCCTGATGCGTCCACCGCGGATCAGCCAAAGCTTTACCCTAAATAACGGCACCAATATTGGCGCTAGCTATGAGCTAACAGTCCCTTATGGTGGCTTAATTTATGCCCAAGGCCGCCACGCACAAACGGTCACCCTGACCTTCGCCGGCACGGTCGATGCGCCTTTGTATCGCTATGATGGCAACGCAGGCCAGTGGATTAACCCGCAGTCATCACCGGCACCCATCGGCGATGTGGTTAGCCAAAGCTTCATCTATACAGCCGCCAAGGCCAACCTGATTGCCGACAACTATCAGGGTGATCTCGGCCAGTTTAGCGTGGAACTGGATCAATTTAGCGCGGATTTGAATCGCTTTTATGGACGCGATGAAGACCTTGATGGCCAACATAACCGCCAAGCTACCGATCACAGTATTGGCAACCATAGACATCACTTTGTCAACGATGTCGCTATCAGCATCGGCGCCGCGCACTCAGGTTATCCGGTGATGAATAGTAGCTTCAACGCCAACAGTCGCAATCTGACGATTACGCCGCTCAATAATTGGTTGTTGTGGCATGAAGTCGGCCATAACGCCGCCGAAGCGCCGTTTACTGTCGAGGGCGCCACTGAGGTTGCCAACAACTTGCTCGGCTTGTATATGCAAGATAAGCACCTTGGCACTATGGAGCGTGTGGCTCAAGATATCCGGATCGCCCCTGATTACCTTGCCGCAGCCAACGGCCAAGCGTGGGCTGATGGTGGCGCCGGTGAGCGCTTAGTCATGTTTGCGCAACTCAAAGAGTGGGCCGAAACCGAGTTTGCCATTCAGGATTGGTATCAAGGCGCCGTGCCAGATTACTACAGTGATCGTCAAGGCATGCAAGGCTGGAACTTGTTTACCTTAATGCATCGCTTGACGCGTAATGCCGATGACGGCCAGTTTACCTTACCCGGTGACAACCTTTGCCAGCAGGCGGATAGCAGCTTAACTAAAGGCGATCGCTTGATGTTATGCGCCTCTTACGCCAGTCAAACTGACTTAAGTGAGTTTTTTAAGGCTTGGAATCCCGGCGCAACTGCCTATATGACGCCTGCAAGCACTAGCCCCAGTTATGAGGGCGGGATTAGCCGTAACGGCATTAACAAGGTCAACGCCCTTAGCTTGCCACAACCTCGCAAAGACCCGCTGACGATTGATAGCGTGAGCGAGGTGAACCGCCCAAGACAGCTCACTCGTCTCTAACATCCCCTCATCACAGCGCATCCAGCGGCCCCGCGCCGCTGGATGATGTCACGGCGTCGGCATTCATCCACACCTCTCGCCTAGGTCAGGGTTGCCCTGATAATGCAAATTCCACTCGAAATACGAGTCGGTTCTACAGTAGTATCCCATCTGGTATCCAACCATCAGGAGTCACCATGTCATCTAAACGCACCATGGCCCATTTGCTGCTGATCATTATCGCCCTCGCGCTGCTGATCCCAGGCGTCACTCAGCCGATGCTGAGCCTTAGCGCCAATGCCGACAAAGCGCAATTTGCGAAAACGACCATAGAATTAATGACAGCAGATCAAGATGTGCGCGGCATTCTTGGCTCGATTTCGGCATTGATGGGCTTAGATCAGTTGCAGGGGCAAGTCGAGATATTTCATAAGAGCCGCAGTATTTGGGGCACAGTAGAAGACTTGATGAGCAGTGGTAATGTCGTGGTTGGGCTATTAATTGCGCTGTTTTCGATCATAGTGCCCACCCTAAAACTGCTATCGCAAGCCGCCTTGCTCGTGATCAAGCAAGGAGAAATATCCACAGCGCTGTATGGCTTCATTGGTGCCATCAGCAAATGGAGCATGGTAGATGTGTTTGTGGTGGCGATTATTGTCAGCTACATGGCTGGCAATGCCTCGGGGCAAATGGGGGATCTTATCATCATGCATGCCGAGTTAGCCCTGGGCTTCTGGCTGTTTTGCGGCTACTGCTTGTTTGCCATTGTATCCAGCCACTTACTGAGCAGAGCCTCTGGCCAAGCTCGGCCATCAGCCCACAGTCAATAAACCCGACTTGGCCTGCCTATACGCCACGGGCAGGCCTTAAGATGAGCCACCGATTTAGCTCAGCAGCTGCCTTAATTGGTCATGATGACAAATCTCAATGGTTGGCAATACCGCAGGATCTCGCGGATGTCCCTGCGGATTATACCAGCAGGTCGCTAAACCCATGCGGTTGCCGCCAACGATATCAGTATGCAGATTATCACCGACCATCAGCACCTTATGGGGTGCTATTTGGCTGCGGGAGACATCACTCATTAACATTAGGCTATGCTCGAAAATCGCAGGAGCGGGTTTAGCCACTCTCACTTCTTCGGAAATCACCACCAGCGAGAAATACTCACTCAAGCCGGTTTTTTGTAAACGTACTTGCTGCAGCTGAGTAAAGCCGTTGGTAATGATCCCTAGCCGATAATGGCCACGGATCACTTCCAGCAACTCAGTCACCCCGGGCAAGGGCTGGCAAATGTCGGCCATGGCCGCTAAGAAGCCTTGATTAAGCTCGCTGGCACTGCAACCTAACCTCTTGGCCCAAGCGGCAAATCGGGTGAGCTGCAAATGTTGGGCATCAATGGTGCCCTCTTGATATTCAAGCCACAACGGCTTGTTAATCAATTGATATTCTTCGAAGTCCTGTTCACTAAAAGCCACTCCATGGCGACTGAACAACAGTTTTAAACCGGCAAACGCATCAAAATGAAACAAGGTTTCGTCGGCATCAAACAGAATCCAGTCGAACTGGTAAGCATCTAGATTCATGACCACACCCTCTACTTCTGTCAGTACTTAGTATGACGTCAATGCCACAGTTTGTCTTTATTTTGATAACCTAGGTTCTCATATAAATAATTTGATGCATGCCCAAATTTTGGCTACACAAATGCTGCTAAAATGTTAACATTAACCATGCTGGCAGCTAATGTTCACTCAAGCCACGTGCGAGTAACAAGCTTGAACATCAACACTACGCATTGTTTTTATATAAATATATCCGCTATTTTTTGCCGAATAGGCCGATAGATACGGCAGTGTATTTATGTAAACACTCCCCGGCATACGGCCTCGTTGTTGAAACACACGAGCCCATGCTAATCAACCGATGTAAATACACTAACGCTTCCAAGGACGAAACATGACAGCACAACCATTGCCATTGATTGGCTGGAGAGAATGGGGGTTGCTGCCAGATATTGTCACGACGCCGATCAAAATAAAAGTCGATACTGGTGCAAAAACTTCATGTTTACATGCATTTAAAATAAAGCCTTTTACAAGGAAGGGCCAAGCTTGGATTCGATTTTGGCTTCACCCTCAGCAAGACTCGACTGACGAGGTAATTTGCGAAAGCCCTGTATTTGATCGCCGCTATGTCACTGATTCTGGTGGTCATAAACAATTACGCTATGTCATCCAGTCGACCCTGATTTTAGGTCCACATCAATTCACCATTGAACTCACGCTTACCAATCGTGACAACATGAAATTTAGAATGCTACTTGGACGTCGCGCATTAGCCGGCCGATTTGTGGTCGACTCGCAAGCCTCCTTCTTAACCGGAGCCACACAATGAACATAGTGATAATGTCTCGCAACAGTAACTTATACTCGACTCGCCGCTTAAAAGAGGCCGCTGAAGAACGTGGCCACCAAGTGAGAATTGTCGATCCGCTCACCTGTTATATGAACATCAATATGACCTCACCCAGCATCCATGTGAAGGGGGTAGAATTACCTAAATTTGATGCCGTCATCCCAAGAATTGGTGCCTCCATTACCTTTTATGGCACGGCAGTATTACGCCAATTCGAAATGATGGGGGTCAAGCCGCTCAATGAATCCGTGGCCATTACCCGCTCACGGGACAAACTCCGTTCATTGCAGTTATTATCTAGAAAAAACATTGGCTTACCAATCACAGGTTTTGCCAATAAGCCCATGAACATTCCCGACCTTATCGACATGGTGGGCGGTGCGCCTTGCGTGATTAAATTGCTCGAAGGCACCCAAGGCATCGGCGTGGTCTTGGCCGAAACCCGCAAAGCGGCAGAAAGCGTGATTGAAGCCTTTATGGGACTTAAAGCCAACATCATGGTGCAGGAATATATTTCTGAAGCCGGCGGCGCCGACATCCGCTGCTTTGTGATTGGTGACAAAGTGATTGCCGCCATGAAACGTCAAGCACTCGCCGGTGAGTTTCGCTCTAACCTTCATCGTGGAGGTAGCGCCAGCATAGTCAAATTAACCCCAGAGGAACGATCAACCGCGGTTCGCGCCGCCAAAACCATGGGCTTAAATGTGGCTGGGGTCGATATTCTTCGCTCCATGCACGGCCCATTAGTCATGGAAGTTAACTCCTCACCCGGCCTCGAAGGTATAGAAACGGCCACCGGCATTAATGTGGCCGAAAAAATCATTACGTTTCTCGAGTCCGATAAAGCCAGCAAAAGCACTAAGACTAAAGGCACCGGCTAGTTGTTCGACGTCGATTAACTTAGCTCATCTGCGCCATGCCAGCGGCTAGGGGCATGGCGCATCAACCGTCATCACTGATATAAGGCTGAGATAGCATGCCTCAAGCCCCCCGCAGTAGGGTGCAGGAGGATGCATTGATAGGCTCAATATGTTATGTAATCATCAGCGGCGCTGCTGGCGCTTTCCTGTTTGAGACCTATGTCTGTGTGCTAATGCGGTGCCTATGCCATCAAATCAACCAAGCAAGATATTTATCATCGGCCTGCCACGCACGGGGACCACCAGTGTCAGTGTGGCCTTATTAGAGCACGGGCTTAATGTCGCCCATATGGCGTTCACTCAGCATTGCGTGCAGCAAGCGGATGCCCTATCCGATGTGCCTATTTTCAGTGATTATCGTCAACTCGACGTCTTGTTCGCTGGGGCTAAGTTTGTCTATCTCGAGCGGCCGCTCGGAGCATGGATCCCCTCCATGCAGATGCTACTGAAAAAAATGCTGCCACACCTCGACCCAATCCATGGCAAATTCCACCCGATAATGAAGCGCAGTTTTAATCAAACCTTCAAACTCGACCAAGTGGACACCCCCTTCGATGAGCAACATCTAGCCCACTGCTATCACAACCACCAACGACAAGTATTGCGCTATTTTGCCGGCCGCGATGATTTGTTAAGGCTCGATATCAGTGGTTCTGGCAGTCTGTCGCAGTTGCTGAGCTTTATTGGGCGAGCACCAACCGCTGGTGCCGAGTCACCGCTGGATTTCCCTCGGTTAAATCGCGGCACCGACGTCGCCGGTTGGGGCGAATATAAGCATCCCAATAAGATCAGCAGTCATGCCGCCGGCCCCTTACAGCGCAAGTATTTTGATTATCCGGTGTAATACGGCCGCGGGAGTGTTGGCAAGGCTGGCGAGCTTTATTCAGAGTTATTTTCGGTGGCGCCGCTTCACCACCGTCAGCCAATCTAGACTCATGCCCGAGATGGCATTAAAGCCGCGGATACGGAACACGATTTTACGCAGCTGTAATCTAGGCCGCACTTTCGGCTCGACCGAACGCGGTACAAACCATAGTACCACCAGCCCGCGCAGTAATCCCGACACTAAGAACACCACAAAAATCGGACTGGTTAACCAAGTGCCCCACCCGCTCCAAACTAAAAAATCCGCCGCATAGCTAGCGATAGTGCCACCGAACATGGCGCCAATAAAGACGAGGCCAGCACTCAGTGCCGCTTGCAGCGCAGCATACGTGGCAAAATCACTGCGAAAAGGACGAATATCATACAGGTAGTTGGCGGTACTTAAGGTAAAACCGCTCCACGCTAATCCTGAAAATGCCTGTACGGCCAAGATATAGCCATAGTTGTCGGAGAACAGCCACAGCAGCGGCAAACTGGGGATCATACAACTTGTGACTATCATGACTAAGCGATTGCCATAGTAATCACTAAAGCGCCCCCAAAAGTGTAAGGTGACAAACTGGGTGAGCACAGATGCCACGCTGGCCATCACGAATTCAAAGTAAGTAAACTGCAAATCTTCCAGCATATACACGGCAAAAAATGGCGCAGAAATGGCCACCATACACTGCATACCCGCGACAAATAAACTGTAGTGACGGAAGGTCTTGTCGCGCCATGCCCCCGCAAAATTGACCAAGGTTTGCCCAAACACACCTTTGACTTTTGGCAGGGTGGCGATGGGATCGTGCATTTGCCATAACAACCACGCCGACACGAGCCGCCCCATTGCGGCGATAGAAAATAACAAGCTAAACCCAAGCCAAGCCAGCTGATGGCTATCGGTTTGGTTCAAGATCAGCCCGCCAATCACAAATACACTGAGTGAGGCCATCATGGTTAACCGCGTTCGCGCAGCAAAAAATGCCCCGCGGCGGCGTGCCGGTACGACCGAGCCCATCCACGCCCGCCAATGGGGCTGGATAAGATTAATAAATACCTGATAAAACACGGCTAATCCAATAAATATCCACACGGCATTCAGAGGCTCAAATGCCGCCACCGCCGCCATAGCCACCACCACCAGCGCCTGCAGCGCCGCACAGGCCACAATAAAATGTTTACGACAAAAGTGACTGGCTAGCCACACGGACAGTAATTGCGTAATCGCCCCAAACAATTGAGGCAGGCCAGTGACCCAGCCCATTTGCGCCAAACTGGCGCCCAAAAAAATGGCGTAGGCATTAAAGAAGTTATCGCTAGTCGCCGTCATGGTTGATGAGGCCACGGCTTCTTGCTGCGAGCGGCGCAAGGTTAAGCGCAACCACAGTTTGCGCCAGCGGCGATGACAATTAATACCGTCTATCGGGGAGGTGAGTTGCGAAGCCCCAGATTCCATTTCTTTCCCTGTCACCGCTGAACCATTAATTTTGTGATTATTATCGGCCAATTATCATACAAAGCTCATTTTTCAGCCAGCCTTGTTTCGCGCTTGTTACGCCCATCAATTTAAGCGTGATAGCACTCACAATTTTAACCACTTGTAGCTGCATTAACGCCAATAACTGCCTAAAGTCCAGCCATCGAAACGATTGCGCAAACGGTTCGCCCGTGTTTTTCACGATGACGGCTTTCAGTCAGCATGATTAACCAGCCATGACCGCCCGTGCTGAATAAACATCGTGGTACCCATGAAAAAAACAACCCTACTTAACCCTGCGTTATCAGCCTTAGTCGCCCAATGCGGGCATTTTGATGAAATTACTGTGGGTGATGCTGGCCTGCCGATCCCAGCTCACGTTGAGCGCATTGACATGGCGCTATCACCCGGCGTCCCAAGCTTAGTGGCCTGTATTGATGCCCTCCTCACTGAACTACAAATTCAATCGGTGACGTTAGCCACTGAAATTATTGAAATTAACCCTCAAGTTCATCAGCAAATTCTGCAACGTATCGAGCAAGAGCAGCGCCATAGCGGGCGCCAGATTGAGGTGGTTTATATCAGCCATGATGCGTTTAAACAGCAAAGTCATCACAGTCGCGCCATCGTTCGCAGCGGCGAGTGTACCCCCTACGCCAATGTGATTTTTAGTTGTGGTGTGCCCTTTTAACTGACTGCCAATAAGGTCTGACAGACATGCAATCAGCCATCCTCAAATTATACAAGATAGTCAAAACCTTTCCCGGCGTTAAGGCGCTTGATGGTGCTAGCCTGCGGGTGTATCCAGGCAAAGTCATGGCGCTGATGGGCGAAAATGGTGCTGGCAAATCCACCTTAATGAAGGTGCTCACCGGTATTTACGATTGCGATAGCGGCAGCATCGAATACCAAGGCCAAGCCACGCGTTTTGGCGGGCCTCGCCAATCACAATTGGCTGGGATCAGCATTATTCATCAAGAACTTAATTTGATCCCTGAATTATCCATTGCCGAAAATATCTTCTTGGGCCGCGAGCCTTGTCATCGTTTTGGTGCCATCGATTGGCCAACCATGTATCAGCAAGCGGATCAATTATTGGCGCGCTTAGATGTGAAGCACAGCAGTCGCACCCCATTGGGGCAATTAAGCTTAGGCGAGCAGCAACTGGTCGAAATTGCCAAAGCGATTTCATTTGAGGCCAAAGTCATCATCATGGATGAACCCACCGACGCCCTCACTGACGTGGAAACCTTGAGTTTATTTAAGGTCATCAACGAGCTTAAAGCGCAAGGCTGCGGCATTGTTTATATCTCCCATCGTCTGAAAGAAATTTTTACCATTTGTGATGATGTCACCGTGTTGCGAGACGGTCAGTTCATTGCTGAACGTAGCATTGACGATTTGAACGAAGACACCATGATTGAGCTCATGGTCGGGCGTCAGCTCGATGAACAATACCCGTACCAAGATCATCGCCGCGCTGAAACCTGCTTAGAATTACAAGATTATTGCGCCCCCGAGACTCCCCCCGTGAGTTTTTCACTTAAACAAGGCGAGTTACTTGGGGTCGCCGGCTTAATGGGCGCGGGTCGCACCGAATTGATGAAGCTAATTTTTGGCGCCACGGCTCATCATTCGGGCACGCTCAAACTCCATGGCGAGGTGCTAACGATTAAGTCGAGCCAAGATGCCCTAGCGCAAGGGATTGCTTATATCTCAGAAGATAGAAAAGGCGATGGTTTGTTACTTGAGCTGTCGGTCAAAGAGAACATGTCGATATGCTGCCTTAAGGCCCTATCGCAGTTTGGTCAAATTCAGCATCAGCGCGAGCAACAACAAGTGGCTGAGTTTATTCTGGCCTTTAATATTAAAACCCCAAGCCAAGAGCAAGCCATTGGTCTGCTTTCGGGCGGAAACCAGCAAAAAGTGGCGATAGCAAAAGGCTTAATGACCCGCCCGAAAGTACTGATCTTAGATGAGCCGACCCGCGGCGTGGATGTGGGCGCTCGTAAAGAAATTTACCAACTCATCAATCAATGTAAGGCCCAGGGACTCGCGGTGATCATGGTGTCATCGGACATGCCGGAATTGCTGGGGCTTAGCGATCGCATTGTCGTCATGCACCAAGGGCAGATCAGCGCCGAATTTGAGCGTCATCAAGCCAATCAAGAACACATTCTTGCCGCTGCCATCGGCAAATACCATGTAGAGGGAACGCTATGAAGTCTGTCAGCACTCAGCCTGCGGCCGCGCCGTCACTGCCAAGCGCACGGATTAAAACTTGGATGATCGAACAAAAATCGCTACTGGCGCTGATATTGTTGATTGCGTTGGTATCCTTGCTCAATCCGCATTTTTTCAGTGTGGATAATCTGCTTAATATTCTGCGCCAAACCTCAGTCAATGCCATTATTGCGGTTGGCATGACCTTGGTTATTTTAACCGCGGGCATCGATTTAAGTGTGGGCTCAGTCCTAGCATTGTGCGGCGCGTTCGCGGCCAGCTTGATTGGTATGGAAGTCCCCGTACTCGTGGCCGTGCCTACCGCATTAGTTGCAGGTGCCACACTTGGTGCAATCAGCGGCATTATTATTGCCAAAGGGAAAGTCCAAGCGTTTATTGCAACCTTAGTGACCATGACACTGCTGCGCGGCGTCACTATGGTGTATACCGACGGCCGCCCAGTCTCTACCGGCTTTACCGATGTGGCCGATCAGTTTGCCTGGTTTGGAACGGGCTCAGCCCTTGGCATTCCAGTGCCAGTCTGGCTGATGGTGATGGTGTTCGCCTCGATTTGGTATCTGTTAAATCACACCCGTTATGGCCGATATATTTATGCCGTCGGTGGCAATGAAGCCGCCGCCAAACTGTCGGGTATTAATGTGGATCGGGTTAAAATTGGCGTCTACGCCCTGTGTGGCACCTTAGCCGCGCTAGCGGCCATTATCGTGACATCACGCCTGTCATCAGCGCAACCTACCGCGGGCATGGGTTATGAACTCGATGCGATTGCGGCCGTGGTTTTAGGCGGCACCAGCCTGGCCGGCGGCAAAGGTCGCATTATGGGGACCTTAATTGGGGCTTTAATTATCGGCTTTTTAAACAATGCGCTAAACCTACTTGATGTTTCCTCTTACTTCCAAATGATTGTCAAAGCTAGCGTGATCTTGCTGGCGGTGATGGTCGATAATAAACATAAATAAGGGTACCCAATGAAGTCATTACAACGTGCCATTCACGCTAGCGTCCTCGGTCTGTCGTTAACCTTGGCCAATCACGCCGTTGCCCAAGAAACCTTAGCCATGGTGGTATCGACCCTCAATAACCCGTTCTTTGTCACCATGAAGCAAGGAGCGGAAGCCAAAGCTCAAGAGCTCGGATATCAATTAATCGTGCTCGATTCACAAAATGATCCCAGCAAAGAATTGGCCAACGTAGAAGACTTGACCATCCGTGGCGTCAAAGCCATCTTGATCAACCCGACCGATTCAGATGCAGCCACCAACGCCATCCGCCTCGCCAATCACAACAACATCCCAGTGCTGACCTTGGATAGAGGCGCCAATCGTGGCATTGTCGCCAGTCACATAGCTTCAGATAATGTTGCCGGCGGTCAGTTGGCAGCGCAATTTATTGCCGACAAGTTAGGCAGCGATGCTAAAGTCATTCAACTCGAAGGTATTGCGGGTACCTCGGCAGCGCGCGAGCGTGGCCAAGGCTTTAGCGACGGCGCCGGTGCACAAAATCTGACGGTACTGGCCAGCCAACCTGCCGATTTTGACCGCGCGAAAGGCATGAATGTGTTAGAAAACTTACTAATTGCCAATCCCACTGCCAATGCCGTCTTTGCCCAAAATGACGAAATGGCATTAGGTGCAGTGCGCGCGGCACAAGCTGCTGGTAAATCATTATTAATCGTCGGTTTTGATGGCACAGATGAAGGCATTGCCGTCGTCAAACGCCAGCGTTTAGCCGCCACTATTGCCCAGCAGCCAGAACTCATTGGTGCCTTAGGTGTGGCCTCGGCGCACCAATTATTACAAGGCCAAGCCCTTGAGGCGTTCATTCCTGTGCCATTAAAAGTTATCAGTCAATAATATTGGAGAGCACTATGAGTAAGCTCGTTGTCTTAGGGAGTGTAAACGCTGACCATGTGGTGCAAGTACCGAGTTTCCCGCGCCCTGGTGAAACCTTAACGGCCAGTGGTTATCAAGTGATTGCAGGCGGTAAAGGGGCTAATCAAGCCGTGGCTGCGGCCCGCTTGGGCGCCGATATCGCCTTTATTGCGTGCGTCGGTGATGATGACTTCGGTGCACGTATGCTGACTGAATATCAAGCCTTAGGCATGGAAGTGTCAGGCCTTATGACTGCGGAGCAGATGACCACTGGGGTCGCCATGATCCAAGTGGCCGATAATGGTGAGAACAGCATTTGTATCGCCCCCGGGGCCAATGCCGCGTTAACTCCGGCGCGATTAGCGCCGCATCTGGGCTTAATTGCGGCTGCCGACACCTTATTAATGCAGTTAGAAACCCCACTTGATACTATCTATGCCGCGGCCACGACCGCGAAAGACGCTGGCACCTTAGTGGTTCTCAACCCCGCGCCCGCGATGGCATTGAGTGATGAATTATTAGCAAAAGTTGATATCATCACCCCCAACGAAACCGAAGCCGAGTTCCTGACTGGCATTAAGGTCGATACCCTGGAGCACGCGGCGCAGGCTGCCACTGAGTTGCATGCCAAAGGGATCGCCACCGTCATGATTACCTTAGGTAGCCAAGGCGTGTATTTAAGTGAGCGCGGTCAGGGTCAGCACATTGCCGGCTTTAGCGTCGCGGTAAAAGACACCACCGCGGCGGGAGACACTTTTAATGCGGCCATGCTCACCGGGTTACAGCAAGGCATGAATTTGCCTGATGCCATCGTGTTGGCTCATGGAGCGGCAGCCCTTAGTGTGAGCCGCTTTGGCGCGCAAACCTCAATCCCGATGCGCAGCGAAGTGGATGAGTTCTTAGCGACCCATCGCCGTTAATTTTACTTTTATAGGAGCGCATTTAAGTTAAAAAGCTCTGCTTTCTTGCTTGAGTTAAGCTTAAATGCGCTGCAATTGCCGCTTGCGGCCAGCCGATTTTTAGGACAGTTAAGCACGCCCATGGCCACCATTAAAGACATCGCTAAGCACGCGCAAGTATCGACCTCGACCGTCAGTCACGTGCTCAATAACACTCGCTTTGTTAGCGATGGAGTAAAGCAGCGAGTATTGGCCGCGGTCAACGAGCTTAACTATGCCCCCTCAGCGCTAGCGCGCAGTTTAAAGACCAAGCACACCCGCACCTTTGGTATGCTGGTGACTACCTCGACCAATCCATTTTTTGCCGAAGTGGTAAAAGGCGTGGAATCCCATTGCTATCAGCATGGTTACAGCCTAATGCTGTGCAATACCGAAGGCGATGCCGAGCGGATCCGCTTTCACCTATCGACCTTGCTGCAAAAGCAAGTGGACGGCCTGCTATTGATGTGCAGCGAAGCCGAAGCCCAAGCGTTTTCGCAACTGAGTAACCAACCGAACTTACCGACGGTGGTGATGGATTGGGGGCCAACGGATTTTCAGTGCGATAAGATCCAAGACAATTCCCGTCAAGGCGGGTATTTAGCCACCCGTTACTTGATTGACCAAGGCCATCAACACATAGGGTGTGTCACCGGGCCACTCGATAAGTTACCGGCTCAGCAGCGCTTAGCCGGCTTTATGGATGCCATGAACGAGGCCAAGCTGCCTCTGCGGCCAGAATGGCAAGTTAGTGGTAATTTTGAATGTGATGGTGGCGCGCTAGCCTTTGCCGATTTAGTCAAAGCCCCAAGCTTACCGACGGCGATGTTTGTCGGGAATGACATGATGGCCATGGGCTTTATTCACGCCGCCTTTAATGCAGGCGTTGCGATCCCAGAGCAGTTATCTGTGATTGGTTATGATGACATTGAACTGGCGCGCTACTTAACCCCAGCGCTCACCACCATTCACCAACCCAAACAACAACTCGGCCACACCGCGGTTGACGTCTTACTGGCGCGCCTCGACAACCCCGGCAGCAGCCAAACCATCCAACTCGAGCCCAGTTTAGTGGTCAGGGATTCGGTGAAACGCGTTACCGCCTAATAATACCAGAGCAAATTCAGCTTGGCGTAGGCTTGGCTGTCTTGCCATTGTTGATAGCCCACCTCAGTGCGCAATGCCCATTGCTGACCGCCGGCAAGGGGGAGTAAATTAAGTTGCCACTTAAGGCTGACCGCCGAGCGCGCCTCAATGGCTTTATCGCTCTGCCACAGGTATTGCGCCGAGAGCCACCATTTGTCGAGATTGCTCTGCTCCAACACGAGTCCCGCTTCGGCGCCGAGCCCGACACTGAGCGCACTGGCCAATACTGGCGCGGCATTAAGCTCACCACTGGCCAAAAGGTAACTATGCACCCCGCGAGGATCGCCAAATGCCTTCCCCACCCCACCCTGAACAAAATAGCGATTCTGGCGGCCATCATTGAGAGTTTGCCTATCGGAACCCAAACGTAAATTCCATGCCCATGAATCAAATAAAATATTGGAGGGCGCCAGCGACATGGCATCGAGTAAATAGAGGCGATTGAGCCGTAACTGGGCATCGTCATCGAGCGCCAGCTCAAGATCTAAAAAGCTAATTTGCGCGCCGGGTACAAATCCCAGAGGGTTGTCGAGCAGATCATGATACGCGCCGCGCCATTGCCAAGTCAGCGCCTGCGTCTCACCTTCGCGACTCACCCCAACGCCGGTTCGCATTGATGCATGCCCCTCAATCGGTGAGCCATCGGGCACCGGCACCTCAGTAAACGGGGACGGAGCATTGACACGGCTGCGTTGATGCAATAATGCCGACAGCTTAGGCGCGGTAGTGGCGCGTTCGAGGCCATCATGATAAAAACGAAAATTGAGCATCTCATAGGCCATTTCTAATAATTTGGCCTGTTGCTCAGCAGGTAAGTTCCCCCCCTCTACATCCAGTTCATCGCGACTAATCGCCAAGGCTTGCTCGACATCACTTGCGCTCATCTGACTGGCATAATGATTAAGGCGGGTACCAAAAGCTGGCCGATACTGAGGCGCTTGCAGCAAGCCGGCTTCGGCCAAAATATTGACCGTATCAGCAGGAATAGCGTGCAGCGGGAATGCTTGGGTAAATTGCCACTCGTCTCTGGCTAATTGCAGAATGGACAATAACTGATACGAGCAATTTTCATCGAGAAAATAATACTCAAACGAGGCATCTTGCAGCTCCCACAAGTGCATCAAGATAAAGTGCACTTCGGCCTCACTGAGGTTGAGTCGATACTCCCAAATATCCCGCGACTCGTAGTCGTTATATTCGCGCACCTTGCGGTAATAAGGCATTAACGAAAACGCCGCCGGATAATCACCCACCAAGCCTCGGTAAGCATAAAGCATGGCGTTATCGGCTTCATTAGCATTGGCGGCAAAGTTAATTGCAAACGCCACCAGCTCGCGATGCCGGGTCTGATCTTTGGCATCGACCCGCAATAAGGTATGCCCAAACATCGACGAGGGGTTATTCATAAAGGCGGTGGGAAACACTAAGGTCATCGCCGCAGGATCAATAATGGCCAACCATTGATCGCGCTCGGGGCAAGCGGGCGTCTGCCAGTGGGCGTACCCTTGAGTTTGTAACCATTGAAACCGCGCTGGATATAAGCAGGTTAAGCTAAAATCACCACTGTGTTGTTCGCGACTCAATGCCGCTACCGTCGCAGCCAGTTCGGCCTTAGGATCACGCTTGCCGTTGGCGGCCAAGAAGAATCGACCGTGATCGATTTGGCTCTGCCATCCCTCCCCTTGCTTAAGGTAGTGACCAAGCTTGAGCCAAGTGGGTGCCACAGCTAAGGTGCTCAAGTCCTCACTGGCATAACTTGAGGCACAGGCCAGCAGGAGTGCACTCAGGGTGTAAATGGCTGATCGCAACAAGATAAAACATTCCCTAAAAAAAAGTCAGCCATCACTGACTGACTTTTCCACCACAAAATCACCCTTATGATAAGGTGTATGCTGATAATTCGCTGTTAGCCACGACTTGATTAAGGTTGGCCATCACGGCTTGAGAGTTAACCTCATCACCACTAAAAATAACGGCAAAGTTTTGCTTAACCACTAAGTTAAAGCTCGCTTTGTCGGCGTCGCTAATGCCCCAAACTTCGGTCAGGGTCGACAGGGTTTCACCATTGCCACGGGCAATGTCGCGAGCCAAATTATCCATGTTACCATCGATAAACATAGTCAACTTAGCGCGAGAGGTAATGGTTCCCTCAGATTGACAACCTAAGGTACCAAAGGTGATACCGAATGTTTGGTTACCAAAAGTGGCGTTAGTGGTCGCACCTAAAACTTTAGGAGCCACGCCTGATTTACCTTCAAACAGGACAGTACCCAGACCACAACCGATATCTTGGTCGGCTAATACTTGTGAAGCGGGCAACATGGCAAGCAATAAACTTGCAACAGATAATGCTTTTTTCATCATTCATTCCTTAATTATTCGATATTCACAATCCGCTGCGCCTATCTAGCTTATTACTTACCGTAAGAAGCGCGCAGAATTCGGGGATGGCAAAAAACATCACCGAATTAACTAGTGTAATCGCTTAGCCGCCGACTGGCTGAGATATTGTTAACATCCTTATCATTTAACACGGATAATAATCAGGCCAATATGGGTTAGATCAATCGCTTACCTAGACATGAATTGAATTCAGTCTTGTCCTAGCAAGGCCTTAAATTCGGTCTCTTGGGCTAATAAACTCTGGTACAGGCTAAATTGGTTCACCGCACGCGCCAAATTATGATTGGGACGATGCACATGGAAATACTTATCACCATTAAGATGATCGGTTAAAAACCGCACCCCAATCATGAGCGGCATGATCCGTGCCCCTAACCATAAGCTTTGACGCTCATCGCTCGTTAACACTGGCGCCAACGCCTCGGTGTAACCTTCGCAGATAGCTGCAAAAATATCGGCGCGAGCCGCGACCTTGTCCAGCGCGGTCGAATCTTCGGCTTCTGGCGAACAAAAGGTGCGCACCATATCGCCAAAGTCATACATCAAGTGCCCTTTCATGCAAGTATCTAAATCGATAATCGCCATGGCCGACTTGGTGCGGCTATCAAAAAGCATGTTGTTGATTTTCGTGTCGTTATGACAGATACGTAACGGGAGCTTAGGCTCTAGCTCATCCAGCTCACTAATCAATGCCGTTTGGCTTAAGGCAAAATCTACCCAAGCCTGACATTCAGCGAGCCGATGTTCACTATCGGCGCTAGCTGCTGTTTGTAGCTGTTGTAAACGCCCGGGGAAATAGTGGAACTTAGGAATCACATCAATGATGTGATTGGCATCAAGCCCACTCAATCCAAACGCAAAATCACCAAAGGCGCGTGCCGCTTGGCGCGCTTGTTCAGCATTTTCGACTACCTCAACACTCGCACTATGGCGCAAATAGCTAATCGCCCGCCAGTAGCCACGTTCACCTAAATCGATAGCCGCTTGCTGGTCGGCCGTTACCACAGGCTCAACCACTTGCAGTGGATAGTCACCGGCATTAGCTTGCGCCAGCAAATGTTCACTGATCTTAGCAGCATTACCAACCAATGCCTCGGCATTGGGGAATACCTGAGTATTGAGGCGCTGCAATACCATTTCGCCTTGTGGCCAACGCACCAAGAAGGTGTCGTTAATGTGGCCATTACCTAACGGCGAGATTTTTGCCGCGGCCTCATCAATGGCAAAGTGTGGCAACACGTGTCGCCCAATAAAATTAATCACCCCAATACTCCATTAAACTGGTACGAACGCGATGCGCATCCTGCGGGTAGGTAACGCCCAGCCATTTATCTGTGGTTGGCCATACCCGCAATACTTGGCCATTATCTATGGCGGTTTGCACCACGTCAGGTAAATAGCATTCGGCAGTCAACGACTGGCCATGATGCTTAATAAATTCGGTTAACGCGTGAGTTAAGCAGGGGAAAATTGCTGGCGTAAATCCCCAGAATGTCATTGATACCGGCACATCATTAGCAAGCGCAAGCGTTTGCCCTTGATAATCACCGACTAACCCTGTCGCCGTGGCTTCGATGTTAACCCACTCTTGAACGCGCTCAAGGGTGCCATGGCTGACTTGGCAAATGCCTCGATTCACCCCGCCATGCTCAGACAAGGTATGATCCAATTGATAGGCTACCATGTGCCAATCACTCGTGGCATTGGCTAAGGCTGTTGCCATCACGCTAAAGGCCAATTGGCCATAAAAATCATCCGCGGTGACCACTGCCATCGGCCCGGTGACCACATGCCTAGCCGCAAATAACGCTTGAGCTGTGCCCCAAGGCTTGACGCGATCGCCTCCAGCATCGGCCAGCGGCATATCATCAAGATCTTGATAGACAAAAACAATCTCCATGCTGGCTTCGATGGGTGCCAACATGCGGGCGACAGCGGTTTCAATTTCGGGGCGAATAACCAGCACGGCGCGAGTGAATCCAGCCTGTTGCGCGCTCATCATTGAGAGCAGTAACAAGGACTCCCCCTGTGGCCCTAATGCCGCTAATTGCTTATCACCACCAAAACGACTGCCAAGACCGGCCGCCAACACCACCAAGGTTAAGCTTGTTGACATGACTACACCCTAAAAAAAGAAAGGCGTAAGTGTACGCTATCGGTTGATTTAGGGCTACTTCAACGCTCGAGCAAACTCAGGCGAGCTCTCGAGCACCGCTTGGGTTCCTTTCAACGCAAATTGATATCCACACACACTCAATTGACCACGATAAGCAACATCTTCAATAATTTGGTCGCTATCTAATGGTGAAAAGCGCGCTTGGGTGAGACTATTGGCCTCCACTGTGACCACCAGCGGCCGATATTGATTGCCATTATTAAATACCAATTGGCTACAACGTTTATCCCCTTGCGCCGTGGTTAATGACCATAATTCGCCTACGTGCTTGGTCTCTCCAAACCACTGCAATAGCAATTGGCCTTGATCTAGCTGCAAGTAAAAACCGTCGGGCAAAGCAACTCGAGCACTGGTGTCGACCTTAGGGGCTATCGGCTGCGCGGGCTGGCGTTGGCTATCCTTGGGCGACATGGCCAACCAATAGCCACCAGCAGCCAGTACCACCACACCGGCACTAATCCCTAATATCCATGGCGTTAACGTGGGCAGGCGTGGCTGTAAATAATGAGTTATTGGCTCCAACACCGGCGCCAGTAAGGCACTTAACGAGCCCTGACGTCGCATTTCTCGGCGATAATGCTGCGCCTGCTCAGGCTCAACATCCACCGCCTCTGGCACTGTCATTACCAAAGGGTCATCTGGCATGGGGTCGTCATAAGCCTGGGGATCTTGAGACTCAACAGCGCCACTGGCCACACCAACCACCGGCTCTACTCGAGCCGCACGGGGGCGGGGGGTATTGTCTACACTGGGCATTTGCTCGCTCCAAAAGCCCCAATGGTAATGCACATCTGCCATGGCATCGGCCGGCGCCAACCTTGCCAAAATTAAGCTTAATGGCAGCGCCAGCACCCCGGTTAATAACCAGGCCAGCCACTCAACGTCTGTGACTAAGGTGATAAACACCACTAAAAATGGCAGCAATATAAAGACGATGGCACGACTGCGCAGCCCAGCATCGTGGCCACGGCGCAACGCTGATAATTGCAATGCCGTCGCTAAGGGCACGGCGATTAGCGCTAACCATGCGGCACTGACGTACATGCCAAATCCCAGCAATAACAAATAACACAGTGCACTAATGCTGCTAAAACGATAACGGTTGTCACACCCTCGGGTGCTAAAAAGAGTTTGCAAAAACACTGGAACCCCTGCCTTTAAATCATTACGCCAGTTGGCAAGCTTCAAGAGTAACCAATTGCACCGATGCTGTCAGCGTTAACCGCAATACTCGACCCAACTTTCGTCAGGTGACTTGAGAGGTCATTCGCGGGTATAATTAACGGCTACCCCATTTTTGACTCGTTGATTGAGGCATAACGGCCGGCAACGAGCCTGATTTAAGCATCGGAATTGAGCTATGAGCGCGCGTGGCAACTTATTTATCGTTTCGGCACCCAGTGGTGCAGGCAAATCATCATTGATTTCAGCATTGCTGAAAGACAATCCTGCGGATATGCAAGTGTCGGTGTCGCATACGACACGTCAACCACGTCCGGGCGAAGTTAATGGCCAGCACTATCATTTCGTTGCTGTCGAAGAGTTTACTCAGTTGATTGAACAAGCCGCATTCTTTGAGTGGGCGCAAGTGTTTGGTAACTATTACGGCACTTCAAGAACTGTGATTGAACACACCTTAGCGCAAGGCATCGATGTGTTTTTAGATATCGATTGGCAAGGGGCGCAACAAGTCAAAAAGTTAATGCCTGAAGCTATCGGTATTTTCATCTTGCCACCGTCGCGCTCTGAGTTAGAACGTCGCTTAACTGGCCGCGGCCAAGACAGCGCCGAAGTGATTGCCAGCCGTATGCAGCAGGCAGTCTCAGAAATGTCCCACTATAATGAATATGACTTCGTGATAGTAAATGATGATTTTGACATTGCTATCAATGATTTAATATCTATTATCGCCAGTCAGCGTTTGACGCTAGCTAGCCAGACCCTAAGGCATAGTGGTATGCTTGACGATCTGTTGGCACAATAGCTGCCTTAGTGTACAATTTTCCGTCGTTTTTCCTTATCGAGATTACTGGAGTTCCAATACATGGCTCGCGTTACTGTAGAAGATGCCGTTCAACAAATCGGCAACCGTTTTGACATGATCCTGGTTGCGGCACGCCGTGCTCGCCAAATTTCTGTCCAGGGCAAAGACCCTATGGTAGAAGAGCAAAATGATAAACCAACCGTTATCGCCCTGCGTGAAATCGAATTAGGTTTAGTCAATGCTCAAACATTGGAAGCCGATGAGCGCCAAACGGTGCGTGAGCGTGAAGCTGCTGAATTAGCCGCAGTTGCTGCCATTGCTGAAGGTCGTTCCCTGTAAGACCCAATGTCTTAGTTGCGTAGGAGTGTCGCCACTTGTATCTGTTTGAAGGTCTCAAGGAGTCTGCTTCCGCCTATTTACAGGCTGAGCAGGTAGAATTACTCAAGCAGGCCTATCAAGTGGCTCGCGATGCCCATGAAGGGCAAATGCGCAGCAGTGGTGAGCCCTATATTACTCACCCTGTGGCTGTCGCCCGCATCTTGGCGGATATGCGTCTCGATCATGAGACGCTAATGGCCGCCCTACTACACGACACCATCGAAGACACTTATGTCACTCACCAAGATTTGGCAGAGCTATTCGGTACCAGTGTGGCTGAGTTGGTCGAAGGTGTCTCGAAACTTGATAAGCTCCAATTTCGCGACAAGAAAGAAGCCCAAGCCGAAAACTTTCGCAAAATGGTGATGGCCATGACCCAAGATATTCGGGTTATCCTCATCAAGCTCGCCGATCGCACCCACAATATGCGAACCTTGGGCTCACTTCGCCCTGATAAACGGCGCCGCATCGCTCGTGAAACCTTAGAAATTTATGCCCCTATTGCCAATCGCTTAGGTATTCACAATATCAAGTCTGAGCTTGAAGATTTAGGCTTCCAAGCTTACTACCCCATGCGTTATCGGGTACTCAAAGAAGTGGTTAAAGCCGCCCGCGGTAACCGCAAAGAGCTGATCCATAATATTGAAGTCGCCATTCGCGAACGCCTGCAAGATGCTAAGATCCCAAGCAGTGTCAAAGGTCGTGAAAAAAACCTCTATTCCATCTACAACAAGATGCGCAATAAAGAACTGCAATTTCAAGAAGTCATGGATATTTATGCCTTCCGTATTTTAGTGGACAATATTGACACTTGTTATCGCGTCATGGGTGCCATGCACGGCTTGTACAAACCCAGACCCGGTCGGTTTAAAGACTATATTGCCATCCCAAAAGCCAATGGTTATCAATCATTGCATACGTCATTATTTGGCCCTCATGGTGTCCCGGTAGAGATCCAAATCCGTACCGAAGACATGGATCAGATGGCCGATAAAGGGGTTGCTGCCCATTGGATGTATAAAAATGGCAGTGAATCCAATCAAGGCACCACCACCCAAATGCGAGCACGCAAGTGGATGCAGTCTTTGCTCGAACTACAGCAAAGTGCGTCGACTTCGTTTGAATTTGTTGAGAACGTCAAAACTGAACTCTTTCCGGTGGAAATCTATGTATTTACCCCCGAAGGTAGGATCCTTGAATTGCCTGTAGGCGCCACTCCAGTGGATTTTGCCTACGAAGTTCATACGGATGTCGGTAATGCCTGTGTCGGTGCCAAGGTTAATCGTCAAGCTTACCCATTAAGCCAACCGTTAATTTCTGGCCAAACGGTCGAGATCATTACCGCAAAAGGGGCTCGCCCCAATGCCGCATGGCTCAATTTTGTCGTTACCGGTAAAGCTCGTGCACGGATTCGTCAGGTGCTTAAAAACCTAAAACAAGATGATGCCGTGTCACTTGGACGCCGCTTGTTAAATCATGCGTTAGGCGTTAATAAACTGGATAATTTCCCGCAAGAAACCATCGACAAAGTGGTTAAACAAACCAAGCATGCCAACCTAAAAGGATTGCTGGCCGATATTGGGCTAGGTAATGCCATGAGCATAGTGGTCGCGCAGCGCTTACTGGGCGATATTATCCACTCAAATCCAAGCACACCTGGAGTCATGCCTATCCGCGGTGCCGAAGGCATGTTGGTCACCTTTGCTAATTGTTGCCGCCCGATCCCAGGCGATCCTGTGATTGCTCATGTCAGCCCAGGAAAAGGTCTGGTGGTGCACATGGAAAACTGCGCTAACATTCGCGGTTACCAAGGCGAGCCCAATAAGTACTTGTCGGTACAATGGGACACTGTCGAAGGGGCTGAGTTTCAAGCAAACCTCAAAATTGAAATTATTAATCATCAAGGGGCATTGGCTAAAATCACCTCGATTATTGCCGCCGAAGGCTCCAACATTCATAATCTCAGCACCGAAGAGCGTGATGGCCGAGTTTATTTGATTAATTTACGTATTTCAGTGCGAGATCGTGTCCATTTGGCCAATGTCATGCGCCGGATTCGAGTACTTCCCGAGGTCGTTCGTACCTCACGCAATAAATAACTGCGATGTGTTTGGCTGGCAGTTACTCACTGCTAGCCTTGCTACGTTAGAGTCTGCCCTTCTCATCATTGCCCCTTACGCCGCCTCACTTGTATATACCTATTTATCAATCCTCGTCATCACGGTCAATTAAGCCCTAATTAAGCTTGCACAATAAAACAGCAAACTATTTGCGCCGGATCACAAAAATCGCCATACTGAAACCAAATCAGACTGACAAAAACTACAACAGAACAGGGATTTGCGGATGGAAAATGCATATAAATCTCCAGTGGATATGATGTACCACTGGGCAAAAATCCAGGGAAACGATGTCTATCTAAAGCAACCTGTCGGCGGCCAAATAAATACTTTCACATGGCAAGAGGTGAAGCAGCAAGTTGAGCAATTGGCCGGGGCATTACGTCATCTAGGATTGCAACCTGGCGATAAGGTGGCCATTTTATCGAAGAACTGCGCCGAATGGTTTATTACTGATCTTGCCTTAATGCATGGCGGTTACATTAGCGTTCCCATCTACCCTACCGCCAATAGCGACACAATTCGCTACGTACTGGAGCACAGTGGTGCCAAGGCAATTCTTATTGGCAAACTCGATTTCTGGCAGCAGCAAGAAGAGGGGGTAGGCGGTGATATTTTACGCTTAGCCCTCCCTTATGACACCATGAAGGCTCAATACCACTGGCAACAATTACTCGGTATGGGTCAGCCCTTAACTGAGGCTCCTCGCCCAGAGGCGTCGCAAGTCATGACCATCATTTATACTTCGGGCTCCACCGGCAAACCTAAAGGGGCCATTCAAACCTTTGCCAGTTATGCCTGGACTTGCCAAGCCGTGGTCCGCGACTTAAAAACCGACGGCAGCGATCGACTGATCTCCTATTTACCCTTGGCTCATATTACTGAGCGCGTGGCGATTCAAGGTTCGTCTTTTTACTCTGGCAGTAATGTGTCCTTTGTCGAAAGCTTGGATTCATTTGTGGCGGATGTAAAACGTGCTCAGCCGACGGTATTTTTCTCGGTGCCCAGACTATGGAGCCTGTTCCAGAAGAATATTCTTGAGCAAGCTGGCGGTTATAAGAGGTTATCTTTACTCCTTAAAATCCCTCTGCTTAATCGCTTGGTGAAACGTAAAATTCAAAAAGGCTTAGGCCTTGAACATTGTCGGTTATTAGGATCTGGCTCAGCGCCTATTCCACCAGCACTCATCCTATGGTATCACTCCATTGGCATGAATATCTGCGAAGCCTGGGGCATGACAGAAAACTGTGCTTATTCAATTATTAACTATCCATTTGATGTCACTAAAATTGGCACCGTGGGTAAACCCGTGATTGGTTGCGATGTCCGCCAAAGTGATCAAGGTGAGCTACTGATTAAATCTCCGGGCTTGATGTCAGGTTATTACTTGCAGCCAGAAGTAACCGCCAAGTCTTTTGATGCTGACGGTTTCTTCCATACCGGCGATCTGTGCAGCATCGATGATGATGGTTGCATTAGCATTACCGGGCGGGTGAAAGATAATTTTAAGACCTCTAAAGGCAAATACGTTGCCCCCGTGATGATTGAGCGCAGTCTGGCGCAAAACCCATTGATTGAGCTAATTTGTGTGATCGGCTCAGGCTTACCCCACCCGATTGCCTTAGTCCAGCTGTCTGAATATGCGCAACATGAAAACAAGGAGCAAGTGCGAAGCTCGCTCAAGCAAACGCTAGACACCATCAATCCAACCCTAGAGTCCCATGAAACTATCGATGCGATTGTGATCGTCAATGAACCATGGACTATCGACAACGATGTGCTGACCCCAACCTTAAAAATTAAGCGCCATGTCCTAGAGCAACGCTATAGCGCCATGGTGGATGGCACTCGTGGTGGTAAGGTTTGCTGGCAAGAGGAGCTGGCTTCTCAGGCTTAATCACACCATCATTTTGAGATAAAAAAGCACGCTATTGGTAGCGTGCTTTTTTCATCAAGATAGCCTTACTTTGGCCGCTTCGCTGCCAACGCAAATTGCACCTGCTTAATCGCAGTTCCACCGAGTACATCACGTTTAGCAAGACAAGCTTCTATGGTTAAATGTTGATACACATCTTGGCTAATGACGCTAGCAAAGCCTTGAAATTGCTCCACACTTAACTCCTCGATGGCTTGATTGTTGCCAATGGCATACACCACGACTTCCCCGACCACATGATGGGCTTCGCGAAATGGCATGCCCTTAGCGACTAAATAGTCAGCCAGTTCGGTCGCATTGGCATAACCCTGCTGAGCGGCCTTGTAAGCGTTATCGCGATTGACCTTAAGCCCACTCAATGCCAGCGCCGCCATATCAAGACATATGGCCCAGGAATCAACCAAATCAAACAAGCCTTCTTTATCTTCTTGCATGTCTTTGTTGTAAGCCAAAGGTAGCGCCTTCATGGTAGTGAGTATCGCCATTAAACTGCCGTAGACACGCCCCGTCTTACCACGAATTAACTCTAATGCATCGGGGTTCTTTTTCTGCGGCATCAACGATGAACCCGAGGTGACTTGATCACTTAACGAAATAAAGTTGGCCTCTCCCGAATTAAAAAAGATCAGATCTTCGGCCATTCGGCTCAAGTGCATCATGCTGATAGATGAGGCACTGGCTATCTCGATCACATGATCGCGATCAGACACGCTATCTAAGCTGTTGAGTGTTGGGCTATCAAAGTTAAGGGCGGCGGCCAACGCATGGCGATCTATTTGATATGCCGTGCCAGCCAAAGCCCCAGCTCCCAGCGGACAGGTATTGGCCCGCGTTAAGGCATCTTGCAGGCGGCCAATATCGCGCTCAAACATCTCAACATAAGCTAACGCCCAATGACCAAACGTCACCGGCTGCGCCCGCTGTAAGTGAGTGTATCCTGGCATCACCGCATCAAGCTCGCGCTCGGCGAGCGCCAACAGAGCTTGGATGAGCTGCTGCAGACGAACAATCAATGCCGAGCCCTCACTCTGGCACCATAACTTAAGGTCGGTGGCCACTTGATCGTTTCGGCTACGGCCTGTGTGTAGCTTTTTACCTAAATCTCCTACCTTAGCAATTAAGGCGGATTCAACAAAACTGTGAATATCCTCGGCGCCACTGGCGACAATGATTTCAGGTTGATGCTGCACGTCAGCTAATAGTTGCTGTAAGGCCTGTTTCAGCTCAGCGCATTCATCGCGACTGATAATACCCACACTCGCAATCGCATCAGCCCATGCCATGGAGCCTTGGATATCTTGTTCAAACAATCGATAATCCACCGGCAGTGAGTCATTAAACAGTTTAAATAATGCGCTTGGTTCACCCTGAAATCTTCCGCCCCATAAAGCCATGTAACTACCCTCTTTGCCACCAAAATACCTTATTAATTGGCCGCGAGCGCTCTCGCGGCAGTCTCACCTGTCGCCTAGTTAGACGAATTTAACGCCCGAATGCGACTCGCTAATGAATACAAGCGGATAAATCCTTCCGCGTGTTTTTGGTCATACACCTCATCCTCACCAAAGGTGGCAAACACTTCAGAATAGAGACTATTTGGCGAGCGCTTCTGCACCGCGGTGGCCTGGCCTTTATACAGCTTAATGACCACCTCACCATTGACCAGTTCGGCTAACGCTTCTGACGCCGCCAGCAAAGATTTACATAGCGGGGTAAACCAGCGGCCGTCATACACTAGATGCGCCATTTGTCCTGCCACTTGTTCACGCCAAGTCCGACTGGTTTTATCCAGCACCAACTCCTCAATCGCCCGCAGCGCGGCAAACATGACCGTGCCCCCAGGGGTTTCGTAACAGCCGCGAGACTTCATGCCCACCAGCCGATTCTCGGTGATATCGATGCGGCCAACGCCATGGGCGGCAGCCATTTCATTGAGTGTCATCAGCGCTTGGTAAGGGGACATCGCCTCACCATTGACTGCCGTCACGCGGCAATTCTCGACGTTAAGCGTGACATAATCGGGGGTGTTAGGCGCATCTTCTGGGTCAACCGTCATGGTCCATACGCCTTTACTCGGCTGATTCCACGGGTCCTCTAACTCCCCCCCCTCATGAGAAATATGCCAAGCATTGGCATCACGGCTGTAGATTTTAGTCGCCGATGCCGAAGTGGGAATATGACGGGCAGCCAAATACGCTAATAGATCTTCCCGGCTGCGCATCTCCCATTCACGCCAAGGTGCAATTACCGTCAGATCTGGGGCTAATGCCGCAAAACATCCTTCAAACCTAACCTGATCATTGCCCTTACCCGTGCAGCCATGACACAAGGCATCCGCCCCGACTTTTCTAGCCACCTCGACTTGGGCTTTGGCGATAATCGGGCGAGCCATCGATGTACCTAACAAGTAAGTCCCTTCGTAAATGGCGCCGGTGGCGATGGTGGGATAGATATAGTCTTTGACCAGCTCTTCTTTTAAATCAACGATATGACACTCAGATGCCCCAGAAGCCAATGCCTTCTCGGTTAACCCCTGTAACTCGGCATCCCCCTGCCCCACATCCGCACAAAAGGCGACGATTTCACAGTTGTCGTAGGTTTCTTTTAACCACGGTATAATGGCCGAGGTATCCAATCCGCCGGAATAGGCTAAAACGACTTTTTTTACTTTGTGTTGAACAGACATATCATCATCCTTTGAAGCAAATCGATTGAACTAAATTCTAATTATTGAGCCAATAAGGTCACTAACAGCGCATTTTGAGCATGCATACGGTTTTCTGCCTGGTGCAGTACCAAGGACTGTGGTCCATCTAAAATTTCATCGGTGACTTCAACACCACGATGAGCAGGTAAGCAATGCATGAAATACTGGGCATCGGCCAGCGACATCAATGCTTTATTGACTTGATATGAACCAAACTTAGCCTCGATATTTGCCAGTGGAGTGTCATCACCCATCGAGATCCAGGTATCGGTATAAATGACCTGGCTACCCACCAAGGCATTTACATCAGATGATAATATCAACTCCCCGCCATATTGCGCTGCTAACGCTTGGGCTTTGAGCACAACTTGGCCGTCGGGGAAGTGGCCAGGAGGGCATATCACCCGCAACTTGGCCCCTAAAATCGCCGCACCAATCATTAATGAATGAGTGACATTATTGCCATCACCCACATAAGCAATAGTGGCTTGGCTCAGATCGCCAAGCTGTTCAGTCAGGGTCAATAGATCCGCCAAACCTTGGCACGGGTGGTAGAGATCAGACAAGGCGTTAATCACCGGCACCTTGCTATTTTCTGCAAGTTCTTCAATGGTTTGGTGGCTAAATGTTCTCGCCACTATCGCATCGGCCCAACAACTGAGGTTGCTGGCAAAGTCCGCCACCGACTCCCGTTGACCGAGTTGACCATTTTGTTGATCGAGGTACAAACAGTGTCCGCCTAATTTATTAATACCGATATCAAAGCTCACACGAGTACGCAGCGATGGCTTTTCAAACAACATCACAATACTCTTGCCTGCCAACGCCTGTCGATAAGCGCGGGGATCAGATTTGATGGTTTGAGCCAATGCTAATAAGTGCACCAATTGGGCTTGAGTCAGATCTTGTAAACTTAATAAATGCTGCATCCTACTATCCTCGATTGTTCTACGGCTGTATTTGAGTACCAACTTGCTCGCCTTTAACCAAGGCTGACATTTGCTGAGCATCACGCCAGCTGGCCACTTGTACTGGTTGACCTAACATTTGAGCGACTTCAAGGGCCGCCTCGACCTTGACCTTCATGCCTGACTCAATCACGCCTAACTTCACTAAGTTTTCTATGGAGGCTTGATCTAAACGTGAGATCAATTGCCCTTTACCATCTAATACGCCCGACACATCAGACAAGAGCACCAATTGACCTTTGAGCATAGAGGTCACGGCGCTAGCCGCTTGATCTGCATTCACATTGAGCAATTGCCCCTTGGGGCTGATGGCAATCGAGCTAATCACAGGTAACCAGCCTTGAGATAAGACAAATTCAATCAAGGCAGGATCACCCGCCGCCACTTTACCCACGGCGCCAAGCGACTCATCTTTGACTTCAGCGACTAACAAGCCGCCATCGGCCAAGCCTAAGCCCACGCTATGAATACCGGCTTTCATCGCTGCAGCCTGCAATAATTTATTCGCGGTACCCGCCAAGGCACCGGCAATAATTGGCATCTGTTCATCAGGTGTGATCCGCAATCCATCTCGCTTTTGCGTTTTCATCCCATTGGCTTGTAGTTGTTGCTCTACCACACAACCGCCACCATGAACGATGACGACTGATTTACCGGCGGCAATCAGACCACGGGCCGTGGTCATCAAACGGGTGACTCCCATTTCACATTCCAATAACGCGCCACCGACTTTTAAGATCAATACATTGGAGACTTGCTTATCCATAACAACTCCTAGCGCCTAGACATTTAAATTGAAGTGAATTTTTATGCACTCAAGCCCTTGGCTCGCGGCACCCTTCATTAAGTTATCGATGGCGCTGGTCACCACCAGGTAATGACTGTGCTCATCATACTGCCAACCCAGATGACAACGGGGGCTATGGACCACCTCATCCAATTTGGGGAAGATGCCATGCTGGACTAATACATTGGGGTTAGCTTGATAACACTGATAAGCCGACTCAACATCAGCCAAGGACACGCCAGGCTTAAGTTCTGCGGTAATCGTAGCCAAGATCCCGCGCTTAAAATTACCCAAATGGGGAGTGAAAATGACCTGATGACCCAGCTGAGTCACTATCTCTGGTTGATGACGGTGGTTTAATACCCCATAGGCACTTAAGCTCACCTCAACAAAACTGGTGTTCATTTGCGCTTTACGGCCAGCCCCCGTGACTCCGCTCACCGCATTGATCACCGGTCGGGTATTGGTTAATAAATCGGCCACCGGCTTCAGCGCTAATAATGATGCGGTCGGATAACAACCGGGCACAGCTATCAGGCGACTATGCTTTATTTGTGATTGGTGCCAATCAGTTAAGCCGTAAGCAGCCTCGGATATTAATTGGGGATACTCGTGCTCAAAGCCATACCATTTAGGGTACATGCTCTTATCACTAAAACGGTAGGCGCCACTTAAATCAAATACCGCTAGCCCCTGTTGATAAAACCAGGCAGCTAACTCCATACTGACATGGTGGTCGAGAGCTAACACGACCGCATCGGCATGGGTTCCGATATCTTGCTTAGCCTCATCAGTCAGCCCTTGCAATGGATAGCTTAACTGCGGCCAAGCGGGGTATAAATTAGCTAACAACTTACCGGCATCGGCACTGGCGGCAGAAACATATAACCCGTAAACCGAAATTCCTGATTCTTTATCAATTAATTCAGTAATTTGTGCGCCGGTGTAACCACTGGCACCAATAATGGCAATTTTTTTCATTTGTAGGGTCTGTCAGTTAATGAATTAATGTACAAAATGGGGCGCAACTTACACCCGTGGCAAGCTAGCAACAATCACCGGCTTATCGTCGCGAGGGGGAGTAGATGTTGAATATAAATGGACGCCAATCAATGCGGGGCATTAATAAGTAAATCACCATCGTATCCTTATATGATTAAATTATTGGAACTGATTGACAGATTAACATGCATAATTAATTATGCAACAATATTGAATACTTATTTTTAGAGGTTAACCATGGGATTACCGGATCTTAAAGCCTGCTTTAGCCAGTTGATTAAAGCCAATTCAATTAGTGCGATAACCGAGACCGGCGATCACTCCAACCTTGAAGTCATCGAATTATTGCAATCATGGCTCACCGACCTTGGTTTTCATTGCCAAACTCAGGCCGTCAAAGACAGTCGTGGTAAATACAATCTGCTGGCGACCTTATTACCCAGTAATGGCGTAACTCAGGGCGGGCTGCTGCTAGCGGGTCACTCAGATACCGTGCCCATTGATGAAGGACATTGGCATCAAGATCCTTTCCAATTAACTGAACGCGATAATCGCTGGTATGGTCTTGGCAGTTGCGATATGAAAGGTTTTTTTGCCATCTGCATTGCCGCCTTACAAGAATTACCGCTTAAGCAACTCACCAAACCCTTGTACATTTTTGCCAGTGCCGATGAAGAAACCACCATGAATGGAGCGAAAGCCTTTGTTGAGCAATTCGCTAACCAGCGGCATTTTACGCCTGAGTTTGCGATCATCGGTGAGCCAACTGGAATGGCGCCGGTTTATATGCATAAAGGTCACTTAGCCAAGGGCATCCGCATCACGGGTCGCAGTGGTCACTCATCGGATCCTAGTAAAGGCCTCAATGCCATCGAGATCATGCATGACGTCATTACTCAACTGACCAAGCTCAAGCAAGCCTTGATTAATCAATATCAGCAAACCTCTTTTAGTGTGCCTTACCCCACCCTCAATTTAGGCCATATTCATGGTGGCGATGCCGCCAACCGGATTTGTGGCTGTTGCGAACTGCATATTGATTTACGCCCTATCCCCGGGATCCCGTTAGAAGAATTAGAAATACTAATCCGCCAGTATCTCAGCCCTATTCAGCAAAACTATCCCGGAGCTGTCGATATTTTCAACTTATACCCAGGCAATGAAGCCTTTGGCGGAAAACTCGATGCGCCATGGACACAAACCGCAGCGCGCCTCTGTCAGCAAGCCCCTCAAGTCGTCAATTACGCCACCGAAGCCCCTTACATTAGCCTGTTAGGTTGCCAGACCTTAGTGCTGGGTCCTGGCAGTATTGAGCAGGCGCATCAGCCCAATGAATTTATTGACACGTCTGTATTACCCCAAGCGCAATCTGTATTTAAGGAGTTGATTTATAACTGCTGCCTTAACTAAGACATTGACACAATATTTACTGTACAGTTGAATTGAAGTGGCTATAGTCATTCATTACCAAACTGGCCAAATGACCCTTAGGGATTTTAGGTTAGATTTTTTGAGTTAACTTTGGGAGCAACCATGGCAGACATGTATGCCTCGCTGAAATCAAATGTCAGCATGCTGGGGCAAATCCTCGGAGATACCATGGCTCAGCACTTGGGCGATGGTTTTGTAGAAAAAGTAGAGCAAATCCGACAACTAGCGAAAGATTCTCGCAAAGGCAACGCTGACGCACGAGAGCAAATGCTATTACTCTTGACCGATCTTCCTGACGAAGAGCTAGTGCCGTTTGCCAAAGCATTTAATCAATTTCTTAATCTTGCCAATATTGCTGAGCAATTTCATACCATCAGCAGAAACTGTGATGAGCTAGTCTGTGTACCCGACCCGGTCGATCAATTGCTCGCGCGCATGTTGAATGGTCGTATTGATCAAGGCCAAATGCTCCAATGCCTGCAAACCTTAGATATCGATCTGGTATTAACGGCCCATCCGACCGAAATATCACGTCGAACCATGATCCAAAAATATGCCAGCATCATCGATTGCCTCACCGAACTCGAAAACAACCAACTGAGTGAACGTGAGCAACAAAACCTGACCCTGCGTCTGCGCCAACTCATTGCCCAAATTTGGCACACCAATGAAATCCGCCACGAAAGACCCACACCGGTCGATGAAGCGCGCTGGGGGTTAGCCACCATTGAGACCTCGCTGTGGCAGGCCGTCCCCGACTTCTTAAGACAACTCAATGATCAAGTTAACGAGCGAACAGGCCAGCGACTCGCCAGCGATTTTGCCCCAGTTAAATTTTCCAGCTGGATGGGTGGCGATAGAGACGGTAATCCGTTTGTCACGGCCAAGGTCACAGCTGAAGTATTAGACAGAAACCGTCATGCCGCGGCGCGCCTGCATCTAAAAGATGTCGTCGCCTTAATTGGCGAGCTGTCCATGGAAGAAGCGAACGACCAATTAAGCGAGCATACCGGTGGTAGCAAAGAACCCTACCGTGATGTTTTACGCCAATTGCGCCAAAAACTAAGAAATACCATTGATTACCTCAATGCCCGCATCGAAGGGCACACCAGCGATATTCACACCCGCGAGATAATTGAACACGTTGACGATTTACGCCAACCATTACAAATGCTTTATCAAAGCCTGTGCGATTGTAAAATGAGCCTGATAGCCAATGGCTTGTTGTTAGACATGCTGCGACGACTTGCCTGTTTTGGAATCCACATGCTGAGGCTTGATATTCGTCAAGATGCCCAGCGCCATAGCGACGTACTGGCGGAGCTGACTCGTTACCTTGGCATGGGAGATTACAGCCATTGGGACGAAAACGAAAAACAAGCCTTCTTACTGAAAGAGTTATCAAATCGTCGTCCGCTGATCCCCAGTCATTGGCAGCCATCGGCGGATGTAGAAGAAGTCCTGAATACTTGCCGGTTGATCGCTAAGCAGTCTCACCACACGCTGGGGTCTTATGTTATTTCAATGGCCAGCTTACCCTCCGACGTATTGACTGTATTGTTGCTACTCAAAGAGACCGGTTGCCAACATCCAATGCGAGTGGTGCCATTATTTGAAACGCTGGATGATTTGAATAACGCCGCGGTGTGTATTGATAGCCTATTAGCGATTGATTGGTATCGTGGATACACCAAAGGCATGCAAGAGGTGATGATTGGTTACTCTGATTCAGCAAAAGATGCTGGGGTCATGGCCGCCGCGTGGGCACAATATCAAGCCCAAGAGCAACTCGTTAAAGTATGCCAACAGCACAGTGTTAATCTGACCTTATTCCACGGCCGTGGCGGCACCATAGGTCGCGGGGGCGGACCCGCTCATCAGGCGATCTTGTCTCAGCCGCCAGGATCGGTCGATGGCCGCATCCGAGTCACTGAGCAGGGGGAGATGATCCGCTTTAAATTTGGATTACCCAAACTGGCGGTACAATCTTTGGCGCTATATACCTCAGCCGTGATGGAAGCCACCCTGCTACCGCCGCCAGAGCCCAAAGAAAGCTGGCGCCAAACCATGGAGAAAATCGCAGCAGACTCGGTCCAGGCCTATCGCCAAATTGTCCGAGAAGAACCCGATTTTGTTGCATACTTCCGCGCAGCAACGCCAGAAGTTGAGTTAGGACAACTGCCATTAGGCAGCCGCCCCGCTAAACGCCGAACCGATGGCGGCATTGAAAGTTTACGGGCCATCCCATGGATATTTGCATGGTCGCAAAACCGCTTAATGCTCCCTGCTTGGCTCGGTGCCGGAGAGGCCTTGCAGCAAGCTTGTGAACGAGGAGATATGCCATTACTGATAGAAATGGAGCAAAAATGGCCATTTTTTAACACCCGAATTTCCATGCTTGAAATGGTGTATGCCAAAGCTGAACCAAACTTAGCTCGTTATTACGAGATCTGTTTAGTGAAGTCTGACTTACATCACCTCGGCACCACCTTGCGTCAACGCCTGCAATTGGGCATCGATGCCGTGCTCTCGCTAACCGGTGAAACAGAATTAATGGCACATACCCCATGGAGCCGAGAATCAGTCAAGCTGCGCAATCCTTATATCGATCCACTCAACTTCTTGCAAACTGAGTTGCTAGCACGTACCCGCAAGGGCAATACCAGTGATAGCGCGCAATTGGCGTTAATGCTCACTATTGCTGGAGTAGCTGCTGGCATGAGGAACACCGGATGACATTAAAGCGATTGCTCGCTGGAGTGGGGTTAATATGCACCAGCTTATTGACGGGTTGCGCCAGCCAATACAGCATAAGCCAAAATGAACTAACTGATTACCTAAACAAAGAAATGACTTATGAAGTCAAACAAGGTAATCAGTTTATCGGTACCCTTATTAAGCTAAATCGAGTGCAAGTGCTACTGGGTGAAACTCCAGATACCATGAAGGTCATCACCGCCAGCCAAGTGGAAATCACCAATCCACTGCTGCCCTTGCGCGCGACACTAAATGCCAGCTTTGAAGCTGTGCCTTGGTATGACAATCAAAGTCATAGCATCTATTTACGGAATTTACGCTTAGTAGATGTTAGCTCTACCCCGCAGGACATTGACAAGATTGTTAAGGATATCGGACCTCAAATTATGGGGTTTGTCAGTGGCTTTCTTGAAACCCAGCCAGTCTATGTGCTCAACCAAGATGACAGCCATCAAGCGTGGGCCGCAAAGTTAGTCGATAAGATGGAAGTTAAACCTGGAAAACTGGTATTTGTATTCAAATAACCCACTACCAATACTAAGGATGAGTGCTACTGCCCTCATCCTTAGTCACTTTAGGCTAATCGATTGATACTTTGATAATCGACAATCACGTCCTTACGAAGTAAGGCGCGACGCAACATATCATAAGCCACGGCACAGGCCATTTGCCTAACCAAATCGCGAGAACGGGCAGGAAATTTAACTAATTGTTGATAACAACAATCACCATGGGCTAATGCAATCGCTACCGTGCCCACCGGTTTTTGCTCGCTCCCCCCCCCAGGCCCAGCAATACCACTGGTTGCTAAAGCAAAGTCACTGTCCAACAAGGCCCTCGCTCCCATTGCCATCGCTGCAACAGTTTCGAGAGAAACCGCCCCATAACCATCCAAGATCTGAGGACTGACTCCGAGTATCTTAACCTTTGACTCGTTGCTATAAGTCACCAGACTATGGTGTAGATAAGCCGAGCTTCCCGCAAATGCCACTAATTGGCTAGCTAATAAGCCTCCGGTACATGATTCAGCTAAGGCCAGCGTTTTTCCCTGATCAAGCAAACGTTGATGTACTTCTGCAGCTAAGGTCGGTACCGACTCGGCCACAATAGCCTCTCCAAGTAACTGTTTGACACTAAAAATAACGGTCTCAAGCGCATCAATAGCCGCCTGTCCACGGGCAAAAATTTTAATCTCAATATGGGGCATTGAAGAGCGGTAGCCAATACTGACCCCCGCAGGTAATGGCATAGGTTCGAGTACATCAGCTAGGCTCGATTCACCACGCCCTAGGGTCAATAACTTGCACACCTTTGATGGCTCAATGCTATCAAACTCTGAGGTGATAAATGGCAAAAACTCATCAGTCACCATTTGCTTAAATTCGAATGGTACCCCTGGCGTGAAGAAAAGCCAGGCTCGATTGAGCTTGACCCTAAAGCCACATGCCGTGCCCACGGGGTTATCGACCATCACAGCTGAAGCCGGCAACATCGCCTGCTTTAAATTGCTCGTTGGCATAAGGTATCCCCGTTGACTAAACCATGCCTCGATACGTTCGCGCCACAGCGAATTCTCCACCAACGGTTCGCCTTTGGCTTGCGCCATTGCCAAAGAAGATAAATCATCGCTGGTTGGCCCCAAGCCGCCATTTACCAAAATCACATCTGCATGATGACTGCGCTCAATAAAAGTCTGCACCAAATCCTCAAGACGATCACCAATCGTGACCCGTTGCTGCAGCTCGACCCCATGATCCATCATCACATTGGCAAACCAAGCAGCATTTGTATCGACTATTTGTCCCGATAGCACCTCTTCACCAGTGCAGATCATTTCTAATTTCATTGCTAAATCCCTCGCTCATGATGGAGATAACTTAAGTTACCCCCACACCTTAAGCAAGGAAATAGGTGATTTATCAACAGATGGCAATGTCATTGAATCGCCAGTTTAACGGCAAGCAAACACTACAAGTGAGAGGCAAGGTAAGCTTGGCGGCAGCCAAATGCTACAAGCGAGAGGCAAGGATAATGGAATGGACCCATCCACTTTTAATCGGCCTCACAATGGGCCACGATGTAGTCGCTAAAACTCATCAGAAAGAGGACGGGTCCACTTAGGAAGATTACTACAATTGGTTTAGATATCGCAAAGTCTGTTTTTCATGCTGTTGGTGTCGATAAAGCAGGCAAGTTAATCAAAAAGAAAATGCTTAGACGCAAGGACTTGCTTCCCTTTCTTGCTCAAATTGAGCCGTGTCTGATTGTGATGGAAGCCTGTGGTGGAGCAAATTACTGGGCCAGAGAATTTGAGCTGTTGGGCCATAACGTCAAGCTCATCGCACCTCAATTTGTGGAGCCTTTTCGGCAAGGTAATAAAAATGACTACAACGATGCGCTAGCCATCGCTGAAGCTGCGCAGCGACCCAACATGCGGTTTGTAAAACCCAAAGGCGTCGCGCAACAAGATGTACAACTGCTTCACCGTATGCGTGAGCGTTTAAACAAACAATCAACCGCCTTAATCAATCAAGTCAGAGGGATGTTAGCGGAATACGGCATTGTGATGACCAAAAGTAAATCGGCTTATAAAGTACAGTTCCCAGATATTTTAGCGGATGAAACCAATGCGCTGACTACCAAAGGTCGGGCCATTTTTTATCAGTTATATGAAGAGTTTAGTGATATAGAAAAACGGCTTAAGGGTTGTGACGCCCAAGTACTCACTGAAATTAAGAACAATGTGATTTGCCAGCGTTTAGAAACTATCCCAGCTATTGGTCCAGTCACCGCTACCGCCTTTTATGCCGCCGCAGGTGATGGTAAAGATTTCACTAATGGCAGGCACTTTTCAGCTTGGTGTGGCTTAGTTCCCAAGCAACACAGCAGTGGAGGTATAGATAACCTCCTTGGGATAAGCAAGCGGGGAAATGCGTATTTACGCACCCTGTTCATCCACGGCGCCAGAGCCGTGTTGTAACACAGCCAGAATAAGCAAGATAAGTTTAGTTGCTGGGCAATCCAGTTAGCAGAACGCCGCGGTTTTAACCGAGCCTGTATAGCCGTCGCCAATAAACTCGCCAGAATGGCATGGGTTATCGCGGCGCATGACGAAGAATATCGACTTCCAGTATAGTGCTGAATAGATTCAATAAACGTTAATAATTAACCAACTAGCAAGTTGCTAAGACACTTGAATTGATGATGAGACAGTCAGACTGATCTACTGAAAACCTTAGCTCGGTATAGGCTCATAATGAAGCCGCAAGGATGATAAGGACAGTAGAAGCAGATATCCATCAGGGCCAGAGGCATACCTCAATAACAGGCCGAATATATGGGTGCAATGAACTCTTCTCAAAATCGCTATCGAATGTCTTGCAAACCGGATGGGTCCATATATGCCGAACTGGCATTTATATAGGGATATATTTTACCGAACTGGGCTGTTAAGCAGGGATGCTGTTGGACGGGACGGCCGCTACATTTAAACACATTAAATCACAGACACGAAAAAGCCCTAACATTGCTGTTAGGGCTCATCATAATGTTGGCGGAGCGGACGGGACTCGAACCCGCGACCCCCGGCGTGACAGGCCGGTATTCTAACCAACTGAACTACCGCTCCTTTAGACCGAAGTCTAAATTCTTTTATCGTCGCTAGCGTGTCATGGCTAGGAGACGTGCTCTTTCGAGCTAAATAGGCGCCTGGAAATGACCTACTCTCGCATGGGGAAGCCCCACACTACCATCGGCGCGACTGCGTTTCACTTCTGAGTTCGGAATGGGATCAGGTGGGGCCACAGTGCTATGGTCTCCAGACAAATTTGGTAATTTAGAAAGCTGTATTGAGTACTCAATCTTTAATCAAGTATTTATCGATTCTTTAGGCATAGCCAGCAAAACCCATCTGGGTTGTATGGTTAAGCCTCTCGGGTCATTAGTACAAGTTAGCTCAACGCCTCACAACGCTTACACACCTTGCCTATCAACGTCCTAGTCTCGGACGGCC
>NZ_JAHUTT010000142.1 GCF_019209865.1 Shewanella sp. NIFS-20-20 | reverse complement strand
CGGTAGCCTTTATCAAGTTATTGGTGAAGGCAAAAAAGCCGAAGTGCAGATTAGAGACTTTCAACTACTGCGCCACGGGTTCTCGCCTGAGCAAATCACCCAATTGAATTTGGCACCAAACGACTATTTTCATTGAACCCCAAAAAAACCTTAGCTGTTTCTCAGTTGTTTTCTACGAAATTCTTTAGCAGAATCCAACCAATTAGGCTGCTTTAAATTTTCTACAAACCACACAATAAACTTTTCTGAGTAGCGGGGTCTCCCGTCAATTTCATATCGAAACTCTGATTTCTTTTGCTTTTTGATCTTGTGTTTACTCAATACGGCCTGAAATGCTCCACTTTTTATAAATGCGATATCTTGCCGTTTGTTAATCTCGTCTAAATGGTAAGCCCCTAGAACAGTAGACACTTCATAGAGTTATACTTAACCAAAAATATGAGGTGTTACATGCGCGGAAAACGATATCCAGATGAGTTCAAAATAGAAGCTGTTAAACAAGTCACTGAGCG
>NZ_JAHUTT010000141.1 GCF_019209865.1 Shewanella sp. NIFS-20-20 | reverse complement strand
CTGCACCAGTTGGTCGTGTTTTCCTAAAGACCGTACCACTTCATATTGTGTGCCTTTCTTCAACGGCAGCAACCAGTGACTGTTAGGTTGAGCCTGTTGCCAAGCGTGCAAAAGCCCCAACGAATAGAAGCCTCTGTCAAACAGAGTCAGGCTATTATTGGGTATGCTGGATATCAGTTCGGCGGCTAAATTCATTTCACTGACAGCAACAGAATCAAAGGCACTGTTCAATACCAAGTGGCTGCTTAATTCCATCATGCAAACCATACGAATTTGAGGATAGGCAGCATCACCAGCAGCGTTGGCGGTTTTGGCAAAGGCCTGATTGTTTTGCTCACTATCAGGTGTTCGCCACACGACACCATCGACACCGTAGAGGTTGAGTCCACACCAATGAGGATGCTCTGCTCTCTCATGCCAGGTCTTGGCACTTCGCTTAAACACATCCTGAACAACGTCAGAGCCCAGCCGCTTACGCGCTTGTGTGACAGCGCTGCGAGCAACGTAATCCACCTCTTGAGGTAAGAC
>NZ_JAHUTT010000140.1 GCF_019209865.1 Shewanella sp. NIFS-20-20 | reverse complement strand
TGCGAGACAGTTCAAGCTTGATGGGAAACGGGATAGGGCCTATCCACGTGCGTTAAAAATGAGTAAAAACAAGTATCCCATTAAGTCTAAGAAAAATGCCGTTCACACTAAGTGAACGGCATTAACCTAAGGGGCGCCTTTATTGTTTTTGAGGCGGGTTGTGGCGTCTCAAAGCTCGATATTGTGGGTAACTCTGGGGGTAACTGGTGGTTAAGATGTGCTTAACCATAAAACCATAAAAATATGTCAAAAATGCACAAAAAGAGCTTGCTAAAGAATGAATGCTCCCTATAATGCGCCTCCATCGACAGGGGAAACGGCAGCGATGCTGATAACATAACCCGTTGAACAGGTTGAGTTAGCGAGGCTAACTATCCCTGAGTAACAAGAGGTTTGAGCAAGAAAACAACAGTTGAATTGCTAGCATAAAAAACCACTTGACGCTAAAAACGGGATGTGTAGAATACGCAGCCCTGACCAGTGAGGAATCACGGTCACGTTCTTTAACAATTTATCAGACAATCTATGTGGACATTCACAGTAGTTGCTAAATCGACAACGA
>NZ_JAHUTT010000014.1 GCF_019209865.1 Shewanella sp. NIFS-20-20 | reverse complement strand
AATCTAGCGCGGAACTCATCGTGGAGCGGGTGGTAGCACCTAATGAAGACTCCGAATACATTAGCGCAAACCAACCTCGTTATCGGAAATATCATTTGCAATAACGAGGCGGACCATACATTTTTATAGCTGACGCCGACTAGAGCTTGGCGCCAGTGACCTTATTCAGTCGACCATCTTCTTTCGCTTGCTCAGCCCGGCGGCGGCGAACATCTTTGGGATCTGCGATTAATGGGCGATATATCTCCACCCGCATCCCGGGCTCAAGTCTATCGCTGGCTTTGATCAAACGACTAAAACTGCCCAACTTAACGGTATCGATATCTATCTCAGGAAAGAAATCAATCATACCGCTTTGCAATACCGCGTCCGCCACCTGGGTGTGACTATCCACCATGACGCTAATCACTTTCGCTCTATCTGGCAGCGCATAAATAATATCGACGCTAAAACTGTCTTGATTGTGATTCATAACTTACCCTGGATAGATAACCTTGGCTCTTTGAGTGAATGCTTGCACCATTGAGCCGACTAAATCTTCAAAAATCTTACCAAATGCCATCGCCACCAAAGGGCTAGAAAACGCAAAATCCAGCTCAAACTCAACTTTACATGCGTCGTCGGTTAATTCAGTGAATTGCCAATAGCCTTGCAAATGCTTAAAAGGTCCATTGTCGAGCGTGAGCTCAATCCGTTTGCCCGGGATCACCTGATTTCGGGTACTGAAGGTTTTTTTGATACCGGCTTTCGCCACATCTACAGACGCCAGCATGGTTTTACCATCAAACTCAATCACTTTACCGCCAACACACCCCGGCAAAAACTCTTTATATGACTCGACATCATTGACCAATTCATACATTTGCATTGCACTGGCTCTCACCAAGGCACTGCGGCTCAACTTCGGCATGTTATGTTCCGGATATAGTGGCTATTGCAAGTCATAGTTTACCACGAACAGATGAAAACTCATCAACTGCGAATGCCCCTGTGGTGAAAAACCAAGCAACCAAAACCTTTAGTCAAACCTCGGCTTAAAATATTGTTATACTGGCAATTCCAAATTCACCCTCGGCGAGTATAATGGCGGTCTATGGCTAAGAATAACTCAAAAAAATCCGCTAAGAACCCACCAGCTACGATTGCTCGTAATAAACGCGCAACCTTCGAATATCGTATCGAAGACAAGCTGGAAGCGGGCCTGTCCTTGATGGGCTGGGAAGTAAAATCTATCCGTGCTGGTAAGGTCAACTTGTCAGAAAGCTTTGTGCTGCTCAAAAATGGCGAAGCCTTCTTGCACAACCTCAGCATTACGCCTTTAAACACGGCATCAACTCATGTGGTATGTGATCCTACCCGCATGCGTAAGTTACTGCTTAATCGCCGTGAACTTGACCGTTTAACCGGCCAGGTCGAACGCCAAGGCTACGCCATTGTGCCAATCTCCATGTATTGGCGTAAAGGGGCTTGGGTCAAGGTTGAAATCGGCTTAGGTAAAGGTAAGAAAGATCATGACAAGCGTGAAGATACCAAACAACGCGAATGGTCGATTGAAAAAGCCCGAGTCATGAAGAATAAATAACGACTGGCTGTTCAGATAACCAACAAACAGCCAGCACAGTGTAATTCAGTAGTAGACATTTCAACTCAACCAGTTACACTTCAAATCACGGGGGCGATTCTGGATTCGACGGGATTCGCGAAACTCCGGGAGCATGTCGAGGGGCGGTTGGCCTCGTAAAAAGCCGCAAAGTTATAGTTGCAAACGACGATAACTACGCTCTAGCAGCTTAAGGCCGCTAGCCATCACCCACACGTCTTGCACATGGGCAGTGGATCTGATGGTCATCTTACATCGTGCTAGCGAGGGAACTCTGTCTGGGGGTGAACCGCGAAACAGCACCAGGCTCACCGGTTGTCATCCTGTCTTTCGGAGGATAAGCGGTTAAATAAAAGAAAGACTAAACATGTAGCGCCTTGAGCGTAGGTTTTTCGGACGCGGGTTCAAGTCCCGCCGCCTCCACCAAACCTTATAAAAAAGACGTCCTCGGACGTCTTTTTTTTGCCTGCAATAAAGTAAAATCAATGACTTATATTTGCAGCCCTAGTTATATTTATAATTTTGTCACCAAATTGAGTTTGATAAGCTAGCCCTAGAGCTACTCAAGTTTGCCATGGCCGAACATCAAGGCATAACGGCTTTAGCACCAATCCAGTCAGCCCTCGACAGCTTCTATCAACATCAAGACAGTCAGCATCTTCATTTTCACGAACATCTGTTGCAAGGCCACCTTACTTTGACCAAAACCTCAGTCGCCCCCAAAGTGACCATTTTGCTAAGTGCTTAATCAACACCATGAGCGAAAAGCCATTGAGCCACAACTTCCGAGTTATACCGACAGAGAACCAGAAAAAATTGAAGAAGATTTTGAAAGAACTAAAAAAGTTAAATTCAAATTAGATAAACCGATTTTAGCTATGAAAATGGGACTTGAACTGACTGTCACCGTTTATAAAGAATAACTGTCAGCTCAGGTCTGAGCTAGTACACTTTAGATGTCCTGATTGCTCTTTCAATACCTGTCCATTGAAAATACCCATTGGAAAACGGTCCTCGGCTATGTATTCCCTTATCAGTAATCACTAATTCAACCTCGGCGTTTATCAGTTTGCTGCTGACATGCCGACGGAGCCAAAAATATTTCCTAATGCGATCACTGACTAACTCCAGCCCAAAGCAACAAGTACCATGGCGATTATCGCGTTGCCATTAACATAGGAATAAAGGCTTATCCCAACAATCACAAAGATCACCCCAGCGATTCATTCCAACATCAGTCCATTTGAGCCATAGCGTCGAACTTGGTCATAGCGCTCACTCATATATTCTCGGCTTAATTTGAACTTAACTTTGCTCTCCTTTTGCCTAATATTGCGATATAAGCTGACATCCAAATCACAGATGTGATGACAAGACCCTACACAATCGCCGCCATGCTAAAGCATCCAATCAAGCGCGATTTAGTGAGCCACATAACTCTGCCGCCACAGTTAACAAGCTAGCACTGTTATTAAGCAGCATTCAAACGACTAGGCTGAGTAACGCCACGCTGACTTAAGCAAGCTCGGTTAGCAGCACTTATGCCGCAGACGATTTAGCCAGATGGCGCAAAATTGGCGGCGCACTTTGCGGTGGGAGTTAAAGCCCAGCACAACATTCATCTTGTAAAAAATCGACAATGTTTTGCAGCAATAAATAGTCAGGCACACAATATAAGACTCGGCCTTCACGGCGCTGAGAAATGATCCCTGCCGATATCATGGCGCTAATATGGTGAGACAAAGTGGAACCTGGGATCTGCAACGCTTCTTGAATTTGGCCAACCGTAATGCCTCCAGCCCCCCCTTTCACTAAGGTTTTAAATAAGGCAAGCCTTGTAGGATGTCCCAACTCTTTCAATACTTTAGCTGCAATTTCAATATTCATGTTTACCTCATCCAATCACTGATTTCGATAGTACCAGTATCATCAATCTATTGGCTACCCTAACCTTTACCCCTGCCATAGTTGGCTGCTATCGCAGCGACGAGCGTGCCGCTGCAATCCCCAACCACACTCAGTTTATCGATGATAAGTGAAATTAATTCGATAATTCCAGAAGTAAGGTATTGTACTAATACAAGCCAAACGCTACTATTCGACAATAATCGAAATAAAAGCTGCCATCAGCCATCATTAACCCGACAACACTCTGATGATGTGTTATCAGCCACGGCGAGGTTTGACTTCAATCCTGAATGCTTTGCGAGGAGATGTTATGAACACGATATTTGCGGCCAAAAAAGAACCCGCCCTCCTCTGGGCTCTGACTCATGGGATGGCATTTCGTTCGTCAACCGGTTCCGCCAGTCACGTCCCCTTTAGTCTCAGCCCGAGTCAAATTAGTCCTGAACGCTTCCATACTCTGCAGGATGCAGGGGAACTGATGGCTATGCTCATCGATAACCTTTCAAGGCAAGATCACATCTTAGATGCGGCCATTAGCCCAATCGTGGCACACGACCCATTATTTGCTGCACTGCTTGAGATGCATAGGCAGCTATATCAATCAACCACGCCCCCGCCACGGGTACCGCTATTAATATTACGCAGCGACTTTTTAGATGACAGTGATTTTGGCACCACATTAGTGGAAGCCAACAGCATCGCTGCCGGCATGGGGCCATTTGGCCAATTAACTCATCAATTACATCAGCATTTACAGCAGCGCCCCGCCGCGCCGGAGTTAGGGCTAACATCGTCACTGGTTGAAAACCCTGCGATTGAGCGATTAGCCACAGCCATTGCCGCCGCGACAATGAACATCAAGCAAGCGTTTAATGATCAAGACCCGCCGAGATTTTTAATGGTGGTGCAGCCAGATGAAGACAATGTCTTCGATCAATTTCTACTGGAGCAGGCATTGCAACAACGTGGCATTGACACGCTGCGCCGCACCTTTAGTGAACTTCAAGGCCAGTTATCCACCGGACCACAGCAGCGGTTGATGCTCGCCGGCGTCGGAAGTCTGGACACTGTATATTTGCGAAGCGGCTATCAGTATGACGATTATAGCTCGCCATCAAGTTCGGCTGATTTGATGGCCATTAGGGTCTTTATTGAACGCCATAGAGTGGCTGTCAGTGCGACGGTCAGTCAGCAATTGGCGTCTAGCAAACGGATGCAAATGCTGTTATCGCAATTGCCGGCTTCCGCCCTGACTCAATTTGGCTTAAGCCAAGATCAAGCGGCCATGGTGAAGCCATTACTAGGTGAAATAATAGCAGTCAATGAGCAAAGTATTGCCAAGGTAAAAGCAGATCCTAGCGCCACTTGGGTGTTAAAAGATCAAAGGGAAGGTGGCGGTCACTGCTTGTTTGATACGGATATCATCACCAAACTGGCGCAACTCTCGAGTGAGGAGTACCCTGCATGGCTCCTCATGCGCCGCCTGCATCCGCGGCCAGCGAATGCCCCTGCATACATTGTTCGTCATGGTAAGCTGGAAGTGATTGATGATTTAGTGGCTGAAATTGGCATATTTAATGTCTGGTATGACGGCCAGCCCTGCCCATTAGAGCCAGCGCCCCCCTTGAACACACCGGACATCACAGACTCAATGCCGGCCAATCAAGCGCCGCGCCGCCCCAATGCCCACCCAAGCTTTGCCGGCTACTTGGTGCGCAGTAAGTCAGCACAAACAACCGAAGCTGGCGTTCACAGTGGTCGAGGCGTGCTTGACTCACTGATGTTTAGCTTTCCAAGTTAAAGTGAGTCGCGTCCATGTGCTTGATAAAAATCGAGTTCAGGCCCAGCGGGGATAATCCCGCTAGGGTTTATCATGGTATGAGAGCGATAATAATGCAGTTTGGTATAAGCAAAATCCACCGTCTCGCTTATGCCAGGGATTTGATACAACTCCCGTAAATACCCTGATAACGCCGGATAATCAGCAATCCGCCGCTGATTACATTTAAAATGCCCCACATACACTGCATCAAAGCGCACCAAGGTTGTAAATAAGCGCCAATCAGCCTCAGTGATGTTAGCCCCTAATAAATAGCGCTGATTTGCCAGCAGTGACTCTAGCCAGTCTAACCCGCAAAATACCTCGGTCACCGCCTGATCATAACTGGCTTGAGTCTTGGTAAAACCGGCTTTATAGACGCCATTATTGACTTGGTGATATACCCGCTCATTGATGGCATCAATTTGGCTGCGCAGTTCATCGGGGTAATAATCTCCCGTGGCAGCCCCCACTTCATCAAAGGCGCTGTTAAACATCCGCATAATATCGGCTGATTCATTACTAACAATCGTCTGCGTATGCTTGTCCCACAACACAGGAACGGTGACCCGGCCACTATAATTAGGCTGTGCCTTGGTATAGATTTGATGGAGATATTCCACCGGTTCCGCATCATCCCTCTCCCCCCCAACCCGACGCAAAGAGCCATCATCCTGCATAATCGCATTAACGACCGATCGCGACATAAAGTTCGCTAACCCCTTAAGCTGACGCATAATTAAAGTACGATGTGCCCAAGGACACGCCAGCGATACATATAAGTGATAACGTCCTGGTTGGGCGATAAATCCCGCCGTTCCCATTGGCCCAGCTCGGCCATCTCGGGTGATCTAATGGCGAAACTGCGACGCTTAGCGCACAAATTTGCCCTCGGCTATTGGCTATTGGCTATTATCCCCCTAAATATGCCATCTGCCGTCGATAAATAATCCCATACTATGCTCCTGTATTTGCTGTCATAATAGCGGATCACCCCTGCCCATCATCTCAGCCTCGCCGACCATGCACGCCAGGTAGATTAAGCATGCGCCGTTAAAATACACCACGGCTAAAATCAGCGAAGGCTTGTACTAATTCGGCGCGAGTGTTCATTACAAATGGGCCGTGGCGTGCCACCGGTTCATTCAGTTGCTTCGCGGCGATTAATAACAGCCGAGCCCCTTTGGGGCCGCTTTGCAGCTGAACTAGCTCGCCCAGCGTTAACACCCCCAAAGACTTGGCCGACAACACCGGCGTAGTGGCAGGGCTGCCTAGTTCGACCTGTTCCGCCTCGCGGCTCTCCGAGACCACACTGACCTGACCGCTAATCACATAGATAAAGGCGTTATGCGCCGGCTCTAGTGTCTGGGTAAACGCGGTATTTTCTGGTAAATCAATGTCCAGATACGTCGGGTAGGTATAATGGTTAACCACAGGCCCGAGGGTGCCATGATCGGTTTTGCCGGCGATAACGCGGATCTCGGTGCCATTGTCACGCCGCTCTAACGGCGTCGCGCTTGGCGGGTATTCCTGGTAGCCAGCAGGACTCATTTTGGCCGCGGCCGGTAAGTTAACCCACAACTGAAATCCTTTCAGCAAGCCCTGCTGTTGCTCTGGCATTTCAGAATGCAATATGCCTCTCGCCGCCGTCATCCACTGTACACCTCCGGGCTCAACCACTCCCTCGTGGCCGGCACTATCTCGATGACGCATCTTGCCAGCCAGCATATAAGTCACGGTTTCAAAACCACGGTGGGGGTGAGTCGGAAAACCACCGATATAGTCGTTGGCATTCTCACTTTCAAAGCAATCGAGCAATAAGAAAGGATCGAGCATGGCCACCGCCCCGCTACCGATAATACGCGTCAGCTTGACACCATCGCCATCGGCGGTGGCCACGCCGACACTGTGGCCAGCCAAGGCGCGATAACACCGAGGGGCTTGCGGATGGCTCCCTTGTTTGATGGTCATATGCCCTCCCCTATCCTATTCAAATGACGCACGCGCGCCACCCTTTATCCCAGAGCGATAATTATCAACAGCGTACGCTCCAGCACCATGCGCAAAAACCATTAACAAGCCACCGGCTATCGACACGTTTTTCATCAACATGATCATGGAGATTTGATCACTGATATCGCCATGAAACAACAGCGCCGATAATAAGCTAAAGCCAGCCAGTAACAAGGCTGCCCAGCGGGCTTGCCAACCAATCACCAGTGCTAACCCGCCCAAGACTTCCAAGGCGATCACTAAGGGCAATAATCCCCCAGGGACGCCCATGGCTTCCATATACCCTTGTGTAGCGCCGTAAGCGCCAATTTTATTTAGCCCCGACATGATAAAGATGATTGCCAATAACAACCGCCCGATAGGCGCAGTCAAACTGTGTATATGGTTCATGTTACATTCCTTTACATTGATCACTTATGATTCACTGATGGCCATCATATTTGTTGACGAATGATCAATAAACATCAAGAATTGTAATTGATAGTTGCTATTTGGAGAACAATTGATGGGGCAATTAGAAGACATGGCGATGTTTGTGCGCATCGTCGATGCTGGCAGCATGACCAAGGCGGCCGATGATCTGCATATGGCAAAATCCGCCGTCAGTCGACGCCTAAACGACTTAGAAAAACGCCTAAATTGCCAATTACTTAGGCGTACGACTCGGCAATCAAGTCTCACAGATGCCGGAAGACGCTATTACCAGCGCTCGCTCGATATTTTGGATGAAGTGACGGCACTGAATGAACAAACTCTCGGCGCCGACACCCGCGTCGCGGGCACCCTAAAAATGACGGCGCCGCTGTCGTTTGGTATACGGCACCTCACTGACATTATTGATGAATTTGCCTGCCAATACCCTGATTTGACCTTTGAACTCGACTTTTCTGATCGACATTTAGACTTAGTCGAAGAAGGCTACGAACTGGCCATTCGTATTGGTGAACTCACCGACTCCAGCCTGCAAGCCAAACGGATCACGCCTATTCGCTTAATCCTATGTGCTAGCCCAAATTACCTTGCTCGCCATGGCACCCCCAGCCAAATGGCTGATTTACGCCATCACCGTTTTTTGCATTATGGCCTGACCAGCCTAGAAGAAGTGCGCTACACCGATGCCAATAACGTCAGCCACAAGCTCGTATTCGATTCTAAAATCAAAGCCAACAATGGCGATTTCCTGCTATCAATGGCTAAGAAAGGCCATGGGATTGTGTGCTCGCCAACGTTTATCACCTATGAAGCCATCGCCAGCGGCGAGCTTATCCCGCTGTTAACTCATTATCCGTTACCGGTACTTTATGCTTATGCTGTTTATCCCAAAAACCGATTTTTATCCCGCCGCAGCCGCTTGCTTATCGATTTTATCACCGCGCGTTTTGGCGATAAGCCCTATTGGGATATTAGCTAAGCTGATGAGCTAAGCTCGCGGCATGATCATTTCAAGCGATGCCTAGACGGTGGTTAACATAAGCATCATTGACAAAGGTTACAAAGATGTTGACTATGGATATCTCCTATTCAAGCGCTGGATGTCTCCTATTCAAGTGCTTGATATCGCATGGCGTCAGTCGACTACTGACCCGCAATAACTGAGATCACCGACGAGATATTTCATGGTCAATATTCTAATTGCCGACGATCACCCCTTATTTCGGGAAGCCATGTCTGAAGTGCTGCGCGGCTGTCTACCCGACTGCCAAGTGCAACAAACCGAAGGGGTTGCGCAAACATTAGCTTTCTTTGAAGATCATGATGATATCGATTTAATCTTATTAGACTTAAATATGCCCGGCTGCGGCGGCCTAAACACCTTGTTGGAGCTGAGAAATCTCACCCCAGCCACCCCGATTGTCATCATATCGGCCGAAACCAATCGCCAAATTATTTTGCAAACCATGACCTATGGTGCGGTGGGCTTTATTAGTAAATCGGCCTCCCGCCAAGAAATCCATCACGCCCTCGATCAAATTTTGGCCGGCAATGTGTATTTACCCGCCGAGATCATCCGCGCGCCTCAAGATGCGCTAGCGCCAGTCCATCGCCAACAAGATCAACAAATCTCTGCCGACATGCTCTATCGCCTCACCCGTAAGCAATTATTGGTGCTCAAGGCCATGGCACAAGGCACTCCCAATAAGCTGATTGCCAGTGAATTGAATATCTCTGAAACCACGGTGAAATCCCATGTGTCGGCGATTTTAAAAAAATTAGGAGTCAATAATCGCACCCAAGCGGTGGTGGGGTTAACCCATATTGATTTTGACCAATTTTTAAAGCGTTGAGCCCGAGGTGCCTATCCCCCACACGCTCATTTTCGCCAACGATTAACGGCGTCGAATAAAGGCCTAATCTGGTTGATAGCCTTGCTGTTGCAGTAATTGAATTAACATCATTTTCAAGCGCATTGGCACCACGGGTTTATGTAAAATGGCGTAACCTTCAGCGCGCGCTTGCTGCTTTAACTCGTCGCTACGATTGGCACTCAGCACTAAGGTGGGTACCGCTTGATGGCGCTGTTCATTTAAGGTTTTCGCCAGTTCAGTGCCCGTTTGCTCATCGTCTAAATGATAATCCACAATCAGTAACTCCACCGGTGCAGTTATATCACGCAATATTTGCAACTCAGACCATGACTTTGCCACCACGACCTCACAGCCCCACTGACTCAACAATAACGCCATGGCTTCGGCGATATTGGCGTCATTATCAATCACCCACACCCGCGCCCCTTGCAGGGCCACGCTATGGAGCAATGCCGGATTGGGTCCCTCGGGCTGCCATGCTTGCTCTTCGCCTCGAGGCACACGTACCGAAAATACCGAGCCTTGATTGACCTGGGAGATAACCTGGACATTATGGCCAAGCACGTTGCTGATCTTATCGACAATGGCGAGCCCCAATCCTAGACCACTTCGTATGTCGTTCCCCTGATTGGCTAATTGCTTAAACTCCTGAAAAATTTCTTGTTGTTTTTCTGCAGGGATCCCTTTACCGCTATCGCATACTTGAATAATGACCTCGTTTTGCTGCAGACGACAACCGAGTAGCACCTTGCCTTTGAGGGTATATCTGATGGCATTAGATAGTAGATTGCGCACAATGCGCGCCAGCAGCTGTGGGTCCGAGTAAATCACCGCCCCACAAGGCACATAGCGCACCACTAAGCCTTTTTCATGGCCAAGGAATGCAAACTCTTTAGCAATATTATCCAGCAAATCTTTGACCCTAAATGCCTGCTTGTCGGCCCTAACGATACCGGCATCCAGTTTAGAGATATCCACCAGCATACTGATTAATGATCCCACATCGGCCAAAGAGTGCGATACGGAAGTAACCAGTTTGCGCGAGTCTGCGGCTAAGGCGGTTTCTGCTAATGAGCCGGTATATAACTGCGCCGCATTTAATGGTTGCAGTAAATCATGACTGATGGCCGCTAGAAATTTGGTTTTCGATAAATTGGCGCGCTCAGCTTCTTTTTTAGCATCAAGCAAGCGTTGCTCCATGCGCCTACGCTCATTGATTTCAGCCAGTAATTGGCCATTGAGCTCCTGATATTGGGCGGTGCGCTCTTGCACTCTCAGCTCTAGATGCTGATAGGCTTGCGCCAAGGCTTCGGCGCTGCGTTTGCTGTCGGTGATATCCCAGTTCAATACAAATATCCCCACCACTCGACCTTCGGCATTGATATTCGGCACATAGGTTTTGCGCATCACGCAGATTTGCGCGGATGCATTGGCCTCCTCCAGTTCAAACGTGACCGCTTGGCCTGCCATGGCTTGTGCTAAAAATGGCGTCATGGCGGCATATTCTTCGGCGCTGCGACTGCTGCGTAAATGACGGTTAAGGAGGGCACCGCGCGGCCAACCGTACCATTCGTCGTAGCCCTTGTTGGTAAATTGATAGGTATAATCGGCGCGGATATAGGCAATTAAGGCCGGGACATTGTCGGTGATGAGTCGCAGCCAACGCGCGTTTTCTCGCAAGGTTTGCGCCGATTGATGGGCTTGGGTGATATCGGTATAAGTATTGACGAAACCACCGTCTGTGATGGGGTGACTGCGAATATCAAAGACACTGTCTTGATACGTAAACGCCGGCGCATCGTCGTTAGCCTCGCCCGCTTGTGGGTCTCGACACTCAAGCGGCAATGGCAAATACTTAAGGTTGGCCACACGCTTGCCTTGTAACGGCCCCGCCTCGTTAATGCCTACCATCTGGGCAAAACGCTGATTGACCACTTGCACTTGCTGCTGAGCATCGACCATGACCACGCCTTGAGAGAGGTTATCGATAAGCACTTGCAATACCCGTGATTTCTCGGCCATGGCCGCCTCAAAGCGAGCCGCTTCGGCGTGTTTAATCATGCTGATGTCTTTGTAGAGCAACACCAGGCCGTTATCGGCGGTGGCGCGCTCTAACACTTGCCACCAGCGCATCAATGGATCTTGATATATCCAGCTACCTTGAGCTTGTGCCAGCAGACTGCCTTGGCGAATTAAGCCATGTAATTGACTGTACTCTTTGAGCTCAGCGTAGGAGGTTCCGGTAGCTAACACTAAGTTAAACTCGTGCCAATAATCACTAAAGATTTGATTAAAATATATCAGTTTGTGTTGACTATCGAATAAGGCAAAACCATCCGTCATCGACTCAATCGCATCGACAAAACGCTGATGCGCCTGCGCCGCCAAGCTCGACGCTGAGGTGACTTCGGCATTACGCTGCTCAAGGGTGAGTAGCGCCTGATTTAGCTGTTCAGTCTTGGCCCTAACCTGTTCAGCCAAGATCACCGAATGTTGAAAGGCATCATAAGGGGCCAAGTTGTTGCTACCTCGGCGCTCGACCCGATTAATTAAGGCATCGATGATGTGTTGCTGTTGTTGATTTTTGAGGGTGAGCGCCGCAATGCGATCCAACAGTGCTTGCCTATCCGCCATTAGCAATCCTCAGCTTCAGCGGCCAATGGCTTGGGTTTGGCGATCATCACCCCAGTGAAGGTCTGATTCATATGGATGCCATTAAGCTGCTCACCATAGGTATTAAAACCCAAGACTCGGTATTGGTTAAAGATGCGCTGGATACGCTCATTCCCCTGTTGCAGCCGGATTTCCAATTCGCGCAAAAAGCAATCGCAAGCCAATACCATCTCGACCTCACCTAGCGGCGCGGCGACACTGGCCAGTTTGGTGGCGACCCCGCTATAAATATCGCCAGGTTGCATGGCGGTCAATACGATGCCAACATCAACGGCACAATAAAAATCAATACTTAAATCCTCGTTCACCTTCTGGATAGAGCGCACATAATATTCATCACCGATCAGCACAGCTAGCGGATGCAGCGCATACACCTCGGGGCGCAGCTCATCGGCGGCTATGCCCACTTCTCGGGCATACACCAACGCGGCAGGTTCGGCATTGAGCTCATACACTCGGCGCGTTTGGCTATCGGCGCGAGTGACCACCAACTTACGTTGTAAGCTTTCGATATGATGGGTGGTAAATACGGTAAACGGGCAGTGAGTGTTTACCATAACGACAATCGCGGCATCGCTATGAAACTCGCCATTTAAGTACACGTGGGTTTGACCTAAAATCACGTCATCGCCGGCACTGCCGCCAAAATGCGGAATTTTACCCAGCGCCGAGTTCAGCATGGCTAAAAATAATTCTTCTTTGGGAGATAAACCATCGACCATGGTCAGCACAAAGCTGTGTTGAGAAATGTCCCCCTTCAACCGTGGTTGGCAGCGCTGCATCAGCTCAGTCACGCAGGCCTGAGCCGCAACGAGATCCACGCTGGCCAGCGGCATTAATGCCGCTTCAATGCAAAAATCACTGTGTTTAAATCCTAACGCCAAGATACTGTTTTTATGGTAGCCGGTGTCAGTCAATTCCCCCGAGGTGGTACACCCCATTAACGGGTAATCAGCAAATGACAGGTTCATGGCGGCGGCTAGAGCGGGTAAATCATAGGAGGCGGAACAAAAAAATAACACGGCCGCCAGCTCCTGGTCTTGAAACTGTTGTGCTAACTCGGCCGCCGCCACATCCGCATCAGTGCTATCACTACTTGCCAGTAATATTAAAGCATCGGGGGGATTACGCCCGCTTAACGGCGCAGGCTGAACATCACTCGGATTTGGCATCAAAGGCAGGTCCATTTATGGGGAAATACAGGTTTTGCCAGCGTAGCAAATGCGCTGACGATTAAACATCCGACCTGAGAAAAACCCATGCCCCTCTCGAGGCATGGCGGATTAGCATGGTGCTAAAAAAAACCGAGCGGTGAGGTGTCGTAACTGACCAGTAAATTTTTCGTTTGCTGGTAGTAATTTAGCATCATGCTGTGATTCTCACGGCCGATACCCGACTTCTTATAGCCTCCAAACGCCGCATGCGCGGGATAGAGGTGGTAACAATTGGTCCACACGCGACCGGCCTTAATCCCGCGGCCCATCCGATAAGCTCGGTTCATGTCGCGCGTCCATAAGCCAGCACCTAAGCCATAAATGGTGTCGTTGGCCATGGCCAAGGCTTCCTCTTCGGTCTTGAAGGTCGTTATCGCCACCACAGGACCAAAGATTTCCTCTTGGAACACCCGCATGTCGTTGGTGCCTTTTAACAAGGTCGGTTGCACATAAAAGCCTTGCTGGCGATCGCCGTCACCGACCTTTTTGTCACCGCCAATCAGCACTTGTGCTCCTTCTGCGCGACCAATCGCGATGTAATTGAGGATTTTTTCATACTGGACCTTACTGACTTGCGCCCCCACTTGACTGTCGGTGTCGAGCGGATCGCCTTGCGTCACTGCTTCAATGCGTTTAAGCAGTTTGGCCACAAAGGCATCGTAAACGGACTCTTGCACCAAAATACGCGATGGGCAGGTACAGACTTCCCCTTGGTTTAAAAAGGCCAGTGCAGCCCCTTCAAGGCATTTATCCAGATACTCATCTTCATGGTTGAAAATATCTTCAAAGAAGATATTGGGCGACTTACCCCCCAGTTCAACGGTGGCGGGGATCATACTGGTGGCGGCATTTTTTAAGATGGTGCCACCGACAGCACTCGACCCGGTAAAGGCCAGTTTTTCAATCCGACTAGACGTCGCTAAGGCGGCGCCCGCCTCTTGGCCGAAACCATGAACCACATTAAGCACCCCCGGCGGCAATAAGTCGCCAACTAACTCAAGGAATAAACAAATGGATACCGGGGTTTGTTCGGCGGGTTTTAGGACAATGCAATTGCCAGTGACTAACGCAGGGGGAATTTTCCAAGCCGACATTAATAACGGGAAGTTCCAAGGAATGATTTGCCCCACAACCCCGAGAGGCTCATGAAAATGATAGGCCACAGTGCCATTATCGATTTGACTATGAGCGCCTTCTTGCGCGCGAATACAGCCGGCATAATAGCGGTAATGATCGATGGCCAGAGGCAAGTCGGCGGCCAAGGTTTCCCTAATACATTTGCCGTTATCCCAAGTTTCTGCCAATGCCAGCATTTCAAGGTTTTGCTCTAACCTGTCGGCAATTTTAAGCATGATATTGGCTCGCTCCGTCACCGAGGTCGCCGCCCACGCATCTTTAGCCGCATGGGCAGCATCTAACGCCAAATCAATATCAGATGCGGTTGAGCGGGGTATTTCACAAATTTTTTCGCCATTGACCGGCGAGTAATTGTCGAAATACTGACCTTCAACAGGGGGGCGCCACTGCCCATTAATATAGTTTTCATAGCGTGGTTTGAGGGTGACCTTGGCACCTGGGGCGCCGGGTTTTGCGTAAATCATCTGAGGACCTCTCTTATTGGATAGTAATGGCCTACGCCGACTGTCCTATCTTAGTCCCATAATAAAAACAGCGGCCATTACACCAAGGATGGTAAAACTTCATACTTTCGGAGGGGAAAACAAACAATATTGATGCAAAAGATGCCGGTCGGGCGCGGGCCATCAAGCATAGCTGACGCTATCTTCATCGGGATGATTTTCTTGCCAATCAAGTTGCACTTGCTTAACTTGCGCCAAGATCTCTGGCTGCAAAAACAGCGCCACCAGTTCCGGGTCAAACTGGCTGCCAGCGCCATCTTCAATGGCTTGACAGGTCTCAACAAATGACCAGCCGTGTTTATAGGAACGGCAACTGCTCAGGGCATCAAACACATCAGCAATAGCGACGATACGCCCAAAAATTGGTATGTCTTTACCGCGCAAGCCAAAGGGGTAACCACTACCATCCCACTTTTCGTGATGGGTCAAAGCGATATCTCGCGCCGCTTGCAACAGCGGGATATCATGATCCCCTATAATCTCGGCGCCAATCACGGGATGCATCTTCATGATTTGCCATTCATGGTCATCTAAGCAGTCAGGTTTTAGCAAAATATGATCGGGCGTGCCAATTTTGCCGACATCGTGCATCGCGGCGGCATGATACAGCATGTCGCACTGCGCGTGAGATAGGCCATAAGCTTTGCCGAGCAAACGACTGTAATGACTCATGCGGATCACATGATATCCGGTTTCATTATTTTTATATTCTGCCGCGCGTCCGAGCTTTTGCACAATCAACAGTTGCGTCGCCTCTAACTCTTCTAAGCGCACTAACGACAGATGATTTTTAACTCGAGCCAATAAGCGCCCAGCGCTGATTGGCTTAGTGATATAGTCCACCCCACCGGCAGCAAAAGCGCGGGTTTCATCAGGTTCAGCGCTCATGGCCGTGACAAAAATAATGGGAATATGCGAGCTCGACTCCGACAATTTAAGTTGTTCGCACACTTGATAGCCCGTCATCCCCGGCATCATCACATCCAATAAGATCAAATCAATATCGCTCGGTTGACACTGATGGATCCTATCCAGCGCTACTTGCCCCGATTGCGCAAAAAATACCTGATGACCGTCACCCTCCAAGATCCTTTTCATCAGAGTCAAATTCTCTTTCATATCATCAACAACGAGAATATTAGCCATATTATTGTTGTCCAATACGCAGGGGCAGAATAATATGAATTTGAGTTTGATTGGTTTTTGAATCGCAGATAATCTTACCGCCATGTTTTTGCGCAATGACATTGGCATTCGCCATGGCATAACTCACCATAACATCTTGGGCCTCACCGGAATCACATAAGGGATCAAACCATGCATCAATCGCTTCTTGCGAGACCATTGGCCCTTTATCAATAAAGACAAAATCCGCATGGGTTTCTTTATCCCGAACCACTAACTGAACACCATCGCTGGTTCGGCTAGATAAAAAATTCACCACAGCTCGAAACATTTTATCCAGTAAGCCCGCATCGGCCGCCAAGACTAACCCAGCGGTTTTACCGATATCAGCTTCAATATTATATTGAGATTTTACCGAGTTAAGCCACTCGCCCATATAACGTTTGATGGGGACTGAATTTAATCGGATTTCAATTTTCTTAAGATGAAAATGCAGCAGTAATTGATTCAGACGCTTTTCGGTTTTTGCCAGCACCGGCAAACAGGTCTCAGGCTCGGCATTGAGCGCAGCTATCGCCATTTTATTTTGTGCTAATTCATGACTTAACATCCGTATTGATACACCTATCATCTCCAGTGACGTCGGTTGCATTAACCTTGCCTTTATTCTTGATAATAGTTCATTACGATTAAAAGGTTTGGTGACATAATCCACCGCCCCTAAATCAAAGGCTTTTAGCTTGCCTTCGACATCGTCAAGCGCCGATAACACAATGACCCGAGTCCGCCAAATCCTATCCCAACGGCGCAAGCGCTCTAATACCTTGTAACCATCGGTTTCTGGCATCATGATGTCCAGCAGCACCACATCATAGATATCGGATTCAAGTAGCTTAATCGCATCGGCACCATTGAGTGCAAATGCCACATCGTATTCACTTGGCCCTAAAATACTTTTGAGTAATTTTAAATTTGCCAATTCATCATCGACAGCAAGCACCCTAATTTTTTTATCCATGGGAACGCTCCGCTAGCTGGTTTATCCGTTCAGCACACTGGTCAATCACCCCGATTGCCCCAGTAAAATTAAAATCGTCTGTCATTTCAACGAGTAATGTGGCTAGATCCGCGTGTTGATATGCCCTCAATTGCAGACTCAACATGTCGAGTTCATCGTCATCTTGCATTCCACGTTCTAGCTTTTCTCTAAAAATAAGTAATTTGGCTAATAACTCATCCATATCGATTGGTTCGACATCAAGATCGCATAACTCTTCATGGGCCTGTGAGACGGGCAATTTGTTGATGGCACTATTCACGGCAAATAAGCTATCTTCTAATTCGCTTAATAACCCGAACAACTTAGCTTCGGCGGCCTCTTCACTTAAGGCTTCATCGAGTTGGCGCGTCGCATCATAGAGGTGCTCCATCCCCAGACCACCAGCCACCCCCTTAAGTTTATGAGTTTCGGCTTTGGCTAACTCATAATTGGCCGAGGTTAACGCTTGGTTGACGTCATTAACCACCGTCTCCCAGTGGTCTGGAAATTCTCGCAGCATTTTTAAAAAGAGTTGTTCATCACCCCAGTTAATCAGGGCTTTATCGACTTGAATACAATGACGAACATTCGCAAAGACATCATTGGCATTGTCGTGACTTTGCTGACCTGACTCGATTGACTCTGGCATGTTGACTGCAAAATGTCCTGGCACCAACTTGGCCATTTCATTGTTTAACAAACTAAAATCAACCGGTTTTATCACAAAGCCATCCATGCCTTCATCACGGCACTGGTCGACATCACGGCGCATGCCACTGGCCGTTAACGCGATCACTGGCACTTGTTTTTGCCATTGATTACCTAACTCTTTAATTTTTGCATGGGCTTCAAAACCATTCATATTAGGCATATGAATATCCATCAACACTAGGTCATATTCGCCGTGGGCCTGTTCAAAATGATCCACCGCTTCCACCCCATCTTTCGCCCAATCGATGATGTGCTGATCTCGGCCTAAGCGGGTTTGGATAAGTTCAGCATTCACCGCCACATCCTCCGCTAGCAAAATCTTTAGCGGCTGAATAACTTTATATTGAATGAGCGGATTATCTTCTTGATATTGTACTTCTTCTTGGTTTTCCGATGCCGGTGCATAAATAAAGAAATAGAACCGAGAGCCCACCCCTAGTTCACTTTCAACCCAAATCTGCCCCCCCATTTTTTCCACCAATTCTCGCGAAATCGTGGTCCCCAAACCGGTGCCGCCATAACGACGAGAAATCGAGCCATCGGATTGCACAAAGGGCTTAAAAATATGTTCCAGTCTATCTTTAGGAATACCAATGCCTGAGTCCGCCACCACAAAGTTCAATTGCTCACTATTACCACCCTCTTGGTAAAAAGCATTGAGCTTGATCTCCCCCTTTTCAGTAAATTTAATCGCATTACCAATCAAGTTGATCAGCACTTGTCTGAGCTTAGCCGGATCGCCCATCACCAATTTGGGAACATTATTGGTCACCTGAAAACTCAGCTTAAGGCCTTTTTTACGGGCTTGTAACTCCATCATATTGATCACTGAATTTAGACTACGGCGAACATCAAAAGATAAACGCTCCAGCTCCATCGAACCGCGCTCGAGCTTTGTTAAATCTAAGATATCGTTGAGCAAGCCCAATAACGCATGTGCCGACTTAGACACTGTGGTTAAATGGCGCCGTTGCTCGCGAGACAATTCAGTATCCAGCACGATATCTGTCATGCCGATCACCGCATTCATCGGGGTGCGCAGCTCATGACTCATATTGGCTAAGAATTCAGATTTAGTGCGATTGGCCAATTCAGCTTCATCTTTAGCATTGCGCAGGCGAATTTCAGCCGCTTTACGATCGCTAATATCGCGCAGCACCATAGTGTATGTCTGCTGGTATTTACTGCGTACGCAGGTGACTGAGACTTCAACCGCAAATAAACCACCACTCTTATTAATGGCCAAGGTTTCGACTTGCGAGCCCATTTTTTTGGTTTTACCCACCAATAAACTGCTAAACCATGACTCAATATTGGTGATCTGCTCGCGGTCGGCAATCACCAAGGCTAGGTTTTGCCCCAATAACTCTTCTGAACGAAATCCAAATAGATTGATGGCGGTACGGTTAATATCTTTTATGGTGCCGTTAGGTTCTGCCACCACTAATGCATCACTCATGGTGTCTAAGGTGGCCCGCAACTGATGTTCTGCTTGTTGCAAAGCTAAGGTGCGCGTATTGACCCTTTGCTCTAGGGAAATATTGAGATCTCGTACCCGCTTCTCATAGGCTTTTAACTGAGTCACATCATTGCCTATGGCCACAAAGTATCGTTGTGGCTGGTCGGGGATGACTATCGGCGCAAAATGAATATGCGTCCAACTGATCGCGCCACCAGCCTTAGCCTGCTTTTGCAACACATCCGATGGCTCCACCCTACTGATGGCCTGACTTAAGGTCGACACCATAGTGGTCGATGAATATTGAGAGTCAAGATAGCGACAAGTTTGACCTATCATAGCGCCGGCACTGGCATCATGCTCCTGACAATACGCGTGATTAGCATAAATCACAGGAAAATGGAGGTCACTGCTATCGACGACCACCAAACTGGCATTGACGGCGTCCATGGCGCCACCTTTAAGCAGCAATTCTTGCTGAAATTGCTTATAGGACTCGGTGAGTTGTTTTTGCGAAAGATACATGCCTTGGTATTTTTCAACCGCATCGATTAACCCTTGCCAATGCTTGGCGACTCTAGCCTTATTAATCGGGTATATCTCTTGATTGTGGTTGATTTTTTCAATTTGTGACAGCAGTCGCGCTAGGCCGTAACTAAAATAGTGCGTCAGCCACCACGGCAGAAAAATCGCCATTAATGTCATGACGCACGCAGCCCAAAATAAATCCGCTTGCCACCAGCGCTGCTCAGCTAATGTAACTTCGGCATTCACTTGTATTTGCCACGGCTCAAGTTGCTGTTTGTTAGGATAGAGCGGGACGAGCTTTGAAGTCAGAATGTGTTGACCACTTCGATGGGTTGTCCCAGGATAATTAATCACAAATTGGGGCACGCCTTGTTGATTACTGATAGTCAGTGATTGCCAGCGCCAATCGCTACTGTGCTGGCCTAACAAGCTTTTACGATTAAATATATAGGAAAACAATCGATTACCATTGATTAACCACACTAAACGCGTGGTATCACTATTCTCACGGCTGGCTAAACCTAGAAACTGCAACTGCTGATTCTCAATTAAATTTTGATATTCACCTTGGCCCGCTTGTTGCCAAATCGGCTGCTGTTGTTGTTTATAGTTTTCATGAATTGAGCTGATAAGTTCATTCGATAATCGCTGTGCGGCAATGGCCTCTCCCGAGGTTTGCAGGTTGAGACGATCACTCAACTGATTTTTAGCCAGTATTTCCCCCGTCTGCGAATACAACACTATCCACTCAAATACCGGGAATAATGCCGCTAATTGATTGAGTTTTTGGGTGGGGGTTAATGCCGTGTCTGACAAAGTGTTACGATACAATTCACTGGCTAAATCTGCATCGGATTGCCATTCCAGCAATTGTTCACCAACGGAAAATGCCATCTCTTCGACATGTTGATCGAGCCGAGCTTGGTTCAGTTTGAGGGTCTGCTTAGGTTCGTTGATTATCTGAAACCATAACAAGCACACAGGGAAGATTAGCAGCAGCCAAATCCCTAGCAAAAGCCGTGTTCTTATCGACATTGTCCCTAACATCTATTCCCTCCATTTATGGATAAAATAAAGTATAGACAACTCAGCGTAAGTTAATGAAATTTAGGCGAGCTAAATCGACATTACCATCTTTTGACTCGGACGGTGCTGGAACTGAAGTTTATGCCGATGGTGATACGCCTTATCAAGATAGCAAGAACCCAACCTCGATTGGGTTCTTGCTGATGGGGCTAGTTAATGTCAAAAGCCTCAGTGCCATCAGGCAACGGCTGAGCCTGTAATGGCGGGATCGGCGCAGAATCGATACGTTCATCCAAGTAGGCTAACGCCGCTTGTAACTGGGCATCTTGGCCGATAAAGGTCGCATGAGGTAAATTATCGACCTCGATATCTGGGCTTACGCCGCGCCCTTCAACTATCCAGCGTCCGTCCATGGCATATTGAGGAAACTCAGCGACTCGCGCCATGCCATTATCGGCTAAGCGATTCCGTCCTGATAACCACACGCCAGCGCCGGCAGTTTGTTTACCAATCAGTGGTGCCAAGCCTAGTGATTTAACCCCTGCGGCAAACGTTTCACCGTCGGAATAGGTCAGCTGATCGGTCAACACCACTAAATGACCGCGAAAGCTTTGCTGCATATTGACATAGGCAGTGCCACGGGTGGGTTGCCAGAATGCCCATGCGCGGCGCAACAGTTTTTCAATAATCCAACTATCAATATTACCGCCACGATTACGGCGCACATCAATAATCAAGCCTTGTTTATCGAAGTTGGTATAAAACTCGCGGGCAAAGCTGTTGATGTCATTGCTGCCCATCGCATATAAATGCAGATAACCGACCTTACCTTCGGTATGGGCGGACACGATTTGACGATTGTTAACCACCCAGTCCTGATACCTCAACTTGGCATCATCACCACCAGAAACGGGAGTGACCAAGGTTGGGTGACGCTTGTTATTACGCTCAAGCTCGAGTAACACAGGTTGATCCACTTGATTGCTCAGCATGCGACTCGCATCCGCGATAGAGTGAACGGCTTGACCATTGATGGCGATAATGCGATCGCCAACCTCGGCGTTTACGCCGGGTTTAGCTAAAGGCGGCGCCATGTCTGGCAGTTCAGCATCATGACCATAAATGGTTTGAATGAACACCCCAGCATCATCTTGCTGTAATTGCCCGCCCAAACTGGCCACCTTAGGCAAATGGGCTTGTTTTGGTAAGTCGCCGCCACGCACCTGACTGTGAAGCGAATTGAGTTCGGCCATCATTTGCTCAAACAAATCGTTGAGCTCATGGCGGTCAGTGACCCGTGCTAACAAGGGCTGATATTTTTGCTTAACAGCCTGCCAATCGAGCCCGCGCATGTTAGGGTCATAAAATTGTTGAGCGTGCAGCTGATGAGCGTCATCAAACAATTGTTGCCACTCAGCCACAGGATCTAGCGCTAATTGCCAGCCGGCTAACGATAAGTTCGCCGCAGCGAGATCGCTCGGTAATGTATCGCTCGCCGCCACAATCAACAAACTGGGCTTGGCACCTTTTTGTTGCAACAACATGCGCTTTTTATCGGCGGATAAAGCATAAAAATCGACATTATCAGCCACCTGAGTCGCCTTAGCTTTTCCGGCATCAAAGCCAATAAACTGTAAGCTTGGCGTGCTGCCTGCGCTGCTGGCCCGATCCAAGACATACAGCCCCTCATCGGTCACTTGCAAATTCTCATAATTACCACTGGCCAGCGGCACTTGCCACAGCCGCTGACTCAGGCCTTGCCAATCGACCTTGATATTACTGCTATCACTGGCTGTTGGCTCTGACGGCTCAGGGGATAATTCAGTGCGCGGCGCAAACGCAAATGGTGCGTCTTTATCGAGCGCAATGGCAAAAATTTGACTACGACGATCAAAGGCTGGCCCCATATTACGATCACCCCACGGGCTTGTCGGGGTTGAGGTAAATTCACGGTTGGAGAGAAAATAGAGCCACTGACCATCGCCACTAAAGCGCGGTGAGTATGACTCATATTTGTCTGTGGTTAAGTATTCGCTGCGCTGATCGACTAAGGAGTATAGTAAGATTTGGGGGCGTTGCTGACCAAGCTTACTTTGAGTGATGGCCAAGAAACGACTGTCGGCAGACCAAACGATGTCTTGATGGGGACCGAGTCCCTCGCCGCCACTGACGATCAAACTATTGCTCTTCCCCTTGATGCTCAATAGCCAAATATTTCCTTGATAATCATCATGGACTAAATATCGACCATCTGGAGAAATTGCCAATGAGGTCCGCAGTGCCTCGCCTTTCTCGGTCAATACTTGGTGCTCTTGCCGGCCATCGGCGGCCAATTGCCAGATCTGTTGGCGACCGTCACGCATGCCAATGGCATAGACCCACTGACCGTCAGGACTTAATATCGCTTGACTCATGCGCGCATCATCTGGGGTCGAAATACTGACTAAACGGCGCCCCTGTTCACCGACTAAGGCCACTTTGCCACGGGCGGTCACCACGGCTTGGCGACCATCGGCCGCAAAACTAACATGGCTAAGATAGGCTAATGGGTCCGTGATCCGGTTGACTTGCTTGTGAGTAAAGTCAGATTGCAACTGGATATCTAAACGTTGTAAGTCTTGACTCGCCAAATCATAACTTTCGATATCGGCGCCGCGGGCCCACACTAATTGCCCTTGATTAAGGTTAGCTTGGCGAATAGGAAAATCGGTATACTCCGTCACTTGAGTGACTTGATAATCACTAAGATCCAAGCGCCACAGATTGTCCATACCACTGGCATCACTAATAAAATACAAGGCTTGCTGCCATACCATAGGTTGACGAATTGAACCTGAATGTTCACTCAATAAGCGGGTCGCTTCTGTAGAACTGCCGAGTTGGTACTGCCAAATTTCCCCCTTGGCGCCACCACGGTACACCTGCGCATTATCACCACTGGCTTGCAGGCCAAAGCGAATGAAAAAGAGCTGTTTCCCCTCACTATCGACGGTCCCTTCGATGGCATCAGCCAAAGGAATATCACGGCTAATTAAACTTGTCGGCGACACAGTTTTGAGCACCCAGCGGCTTGATGGGCCAATGGTTTTATCGGTGGCGTATAATATCTCCCCCTCAGGGGTCCAGCCTTGCAAACGCACTCGATGATCTTCAAAGGTTACCCGCTGAGGCACCCCACCGCTGACTGGCATGACATACACTTCTTTCGCCCCATCATAATTCGCAACAAAGGCGAGTTGCTGACCATCGGGTGATAGATGCGGATGGGCCTCGAGGGCGGCCTGAGTAGTTAAGCGAGTCGCTTGAGTCTGCGCAGGTGCTTTTGTCCAAATATCCCCTTCAGCGGTAAACACTAACTGGTCATTATGGACGTCCGGCATCCGGTAATATCCCGAACTGGTGGCAAAAGACATCAAGGGGGTGGCCATGAGCAACGAGCAGGCCAAGTAGAGTGGTCGATAATTCATGATTACAGCATCCCTATGTTATCGTTTATTTTTTGTGACGTTAACTTAGCAAAATTGATGCGTAATTTATACAAGAAACGCGACAGATTCAGCTCACCTCTGGGGCAGACCGAATCCGTCGCGACAACCCGCGGCGGTTATGATTGATAAGGCCAATCAATCCCTAACCAAGCTTTGAAGAAGGCTTTTTGGCTATCACTAACCCCTTCTAAGGGCTTAATCTGCAACTTGCCTTTAGGCTTTTCTTCGAGAACCACGGTGCGGCGAGTGAGGATGTCATCATTAAAAAAGCTCACCTCAATCTGTTGGCCGGGCTCAAAATCTTGCAGACGTTTATCGAAGCCATCGGCAGTCACCTTGAGGCCATTTATTGCGACGATTTCATCGCCTGCATGCAGCCCCGCCTTCCAAGCGGCGCCATCACGTTTAACATGGCTTAGGCGTAAACTTGTTTTTCCTAGGGTCACCCCTAAGTCGGCTTCGACTTGCTGCTCTTTACCATAGCTTAACTCCAAACCGGCTAAGGCCAGCAATTCAGGGTAATTGGCTTGCCATGGGCTATCAATGTGCTGTTGCCACCAGTCGTCGTAGGAGCGGCCACTTAAGTCGGCCAAGATACCTTTGACATCAGCCACACCAAATCCTGCGGGCAAACGGAAATCACGATACAAGCGGCGGTGAACATCGCGGTAGGAGTGTTTCAGACCGGTTTGCTCCAATAAATCGAAATCTAACGCCAGCGAGACTAAGAAGCCTTCCGAATAAATATTGACCCCATGGTTAGTACTGTAATCCCCCCCTTGCGCTATCCAAGTGGTTTCGCTGGCCTCGGCTATCGATTGCTGCGAAGCCCCCGGACGATTGAGGTTATTACTGATACGTTTGGCGATATCCTCCATAAATTCATCATGGGTGATAACCCCAGCGCGCAGTAATAATTGGTACTGGAAATAACTGGTTGAACCTTCAGATAACCACAACAGTGGGCTAATGGTCTCTTGCTGGTATTCGTACTTAGCTAAGCCCTCAGGGCGGTATTGCTTCACGTTCCAAGTGTGGATAAATTCATGAGATGCCGTGCCAATAAAACGTAAGTAGTCTTTACGCTCTCTAAAATTAAAACGGGGCAACTGAATGATGGTCGAATTAAGGTGCTCGGTAGCTCCACGCTCGCCACTGGTGGCATGCACCATATAGACGTAACGCTCAAACGGATAATCATCCCAAATCACCTCGGCCGTTGCGCTTAATGCTTTAAGATCTTGCTCCATTTGATCGAGGTTATAATTACCTTCGCCCCACACCACTAACTCATACTCTCGGCCATTGGCACTAAAAGATCGCATTTGACTGATGCCGGTTTCGATGGGGGAGTCCACTAAGACATCATAATTTGGCGCGACAAAAGTGTGCGGTTGCCAACCGCTGGTCATGCCAGAATAGCTATTCCATCCCTCGGGCACTTCGAGGCTGACACGTAAATTATCATCACGAAACTCAGGACTGTAAACAAAGACCCCACTGGCATCGAGAAACGCATGGCTTTCATCGATATGGCGGACGCGGGAGCCCAACATATCGCCATGTATTTGATAAGTCACACGCACGCTGGTAGGTTCAGTCAAGGCGACTTGCCATTCGCCACTGGCGGTACGGGTCACGGCTAAGGGGGCGCCCTGAGCGTCGAAGGCGGAAAATTGCCGAATACCGTCGGCCAGGGGCAATACTTGGTATTTGCCGGTGCGCCACACAGGTAAATTGACCGTAAGGCTAGCAGTATTTGCGCTTGGGAAAATCACTTCAACTTGGGCAAGTTGATGTTCGGGCTGGCGTAAGTCAATTTTATATTGCACATCGGCAAGCGCCGATGCACTAAAAATGGTGCCGATCGCAAAAAATACGCGAATAGCAGGTTTCATGGCTTGTTCCTTCTGTTATCATTCTTTTTACAAAGCTGAGGCAGTATAACAAGTAAAATCAATGATCTCAGCTCAAATTAACATCATTTTTACCAAAGCCTTTCGCTAATTTGGAATGACTCAATGCCAGCATTCATCATCAATTTGACACTCACGTTCCTGGTTTTTTTTAGCCTTAATGTCTTTGCCAGTGTCACCTTAGACGATGAAATTAGCGTCAGAGAATCACCGCAACAGTTATACAACACCATCAAAAAACAGCTCGATGTGGATAGCCGTCCCTTAAGCCAAACTCGCTTAAGCCATGACAGTTGGGGACTCAATCAAGCGACATTATTTCGTCAATATTACTTATTGATCCGCTTAAGTATGGAGTCAGGGGTCACGGTGAGTCCTGATCACCCCGACAATCAGATGCTGATCACCCTGCTGGAACAATTTGCCAAATCCCCATCGCAACGGGCCACGATACTGATGCTCAAAGGCCGGCACATTGGCAAAAACAAGCAAGACTATGACCAAGTCATCGACTACTATCAGCAAGCCTTAGCCTTGATTAAGGAACAACCGGCTATCGAGGCCCAACTGTTAGCGCTCACCATTGATGACCATCTTGGTTCGTTATATTTACTGACGCGTCAAAAAGAGACGGCTTTGGCTCACCTCAATGCCTTAAGAGAACGAGCAATTCGCTTATCTTCGTCCTATCTATTGGCTTATGCCAACTCTCGCTTAGGTAAGTTTCACACCACGTTTAATCAATACCCACAAGCGTTACAGTACTTTTCTCAAGCCCATCAATTAGCCAGTGAAGAGCAACAACCGCGCCTATTGGCCATGGTTAACTTTCAACTCTCTAAAGTCTATCGTTCACTCGATCAACTCGACGATGCGTTAGCTCATGCGCAATTAGCGGCAGACAGTTTTCAGGCCCTCGAAAGTAACGCCTATTTATCGCAGTCAATGACCGCCATTGCCTTAATCTATGCCGAGCAAGAAAAGTGGCAACAAGCCATCGATTATTACTTAAATGCTCAAGCCATTGACCGCCGTCGCGGCAATGAAATATTTATTGCCCTCAACTACCATAACTTGGGTGAGGCCTATTCGAAACTCGGTAATTTCACGGTAGCCTTGTCGAATTTACACCAGGCCAATCAAATATTTCAGCAAAAAAATGTCGAGCATTACCTAATATATAACGAAGTGCTGATAGCCGAAGTTAACAACCTTGCCCACCACTGGCCGGCGGCCACAACCCATGCGAATAATGCCCTCGCATTAGCCGAGAAACGTCAAAATCTTGAAGTGAAAATAGACGCAAAACAACAATTAATGATAGCGCTTGAGCAATTAGGCGACACAGAGCAAGCACTGGCAATAAGTAAAGAGTTACTGCAACTACGCCAGCAAAAAAGCAGCAGCCAACCTCCCAAAGAAGATGTTGGAGCCGCCTTACAATTGCAAAAATTGCAACTGTCGTTGGACACAGTCAATAGTCGCTTACACAATCAAGCGGACAGCTTAAGCATCAGTAAAATTCTCCTGTCGTTATGCTTTATCGGCCTAGTGATTACGCTGATCAGCGTCATCGCTCTGGCACTGAAGTACACCCGCAGCAAGCGACTCATCAACATCCTTAAACAGCAAGCCTTGCAAGAACCCATCACCCAGTATCCTGGCCTTAACTCCTTTGTGAACTTGCTTGCCCATAATAACGCCACTCGCCAAGGCACCTTGGCCATCGTGGCCATAGAAGCCGATGTCAATGATGACTTATTGCTCGGCCAGAGTGAATTTAGATTGTTTTTTCGGCAGCAACTCAACGAATTAACCACCATCAGCTCGTTAACCGTTCATGCCTTAAGACCGGGACTGATTGGTCTGTATAGCCAAGAGCAGCTGTCCGGTGCTGAATTAGTTAAGCTGATAACACAGGTGTGGACATCAACAAATACTTGGTCACTCGGCCACATCAATTTACCCCTGATGGCCAATAGTGATATCCGTATCGATGCCCAATCAATATTGCAAAGCTTACAATTTGCTTGTGCAGGCGCCCTGAGCTTAGGTCAACCGGCCTCCTATGTCAGCCTTAGTTCGCTTGATTTTACCCCACCGACTATTTTTACCAGCCCGATTTATTTCCGCTTGGAGCAAGCCATTTGTCGCGGCTTAATTAAAGTGGAGTGCAGTGGCGATAAACAACAGATTAAGTGGCCGAGCGCCAAGAGCGAATGTTCGCGTGAAGATTATTAATTTATTGAATATTTTCGGGATCTTACATTTGCAGTTCTCGAGCCTTAGGGTAACATTATAGCCAATAGATTAGGCGGTGATTTCATACTGGGTGATGCTGAAAAAATTATGGATGATTTACTTAACGCTCAAGACCAACTAAAACACATGAAACACAAGCTGCATGCCGCCAAAGAAGCGCTGCAGCAGTTAGATACAGATCGTAATCTAAAATTACAAACCCTGTTATCCCTGATCCATCATCTCAGTATCGCCTGTAAAGGCCAGAATATTGAGCTCGACAACCGCCTTGCCAAACTGCGTAACCAGCTCACCAATTACGATAAGTTTGAGTTTATCGCCACCGATATGGAACACCTTCAGCAGATGCTGAAAGGTCAGTATCATCAGATGCTCCAGCAGCTGGAATCTGGCCGCGAGAACATCAATATGATGAGCCGCGAGCTGTTGCAAATCGAGCAAGTGAAAGAAGCTAGCCGCCGCGAAATCACCTACTTTCGCCAAACCAATAGCAAGCCTTATAGCCATGTGTGGGAATATATCCCGCAACTGGAAAAATTACTGGCCACCTATCAAGGCTTGTTACGCCAGCATTTGGTTAGCCAAGATTCATTCAGCTTATTGCCGCAACACAAGTTATTAGCAGATGAGCTACTCGAACTCATCAAGAAGATTGAGTTTCCGGCTGAAAAACAGCAAAAAATCGACAAGATCATCGCACAGCTGCGAGACAATATTGATACTGAACACCTGCTCAATGCCTATCAGCAATTGCTGACCTTGTTAGTGAACAGTATTTATCAGGAAAAAAGCGCTTCCCAAGAGTTTTTGTTTGCCCTCAACGAAACCTTAAACTCAGTGCGAGATGCCGTTGGGGATGGTATGACGCAATATCAGCGTAGCTCGCAGCTGAAGACGCAACTCAATAGCGAACTGTTTTCTCGGATTGATTCTCTTAGCCAAAGCAGCGCAAAATCCATGCCTTTAGAAGAGCTCAAGCAACTGGTGTCAGAGCAGCTCTCCTGTATTCACCATACCTTGACTCGCAAAGATGCCTTAGAGCAACGCGAGCAGTTGGTCATGCAAAAGACCATGGAAAGCATGCAACGTGAGCTCGATAGTCTCAATCAAGAAGCCATGAGTTACAAGGAGCGTTTCTTCGAGCAGCAAAAACTCAATATGATCGATACCTTGACTCAACTGCCTAATCGCGCCGCACTAGAACAAAAAATGGACATTGAATATCGCCAAGCCATTCGCCATCAGCACCCGTTGTGGTTAGCGGTGTTAGATATCGATCATTTTAAACAGATCAATGATACCTATGGACACTTATCGGGCGATAAAGCACTGCAAGTGATCGCTTCTGCATTACGCCAAACATTAAGAGAGAGTGAGTTTGTGGCCAGATATGGCGGCGAAGAATTTGTTCTCTTAATTCCTGGAGTGTGCCAAGATGATATGAAACAGTTACTTAATCGGGTGCGGGAAAAAATTAAACACATTCCCTTCAAGTTTAAAATGCAACCCGTGACCATCACTGTTTCTATCGGTGCGGCGCAGCTATCAGGCTCAGAGTCCATCAATGACACCTTTGAGCGAGCCGATGCAGCCCTTTACCAGGCGAAGCACCAAAGTCGAGACCGAGTGATTATTGACTAAACTTGGGATCACAATCGAGAAATTCATTTAGCAAGGAGTTGCTTATGATAGTGAGAATTAGCCCCAAAGGTAGCATGGATCAACTGTCGCAATTGGAAGTGCAACGACTGCAACAAAGCGCCCAAAGCGACCTCTACCAACTCTATCGTAATTGCTCATTGGCTGTGCTTGCCTCGGGAATGCACACGGATAATGCCTCTGATTTATTTGACCAATACAGTGATTTTCAAGTCAATGTTCTCCAGCGTGAGCGCGGGTTACAATTGGAATTAGTCAATCCTCCCGAGCAAGCCTTTGTTGATGGTGAAATCATCAAGGGCCTACAAGAACATCTATTTGCCGTGCTAAGAGATCTGATCTATATCAGCAATAAATACGACAACTTCAAGCACATCAACCTCACCGACTCCACCCACATTACCAATGTCGTATTCGATATCTTGCGTAATGCCAGAGTACTCCCCACCGACCGAGATCCCAATGTTGTGGTCTGTTGGGGCGGTCATAGCATCAACGAAATTGAGTATGCTTATACCCGCGAAGTCGGCTACCAAATGGGCCTACGTCGACTCGATATTTGTACCGGCTGTGGCCCAGGAGCCATGGAAGGCCCCATGAAAGGTGCGGCGATAGGCCATGCCAAGCAGCGCCTCAAAAACGCCAGATACATAGGCTTAACTGAACCCAGTATTATTGCCGCTGAGCCACCGAATCAAATCGTCAATGAGCTAGTGATTTTGCCTGACATTGAAAAGCGCCTCGAAGCTTTTGTGCGCTTAGGCCATGGCATTGTCATCTTCCCTGGCGGTGCGGGCACGGCGGAAGAACTCCTGTACTTACTGGGCATCTTATTGCATCCCGACAATGAAGACATTCCATTCCCCTTAGTGCTCACCGGCCCTAAAGAAAGCCGCGCCTATTTTGACGAAATAGATGCCTTTATCCATGCCACACTAGGGCCTGCTGCCCAAGAAAAGTATCAAATTATTGTCGATGACCCTCAGGCGGTCGCGCTATATATGCGCAACAGCATGGAGCATATCAAGGCCTATCGACGAGCCACCAAAGATGCGTATCAATATCAATGGGCGCTCAATATTGAACCTGAGTTTCAACTGCCCTTCAACCCGACCCATGAGGCCGTGGCAAATTTAACCCTGCATCCTAATTGCAAAGATAAAGCGGAACTGGCCGCTAACCTAAGACGTGCTTTTTCTGCTATTGTGGCCGGTAATGTAAAAGCCGATACTTTAGCGCTCATCAAGCAACGGGGCCCCTTTGAAATTCACGGTGATCTGGCGTTAATGGATCGCATGGACCTGCTATTACAAGCCTTTGTAAAGCAACAAAGAATGAAATTACCCGGCAGCGAATATGTGCCCTGTTATAAAATAGTCAAATGAACACCTTTCTTATCATCGACGGCATGAATCTCACGAGACGATTACATGCCACCATGGGAGCCCCAGTTGATGGGGCTCAATTACAACAGCGTCTTGAACAAGCCTGCGACAAACTCAAGCGTTTACACCAACCTAGCCACCTAGTCATTGTTTGGGATGGCGACAACCTCTCTTGGCGCAAACAGCTGTATCCGGATTACAAGAAAGGTCGCAAACCGATGCCAGAGGATTTAGCCGCGGTGTTACCTCGGCTTAAGCAGGCGCTAACCGAACTGGGCTGGCACGGTTTACAAGCCGACAGTGAAGCGGATGACGTGATTGCGACCTTAGCCGCTAAATTGGTCGCTCACCAAGGACAAGCAATGATTGTCTCCACCGACAAGGGCTTTGCCCAATTACAACACAGCAACATCCACCAGTGGGATTATTTTGCTAAGGCTCCCTTTGATCACGCCGCGTTACAAACCAAGCTTGGCGTTGACCTGTCGCAACTGTTGGACTTTTTTGCCTTGGCTGGCGACAGTGGTAATAAAATTCCGGGCATTGCCGGCATCGGCGGGAAAACGGCAGCGGGGTTATTGAACCAATACCACGACCTCGCTAATCTCTATCAGCATTTAGACCAACTCAATGACAAGCTCGCCGCTAAACTCGGCGCGGGCAAAGACATGGCCAGACTCAGTTATAAGCTCGCCAAACTCAACCAAGAGTTACCATTGCAGGTCAGCCTCCGGCAGTATCGTTGCTAAAGTTCGCTAAAAGTTAACAAAAAGTAACATTTCAACTTTGAAGCTTGCAGTGACTCGCGTTATCTTAGGAGAAGACATTCCAAGGATACTGCAATGAAATTTAAACTCGCCTGGGTGGTTGCCACCCTCTTTTGTGCTTATGTGATATTTGTGGCTGTAGTGGTACTAGTGTATGAGCCGCAGCCTCAAGATATGGACTGGCAAGATAGACAAGAATTTAATAAACAAACCATCGCGCAATTAGACATAGGCCAAGACAAGCAGGCGGTCATTGCCTTACTCGGTCCGGCCGACATCTCAGAAGCTAAGCCCGGTCTTGAAGGTAACTTAACCGTACTATTTTATCGTACCCAGCATGTGTCGTCTGACGGTGAAACCAGCCGAGAAGAATGCACCCCATTGTTATTTATCAATAATAAACTCAGTGCTTGGGGCGAGAGCAGTTATCAATCCTTTCTTGAAAGCCCATTCGCTCCCCCGATTTAGCCGCGCAACCAGAGTTGCCATGCGCGGCAACTCTGGTTGACTTCAGGTTAGTCCGCGTCAGGACGCTCGAGGTACGCTTCACCTTGCTCTAACCACATGGGGGCTTTAGCTCCCTTAAGATAATGGTCGAAGTACTGCATCATTCTCACGCTGTAATCGAGCTTATTAGGGTATTTCTTTAAGTGATGGGGCTCGTCTTCATATTGCAACAACACCACATCCTTACCCGCACGGCGCATAGCAAGATACATTTCAATGCCCTGCTCCCAAGGCACGGCATCATCTTTATCACCAAACATGATCATCATCGGCGTCTTAATTCTGTCGGCATAAAACACCGGCGAATTTTCAATGTATTTTTGCTGAGCATCAAACAGACTTTCACCGATGCGGCTTTGACCGGTTTCATACTGGAACTGGCGGGCTAAGCCAGTTCCATGGCGAATACCTGAATACGCGCTAGTCATATTACTGACGGGCGCACCACTGACCGCGGCTTTAAATATCGGGGTTTGCGTGACCACAAACGCCGTTTGGTATCCACCCCAAGAGTGCCCTTGAATGCCGACGGCATTAGCATCTGCAATCCCCATGTCGATCAGTTTTTGCACGCCAGAGGTTAAGGCTTGTACCGACGATGGTCCGGGATACCCCACTTCAAAACGAATATCGGGGAGGAATACTGCGTAACCATTATCACTGTACCACGCAAAGTTAGGACGATGATTGACCTTCATTTGCGGGAATGCATGTAATCTGTCGCTCATAAAACGATAGAAATACACCAAGACAGGCACAGGTTTACCGGCTTGATAATTGGTCGGTTTGATTAACACCCCATCCAACTGCCGTCCATCTCCCCCAGTCCATTGCACCAGTTCCGCTTGGCTCCACTTAAAAGGCTGTCGCTGTTTATCTAGGTCGGTTAATTGACGAGCGTCAGCGGGGGCAAATAGTTTGGCGGCATAAAGATCTGGGAATAGATCATAACGCTCTTTGGTCAACAACAGGGTATCGTCAAGTTCGGCACGCGCCACCACGGACACTTTAGCAGCGTCATTCATCAACAACTGAGTACCGGATTGGCCAACGTTAACGCGGTGCAAGCTATCAGCCTTAGTGCGCTCACTGTAGGCCGTCACTAATAAGGCTTGATTAGCCTCGATTGTGCTGATCTTATCCTTGGTATCAATTAAGCCGGTGAGCCGAAATTGCTGCGCCGACTCTCGACCTGAGGTCAATTTAATCGGGGCCTTACCTTGGGTCGATAATTGCCAGATATCGTACTTATCGTACACCAACACGCCAGAATCATCGGCTAACCATGGGCCAAAGCCGTAGCCTGGCGCCGAGGAAGGGTAATCATGATCTTCATTGGCAAAAGGGACGCCGAGTTCGGCGGTTAAGCTAACATGTCGATCGGCAGCCACCTCATAGAGTTTCACTTGTCCCTGCTGGAAATACACCATATAGCGACCATTCGCAGACATACTCGGGCGTTGAGAGCTGGCTTGCTGAGTCAGCACTAATCGGCGCTCACCGCGCTTGAGATCGTACACATAATAATCACGGTAAAAGCCCGCCCAAGTGATCATTTTTAAATAAGGCTTATCGGTGCTCATTAACACTTGATCACCGGCCACAGGCCAATGCACATCCATGACGTCGGGATCGGCCAGTTGCTGAATGCGGCCATGCTTAGTATCTAAGGCCGCCCAATACGTTTGCTTAACCTTAGCCTCGTATTGCTTAATTTCATTGGGCTTAATCCGCGCATCGTCCCCATGCCAGAGGTTGAGATTACGCTGGGCACTGATTTTATCGATATCGTAAAGATCTTCAGTGGTGGTGATTTTCTCTAATGCTAACACCCGGCTGACCTCGGGCACGCGGCCAAAGAATAGCTGACGACCCTGCTCGTCGAAACGTAGCTGACTATAGCGATTTAACGGCCAGTGACGGTTATCGGCTACCTTTGACACATTTCCTGCTTGCACCAAGCGTAATTGATAAACACGCTCATCAATATGCGTAGTGCGATCGCCAACGATAAAGGCTTGCTGCTGACCATCACCGCTTAACGCCAGCGCGCCAATGACTTGATCATCGCTCTGATGGACTGGCGTCTGTTTGCCGCTAGCGGCATCAATCAGTAACAGCAGGTCCCCTTCATCAGTGACCACAGAGAGTAATAGCTGCGAGCTTGCCTTAGCCAAGGCGTAGCGATTAACCGCCTCAAAGGCTAACGCTTGTTGGCTCTTCAATAACATCACAGTCATTGGCCGTCCCACATCCGACTTGTCTGGCGTCACCGCATCGCTAGCGTCATCATCTTGGTTGTTATCTTTATCGGCCTTTTTATCTTTTTCAGGGGGCTCAAACCAAATCACTAAGGCCGTGCCTTGCTGATTAAATGCAAATGATTCAACCCGTTCAAAAGTTTGGATCTCGCCAGTATGGGTATCGAGTAGCTGCATACCCGCCTTGAGTTTTTTTAAGGCTTTTTTATCTTTCGAAGCTTTATCTAATAGCGTAATGGGCAACTCGGCGGCAACAAAACGGCCATCTTGGCTAATGATGGGCTTAGCCGCGTTAGCCATTTGATAACTTTTGGAATTATCGGTGCGCTTCACTAATACATGACTATCGCCGCGATCGGGGCGGACTTCGACGGCCATCACTTGACCATTAGCCGCTAACTGGGGTTTAACTAACGACTCAAATTTCATGATATCTGTCAGTTGTAGCTGACGGGGCTCGGTTTCAGCCTGGACACTGATGGTCATGCCAGCCATCATAAAACTGGCTAATATGGGGATTAACTTCAAGGGTTGCCTCTTTTTATCGTTATTAGACTAAAGTCTTTTTTTTAGCGGTTTCGGCCTCAATCATCGTCTCAGCCTAGCTTTTGTGCAAGTTAGCCTACAGAAAAAAACGTGAGAGTGCTCACCAAATCCTGTAAAAATTGTATAAAAGTGTTTAAAATGCCCGACAGATAGCAATACAAAGTCCCGCTTTTCCGCCATGTTTCATACATGTCTCAATAAAAGTAGTAACAATTAACAGTGGAAGGACGTTTCATGTCAAAAAGAACAATTACTGTCATCCCCGGCGATGGCATAGGTCCAAGCATTATTGATGCCGCCATCAAAATTCTCGATAAAGCGGGTTGTAATTTCGACTATGAGTTTGCCGATGCCGGCTTAATGGCATTAGAAAAACACGGTGAACTGCTGCCACAACGCACGCTCGATTTAATTGAAAAAAACCGGATCACCTTAAAAGGCCCATTGACCACCCCTGTGGGTGAAGGTTTCACCTCAATCAATGTCTCTTTACGTAAGCGATTCAGCCTCTATGCTAACGTGCGTCCTGTTTTGTCATTTGCGGGTACTCAAGCCCGCTATGACAACATCGATATCATCACAGTGCGTGAAAATACCGAAGGCATGTATTCTGGCCTAGGTCAAAAGGTGTCTGACGATGGCACCACCGCGGAAGCCACCAGCATAGTCACTCGCCAAGGTGCCGAGCAAATTGCCACGTTCGCTTATGAATTAGCTCGCAAAGAAAGCCGCAAAAAAGTCACCATAGTACACAAAGCCAACATCATGAAGTCGACCTCAGGCTTATTCCTGAAAGTCGCTCGTGAGGTATCCTTGCGTTACCCAGATATCATCACCGAAGAGATGATCGTTGACGCGACTTGCATGAAGCTGGTGATGAATCCAGAAAACTTTGACGTGATCGTCACCACTAACTTGTTTGGCGATATTTTGTCAGACTTGTGTGCGGGATTAGTCGGTGGTTTAGGCATGGCCCCAGGTGCCAACATAGGTAAGGATGCCGCGATTTTTGAAGCCGTCCATGGCAGCGCCCCAGATATTGCCGGTAAGAATTTAGCGAACCCGACCTCGGTCATTTTAGCGTCGATTCAAATGTTAGAATATTTAGGGATGGCAGATAAAGCCGAGCAAATTCGCCAAGCGGTGTCCGATGTTATTGCCAGAGGCGATCGTACCACACGTGATTTAGGTGGCACCCATGGCACCACCGACTTCACCCAAGCGGTGCTCGACCGTTTAGGCTAACCTTGGCTTGAGGTTATTGATAATAAAAAAGGATGCATGTGCATCCTTTTTTAAGCCTAAGCGCCATTGGCGCTTAGAAACCGCAGTGCGTGTCTGGACGTAACCACATATGTACTGTGACTTCATCACGGTCGTGGTATAAGTGCTTACAAGCCAGCTTATGCGGGATCTCGTTCTCAGTTAAAATGGTGCTCATGGTCGCCAGAATGGTGCTGACCTCTTTGTAACGACTCTTCATTGGCAATTTCAAATTGAAAATGGCTTCTTTACACCAGCCATTAATTGCCCACGCTTCCATTAACTCAGCCACTCATGCGGGTTTTTCAACCATGTCACACACTAGCCAATAAATGTTTTTACGCGGTGGTTCGAATCGAAATCCATCTTCACGATAATGCTTCACCTGCCCCGTTTGCATCAGACGCTCATCCATCGGCCCATTATCCACCGCAGCCACAAACATGCCACGACGCACCAATTGATAAGTCCAACCGCCAGGACAAGCCCCCAGATCGACTGAGTTCATGCCTGAGTGCAAGCGCGTTTCGTGATCTTCTTCCTTAATGAAATGGATAAAGGCTTCATCCAGCTTCAAGGTCGAACGGCTTGGGCCATCGGAGGGAAACTTTAAGCGTGGGATCCCCATAAAATACGGCGAGCTGTTATTGCTATACGAGAAGCCCACATAGGCTTGACCCGGAGCCACAAAGCACACATGAATGATGGGCCGTTTCGGGTTTTCTTTATTCAGTAGAATGTCGCGTTTTTTGAGGGCTTGCCGTAATGGCACTGTAAACTTACGGCAAAACGCTGACAGTTCTTTGGCTTCATTGGTGTCTGGGGTTTCGACCCGCAATTCCCCCGCCTTGCTGACGGCGGCTAATGCCTCAACAATGGGGCCAACCCGATCTTCTGCCGGCAAATTACTCAGCAGTGGGCCCGCTGCAAACATCTGACGCGTAAAAATTAAGGAATCTAGCGCTAATTTTTGGGCCAATATTTCGCCGTCATCTTCGGCAAAACATTCAAACACGACATAGGCTTGATTGTTGGTGGTTTTAACAAAGCCGCCAATATTAAGCTCCGCTGCACGGACCTGTATTTCTGCTGCACAGTCTTTCTCATAGCCTGCACGGCAATATAACACCAAATTCTTCATTATCTTCTCGCGCCGCAATCAGGGCATAGTCACAACTAAAACGGCGGGCATTATATACCCAAATTCGCCTAATCGTATTAATTATCTGTTGCGCCTGCCGGAGTGGCGATGGCGCTGGCCTGGCGCATGGTGGCAAGTGCCGCAGAGAGACTTATGCGCGACGGCTCGTCGGCAGGGTTATCACGGCCAAATTAGCCCCAATAAAAAAGCCGGCATTGCCGGCTTAATCAACATTCATGTAGCGCCCCTTAATGGGCTTGGCCGCGACTGCGCCACACGGCAATGGCTAATAATGACCAGCCGAGCATAAAACATAAGCCGCCAAGTGGCGTAATTGGCCCCATCCATTGACTGCCCAGCAAGGCATAGACATAAAGGGAGCCTGAGAATAAACCGATCCCTGCCATAAACATGCCGCCACTCCAATACAGCAGTTTAGAGCGCACACTGATACCGCACAGGGCAACTAAGGCCATGGCAAAGACATGGTAGAAATGATATTGCACCCCTAAGGCGAAAATTGTCACCATTTCACTACTGATCAAATGCTTCAATCCATGGGATGCGAACGCCCCAAGCCCCACCGCTAATAAGCCGTTGAGCGCGGCTAACACCATTAACCCCTTAATCATGACAATCGTCCTATAAATTCACTACTGGCCACCACGGCAGCAGTTAGATTAGCCGCGGCTGTGGTGCCTGACGACTTTCTTGGCACAAAACTATGATCGCCATCAGTGATCCACTGTACTTCGACATTCGCCGCCATCGGCCACTGGGGCACCTCAGCTAAGCCGCCAAACTTATCTCGCTCGCCCTGCAGGACTAACACAGGACACAATGGCTGCTGTAATGGCTCGAGCCTCGGCGCTTTGCCGCTCGAGGCGACAAAGGGGTAGCCCAAACAAATGACCCCATCCACTTGGATCTCGTTGGCTAAGGTCGCGGCCATACGACCGCCCATGGACTTGCCCATCAAAATAATCCGCTTTGTCGAGCTCGCCTTAGCCATCTCAACATAATGACCCAAGCATTCGAGCAATTTAGGGGCGCGATCCGGTGGACGACGAGTGCCATCGACTCGACGTAAACGCATATAGGGAAAATCAAAACTAAACACCCCAAAACCTGCCGCTGCCAGTCCTTGTGCCATGGCGACCATAAACGGGTGGCGACTGTCGGCCCCCGCGCCATGGGCTAATAAAATCAAGGTGTCTGGCGTCTTTGGGCCGAGGTAACTGCCGTGGCCGGCGTTGAGATCATCCAAGAAGCATTTCACTGCGCAGCTCCTCTGCAAACATATCTAACATCCATTCGCGAAAGGCAACAATCTTACCCAGCTCGGCGTGGCTTTGATGACACACTAAATAGTACGCATCTTTACTGATTAACACATCGGGAAACGGACACACTAACCGTCCGGCTTGAATATCGGGTTTGGCCAACACGCTGTAGCCCAACGCGACCCCTTGACCGTGGGCCGCCGCTTGCAATACTAACGAGGAATGGCTAAAAATCGGCCCTTGATTGACGTTAATGTCCGTCACCCCCGTTTGCCGAAACCACGCCTGCCAATCTTGGCGGCTGGAATCATGAAGTAAGGTATGAAACTTTAAGTCGCTAGGTTTCGACAAGGGCTTAGGCCCTTTGAGTAACAAGGGCGAACACATAGGGATCAACACTTCATTACGTAATTTGTCGCTGCGCATTCCCGCCCAATGACCTTGACCATAATAAATCGCCACATCGATATCATCAGTCAAGCTGGCCGTATCGGAATCGACGGCCTTAATCCGCACGTCGATATCGGGGTTTTTCTCGCTAAACTTGGCTAAGCGCGGTACCAGCCATTGGATGGCAAAACTTGGGGACATCGCCACAGTGAGAGAGCCGATGGCCGAGCGCGCTAATAAGCGGTCGGTGGCTTCACCGAGATGAGTAAATATGTCTTTAATCTCGAGAAAATAGCTTTGACCTTCCTCGGTCAATAACAGTGAGCGATTCTTGCGACGAAACAATTTTAAGCCGAGAAAATCTTCCAAGGCTTTAATTTGATGACTCACAGCCGCTTGAGTAACAAACAACTCTTCGGCGGCGCGGGTGAAGCTCAAATGTCGGGCCGCTGCCTCAAACGCCTTGACCGCATTCAACGGCGGCAATCGTCTTGACATGCTATTCCACTCCCTGTTTATGAATAAGTTTTTCTAATCCGCAATGGTGCATGGCTTTAGCGCGTTTGACTAGCTTTTTTGCGGGTTTTAAACGCCAAATACCCTCACGATGGCCCCATACCTCAACGAGGTCACCCCCATTTATGCCATAAAAAAAGCCGCAGACAAGCTGCGGCGATATATTATAAAAGGCGCGTCTTAAGGACGGTACACCTTGACATTGGTGTAGCCCTGCTCAAGCAAATACAAGGCTTGTAATTTACTCATCACACCACGCTCACAATAGAGTAAGTAAGTCTTAGAGGAATCTAAGTCGGCAAATTGAGTCGCTAACTTAAAGAAAGGGATCACTTTAATGTCAGTGCCATCGATTACCAGTGGCTGCTTTTCTTCCTCTTCCGGCGCGCGAATATCAATCACAACTTCATCGGCCGCGACCGAGTCAACTGACTCAGTTTCAGTAATCTTAGTATCCATGTTGGCAGCAATTTCCCTAATGTCGATAATCTCAATGTTGGCTAAAATTCTATCGATCAAATCTTCAGAGAATTTTTGCTCTTCCGCTTCAATTTTACTCAACACGGCTTTGACGGTCGGACGCTGTGAAATCACACCACAATATTCTGGCATGGTTTTGGCAAAATCTTCCGTCCCGATGCGGCGCGCTTCGTTGATAATGTCTTGCTTATCCATGGCGATTAACGGACGTAAAATCAAGGTATCAACACAACGGTCAATCACATTCAAGTTCGTTAACGTTTGGCTAGACACTTGGCCAACACTTTCACCGGTGACTAAGGCTTGTATCCCCATACGATCAGCAATGCGAGCGGCCGTGCGCATCATGACACGCTTAAGGATAACCCCCATTTGGCCATTATCGATACGCTCTAAAATTTCAGCAACCACGGGCTCAAACGGCACCGAAATAAATTTAACTTTATGGGACTCACCGTAGGTTTTCCACAAGTGATAAGCCACCTGCTTAACCCCTATTTCATGCTGGGCACCACCAAGATTAAAGAAGCAGTAATGGGTACGACACCCTTTCTTAATAAATTGGAAACTCGATACCCCAGAATCAAAACCGCCGGAAATCAGAGATAACACATCTTCTTGGGTGGCAATAGGGAAGCCACCGAGGCCTTCGATGCGCTTTTCAACCACGTACAGTTTGTCATGATCCACTTCCAGGAATACTGTCATATCGGGATCTTTCAACTTTACCCCAAGCGCCTCAGTAAACTGATTTAAGCCACCGCCAACATAACGCTCAATATCACTGGAGGTAAACTCATGCTGACCATTACGCTTCGCGCGTACACAGAAAGTTTTACCTTTTAATTCATCACGATAAATAGGTAATACGATTTGGTAGATATCATCAACCGTGGTAAAGCTATGCTCTGCTACTTGCAAACTGTGGGCGATACCAGGAATACATTGTAGCCGTTCGGCAAACACATCCAGCAGCTCAGGTTTCGTGGGCGGAACCATGACAACAATACGATCCCACTGACGCTGAACTTTCGCGCCTTCGTCGATGTGACGTAACACATTACGGATATTGGTTTCGAGCATCTTGATAAAACGCATGCGCACTGGCTTGCTCTTCATCATAATTTCAGGGTAAATCTTGACGACAAACTTCATGGGACTTGGCAACTCATTATTACGGCAATCTGGGGATTATAACAAAATCGTTGAAAAAGGCGCACCTCGATAATGGTTATCTCAAAAAATAAGCCCGCACTCAATGAGTGCGGGCTTAGGGATAATGGCAATCAAGCCTATAAGCGGCTATTTATTAACGCTAATTTCCTCAGACTCTTTGGCCTTACCTTGTTCAATTCCAATTTCTACGCGGCGATTACGGGTGCGATTTTGTTCACTGGTATTAGGCACTAGCGGATTGGTCGACGCCATCCCCACCACTTTCATTCGGCGTTGGTCAAACCCAGGCACTTTAGCAAACTCATGGGCCACAGCCACCGCTCGCTTACTGGAAAGATCCCAATTCGAACTGTAGAGTTCATTGCTAATTTGCATATCATCGGTATAACCCGACACGGTAATAATGCCGGGAATATCCACCAGCAACTTGCCCACTTTATTGACCACCGGCTTAAACCGCGGTTGTAAAAAGCCCGATCCCGATGCAAAAGCGCCTTTTTCACGAATACGAATTATGATTTGCTGACCTAACGATTCCACTTCGATGGCGCCATCAATAATTTCTTTATTGAGTTTTTCAGCAATTTTCTTGGCTTCACTATTGACTTGTTCTTGCTGGGCCTGCATCTCACCTTGGGTACTTTTCGACTCATCCATAGCCGACTCGCGCGCACTGGCAGACGACTCGCCACCTCGCTGCTCCCCTTGTTGCTGTTGCACCCCTCCGGCACTAGCATCCTCGCCGGACTGCAAGTCGAGTACCGGCTCGGTCATTTCATTGGTTTGCTGGTTGATGATTTCAATCGGGGTGGGATCGGGGCGTCCGGGTCGAAACTCTAAGGCGATCACCGAAGTCCCCTTGGGAATATCTTTGACTTCGACTTTGTTCTGTACCCCGAAGGCGTACTTCATTGAGCCGGCAATCTGTTTAAACTTCACCACGTCCATTTCGGAGAAGGCTAACAAGAGTACGAAAAAGCACATCAATAGTGACATAAGATCGGCGAAAGTCGCCAGCCACATGGGGGCGCCCGGTGGTGGACATTCACACTTATGCTTCGCCATGGGTTACTCTCCGCCCGTGGTGTCGACTTTTCGCTTCTTCTCAGACAAGTAATTCTTTAAGAAACTCTCGATCACTCGTGGATTTTGGCCATCTTGAATAGCCAGTACCGCATCCATGATCAAATTGCGATTCATCATTTCCTCGCCCATACGCAATTGCAACTTATCGGCGATCGGAATGGCCACCATGTTCGCCAACATCGCCCCGTACAAGGTGGTTAACAGTGCTACCGCCATCGACGGACCAATGGATTTCGGGTCATCCATGTTCGATAACATGGCAACCAAGCCCACCAAGGTACCAATCATGCCCATGGCGGGAGCCACATCGCCTAAGGCCCTAAAAATACTCACTCCCGCTTTGTGGCGTTCTTCGGTTAAGGCAATGTCCTTTTCTAACGCTTCACGAACCACATCGCCGTCATGACCATCCACCAGCATATCCACGCCACGCTGCATAAATGGATTGCTGATTTGCGCTTCTTCGAGTGCAAGGAAGCCGCCTTTTCGCGCCGCATCCGCCATATTCACCGACTGTTCGATCAAATCTTCAGGCTTATCTAATTTAAATAAGAACGCCTTGGCGGCAACACCACCGGCACCGATCACGGATTTAAGGTTAAATTTCATCATGACCACAAACAGGGAGCCCATGAATACAATTAACACCGAGGGGATATCGACGAAAATCCCCAAACCGCCACTGGTGACCATAGCGCCTAGAACGAAGGCAAATGCTCCGATGATCCCAATAAGTGTTGCTAAATCCACACTTGCTCCTCATATTCCACTGCCGGGAACGTCTAAAATACACTCAAGCCTGAGTGCAAACCATCAAAAAAGCCCAAAATCCCCAGCAAACTAAGCTATTAGGGGTATAATTGCCAACTATATTGAGAACATCAGGGGGTTTGCTAAAGGCATGAATCAATGAATCACTGCAAATTCCCTGTCGGCATTCATCTCTATATCGGAAGTCCTAGGTGCAAGTTTAGCTACTTTTTTATTTTTTCTTAAAAAAAATAAGATCTAAAGCGTGCTTTCGTGCAAATATCCAACGACTGGATTTGACCCCGTATCCACCCTGATATACCTTGTCACCCGCTAAAATAGAGGAAACTGACGTGGCCAAAAAACCTGAAAACCTAAGTTTTGAACAATCTCTCACCGAATTAGAGCAAATTGTTGCCCAGTTAGAACAGGGCGATATTTCCTTAGATGATGCTCTAAAACAATTTGAGCGCGGGATTGCTTTGGTGCGCCAAAGTCAAAACAAGTTGGAACAAGCCCAACAAAAAGTCAGTATTTTAATGGCCAATGATAGCCATACTCCTCTCAGTTCTTTCGATGGTGATGAGGCCTAACGTGCTAGCTGTTGCGATAGAAAAATACCAAGGTCGTATCGATTCCCAATTACGCGAGCATTTGGCGTGTTTACCGGTTATCGATGCACCATTACAAGCAGCCATGACTCATGGAGCCCTGCTCGGCGGCAAACGCATTCGCCCATTTTTGGTGTATAGCGTTGGTGAGATGCTAGGGGTTGACTTAGCCAAGCTCGACGCCTGCGCTGCCGCGATTGAATGTATTCACGCCTACTCTCTTATCCATGATGATTTGCCTGCAATGGATGATGATGATTTACGTCGTGGCCAACCCACAGTGCATATCGCCTTTGACGAAGCCAGCGCCATTTTAGCCGGCGATGCCCTGCAAACCTTAGCCTTTGAAATCATCAGTGCTGCCGACCTGCCCTTACGAGCTGAGCAGCAACTGGCGTTGGTGCGTTGTTTAGCCAAGGCGTCAGGCTTTCAAGGCATGTGCGGTGGCCAGGCCATCGATCTTAATTCGACCAATCGCACGATTGACCTTGATACCCTGACTCAGTTGCATAACATGAAGACAGGGGCCTTAATCCGTTGCGCCGTGGAAATGGCATTGATTTGTGCCGATGCGGATGAAACCACCCATACGGCGTTAATCACTTATGCCAACGCTATCGGCTTAGCCTTTCAGGTGCAGGATGATATTTTAGATATCACGGCGACCACCGAAGAATTGGGCAAGCCGCAAGGCTCGGATACTCAGGCCAATAAAAGCACTTATCCTCAGCTCCTAGGCTTAGCTGGAGCGCAACAATGCGCCGACCAACTAATTCAGGATGCACTATCAGCGTTGACTAAGTTACCGTACAATAGTCAACTAATTGCCAACTTTGCGCGATATATCATCGCCCGAAGAACATAACAAGAGACAACGAATCTCATTATGACTCTGGACATATCTCAATATCCGTTATTGGCACAAGCCGATACCCCAGAAGACCTGAGAAAACTGCCTCAGGAATTGTTACCTCAAGTGGCAGACGAGCTCAGAGAGTTTCTATTAAAGTCGGTGGGCATTTCGAGCGGTCACTTTGCCTCTGGACTCGGGACAGTCGAACTCACTGTCGCGCTGCACTATGTGTATAACACCCCGTTTGATCGCTTAATTTGGGACGTTGGCCATCAGGCTTATCCGCATAAGATTTTGACCGGTCGTCGTGATCGTATGCCAACCATACGCCAAAAAAATGGATTACATCCATTCCCTTGGCGCGCAGAAAGCGAATATGACACGTTCAGCGTGGGTCACTCTGGCACCTCGATCAGTGCTGCCACCGCCATGGCCGTGGTGGCTGATAAAGAAGGTGCAGGCCGTAAAGTCGTCGCCGTGATTGGCGATGGCGCTATGACAGGTGGCATGGTCTTTGAGGCCATGAACCATGCCGGCGACTTACATAAAGATATGTTAGTGGTGCTCAATGATAACGAAATGTCGATATCTGAAAACGTGGGCGCCCTCAATAATCATTTAGCCAAGCTGATGTCAGGGCGCTTTTACACCACCATCCGTGAAGGTGGCAAAAAAGTGCTCAAGGGCATGCCGGTCATCAAGGAAATGGCTAAGCGCACCGAAGAACACCTTAAGGGCATGGTCGTTCCAGGCACCCTGTTCGAAGAATTAGGTTTTAACTATATTGGCCCGATTGACGGCCATGATGTCGATGCCATGGTTGAGACCATGCGCAATATGCGTAACCTCAAAGGACCGCAAATTCTGCACATCATGACCAAAAAAGGGAAAGGCTATGCCCCGGCAGAGCAAGATCCTATTGGTTGGCATGCCGTGCCTAAATTTGACCCAAGCCAATTTAAAAAACCTGCCACCAAAAAAGGCTTACCAACCTTTTCTGAAGTGTTTGGTAAGTGGCTGTGTGATATCGCTGCACAAGACGACAAAGTCTTAGGCATCACCCCGGCCATGCGCGAAGGCTCTGGCATGGTCGAATTTTCACAGCATTTCCCTGAACAGTATTTTGATGCGGCCATTGCTGAGCAACATGCGGTCACACTCGGCGCCGGTTTTGCCTGTGAAGGCTATAAGCCGGTGATCGCCATTTACTCGACCTTCTTGCAACGTGGTTATGATCAGATGATCCATGACGTCGCCTTGCAACAATTGCCAGTATTGTTCGCCATTGACCGTGGCGGCATTGTCGGTGCCGATGGCCCAACCCATCAAGGCGCCTTTGATATCTCGTTTATGCGGTGTATTCCCAACATGGTGATCATGACCCCAAGCGATGAAAACGAATGCCGTCAAATGCTGTATACCGGCTACTGCTATCAAGACGGTCCGAGTGCCGTCCGCTATCCTCGTGGCAGCGCGACGGGCGCCGAGCAAGTGGAAACCATGACGGCGATGCCCATAGGTCAAGGTCGCTTAGTGCGCCAAGGCCAGTCACTGGCATTACTGAACTTTGGTACGACCTTGGCCGATGCAATGATAGCCGCCGACAGCTTGGATGCGTCGGTGGCCGATATGCGCTTTGTGAAGCCGCTGGATGAGGCGTTGGTGCTCGAATTAGCCCGTAGCCATGATGTGTTAGTGACAATCGAAGAAAATGCCGTGGCCGGCGGTGCCGGCTGTGGGGTGCTGGAATTGTTAGCCAAACATAAGATCTGCAAGCCTGTGTTGCAAATCGGCCTGCCGGATGAATTCATCAAGCATGGCGCGCCGGATGAAATTAAGCACGAGTTGCAACTCGACAGCGAAGGGATATTGGCGCAAATTACTGCGTACTTAGCCAAATAATCCTAGCTCTGGCTCAATAAAAAGGACAGCTTTCGCTGTCCTTTTTGTTATTGATTCACCAGAGATTAACTCGGCAAAATCACTCAACACCTTAGCCTTGCGACACCATCACCATGGCTGGGCGCAATAAACGCTCATTCAGCATAAAGCCTTTTTGCATCACCATCATCACGGTATTGGCAGCAAATTCGGTGCTAGGTTGCATGCCGATAGCTTGGTGTTGCTCAGGATTGAACGCTTCACCCGTAGGATCGATTTGCACTACCCCAAACTTAGCCACGGCCGAAGTCAGAGTTTTCAGTGTTAATTCAACACCTTCATGAATCGCTTTGGTCGCTTCATTATCAGCATCACCTGCCGCTAATGCCCGTTCCATATTATCGATCACAGGCAATAGTTCATTTACGAACTTTTCCAGAGCAAATTTACGCGCTTTTTCTACCTCAACGGCAGAACGACGACGAATATTCTCGACTTCGGCAGCGGCACGAACCACGGAATCCTTCTGCTCAACCACAGTCGACTCGGCGGTAGCAAGCTGCTGTTCCAGCTCTTCAATTCGGAAATTAGCTTGGGTTAACTCATCCATTAAACCTGACTCGTCAGTCCCTTCTTGATCGATTACCATTTCTTCAGTAATCACTTCTGCGTTCTCGGCTTGCGCCTGTTTTGAATCGTTGGTCATTCCTACTCCAGCAAAAATGCTTTGTTTCTGCAAACTCACAGCCTATTATGGGGATCAATTCTGACGTTTCAAGGCCTGACGCCACAAAGCGCACAAACTCTATGAAAAACAAGTTCCAAACTATAGGTCTGATCGGCAAGCCCCATCATGCGGGCACCAACCAGACATTAAAACGACTTCATCACTGGCTCAGTGTCCAAGGCTACAAGGTCTTGGTCGAAGAAAGGGTGGCAGCAGAACTAGGCCAACACGTTACTGCCGTTGAAATAGTGGAAATTGGTAAACAATGTGATTTAGCCATAGTCGTCGGTGGTGACGGTAACATGTTAGGTGCTGCCCGGGTGCTGGCCAGATTTGATGTCGGCGTTATTGGTGTCAACCGCGGTAACCTTGGCTTTCTGACCGACTTACCGCCCGATGATTTTGAAGAACCCTTATCACAAGTGCTGGAAGGGAATTTCATTACCGAGCATCGCTTCTTACTCGAGGCACAAGTCTTTCGTCATCAAGAACTCAAAGCCAGCAATACTGCGGTTAATGAAGCGGTATTGCATCCGGGTAAAATTGCCCACATGATTGAGTTTGAGGTCTATATCGATGACCAATTCATGTACAGCCAACGGGCCGATGGCATGATAGTGTCAACCCCAACTGGCTCAACGGCTTATTCGTTATCTGCCGGTGGCGCGATTTTGACCCCAAACTTACAGGCGATGATTTTAGTCCCTATGTTCCCTCATACCTTGTCGTGCCGTCCTATCGTGGTAGATGCCGGCAGTACCATTAAATTATTGGTGTCGCCTAAAAACTCTGAAAATCTCGAAGTCAGCTGTGATGGTCATGTGCACCTTGCCGTGTTACCCGGCGATGAAATCATCATTAAACGCAGCCCCGAACGACTCACGCTCGTGCACCCCAAAGCGTATAACTACTTCCATGTGCTGAGAAACAAACTCGGTTGGGGCAGCAAGTTGTTCTAATCCTTGTCGCCAAGGCCAGCTGCGCCTTGGCAGAGTCTCCTTTTTGGCGACAACAGCGCACTTTACAACTCAGCAAGCCACCAACCTTCTAACGCGCCCACCAGACGGTCACGCCGTGACCTGACTCTCCCGCTGGCCAAATCGCACGCCACTAGTTGCCTCAATCCTAATTTAGTGATTTACATCACAATGAGCAAAACGTTAATGAACTCAATGTCGAAATTACAGTTAAATTAACTACCAAATCGGCCCATATGGCGCTTAAATTCTAAGCTAGACTGCACTAAGGATTAGAGCGAGATCACAAACACACTAGATTCCATCAATAAACATACGCCCAATTAATCTAGATCAATTTTTTAAAAACAAAACAATAGAATATATTGGCCGCCTAGCCAGGGGCTTAATAATAAGCGAAAGCTAACACTGGCGTACTTTTTCATTGACCAGATAAATAAACACTGAGACTTTCATGACCATCTTACAACTGCTAGCCAGCTTATCCCCGGTGATAAGTGTGATGTTATTTTTGGTATTACTGCGGATGCCTGCCTCCCGCGCCATGCCAATCTCCCTATTAATCACCGCTCTTGCTGCCATTTTTATTTGGAAGATGGACATTGGCTTTTTATCAGCCTCCGTCGTTGAAGGCTTATTATCGGCTCTGACCCCCTTATCGATTATTTTTGGTGCGGTATTCCTGCTCAATACCTTAAAGCATTCCGGTGCTATGGATACCATTCGCGCCGGTTTCACCAATATCAGTGCCGATGCCCGAGTGCAAGTGATCATTATTTGTTGGTTGTTCGGCTCATTTATCGAAGGTTCAGCCGGCTTTGGTACTCCAGCCGCCATTGGCGCACCGTTATTAGTGTTACTGGGGATCCCCCCGATTGCTGCCGCGGTCGTGGCATTAATTGCCGACTCAACCTCAGTGTCCTTTGGCGCCATTGGTTTACCCGTACTTTTTGGTATGGAGCAAGGCCTGACCCAAGGTGGCGTCAATATGGCCGCCGCGCAAATTGCCCAGCATGGCGGTAACTTCAGCGATTATGCGCAGTTCATTGCCATGCACATGATCACCTTAGACTTAATCACTGGCACCTTAATTCCGGTGGTGATGGTCGCCCTATTGACTGGCTTCTTCGGTCGCAATAAATCCTTTAAAGAAGGCCTAGCTATTTGGAAATTTGCCCTGTTTGCCGGGGTCGCCTTTACGGTTCCCGCTTGGTTAATCAACTATTTTGCCGGTCCTGAATTTCCGTCGGTGATTGGGGCCCTTATCGGTATGGCGTTAGTGATCCCTGTGGCCAAAAAAGGCTGGTTATTGCCGGCAACACCTTGGTTTGATTTCGCCGAAAATGACCAAACCGCCCCGAGCAACACCCCCATCAAATCTGAGGTCAAGTTTACCCAATTAGCGGCCTGGACTCCCTATTTAGTAATGGCAATACTGTTGGTGTTATCCCGCACAGTTGCCCCGATTAAGAGCTTTTTATCCAGTTTCAATATCAGTTGGACGGGCTTACTCGGCACCGAATTAACCGCCAGTTTTGCGACCCTCTACGCCCCTGGCGCCTTCTTTATCGCTGTGTGTATCTTAGGTTTTTGGCTATTTAAAATGAATCAGGTTGCGATTAAGCAATCGGTATCTGACTCAGTTAAATCTATGCTACCGACGCTTATCTCCTTAGGCGCTTCGGTCCCTATGGTAAAAATCTTCCTGAATTCAGGCGAAAACAGCTCAGGATTAGCATCGATGCCGGTCGCATTAGCTGATTTACTGGCTAATTCCATGGGGGCAGTATGGAGCTGGATGGCCCCCATTGTCGGCATCTTTGGCGCCTTCCTTTCGGGCAGTGCCACCTTCTCTAACATGATGTTCTCTGGCCTACAGTACAGTGTGGCCGACAACATTGGCGCGAATTACGCCATGATTTTAGCCCTACAAGGCATTGGAGCGAATGCCGGCAATATGATGTGTGTCATGAATGTGGTGGCCGCTGCGACAGTCGTTGGTATGGCGGGCCGTGAATCTGAAATTATTCGTAAAACCATGCCGGTGGCCTTGGCCTATGCTTTATTGGCTGGCACTTTAGCGTTTATGTGGGGTGGCTTCTAACCCTAGCGAAGCTCAACGCGGATAATGAGTTAACGATTAAAAGGCGAGCCTAGTGCTCGTCTCATCAGCAGAACCTTGGCAGAGAAGAAAGATATAATGAATTCTGAAGTGGTATTCAATGCGTTACACAGTGTTTTAGGCGACAAAGTCACTAATGATCCGGTGCGTCGATTTGCTTGGTCGACCGATGCCAGTTATTTTCGCATCGTGCCACAATGGGTCGTCCACGCCGATACCTTAGCCGAAGTACAGGCGACTATGGCCATTGCCCGCGAATATAAGGTGCCAGTGACGTTCAGAGCGGCAGGCACCAGCTTATCTGGTCAGGCGGTCGGTGAAGGCATTTTGTTAATGCTCGGATTCGACGGTTTCCGCACTATGGAAGTCAGTGACGATCATTTATTCATTCGTTTAGGCGCGGCGGTGATTGGTGCCGATGCCAATGCCATGCTCAAACCCTTTAACAAGAAAATTGGCCCAGATCCAGCCACCTTAACCTCGGCCAAAGTCGGTGGTATTGTTAATAACAATGCGTCTGGCATGTGTTGCGGTACGGCTCAAAATAGCTATCAGACCATCGCTTCTGCCAAGTTGATGTTTGCCGATGGCACCTTGCTCGATACCGGCTGTGAACAGTCTAAAGCGGCATTTGCAGCAAGCCATGCTCAATTATTAACTCAATTGGTGCAATTGGCAGAGGTCACCCAAAACAATCACGCATTAGCCAGCCGTATCCATAAAAAGTACGCCATTAAAAACACCACAGGCTATAGCCTCAACGCCTTAGTCGAGTACACAGATCCGTTCGATATTATTAATCACCTGATCGTGGGGTCGGAAGGCACCCTCGCCTTTGTGGAAGAAGTCACTTATCACACAGTGGATGAGGCCGTATGTAAGGCATCGGCATTAGCGGTATTTTTTACCATGGAAGATGCTGCCAGCGCCGTACCACCACTGGTGGGTGACAGTGTTGCTGCCGTTGAACTACTGGATTGGGCTTCCATTAAAGCCATTACCGGTAAACCCGGTATGCCCGATTGGCTGAGTGAGCTGCCAGAAGGCGCGGCGATATTATTGATTGAGTGTCGCGCCAATGATGAAGCCACCTTAAGTCAGTACACCACCGATGTGATCAGCAAACTGGCGCATATTGATACCGAACGCCCGTTGAGCTTCAGCAGTGATCCTAAGGTCTATGGTAAATACTGGGCCATGCGCTCTGGACTGTTTCCCATCATTGGTGGCGCCCGTCCTAAAGGGACGTCGGTCATTATTGAAGATGTGGCCTTTGAATTACCGCACTTGGCCGAGGCCGCCAAAGACTTAACCGAGCTATTCCATCGCCATGGTTATCCTGAAGGCGTGATTTATGGCCATGCCTTAGCCGGTAACTTCCACTTTATTATTACCCCAACCTTTGCCACCAGCGCCGATATCGAACGTTTTGACCATTTTATGCAAGATGTGGCCAAGATGGTGATCGACAAGTATGACGGTTCCATGAAAGCCGAACATGGTACCGGACGCGCCGTGGCGCCATTTGTGGAGATGGAATGGGGTCATGATGCTTATGTATTGATGCAAAATATTAAGCAATTATTTGATCCTCAAGGATTACTTAATCCAGGAGTGATCCTCAATGACGACAGCAAGGTCCACATTAAGCACATCAAACCTTGCCCTGTGGTCGATGACGATATCGATCGCTGTATCGAATGCGGTTTTTGTGAAAAAACCTGTCCAACGTCCGCCCTCAATATGTCGCCGCGCCAACGGATTGCCACCCTAAGAGAAATCGAACGCTTGGAGCAGAGCGGTGATAGCAAGGCCGCCGCCGAGATGCGCGTTGCGGCAAAATATGATGTTATCGACACCTGCGCCGCCTGTCAGTTATGTACCATTGCCTGTCCTGTCGACAACGCCATGGGGCAACTGGTGCGCAAATTACGCACGCCATATATCACCACCACCGAACAAAAAGTGCTAAATTTCCAAGCCAAACATTATGGAGTGGTCAATCAAGCCATCAGTTCTGGTTTCAATTTATTGGGTACCATTCATAAACTGACCGGTGATAAGTTTACGCAAGGGCTTATGAATACCGGCCGCAAGATCAGCAAAGAGGTCCCTTATTGGAACCCGAGCTTCCCCAAGGGGGCTAGCATCGCCAAACCGAGTATGCCAAAAGCCGATCAGCAAACCGTGGTGTATTTCCCTGCCTGTGGCGGGCGAACCTTTGGTGCCACTCCAGAAGATCCTAATAACCTCAGCCTTTCAGAAGTGATCATCACGTTACTAGAGCGCGGCGGTTATAACGTGATCATTCCCGACAATACCCGTGATTTATGTTGCGGCCAGATGTGGGAATCTAAGGGCGACTTTAGCAATGCCGATAGCAAACGTAAGCAACTGATCCAAGCCATGAGTGAGATCTCCGGTTCAGGTAAATTACCTGTGATCATCGATGCTTTGTCATGTACTAAACGCACCTTGCAAGGCAATCCTAATATCGATTTAATCGATATGGTGGAGTTTATGCACGATAAGCTCTTGCCCAAATTGACCATTGTGCGCAAGGCCCAGGTGGCCCTGCATTTAGGTTGTTCAGCGAAACACTTACATGTAGAAGATAAGATGCTCGCCATTGCCAAGGCTTGTGCGGCAGACATCGTCCGTCCCGCGGGGATTGAATGCTGTGGCTATGCGGGTGAAAAAGGCCTGTATAAACCAGAAATCAATGCCAGTGCGCTGCGCAATATTAAGAAGTTGTTACCGCAACAGATCAGTGAAGGCTATTACGCTAACCGCACCTGTGAAGTGGGGTTAAGTCAACACAGTGGTATTTCATATCGCCATCTCGCCTACCTGCTCGAAGAATGTAGCCGTTAATCACAACCACCATTAACGCGGGTACTCCGCTCCCTGCAGCCGCAGTGAGCGGAGTACCCGCGAGGCAATACAGCGAATAACCGTGAAGCCCCCACCGGCACAACACCATTTTCCCCCTTGCTGACGGCAAGTTTGCGGTTGAATTGACCGCAACTGCTAGCCCGTTGAGGCCAGCCACTCCAAGATGGCGTCGCCGGATATTTCATTTTTATGTATCAATAAGCGTAAAAATCTAAAAACGCTATTTTTACAATAAAAAACCTTTATTTATCAATGATATGTATATTTTCATTTTTGCAAATATGCCAACTAACCTTTACTAAAATAGCACTATTATTTATAAGGTATTAGGCTATATTTAAGGCAAATTATTGCGGTAATATGCTTGGATGTGTTCATGAAAATTGCACTTTTTATCCCCTGTTTAGTCAACCAAATGATGCCCGATGTGGCCATTGCTACCTTAGAATTATTAGAAAAATTAGGTCATCAGGTGATTTTACCCGCGGGGCAAACCTGTTGCGGTCAGCCAATGACGAACTCAGGTTGTTATGATGATGCCAAAAAAACCACCCTGAAATTATTAGATGCCTTCAAAGGGGTGGACTGTGACGCCATCGTCTGCCCTGCAGCCTCTTGCTTAGTGGCCGCTAAAGAGAATTTTCATGAGTTTGACTCCTCGCCAGAAGCCGCGGCTGTCATTGATAAGCTCTATGAATTGACTGAATTTTTACATGATGTAGCCCCGATCAAACAATTTGCTCGTCCATTCCCTCATAAGATCAGCTTGCAACTGAGTTGCCACGGTATTCGTATGCTTAACTTGGCTAGCCCGAGTGAATCTATGGGGCCAAAATTTAATAAAGTCGAAGCCGTGTTGGCCGCCATTGAAGGTATCGAGATTGTCTACCCTGAACGCCGCGATGAATGCTGTGGCTTTGGTGGCACCTTCGCCGTCGATGAAGGCGCAGTATCAGCCAAAATGGGCAAAGATAAGGCTAAAGCGCATGCCGATACCGGCGCGGTTTATGCGGTCGGCTTTGACCCATCGTGCTTACTGCATCTAGATGGCATGATGCGCCGTCAGCATTTATTGATCCAAACTCGCCATATTGCCCAAGTTCTTAACGCGGCCCTATAAGGAGCATTATCATGTCGATGCCACATACTGAATCGGCGCGTACTCACGCCGAGCGCGCCGAAAAATTCTGCCAAGATGAAGCCCGTGTCGATTGGCACTCGAAGGCTTTGTGGGTGCTACGTGAAAAACGCGACCGTGCCGCTGCCAGCCTACCTGAATGGGAGCAATTGCGAACCTTAGGCAGCGAACTTAAGCTGCATACGTTAAGCAATCTCGGCCAATACCTGCAAGAGTTTGAGCAACAATGTATTGCCAATGGCATTGTGGTGCATTGGGCCAAGGATGGTGAGGAACACAATCAAATTGTCCATCAGATCTTAGCTAAACATCAGGTTAAAAAACTGGTGAAATCTAAGTCGATGCTGACAGAAGAATGTCACCTCAACCCCTATCTAGAACAACGGGGGATTGAAGTCATCGACACCGATCTGGGTGAGCGCATTATTCAGCTTAACCAGCAACCACCATCGCATATTGTGGTGCCGGCGATTCACCTCAAAAAAGAAGAAGTGGGTGAGTTATTCCATGAGAAACTCGGTACCGATAAAGGGGCGTCAGATCCGACCTATTTAACCCGCGCAGCCCGCGCCCATTTACGGGCCCAGTTTTTGAGCGCCGATGCCGCGATGACTGGCGTCAATATGGCCATTGCCGATCAAGGCGCCGTGGTAGTATGCACCAACGAAGGTAATGCCGATATGGGCGCTAACTTACCTAAGTTGCAGCTCCATTCAATGGGCATAGATAAAATCGTGCCTAACCTTGCCAGTGCAGGGGTACTGCTGCGCACCTTAGCACGCAACGCAACCGGCCAACCTATCACCACCTACTCGAGTTTTTATCGCGGCCCGCAAGCAGGAGGCGAGATGCATATCATCATGGTCGATAACGGCCGCAGTGATATGCTGAAAGACAAGATTTTAGCCGAATCGCTAAAATGTATTCGTTGTGGTGGCTGTTTAAATACCTGCCCAGTGTATCGCCGCAGTGGGGGCTTTAGTTATAACTACACCATCCCAGGTCCGATTGGGATTGCGGTCGGTGCCAAGCACGATGCGACCAACTCATTACCTTGGGCCTGTACTTTATGCGGCAGTTGCTCGTTTGTCTGCCCCACTAAGGTGCCACTCGATAAAATCATTCATCACCAGCGCCGCCTGAAAGCCGAAGCCGGTACTCTCCCCTATGGTAAATCTAGCTATATGCCATTAGTCGGTAAACTGATGGCCAATGAAACCATGCTAAATGCCTCGATGGCGATGGCGCGTACCTCGCTAAGACTGTTACCCGGCGCCCTTCTCAAGCCCTGCTCTGGTGCTTGGGGTAAGTATCGTGAATTACCGGTCGCACCAGCATCGAGTTTTGAGCGTTGGTATAAGAACAATAGGAGCTAATTTATGTCGAGCAAACTCGAAATTCTGGAATCATTATCCGTCATTGCGCCAACGTCGGTGGCCATGCCAGACATTACTGTACCTGCCCGTATTGACGATCTAGTCGGCCAATTTGCCAACTCGTTAGCAACGGTTGCCGGCACTTTACATAGCCAAGATGGGCAGGCGAGCCTCGCCGCTTACGTCAAGGATTTAATCGCAGCGGGCCAGCAAGTGATCTCTTTATGCCCTGAAGTTGAAGGCAACCGCGCGATCCCAAACACCGCCCATGAATTACAAGATATCGATTATGCCATCTTAAAAGGTGAGCTGGCCGTCGCTGAGAATGGCGCCATTTGGGTGAGCCAACCCGAAGGCCACCGAGTCACGCCATTTATTTGTGAAAACCTGCTGATAATGGTCAACGCCGATAGTTTGGTAGCTAATATGCACGTTGCGATGGAACGAATTAGTTTACGTCCGGGCGAATTTGGGGTGTTTATTGCCGGTCCCTCTAAAACCGCGGATATCGAGCAAGCCCTCGTGGTTGGCGCTCATGGTGCCTGTAGCCTTAATGTCTACTTGATTTAAGTTCAGCGCTTAGCAAAACGCCCCAAGTCCGGGGCGTTTTATCATAACCTCTTAGCTAACTCAGGCATGTAACCTGTCTTGACGACGCATAGCAAACCCCATCCACAGCGCCAACACGCAAGAACAAATAGGCAAGGCGAGCCACACCCCTGTCGAACCTAGCCACCAGGCCAGAACGATCAACAAGAGCGCAATCAATAACAATTTACTGGCAGTTAGGATAGACGCTTCACGACTGCAGTTGATTGCTTGGAAGAAACTCGCCCCCACCAGCAACATACCTTCCATCGGTAAGCCCCAGAAATATAAACGCATGCCTTCAACAGCCACTGGCGTTAACGCCTCATTGTCGCCAGCAAACAAATACACTAAGCCTTGCGGGTAGCCATAAATCATCAGTAAGCCGATAAAGGCGGTGATTAAGGTCACCACAAATGCCAAGCGCCTCGCCTGCTTGACCCTATCGTAGCGCCCCGCTCCCGCGTTATAGCTGAGTATCGGCTGAGTGCCGAAAGCAATCCCTTCAAAAATAAGATAAAAAATTGCCTCGGTGTAACTCACTACCCCATAAGCTGCCACAAAAATGGGGCCACCAACCCATAAAAACGCCATATTGTGCAGGGTTAATACCACCGACAAATACAAGTTCATCAGCATGCTCGGAAACCCGACTCGAGCGATGTTAAGGCAATTATCGACGCTGAGCTTGAGCTGTTGCCAATGAATACGCAGCTTAGTTTTCGCCGAGAAAAAGTGCTGTAAACATAAAAGCCCAGTGAAGGCTTGTGACAACATGGTGGCAATGGCTGCCCCGGCCAAGCCCATCGGATACACCACGATCAGCAGCCAATCGAGGCCAATGTTCATCACGCCACCGGCGATAAGCACCCAAGTGACAAAGCCGGGTCGACCATCGTTACGCAACAATGAGGTAAAAGTTAAAGACAATACAGGGAAGATACCCAGTAAAAAATACCAAATGAGGTATTGATACGCGCCCTCAAGGATCTCGCCTTCGGCGCCTAACATCAGCAAGATATCTCGACTAAATACACTGCCTAAAATCGCCATCACCAGCCCAGTGATGAGACTTAAACTCAAGGCATTTCCGACAAAATGGCGCGCTTTTTCTTGATTACCTTGACCTAGGTTAATCGACACTAAGGCCGCACTGCCCATACCGATCATGGCGCCTAATGCATACAACACCGCCCCCACAGGATAAGCCAGCATTAAAGCGGCTAATCCTTGTTCACCGAGGTAATGACCAATAAAAATGCCATCAATGGTCACATAAATCCCAGTGACCAACATCGACATAATTGTGGGAATGCTATAGCGCCAAAATAGACGAGTTATCGATTCATTCAATAGCGGATCAGGCGCTACAACGTGGGGTTGATTCATGTCGTTATCAATTCTTAATTATTGTGCAGAAGGTTTTTTCTTACGGCTGAATTTTGCCACAGCGTTTGCTTGAGGCTTATTCGATACGCGTTTTTTATGCGACTTAAATGGCTTCTTAGCCGCCTTAGGCGCAGGTATATGTTGAATATGGACACTGGCCTTATTGAACTCATAACCCTCTGGGGTACTGATCTCAGGCGCCTCATCGAGCAAGGCCGCGATACCTTGCCATGCTAAGCGCTCTGCTGGGCTAATTAAGGTAATTGCCATGCCGCTGTGGCCTGCACGGGCGCTGCGACCGATGCGATGAATAAAATCCTCAGGGCTATCTGGCAAGCTAAAGTTAACCACCAGAGGTAATGCCGCAATATCCAGACCACGGGCCGCCAGATCAGTAGCCACTAATACCCGGCAGTTAAAGGTTTTAAAGGCTTCTAATGCGCGCATACGTGCGCCTTGGGTCTTATCCCCATGGAACGCTTGGGTACGAATACCGTCAAGGGTTAACTCTTTGGCTAACTCGTCAGCCGCTTGTTTGGTGCTGACAAATACCAAGACCTGCTGCAGATTTTGCTTGCCGACGTATTCAGCCAGCCATTCGGCCTTGCGCGAGGCCGCCAATAATAAGACTTGTTGACTAAGCAAACTGGGCACCCGTTGACTGGTGAGGGCAATTTGCTCGGCATTATGGGTAAGTTTAGCCGCCAATGCCTGCACAGAATCATCAAACGTCGCTGAAAATAAAAGCGTTTGTCTTTTACCTGGCAATAAACGCGACAGTTTTTCGACATCAGGCACAAACCCCATATCGAGCATACGATCGGCTTCGTCAATGACCCAGTAACGGACAGAATCTAGGCTGATAGCGCCTTGCCCTAAAAGATCAAACAGTCGTCCTGGAGTGGCAATCACAATATCCGTGCCCGCGATTAACTGCTTGCGCTGCACCTGAATATTCGCGCCGCCGTACAGCGCCACAATCCGCAAACCTGTGCCGGCAGAATACACGGCCAACTTGTCAGCCAATTGCGCCACTAACTCGCGCGTGGGAGCCAAAATCAGGACGCGGGGAGCGGGATCGTTCGATGAAGTCACTAAGTGTTGCACTATCGGCAAACTAAAAGCCGCCGTTTTGCCTGTGCCCGTGCTAGCCTGCACTATCACATCTTTACCGGCGAAAATAGCGCCAATGGCTTGGCGTTGTACCTCGGTCGGGGTGTGATAATTCAAATCTTGTAGACGTTCAAGGGTGGCGTCATTGAAGCCAAGTTCAGCAAAGTTCATGAAGGTATTCGTTAAAATGAGTCAGCCCCAATTGTACCAGAGGCCAAGCGTTCCGCCTATGAAGTAAACCGTCATCACGGCGACAAACCATGTCGCCACATTTGGCAGTCATGCGAACTCCGACACCGCTTTACCCAGTGCCGTCAGTTGGCAGCGTTTACCTGTTGCCGTATCCGTTGTATCTATCACGATCTTAAGCGATTTAATCGCGCGGATATCGGCATGAGTTAAGTTGACATTTTCAATCACGAAACAACCCGCAGACTCACAGCGTTTATCAAAACTAATATGCTGCTCACCGTGTGTCCCAATACCATAACTATCAATCACAATAAACGCGGGTGCCTGTTGTAAAATTTCCGTGAGCACCGCAGAAGAGATTGCAGTATCTTGTGCGCCATAGCTGGGCGTGGCATAGCCATGTTGTTCTAAGTTTCCACTATACAGAATCAAGGCCTTGCCCGTGAGCGCGACCCCGTGCAAATCGGCCATCGACACCGGTTGCTGACGACAATCAATGATGACGACATCGACCAGATACTCATCCTCGGCCGGCACTGACTCGTAACAATCAATATGGGTCCCAATATGACCGAATGCATTGACAGCATCGGATTGGCGTTTTGCCCATTGATAAGCCGGATGATCAGGCTCAACCACCAGACTAACATTGGCTTGATATATAATTTTATTCTCCCGTTAATTGCGATGACTATCTGAGTACCACAGGATTATCTCATAGATGACACTGCGGATTTTGATAGCGATCATCACGGCCATCATTCGCCTCATCACCACGTCTCACTCACACTCCCATTTTTGTTGCTGGGTTACAAAAATAGAAAAATTTATGACAAATCCAGACGAAATCGTGATCGTCATCAACAAAAGCACTAACAACACCTGTTAGTTTAGTCACATAAAGACTTGGCTTGGTTAGCAATTTTTCTAAATGAGGGCTTTTTTAAAAAGTCATGATTTAGAAAATTTACTTACTTTATGAGGTCTATTATGGCGGCTAAATTTTTCATTCCTGCGGTCAATGTACTCGGTCAAGGCGCACTAGATGACGCCATTGGCGATATCTGTACGCTTGGCTTTAAACACGCGCTATTGGTGACAGACCAACCCTTAGTCGATATTGGCCTGGTCACTCAAGTCACCAGCAAACTTCAGCAACAAGATATCCAAGCCACGGTATTCGCTGGCGTCCAACCCAACCCTACGGTCGCAAATGTTAATGCGGGCCTAGCTCTGCTCACGCAACATCAATGCGACTTTGTCATTTCCTTAGGCGGTGGTTCCCCCCATGATTGCGCCAAAGGTATCGCCTTAGTGGCGACCAATGGCGGCTCAATTAAAGATTACGAAGGCGTGGATGTTTCGACCAAGCCCCAGTTGCCGCTAGTGGCCATTAACACCACCGCTGGCACCGCCAGTGAAATGACACGTTTCTGCATTATTACCGATGAATCTCGCCACATTAAAATGGCCATCGTCGACAAAAATACGACGCCGGTATTATCGGTTAATGACCCAGAATTGATGCTGAAAAAGCCTGCAGCACTCACCGCCGCGACGGGGATGGATGCTTTAACCCATGCCATTGAAGCCTATGTATCGATTGCGGCTAATCCCATCACCGATGCTTGTGCCATCAAGGCCATCGAACTTATCGCGGCGCATCTAGAATCCGCGGTCAACGATGGCAACAATATTGCCGCGCGTGAGCAGATGGCTTATGCCCAGTTCTTAGCCGGCATGGCCTTTAACAATGCCAGTTTAGGCTATGTTCATGCCATGGCCCATCAACTTGGAGGCATGTACGATTTACCGCATGGCGTCTGTAATGCCTTGCTACTGCCCTATGTACAAGCCTATAACGCCCAAGTGGCTGCGCCGCGCTTAGCTGACGTAGCCAAAGCCATGGGGGTTAATACCCAAGGTATGAGCGCGGATATGGGAGCCCAAGGGGCAATCACCGCCATTAAGGCGCTGGCCAAGGCTGTCAATATTCCCGCCAGCCTGACAGAGCTTGGCGTAAATCCTGAAGATATTCCCACGTTAGCGGCCAATGCCCTCAAGGATGCGTGTGGCTTCACTAACCCGAAACAAGCGACCCACGAAGAAATCTGTCAAATCTTTACCCATGCCCTGTAACGCGACTTGAGTTACTCGCCCCGCACTGTGACAACTGTCTGCGGGGCTTTTTGTTCAGTCTGCTGGGTTTATCCGCTTGGTCTATCCTAAATCAGCCCATACATTGTTGGGCCAAATTCATAAAAATCAATTAGATACAGAATAAAGACTGTAAAAGTGTCGGCGATATCAAAAAACACCTAATCTTAGATTGACCGAGTTCACTGAAAGCTCCATGCTGAAAGTGAACCTATCATTGCAGGAGCAAGACGTTATGACAGCTATTACCCATGTTGTAAATTACACAGTCCGTAGCGAAACTCAGATAGATAGCCCCACCGAATGCGATTGGAGACAACACGTAGAAATCAACCATGCCTGTGAAATTGCCTTAAATCGAATTTCAAAATGGCATAGCAATTCCGGTCAAGTCGTGTATGAAGTTGGGCCGTTAACCATACGCAAAGCTCAAGATAAAAATGTCTATTTTGGTTTGCTCACTGAAAAAATTAATGGCAGCGAACATGCACTCGTGACAATGAAGCTCTTACTTGAACAGTGCCAATGCCCCGATGTGTTCCGCGAGATCAGTGACTACCTCCTCGATGATTGCCAATCACGCCTTAATCGCTTGAAATAATCATCCCCATAAATGCCTGGTTCATTCCTATATCAGCTCAATTCGCCAGGCATTTATCTTTTTGGGTTTGCCTCTATCTCATCCCCAGCGCCCCATCCCTGACTACCAACGCCCTCCCAAAAAAAATGCCGCCAGTGGCGACATCTTAGTTTGTCAATAAAGACGATGCTTGCTTAACCGAACCAATACAGACACAGTTGCAATGACAGCAAGGCAAATACCCCGGCCACCACATCATCGATCATAATGCCAAAGCCGCCATCGACTTTCGCGTCAAGCCAGCGAATTGGCCAAGGCTTAATAATGTCAAACAGGCGAAACAACACAAAGCCTAAGGCGATCCATTGCCACTGCATGGGTACGGCTATCAAGGTGATCAATAAGCCTGCGACTTCATCCCACACAATCGCGCCGTGATCATGCACCCCCATATCATGGGCAGCACGATGACAAATAAACACTCCGGCCACTATCACCACCAGCGTTATCGCCAAATAGGCAGGCAGACCGAGCGGTGCTAGCAGCAGAAATACCGGTAACGCCGCCAAGGTGCCAAAGGTTCCCGGCGCCTTAGCCGCTAAGCCCGAGCCAAAACCTAAGGCCAAAAAGTGAATGGGATTTTTTAAAGACAACTTCTTCAATGCAGGATCTTGCGCTAACCATTTCATTTAAAATGCTCAAACCCAGTAAAGGTGGCCTCATAAGGCTCACCATGTAACTTTAATTTCAATTGCGTGCCAGCGCTTATCTGACCGATACAAGTAAAGCGCACCCCGGCCTGATTTAACGCCGTTTGCAGAGCACCTTTTTGGGATTCAGGCACCGTAAACAATAATTCGTAATCTTCACCGCCGCATAAGGCGTATTGTCGTGCTTGCTCTTCACTGACACAATCCTTTAGGCCCTGGGATAAGGGTAAATCGCTCACCTCGATCATGGCGCCACAACCAGAGGCTTTCAGCACATGGCGAATGTCACTCAGCAAGCCATCGGACACATCAATCGCGCTTGAGGCTAATTTACGTAAAGATTGTCCGGCTAACACTCGTGGCGTTGGGTGATAATGCCGTGCAATTAACGCCTGACGGTATTCAGGGCGGACATCGACCGTACCACGCAAAATATCGAGGCCAAGCGCCGAGTCACCCAAGGTACCGGTCACGTAAATCCAATCCCCATTTTTAGCGCCATGGCGAGTCAAGGCCGCGCCTTCAGGTACCAGCCCTTGCACTGTGACTGTGATGGATTTTGGGCCACAGGTGGTGTCGCCGCCGACTAAAGCAATGCCATAATAATCCGCCGCCTCAAAAAATCCTTCGCTAAAATCACGCACCCAAGCTTCGTCGACCTCGGGCAAGGTTAATGCCAGCGTCATCCATGCAGGCTCAGCGCCCATGGCGGCGAGATCCGATAAATTCACCACAAGGGCTTTATAACCTAAGGCTTGCGCTGGCATATCGGGGAAAAAGTGCGTGTTTTCTACTAAGGTGTCACAGGCAATCGCGAGGAATTTTCGTTCGGCGGGTTTTAACAGGGCGCAATCGTCTCCAATCCCCAGCACAACATCTTTGCGCAAAGGTCCCCGTCCTTGGAAATACTGTTCAATCAGTTGGAATTCTTTCACTGACTATCAGACAGGCAGACCTGTCTGCTCCTGATAAAGGAAACGGTATCCGAAGATACCGTTTTTATTCTTATTTACGAGCAACCAATTTGTCCAGGATGCCGTTGACAAACTTATGACCATCCTCGGCACCGAAGGCTTTAGCCAACTCGATAGCTTCGTTGATCACAACCTTGTATGGCACGTCTTTACGGAAGGTTAGCTCATACGTCGCTAAACGCAAGATGGCTTTCTCAACCGGAGAGACTTCATCCAAAGGACGTTCCAGGTGCGGGATGATGATTTCATCCAACTGACCTGATTTCGTTGCCGCGCCAGCAAACAGTTCACGGAAATAAGTGACATCAACACCGTCTAAAGCTTGCTCAGTTAAGAACTCATGCTCGACATCGGCGATATTGTTACCACTTAATTGCCATGAATAAATGGCCTGCACCGCTAAACGGCGGGCCTTACGGCGCTCAGAAGGCTTCATGTTTTTTCCTACTATTACAGCTGTTGTTCAAGTTCTTGAAGTACATTGACCATTTCCAGCAGACCCAGAGCAGCTTCGCCACCCTTGTTGCCCGCTTTAGTACCAGAACGCTCAATGGCTTGTTCTATGGTATCTGTAGTCAATACACCGAATGATACCGGTACATCGAATTCCAATGACACTTGCGCTAAGCCTTTGTTGCATTCACCAGCAACAAAATCAAAGTGTGGCGTGCCACCACGAATGACTGCACCTAAGGCGATGATGCCATCAAACTTACCGCTGGCCGCAACACGGCGGGCCGCTAATGGCAACTCAAACGCACCAGGTACACGCACCACAGTAATATTATCATCCTGGACTTGACCGAAACGCTTCAGGGTATCGATGGCTCCGTCGAGCAAACTTTCAACCAGAAAGCTGTTAAAACGAGAAACAACGATCGCCACCTTGGCATTTTTCGCTTCGATATTACCTTGTACTATGTTCATTATCTTACCTAAAATTTAGCAAAGCACGATGCTCGGTGCGTACCCGAGACGAAAAGTGGCGCTATCATACCACAGGGAAATGCTGCCGGATCATGCTATTTTAATGGAATATGGTTTTTCCCAAGCGGGATTATTCGCTAACGTATTCGGTAACCTCTAAACCGAAGCCCGACAGCGAATGATATTTCTTAACCGAACTCAATAAGCGCATGTTCGTCACGCCCAAGTTAGCCAGAATTTGTGAGCCAATACCGACGCGGCGTGACGTACCTTGCCATTTCGCCGCAGCTTGAGCTTGGCCATTATCTTCAGCTTCAAATGCTTTAACTTTTGCAAGCAAATCAGAAGCATGCTGCTGGCCGTCCAGTAACACTAACACCCCACCTTCTTCAGCAATACGCGCCATGGCCTTGTCTAACGGCCAGCTACGGGATTGATCGCGCTCTGAGTAGAGCACATCATTGAAGGTATTTTGTAAATGCACTCGCACTAAAGGGTTAGCGCCCAAGTCGCCTTTGATCAAGGCAAAGTGCAGCTGGTTGTCGATGGTGTCGCGGAAGGTCACCATTTCAAACTCGCCAAAACGGGTCGGTAATTGACATTTTGCTTCACGAACAACGGTCGTTTCCGTGTGGTTGCGGTATTCAATTAAATCGGCAATGGTGCCAATCTTGATGCCGTGCTTTTCGCTGAAGACTTCTAAATCAGGACGACGCGCCATGGTGCCATCTTCATTGAGAATTTCAACAATAACCCCAGAGGGTTCAAGGCCAGCCAAACGCGCTAAATCACAACCTGCTTCGGTATGACCGGCACGGGTTAATACCCCGCCATCTTGCGCCATTAACGGGAAGATATGCCCAGGCTGTACCAAATCAGACGCTTTGGCATCGCGGGCTACCGCAGCCTGCACAGTCACCGCGCGATCGTGAGCGCTGATCCCGGTGGTCACCCCTTCAGCCGCCTCGATTGACACAGTAAAGTTGGTCGAAAATTGGGCGTTATTATTGGTTACCATCAAGGGCAAATCCAATTGTAAACAACGCGCCTTAGTCATGGTCTGGCAAATCAGACCACGGCCATAGGTGGCCATAAAGTTGATGGCTTGTGGCGTAACCTTTTCGGCCGCCATGATTAAATCACCTTCGTTTTCTCTGTCTTCATCGTCCATCAGGATGACCATTTTCCCCTGACGAATATCTTCAATGATTTCTTCTATGCTGTGTAGCGCCATCGTTAAGACCTATTTGTATTTATAAATATTTATAGAATTTACTGCACTCAACAAAATCAAGCTGCGACTTAGCGCATGAATCCCGATTTTGCCAGCAGCTCCATGGTCACGCCTGAAGAAGCCGTCTCAGTTGGCGTCTGTAACAAGCGCTCTAAATAGCGCGCCACTAAGTCCACTTCAATATTCACGCTCGCGCCAACGGCCAAGTCCACCAAGGTGGTTTCACCGGCAGTATGAGGCACTATGGTGAGGCGAAAACGCGCATCCATCACTTCATTCACTGTCAAGCTCACACCATCGATTGTGATAGAGCCTTTATGGGCAATATAGCGAGCTAAGGCATGGGGTGCCTCTAACCAAAACTCTATCGCTTTGCCTCGCACACTGCGTTCAATCACTCGCGCCACGCCGTCGACATGGCCACTGACCATATGGCCACCGAGACGAGTGGTTGGCATCACCGCTTTCTCAAGATTGACGTGCGTGCCGACCTGGTAATGCGCAAAACCGGTTAAGCTGACGGTCTCAGCCGAGATATCGGCAACATAACCATCGGCTAAACATTCAACCACGGTTAAACACACCCCATTGGTGGCAATACTGTCGCCTAACTTCACATCGGTTAAATCCAGCTTACCACTGGCGACATTGAGGCGAATATCATCGCCTCGGCGGCTTAACTGACGCAAGGTCCCTACCGCTTCAATAATTCCTGTAAACATCGATTGTTACTCGCCTATGTTGGCATGATTAACGGCTTTTCCAAAAGCCAAGGTCAAACGGCGGTCGGCACCAATGGCTCGCTCGTCGATCAGTTGACAACGGGGGGCGTCATCTAAACGGTGATAATCCGATAAATTCACCAAATTACGGCCATGACTGCCCAAAATTTTAATGGCTTGATATAACACCAGCTCATCGACCAAGCCTTGGTCAATAAATGCCCCCGCTAAGGTCGCGCCCGCTTCTATCATGATGGAATGGTGGTCAAGGCTCAGTTTTTCAATCAGGCGCTTGAGATTAATTCGACCATCATCGTCGCCTTTACAACGCCAATGTGCCACATGCACCGGCCAGTTTTGTTTATCACTGTCGGCATAATCTGCCACTGACACTAAAATAATCGGGCTTGGTGCACTAAATAGATAGGCACTGGCAGGAAGTCTCGCTTGGCTATCGAGCACCACCCGTACCGGTTGAATTAAGTCATCGATATCCAAGGTTTCACACAATGAGCCGAGCTCTTGATAGCGAACCGTCAGTAAAGGATCATCGGCTAATACGGTATCAATACCTGTGATGATGGCGCCATGACGCGCCCGCATACGCTGGACATCACGTCGCGATTCTTGGCCCGTGATCCACTTAGATACGCCATTGCGCAGCGCGGTTTTACCATCGAGGCTCGCCGCCAATTTAACACTCACCCGCGCTAACCCGGTTTCCATTCGCTGCAAGAAGCCTGGATTTAATCCACGGGCATCACTCTCACCTAAGCCAATGTCGACACGAATTCCCGCGGCGGTTAACAGCGCAACGCCCTTGCCGGCAACTTGCGGATTCGGGTCCACCATCGCAATCACTACGCGCGCAACACCCGCTTCTATCAGTGCTAATGCGCACGGGGGCGTACGGCCATAATGACTACACGGTTCAAGCGTCACATAGGCGGTGGCGCCTTTGGCCTGTGCTCCTGCCTCACGCAAGGCAAAGACTTCGGCATGAGGCTCACCTGCACGTTGGTGGTAACCTTCACCAACGATGTCATCGTGCAGACTAATGACGCAGCCAACATTGGGATTAGGAGCCGTGGTATAACGCCCCTTCGCCGCGAGGTGGAGTGCACGGTTCATACACTTAATATCTTGCAACGACCAGTGATTCACGACGGCCTCTTATTTCTGTAATCGGGCGATAGCTTCGCCAAATTCTGATACATCTTCAAAGGCGCGGTAAACAGAAGCAAAACGAATATAAGCTACCTTATCGAGCACCATTAACTGATCCATCATAAGATTACCTATCATTTCTGATTTAACTTCACGCTCACCTGTGGCTCGAAGTTGCGATTTGATTTTAGTCAGAGCTTGCTCGAGTTGATCCATCGACACCGGCCGTTTTTCGACGGCGCGTAACATGCCGCCACGCAGTTTTTCTTCATCAAACGGTTGGCGACTGCCATCCCGCTTAATGACTCGGGGCATCACAAGCTCAGCACCTTCAAAGGTGGTGAAGCGCTCATGGCATAACGTGCATTCGCGACGACGGCGCACCTGATGACCATCGGCCACCAAACGCGAATCAATAACTTTGGTCTCTGTGGCGCTGCAAAAAGGACAATGCATTTTGCCTCCGGGCAAGATAGCAACAAACAAAAATGGCCGCAAAAGGCGGCCATTGGAGTTTATCGCATTTCCAACTTAAGGTTAACCGTAAACTGGAAACCGAGCGCACAAATCAAGGACCTGTTGCTTCACTTTCTCAATGGTGGCCACATCATTGACATCATCAAGCACATCACAAATCCAAGTGGTCAGTAACTTAGCTTCGGCTTCTTTAAAGCCGCGACGGGTAATCGCTGGCGTACCGATACGAATACCAGAGGTAACAAACGGTGAACGCGGATCATTTGGCACCGAGTTTTTGTTAACCGTAATATTGGCTTGACCTAAAGCAGCATCGGCTTCTTTACCTGTGATGTCCTTATCAATCAAATCCACCAGCATTAAGTGGTTATCGGTACCGCCAGAGACGATTTTATAACCGCGCTCAAGGAACACCTCAACCATGGCTTTTGCATTCTTAACCACTTGTTGTTGATACAAAGTAAATTCAGGCTCTAAGGCTTCTTTAAAGGCAACGGCTTTACCAGCAATAACATGCATTAACGGGCCACCTTGGCCACCTGGGAATACCGCCGAATTGAGCTTCTTATACAGGTCTTCATCGTTAGCAGCAGATAATATAATGCCGCCACGAGGGCCTGCTAAGGTTTTGTGAGTGGTAGAGGTAACGACGTGTGCATGGGGCACAGGATCCGGATACACACCCGCGGCCACTAAGCCGGCAACGTGAGCCATATCCACGAACAAATAGGCGCCAATTTTATCGGCAATCTCACGCATTCTCGCCCAGTCCACAATGCCGGAGTACGCCGAGAAACCACCAATCATCATCTTTGGCTTTTTCTCGATGGCGATGCGCTCCATTTCGTCATAATCAATATGACCGGTTTCATCGATACCGTAAGGAATAATGTTATATAACTTGCCAGAAAAGTTGACTGGCGAGCCATGGGTCAAGTGACCACCGTGGGCTAAATTCATTCCCAGCACGGTATCACCCGGCTGCAACAAGGTCATGTACACAGCACTGTTGGCTTGCGATCCCGAATGAGGCTGGACGTTCGCATAGGTGGCACCAAATAATTCTTTCGCTCGCTCAATCGCTAAGGTTTCGACGATATCCACATACTCACAACCACCATAATAACGCTTCTGCGGATAACCTTCGGCATACTTATTTGTCAGCTGAGAACCTTGCGCTTCCATCACCCGCGGGCTGGTATAGTTTTCTGATGCAATCAGCTCAATGTGTTCTTCTTGGCGGCGAGTTTCGTTCTCGATAGCGGCGAACAATTGTGGATCATAATCAGCAATATTCATGTCTTTCTTCAGCATTAGCGACTCCGGCAGCAAAGTTAACTTTGGTATTTTGTAGGATACGGCTTGAATTGCTCGCTAGTTTACTCTGCTATGGCGCACAATCCCAGATCGAACCACATGAAAATACTTGCAATTATGCTGAACGCTGTGTTCTTAAAACCTGACCCTAGTGTCTTATTTGTCCGAATAATCAGGCTAATCAGCCCCGACGGCGCCGCTATCTTAAGCAGGCGACGCCTCTGCCACTGTCCCGATGGTGGTCGCGCCGTATATACTCTCCTTTTTGGCACCACCTGCGTGCGCGCTCAACATCAAGGCCCTCTGAATGCCAATCACTCCAGCACATTCTGTTATCGTTCTCGACTTTGAAACCACCGGCTTATCCCCCCATCAAGGCGATCGCGCCATTGAAATTGGCGCGGTCAAGTTACTCAATGGCGAAGTGATTGATACCTTTCAACAATTAATCAATCCTAATCGCCGTATCAGTCGCTTTATTGAAGACTACACCGGCATTACCAACACCATGTTAAGTACCGCGCCCAGCGCCGAAGAGGTGATGCGTGATTTTCGCCACTTTATCGGTGATAGTCCGCTGGTAGCCCATAATGCCTCGTTCGATAAACGCTTTCTTGATGCCGAATTAGCCCGAGTCAATATCCAGTATCCGGGCCAGTTTGCCTGTTCAATGTTAATCGCCCGCCGCCTATTCCAACAGGCACCAAGCCATAAGTTAGGCGATTTAGTCGCCTTTAATCACATAGAGAATGATGGCGTTTTTCACCGAGCACTGGCCGATGCCCAAATGACCGCTAAACTGTGGCAGGTCATGATCAACGAACTCGAGCAACAGCAGATCGATGAACCCAGTTTCCAGTTGATGCAAACCATCAGTAAAACCAGCAAAAGCGCGCTGAGTGGGTTATTGGCAACCGTGCGCGCTCAGCAACATCAGGGCACTGAGGCCGGATGGAGAAAATGACGTTAACGACCACAATCTCTGCCAAACTTAATCCAACATCACACAGCCAATACACCCAAGCGTGTCGATTCGAGGTACAGCGATGACCCCATTATGTCAAACGGAGCGACTCATTATTAGACCGTTTACGCTGGCAGATACTGAGTTTATCATTCGATTACTCAATCAAGCATCATTTATACGGTATATCGCCGATAAGCATGTTCGCGATCAAAAAGATGCGGAGAATTACTTGCGCCAAGGCCCGTTAGCAAGTTATCACACTCACGGGTTTGGTCTTAACTTGGTCGCCCAGAGGTCCGACAATACCGCCATCGGCATGTGCGGCCTATTAACCCGAGCCGAGTTAGATAAACCCGATCTAGGCTACGCGATGTTGTCAGAATATTGCGGCCAAGGCTATGCCCTCGAAGCCGCTACGGCCGTCCTCAAGCACACCATGACAAACCATAGCTTAGAAACAGTAATAGCGGTGACCTTGCCGAACAACCTTAACTCAAATCGCTTGTTGATGCGCTTAGGTTTTGCTCTAATTGACACGACACAATTGTATGAGCTTGAAAATAATCTATATCAATATCAGAGGTAATTCTCTGCCTCACTGATACCCGTATCGACCAGTGGACTGGCGAACTTTTATGCCCCGTCCGGCCCAGCATCCTCGTACTTGGGTAAATCATCATTAAATGCGAGCCAACTCACCTGACTCTGACACCAAATATGATAATCCAAGCGGATGGCCGAACTGTCATCTAATGAGCAAATCGTAATATCAATCATGCTAGGATTGCGGTGTAATCTAAACGCAATTTGTGTCCCACAATCACGACAAAACTCCCGCAAATATTCGGGACTTGAAGCAAAGGAGCCGGCAACGCCAGCGGTATAAGTAAAGCCACTAAACGGTATCGTTAACCAAGCAAGCACTGGCGCCCCACTGGATTTTTGACAGCGATGGCAATGACAACACCCAGCGTCAATAGGCGTGGCATCAATACAATAGCGAATCGCTCCGCACAGACATCCCCCTTCAATTTTCATCGTTGCTCTCCTGTCTCATCTCAACGGCCCCCCTACCATGAGCATAGTCACAAATGGTCATAACGATCCCCTTCTCGAATCATCTGGCACTTCATTCGTATCGAACCTGCCGTGCCACGATTGCGGGTGAGTGGTTGTGCACCAAGTCTATCTTGCTACTGGCAGCAAAAGAGGCAATTTAGTACACTGCCGCCATTGTTAAAAAACCGAGAATTCATATGGCTCAATTTGTGTATAGCATGCTGAGGGTGGGCAAGATTGTTCCGCCTAAAAAGCAAATTTTGAAAGATATTTCCTTAAGTTTTTTCCCCGGCGCCAAAATTGGTGTGCTCGGTCTCAACGGTTCGGGTAAATCGACCTTACTGCGGATCATGGCCGGTATTGATACTGAAATTGAAGGTGAAGCTCGGCCGATGCCGGGTCTAAAAATTGGTTATCTGCCGCAGGAGCCAAAATTAGATCCTAACCAAACCGTGCGTGAAGCCATTGAAGAGGCCGTATCTGAGGCCAAAAATGCCCTGACTCGCCTCGATCAAGTGTATGCACTCTACGCCGAGCCAGATGCTGATTTTGATGCTTTAGCTAAAGAACAAGGTGAGTTAGAAGCCATTATTCAGGCGCAAGATGCTCATAATCTTGACCACATCTTAGAGCGGGCGGCCAATGCGCTGCGTCTGCCCGACTGGGATGAAAAAATCGAGGTGCTGTCAGGGGGTGAACGTCGTCGTGTCGCCATTTGTCGTCTGCTGCTCGAAAAGCCAGAAATGCTGCTACTCGACGAACCCACCAACCACTTGGATGCGGAATCGGTGGCATGGCTTGAGCACTTCTTGCAAGAATACTCAGGCACTGTGGTCGCGATTACCCACGACCGTTACTTCCTCGACAACGCCGCGGGCTGGATTTTAGAATTGGACCGTGGTGAAGGTATACCATGGGAAGGTAACTACTCCTCTTGGTTGGAACAAAAAGACAACCGCTTAAAGCAAGAGTCGGCAACGGAAAGCGCGCGTCAAAAGACCATTGCCAAAGAGTTGGAATGGGTTCGCCAAGGCGCTAAAGGTCGTCAATCTAAAGGTAAAGCGCGGATGGCACGCTTTGAAGAGCTCAATACCAATGATTACCAAAAGCGTAACGAAACCAATGAGCTATTTATTCCACCTGGACCACGCTTAGGCGACAAAGTCATTGAGGTCAATAACCTGACCAAATCGTATGGTGATCGCGTCCTGATTGATAACTTATCCTTCACTGTCCCTAAAGGGGCCATTGTTGGCATTATCGGGGCTAACGGCGCCGGTAAATCAACCTTGTTCAAGATGTTATCCGGCGCGGAAACTCCCGATAGCGGGACTATCGAGCTGGGTGAAACGGTACAGTTGGCCTCGGTGGAGCAGTTCCGTGATTCGATGAATGACAAAAATACCATTTGGGAAGAAATCTCCGGTGGACAAGACATCATGCGCATCAACAACATGGAAATTCCAAGTCGCGCCTATGTGGGACGTTTTAACTTCCGTGGTGGCGATCAGCAAAAGATCATCGGCTCACTCTCTGGCGGTGAACGTAACCGTGTACATTTAGCTAAGCTGTTGCAGGCCGGCGGTAACGTGTTATTACTCGACGAACCGACCAACGACTTAGACGTTGAAACCTTACGTGCACTCGAGGAAGCCTTACTGGAATTCCCCGGTTGTGCCATGGTCATTTCTCACGACCGCTGGTTCCTCGATCGAATCGCGACCCACATCCTCGATTATCGCGACGAAGGCCAAGTGAACTTCTACGAAGGTAACTACACCGAATACTCAGCATGGTTAAAGGCCACCTATGGTGCCGACGTGGTTGAACCTCACCGTCTGAAGTACAAGCGAATGACTAAGTAAGTCTCGCTTATCGCTAACTTCACCATAAAAATGTATGGTCCGCCTCGTTATTGCAAATGATATTTCCGATAACGAGGTTGGTTTGCGCTAATGTATTCGGAGTCTTCATTAGGTGCTACCACCCGCTCCACGATGAGTTCCGCGCTAGATT